>DBPP01000042.1 GCA_002305575.1 Ruminococcaceae bacterium UBA1417
CCGGCCGCGCCAGCGCGGCCGGGGCCTGCCCGGTTCGGGCCATTTTTTCCGGACTACCCTCCCGGGACCGGGGAACGCCCTCTCCCCTGCCGGGCCCAGGGCCCAACGCCCCCGGCGAAGCGCTCTCACCGGCCCCTGAAGGGTCCTGCCGGGGCGGAGCCGGGAGCGGTTAAAGGGGAGGAGCCCCCCATCCGCGGCCCGCTCAGGCCGCCTTTTTCCGGTTGTACACGGCCAGGTCCAGCAGTCGGTCCAGCTTGGCCACGATCAGGGAAACCGCCACGTCGCCGGTGGTATTGGAGGCGGCCCGGAACATGCCCACGATGGAGTCCACCCCCATGATCAGCCCGGCGGCCTCCACGGGGACGCCCATCTGCACCAGCAGCACGCACAGGCACACCAGCCCGGAGCCGGGGATGCCCGGCGCGCCCACCGACAGCACCAGCACGGAAAAGAACATGCCCGCCAGGTCCGACGGGGCCACGGCCACCCCGTAGACCCTGGCCAGGAACAGGGCGGCCACGACCAGGTAGACGCAGGTGCCGTCCATATTCACCGTAGCGCCCAGGGGGATGGAGAAGGCGCACACCTTGGGGGACACCCCCAGCTCATCCCGGCACACCTGCATGGTGTAGGGCACGGCGGCGTTGCTGGAGCCCAGGCTGAAGGTGGTGAGCATGGAGGGGGCGTACTTGCGCAGGAAGATTCGGGGGTCCAGCCTGCCCACCGCCAGGAGGAGCAGGCAGTACAG
This sequence comes from Ruminococcaceae bacterium UBA1417, assembly GCA_002305575.1. Lineage (GTDB taxonomy): Bacteria > Bacillota > Clostridia > Oscillospirales > Acutalibacteraceae > Hominenteromicrobium. The sequence goes on from DBPP01000042.1 coordinate 749, forward strand.
GGCCACCATGCAGGCCATGCCCAGCAGCACCGAGGCCAGGAAGCCCACCAAGGAGGCCAGGGTCTGGCCGCCGGTGAGCATCACCAGGGAGCACACCGAGCAGAACACCGCCAGGGGGATGAAGCCCACGATGATGGTGGTGATCTTGAGGAAGAGGGTGTTGCAGGCCTCGAAGAAGTCCTTGAGGGGCTTGGAGTAGTCGCCGATCATGCCCACCGCCGCGCCGCACAGGATGGCCACGAAGATGACCTGGAGCATATCGGCCTCCAGGAAGGGCCGGACCAGGTTGTCGGGGACGATGTTGACGATGGTGCCCAGCACGTCCACCTGGGCGTCCTGGGCGGACAGGCTCTGGGCGGCCTGAGCGGCCTGGGCGGCCAGGGGCTCCACGCCGCTCCCCGGCTGGCACAGGAAATAGACCCCCGCGCCCACGGCGATGGCGGCCAGGGTGGTGGCCATATACAGCCCCATCACCTTGGCCCCGGTCTTGCCCAGCTCCGACAGGCTGGAGAACTGGGAGACGCAGGAGAGGATGGAGAAGAAGGCCACCGGCGCCACCACCATCTTCAGGGCGTTGAGGAACATGGTCTTGATGGGGGTGAGGGCGTACTGGTCCAGCGCGCCGGCGGCGCCGGGGGACAGCACGGCCCGCAGGATCAGCCCCAGGACGACGGCCAGGGCCAGGGCGCCCAGGGTCAGGTAGATGAGGCGGCGCTGGGCGGGCTGGGCGGTAATCAGCACGGTGCTGCGCCCACCGTGGTGCTTGTAGCGCAGCTTGTCCCGGTAGGCGTTGAACAGCAGGCCCCGGATGGCCGATTCGGCCTCGCCGCCCTCCTGGTCCAGGTCCATGTCCAGGCCCAAATCCATGGCCTGGTCCAGCTGGAAGGCCTGGCCGGGGGCGCTCAGCCGCACCGACACGCCGCCCATCCGCTTCACCAGGGCGATCTGGACATGGGCGCCCTGGGGGGCGTGCCGGTTTAGGCTCACCAGGGCCTCCTCGGCCAGCAGCACGGCCTGGCCCAGGGCCTTGGACTTCACCTTGTACCGGGCCAGGCCCTGCCGGATGAAATCCGTCGCCTGGGGGATCTGGGCGTCCAGGGCGGGGACACAAATGCTCTGCATACAACTTCCTCCCTGTCGCGGGGGCGCTTTGCCGCCCGCCGTTTATCCAAGCCTTAATTGTATCATATTCGCCCCGGATGTCAACGAAGCCGCCCCGGAATCGGGGCATTTTACAATGCCGCCCCCATAAATCCCCCCTTCTTAGCCCCTCTTGGGGGCGGGAACGATTGACTTTGGGGCGAGAACGTGCTATAATCGCGCTGTGATTTTACGTGGGAGGTTGTAACCATGGAGCATATTAAGACCTTGGAAACCCGGAACCTGTGCGCCAGCGCCCAGACGGGGGGCTGCGGCGAGTGCCAGACGTCCTGCCAGTCTGCCTGCAAGACGAGCTGCGGCATTGCGAATCAGCAGTGCGAAAACAAGGAAACGAAGTAATTTCGCTTTTCTGTTTATTTTTGTCTGTAAGGAAAGTACAGATTGCGCCCTTCGAAGCGCCCAAAATGCCGCCTTCTGGCGGCATTTTTCATGTACGGGAACTTTTTTCCAAAGGAAAGGAATTTTCAGATATGATACATCGCTACAAACTCGGCGGACTCAACATTGTGCTGGACGTCTGCTCCGGCTCTGTGCACGTGGTGGACGAGGTCGCCTACGACATTATCGGCCTGTATGAAGAAAGCACGCGCGAAGAGATCCGGGACGCTATGCTCGAAAAATACAGGGGCCGTGCGGATGTGACCGCGCAGGACATCGACGAATGCTACACGCAGATCGAACAGCTCAAGGCTGCCGGCAAACTTTTCGCGCCGGACACCTTCGAGCCGATCGCCGGCACACTGAAGCAGAAAAGCGCGAACGTTGTCAAGGCACTTTGCCTGCATGTGGCGCACACCTGCAACCTCAACTGCGCCTATTGCTTCGCGAGTCAGGGCAAGTACCACGGTGATCGCGCCATCATGTCTTTTGAAGTCGGCCGGCAGGCGCTCGATTTCCTGATCGCGCATTCGGGCAGCCGGCACAATCTGGAGGTGGATTTCTTCGGCGGCGAGCCGCTGATGAATTACGACGTGGTCAAGCAGCTCGTCGCCTACGCGCGCAGCCGCGAAAAGGAATGCAACAAAAACTTCCGCTTTACACTGACCACAAACGGTGTGCTGATCGACGATGATGTGATCGACTTCGTCAATCGCGAGATGAGCAACGTTGTCTTGAGTCTGGACGGCCGCAAGGAAATCCACGACCGCTACCGCGTCGACTACGCGGGCAACGGCAGCTGGGAGAAAATCGTGCCGAAATTTCAGAAGCTCGTCGCGGCGCGTGGCGGCAAAAATTACTACATGCGCGGCACATTCACACACGCAAATCCAGACTTTGTGAAGGACATCCAACAAATGCTCGACCTTGGCTTTACGGAGCTGAGCATGGAACCGGTTGTCTGTGCACCAGGCGATCCGGCTGGTCTGACAGCGGAGGATATCGAAATCGTCAAGGACCAGTACGAACAGCTCGCGAAGCTGATGCTGGAGCGCCGCCGCGCCGGCCAGCCCTTCACCTTTTACCATTACATGATTGATCTGACCGGCGGTCCATGTATCTACAAGCGCATTTCCGGTTGCGGCTCCGGTACCGAATACATGGCGGTCACGCCCTGGGGCGATCTCTACCCCTGTCACCAGTTTGTCGGCGAGGAAAAATTCAAGCTCGGCGATGTCTGGACCGGCGTGACGAACACCGAAATTCAACAGGATTTTGCGAGCTGCAACGTCTACGCACACGAGGAATGCCGCGACTGCTGGGCACGCCTGTACTGTTCGGGCGGCTGCGCGGCAAACGCCTACCACGCGACCGGTTCGGTGCGCGGCGTGTACAAGGCCGGTTGCGAGCTTTTCAAAAAGCGCATGGAGTGTGCGATCATGCTGGAAGCTTCGAAAGCCTTTGAAGCCAAATGATGGAGACACCGATCTGCGATTTTGTGCGGGACTACTGCGCGGGAAACGCGCTGCGCCTGCACATGCCCGGCCATAAGGGCCATGCTTTGCTCGGCATGGAACCGCTCGACATCACGGAATTTGACGGTGCGGACGAGCTGTACCACGCCAAGGGCATCATTCGGCAGAGTGAGGAAAACGCTGCGCACCTGTTCGGCGCGGCGCGGACGCTCTACGCCGCGGAAGGTTCCTCCCTGTGTATCCGCGCGATGCTGTATCTGGCGGCGCTCCACGCAAAGGCGAACGGTCTGCGCCCGGTCATTGCAGCGGGCCGCAACGCGCACAAGGTCTTCCTGACCGCTGCTGCGCTGACGGGCCTCGATATTGACTGGCTCTTCCCCGAGAATCCGGAAAGCCTCATCACCTGTACCGTCGAACCCGAAGCGCTCGAAGCCTACTTTGCCGCACACGAAAAACCAGCTGCCGTTTACATCACCAGCCCGGATTATCTCGGCAATCTCGCCGATATCCGTGCGCTTTCGGCGGTTTGCCGCCGCCACGACACGCTGTTACTCGTCGACAACGCGCACGGCGCCTACCTGCATTTTTTGCCTGAGCCGTGTCACCCGCTCGATCTCGGCGCGGATATCTGCTGTGATTCGGCGCATAAGACGCTGCCCGCGTTGACAGGCGCCGCCTACCTGCACTTTTCCGCACACGCACCGGCCATGCTTGCGGAGCAAGCCGAAAATGCGCTCGCCATGTTCGCCTCCACAAGTCCCTCGTACCTGATTTTACAGTCGCTCGACGCAGTGAACCGCATGCTGGCCGGAGATTACCCCGCACGCTTGCGCGAAACGGCGGCGCGCACAGCCGCACTCAAAGCGCGTCTTGCCGCGCACGGCCTTGCCATCCGCGGTGCAGAGCAGACGAAGCTGACACTCGCACCGAAGGCCTTCGGCTGGACGGGCGACGCACTGGCCACGCGCTTGCTGGCGGAGGATATTCTCTTCGAATTTCACGATCCCGATTATCTCGTTGCGATGTTCACGCCGGAAACCTCGTCGGCCGATTTCGCTCGGCTTGAGCGCGCGCTGTGCGCCGTACCGCGGCGTGCGCCGATTTTGGATGCGCCGCCGATCCCGGGTCGGCCCGCGCGCGTATGTTCGCCGCGCACGGCCATGTTTTCCCCCATGGAGCCGTTTCCGGTGGAAAATTGTCTCGGCCGCGTGCTCGCAAGCGCCACAGTCGGCTGTCCGCCTGCGGTGCCCATTGTCGCCTGCGGCGAACGCATCGACGCCACCGCATTGCGTTGCTTCCGGTATTACGGGATTGAGACGTGTTTTGTTCTCCAAAATACACCGACATCCTCATAATAAAAAATTGCCGCAGCTTTCTGTGCATAAACGCAGAAGCTGCGGCTTTTTTGACGTCAAAGCGCGTCCTTTAAATTTTGATCTTCAGCCAGTTGCCCTGCTTCATGCGGATATAGCCGAGCAGGAAACGCATGAACTGGTCGCCAACAAGACCCATCCAAACGCCGAACAGACCGAGACCGAGCGGATAGCAGAGCAGCCAGCTCAGGCCCGGACGGATGATCGTAACACTGATCAGCGAGGCCAGCGCCGTATACTTTGTATCGCCGGCGCCACGCAAGCAACCGAAGAACACGACCTGCGAAATTTGCAGATAGATGACGAAGCAGAGGATGCGCATGATCATCACGCCAATATCAAGAATTTCCGGTTCGTTTGAGAACAGCGAGAACAGATTGCGCCCAAAAAACAGGAACACCATGGACATCACAAACGCGCAAAGCAGGCCTAGCCGTTGACTCATGGCGGCATAGAGTTTTGCGAGATCACGCCGCTCCTGTCCCAAGCTGCGGCCGATCAACGCAACGGAAGCCACCGATAATCCGTCGCCGAACGAGAACGACAGGCTCATCATATTCATACCGACCTGATGCGCTGCATAGGGCGTTGTGCCGAGGTTCGCAACCGTGATTGCAAACAGCAAAAAACCGATACGCAGGAATACCTGTTCCACAAGCGCACTGGAACCGACATTCAGCAGGGAGCGAATGTCAAAGCGCGAGGAGATCCAGCCCCGTACCCCGCGGATATAAACGAACGACTGCCGGGAAAACATGGAGGCAACGGACATGCCGCAGCCGACGACAGAGCCGATCACCGTCGCAATGGCCGCGCCGCGCGTGCCAAGGGCCGGGAATCCAAGATTGCCGCCGATCAGCAGATAATTAAAGACAATGTTGACCAGATTGGAAACGATGTTCGTGCGCATGGCGATTTTGGTATTGCCTGCACCGCGCTGCGCTGCGTTGATGATCAGCATAATGGTGGTAAACACAATGCCGCCCATCAGGATCTGGAAATACTCCACAGCCGCTTCGTGCGTATCTTCCGCAGAACCCGCAAAGCGGATGATGGGATCGGCCAAGAACACGCAGACCAGACTGATGATCACCGTCAGCACCAGTGTAACAAGAATACACATGCGTAAAATGCGCACTGCACTCTCGCGGTTCTGCTCTCCGCGCCGTCGGGCCACCAGGGCGGAGATCGCCGTGCTCATCGCCATGAAAACCGCGATGCCAAGGAATTTCGGCTGTTGTGTAAGACCAACCGCTGCAATGGCATACGAGCCGAGCACGCTCACCATGATCGTATCGATAAAGCCGACCAGCGCCACCAGAAACGATTCCACGATGGACGGCCACGCCATATTCACGGTGTCCCGAAGAAGACTTTTGACCGGTGGAATTTCCCCTGTGACCGGTTCCTGCCTGAGAATACGCGCTGTGTTGAACAAATTCACTGAACCCACCCCAAATAGTTGCGTTTGAAACAAATCCAGTATAGCATAGAAAAAGGGAGCGGTCAACCCTATTGGCAAACCGCCCCCAGAAAAATCCAAATTTATTTTGTAGCCAAAAGCACCGCCGTGTTGGATTTCGCCCAGCAGACCTGTACTTCCGCAAAGCCCGCCTTAAAAAGCAGGGCGGCTTCGTTCGCAACGGTGAGCGGCGTAAAGGTGTAATAATGCCCCTCCGGCTGCCGCGCTTCATTGCGCTTGCGGTCAAATTCACTGCGACAGAAATCCTGATAATTCTGCGTGGGCGCAAATTTATCCGTCAGGAGGAAAAATCCTCCCGCCTTGATGCCCGTGCGCAGGTTCTTATACAGTTGCAATTTCTGCACATCGCTGTAATAATGCAGCGCCATCACGGAAAGCGCACCGTCGTAAAATTCAAAGCCAAAATCGTGGTCAAAAAAATCCGCCGTCACGGTCTGCACGCGGTCGCCGTACGCCGCAAGATTCTTTTTCAATTTTGAAAGCATCTTGCTGGAGCAGTCCACACAGGTAGCGCGCAGCGTTTCACTCTGCTCAAGAAGCGGTTTGAGCTGCAGGCCCGTGCCGGCTCCGATATCGACGATGTTCAGATTTTCCTGCATCGGAAAAGCAGACACTGTACGCACAATATAGCCGTCTTCATCCGTCGTTGCGCGGTGAACACGCTCGTCATAGGTTTCTGCGACACTGTTGTAGTAGATATCCATTTTTTCGAGTGCCATGTAATCAATCCTTTCAGGCGCTGCCAAGAATTCCCTTCTTAGATTTGGCGATCGCGCGCCGATTTATACGCGTTTGTACATTTCCTTTTAAGTCAAAATCCTTACCTTTATTTTACTGAAAAACAAGGCGCTTGACAATTCAAAAAACTAACAATTCCGCACGAAAAATTCCAGCACGATTTAGGCCAAAAGCCTATAAATTTACAAAAAACAGGCGCTTCGCACAGAAGCGCCTGCCAAAAATGCTATATTTTATACAATCAGTCAACCGGATGCGGATATTTTCTCATATAAGAAAGCAGCTCGTCAACCGTTGTGAACGCCATACCCGTAACGGTATCCGCCGCGCCGTAGTAGATCGTAATACGGCCCGTATCGGCATCGGTAAGCGTCGCGCAGGGGAACGTGACGTTCGGCACATCGCCGGTCAGCTCGTAATCCTCTTCCGGACCAAAGACATAGAAGAGGCCTCTTTCCTTGACAATCCACGGCTTATCAATATCGAGCAGCGCAACGCCAAAGCGATAGACAAAGCCGTTGCAGGAATTGAGAACACCGTGATAAATCATCAGCCAGCCCTCATCGGTTTCGATCGGGGTGGGGCCAGGGCCAACCTTCTTTGCCTGCCAGCCAGCAATCTTGCTCGTGCCGAACACATAGCGGTGCTTGCCCCAGTACGTCATATCCGGGCTCTCGCTGTAGAAAATATCGCCAAACGGGGTGTGGCCCGTATCGGAAGGACGGCTGAGCATCGCGAAGTTGTTGCCGATCTTTCTCGGGAACAGAACGCCGTTGCGGTTGTACGGCAGATACGCGTTCTCGAGCTGATAGAAGGTCTTGAAATCATAGGTGTAGCCCACGCCGATCGTCGGGCCGTGGAAGCCATTGCACCAGGTGATGTAGTATCTATCCTCGATGAAGCAGACACGCGGATCATAACGGTATTCCTTGCGCGTAACGCACGGATCGCAGCCGGGAGCGGGCTGGAAATCAATCGGGTCATGGTTGATATTCCAGTGGATGCCGTCTTCCGAGAAGCCCGCGAAGATGTCCATCATCAGGCCGCGGTTGTCGCAGCGGAACACGCCGGCATATTTGCCCTCAAACGGAACAACCGCCGAATTGAAGATGCTGTTGGATGTGGGGATCAGGTCACGAGGAATAATCGGGTTCTGGTCATAACGCCATACAGGCTTGTCATAGCCCTGCGGCTTGTCCTGCCAGGGCATGTTCGGTAAAGACTTGCCGATGATTTTTGCCATGTGGATTGCCTCCTTAAGGATTGAATTATTAAAATTTAAAGCAAGCTGCACAGAAACTTCTTCCTGCAACCGCTTTCATATCTATTATAACTATAGTACAACGAACCTGAAAAGTAAAGACTTTTTTAAAATTTGTCCGCACTTTCTTTTTTATATACCTTTGGGACATCAAACCGCCTTCTTTTCGGTCGACACTGGCGAGTCTACTGCACAAAGAAGCAAAATAAGACAACAAAATGCCTATTGCACGGCCTCGCCGAAGCCGTTATAATGAAAGCAGAACCCCATGAATTTTTTTGGAAAGGATTTGTCGTATGGCCATTACCTTTGACGCTTCGAGAAAAATTTTCAAGCTCGACACAGCCTCCACCAGTTATGCCATTGCCATTCATGATGCGGGCTATCTGCTGCACCTGTACTATGGCGCGTACCTGCCGGATGACAACCTGCTCTCCATGCTGGACCGCGGGATGTTTGCCTCTTTCTCGCCGGATAATCCGCATTTTGTGGGTACCGGCTTCTCGCCTGACGTACAACCCAGCGAGTACTCCTGCAACGGCACCGGCGACTACCGCATTTCCGCCTTGCAGATTCGCAATAAGAACGGCGATATTTCCACTGATATCCGCTATGTTTCCCACCGCATTCTCGCGGAAAAGCCGGCGCTGTGTGGCCTGCCCGCCATGCGCGACGAAACCGGTGACAGCGAAACGCTCGAAATCACCGCACGCGATGATGTGACCGGCGCGGTCGTGAAGCTTTACTACACCGTATACACGGACATGCCGGTGATGACGCGCAGCGTAATGGTCGAGAACCAATCCGATGCCGCCATGGATCTTGAGCGCGTATACAGCACTTGTCTGGAGCTTCCGGCTTTCGATTACGACATGGTGCATCTGTATGGCAAATGGAACAAGGAGCGCACTGTGACGTCCCGCCCGCTGTGCCACGGCATCCAGTCCATCGGCAGCAAGCGCGGCTCCTCCTCGCACAACCACAACCCGTTTGTCGCTCTCAAACAGCACGACGCCACGGAAGAGAACGGCGATGTATATGGCGTCAACCTCGTGTACAGCGGCAACTTTTCGATCGACATTGAGGTGGACTCCATCGGCACCACGCGCCTGCTGGCCGGCATCAATCCGACCGATTTCACATGGCATCTCGAGCCGGGTGCGTGCTTCACCGCACCGGAAGCCGTCATGGTCTACACCGATAAGGGAATCGGCGAAATGAGCCGCATTTTCCACCGCGCTTACAGGAAGCACCTCATCAAAAGCCCGTGGCGCGATGTGGAACGTCCGGTGCTCATCAACAGCTGGGAAGCCGCATTCTTCGATTTCGACGACGACAAGCTTGTGGCCTTCGCCCATGAAGCCGCGCAGTTGGGCGTCGATATGCTTGTTATGGATGACGGCTGGTTCGGCCACCGCGATTCCGACAATTCCTCGCTCGGCGACTGGTACGTCAACGAAAAGAAGCTCAAGGGCGGTCTGGCAAAGCTGATTGAACGCGTCAACGCCGAGGGGCTCAAATTCGGCATCTGGTATGAGCCGGAAATGATCTCACCCGACAGCGACCTCTACCGTGCGCATCCCGATTGGTGCCTGCATGTGAAGGGCCGCGAGAATTCGCCGGGCCGCAACCAGTTTGTACTGGATATGTCGAGAGCTGACGTGCGCGACAATATTTTCGAGCAAATGTACAGCGTGCTCTCGAAAAACAAGATCGATTACGTAAAGTGGGACTTCAACCGCAACATTTCGGAGGCCGGTTCCGCCCTTCTGCCGCCGGAGCGCCAGAAGGAAATCATGCACCGTTTCGTGCTCGGTACCTACGACCTGATGGACCGCTTCGTCAAGGCTTTTCCAAACATCCTCTTTGAGAACTGCTCGGGTGGCGGCGGGCGCTTTGACCCCGGCATGCTGTACTACTCGCCGCAGATCTGGTGCAGCGACAACACCGACGCCATTGAGCGACTGACCATCCAGTTCGGCACTTCCATGTGCTACCCGGTTTCGACCTTCGGCGCGCATGTCGCCGCGCGCGAACGCACGCCGCTCTCGACGCGCGCCAACGTCGCCATGTGCGGTACCTTCGGCTACGAGCTGGATCCCAGAAAGCTCACCGACGAAGAAAAAGCGGAAGTCCGCCAGCAGATTGCCGATTACCACAAATACAACAAGCTGGTACGCGAGGGCGATTTCTACCGCCTGATCGCACCGACGGACAACCCGTTCCGCTGCACGTGGGAATTTGTCTCGCCCGACAAAAACGAAGCGATGCTCACCAGCGTCGTCATGCGTATGCCGGAGTCGATGCTCTACATTCAGCGTCTGCGCGGGCTCGACCCGGAAAAGCTCTACACCGATACGGAAACCGGCGAGGTTTACTCCGGCGCGCTGCTCATGCATGCCGGCATCAACCTGACCCGGGCCGCGTATTTTGACGGTCAGAGCGTTGTGAAGCACTTCATCGCAAAATAAACAAAGAAGCGGCGCCGCGCAGAAATTGCGCAGGCGCCGTTTTGTGGAAAAAGGCTGCCAGCGGGCGGCCTTTTTTTCTATAATACGGTGGTCTTTTTAAAACGCGGCGTCTGATGCACTGGCCGATGCACCAGACGCCGTGAGAAGTCAAACGCTTTCCGCCGTGTCCGCCGCAAGCGGCAGCCAGACGGTGAAAACGGTCCCCTCCCCTTCTGTGCTTTCCACCCGGATTTCCCCGCCATGGGCCTCCACAATCCATTTGACCATAGAAAGGCCGAGGCCGCTGCTCTCCGAGTTTCTCGCGGGCGATGCCTGATAAAAACGGTCCCAAATGCGCGGAAGATGTTCGGGCGCGATACCGATCCCGTCGTCGCGCACCTGCAACTGCACCCGGTTGCCGTCCTTCCGAACAGACATCCAGATGTGTCCGCCGACTTTGCCATAGGTCACGGCGTTTTGCAGCAGGTTGCCCCAAAGGCGCAGGAGCAGGGTCTGGTCGCCGTTGATCCGGATATCCGGCTGAATATCCGCTTCCAATACAATATCGCGCTGCGCGGCCATTTCCGTGAAGGTTTCCGCTTCCAGCTGGCTGAGTTCGCTGAAATCCAGCGTCTCAACACACAGCTGCTCCCGACCCTGATCCGCCCGGGAAAGCAGGAGCAGCTGCGAAACCATTTCAGCCATCGCCCGCACTTTGCGGTGTATGGTTTCCACAGCCCGGCGGCTCTCGGGCGAAATTGTCTCCTCTGCAAGCAGTTCCTCACACTGCATCAGCACCACGGTCAGCGGTGTACGCAGCTCATGGGCAACGTCGCTGGAAAACTGCTTTTCCCGCTTGACGCCGGCTTCGATCGCATCGAGCAAGCTGTCAAACGTCTGCGCCAGCGTGTAGATCTCATCGCGCCCCTCCCCAAGCCGAACGCGCCGGGAAAGATCCTTCTGCTCCCGGATATCCCGCACTGTGCGCGTAATCTGCGCCACGGGCCGGAGCGCCCGGCGGCTGAGGAGATACCCGCAGACCGCCGTCACAAGTACCAGCGCCGGAGAGAGAATCAGGGCAAGCCGCAGCGTGTAGCGGAAATCGCGCTCCGCATCGCTGACAGAGATCACGCCGCGCAAAACCAGCTCGTGATATCCTTCCACCGGGACGCGGATATCCAGAACACAGTATTCCGTGTCGCCGGCTGTCACCGTGCGCAGCTCCCCTTCCGAAAAAGGCAGGTCATACGCAAAGCCATAGGGCAACCGCCCGTACAACAGGGTCTGGCCGTCGGGTTCGTAAACCGAGAGGTACACGCCGTTGTCAAGCGCAAGAAGATCCGTGTCAAACTCCAGCCTGCCCTGCGTGTACTCGATGTACTCCATAGCCCGTGCGACGCGCGCTTCCAGCGTGCCGCGGACATTCGTCATAATCTCGCGAAATCCGGCGGAAAACAGGACGGCCAGCACGCCGCACACCACGAGTGTCATCATGCCTGTATGGAGCAGCACCAGCCGTGTTTTGAGCGAAAGCCGTTTCATGGCGCATCATCCTTCAACACATATCCGTATCCGCGCACGGTATGGATATATTTCTTGTCATGCCCCTCGTCGATTTTCCTGCGCAGGTAGCGGATATAAACGTCGATGACATTGGAGCCGCCGGCGTAATCGTAATTCCACACATGCTGCTCCAGCTTATCGCGGCTGAGGACAATGCCCGCATTCTGCATCATATATCGCAGGAGGGAAAATTCCTTGGAAGAAAGGCGCAGCGCCTCTTCCCCACGAAATGCCTGACTGGTGTCCAGACGGAGCTTCAACTCACCCACCTGCAAGACACTGGTTTTTTCTCCCGAGGGCTTGCGCAGGAGCACGCGCAAACGGGCCAGCAGTTCTTCAAACGCAAAGGGCTTCACGAGGTAGTCGTCCGCTCCGGCGTCCAGCCCTTTCACGCGGTCTTCGATGCTGTCCCGCGCCGTCAGCAGGAGCACCGGGAGCGGATTGCCCTGCCGGCGCAGCTTTTGAAGCACCTCAATGCCGTCCATTTTGGGCATCATGATGTCGAGCACCAACGCATCGTACTCCGCACCGGAAAGATAATCCCAAACCGCCTCGCCGTCCAGACAGCTGTCCACACTGTAGCCGGCGGTCTTCAGGCGCTTTTTGAGCAACCGGTTCAAGTCCTGCTCATCCTCTGCAATCAAAATCCGCATGTTTCCCGTCTCCCTCCGATTTTAGGCGGCGCTCCGTCCGAGCGCCGCCCTTCATTTTTCCGGCTCTACCGGTCAATCGCGATAATCCACGCTCCATTTGATAAAGGTACCGGTTGAAGCATCGATTTCAAACTCGTATTCCGTCCGGTCATAGTACGCTTCGCCTTCGTAGACGTCGCGCCCATCCTCCCGATCGCGCTCCATATAAACGTCGCTTGCCGTGGCGCCCGGGATGCGTTCCAGCACCATGTCGCGCGCCTGTTCCTGCGTGACGGCGGCCGTTGTGCCGGAGCTTTCAAGCGTCCACCCTTCGATGTCCGAATCGAAGCTCAGGATTTCACCCGTTTCGGCATCAATTTCGTAGTCGTATTCTGCGTTGCCAGCGTAGAACTCTACCTCGTATACGGCCCGACCGTTTTCACGATCCTGCTTGACCCGGTGGAAGGTTACGTCCACCTGTGCGACGCCCGCGTGCTCCAGCGCGATGGCCTTCGCCTGTTCCTCCGTCACGGCGTCGGCCGCCGCACTCTGGTTTGCATCGGATGTGCTGTTGTCCTTTTCTGCCACCGACTGCGAATCCTGCGCCTCGGTATTTGCCGGTGCGCTATTGTCCTGCGGTGTCAGCGCCGACGCGCCCGATGCGGTATCATACGAGAAGTTCCGCACCTCGCCGGAGCCGCGCACCACGTCACACGTGTAGCTGCGCTCTGCCGTGGCAAACTCCACCGCATATACCGGCACGCCGTCCTCTTCCTCCTGCGAAACCCGCAGCGATACGGTATCGGCCTGTTCCACGCCTGCGCGCTCCAGGGCGATCGCCGTCGCCTCGGTTTCCGTGATACCGCTGCTCTGCGCACATCCCACCAGGCTGGCTGCCAGCACCAGGATGCCCAGAAGGACGGCTGCCGCTTTCGTTCCATTGTGTTTTCTTATTGTTTTTTTCATCGATAATACCTCCGATCTAATCTCTTCGATGGTTATAGGATACGCACCAAAGATGAGAGGAAGATTAAAAAAATCAATGTTTTAAAAATTTTCTCTATGGTTACAATACCGCACCGCAACAGGAAAGTCAACCGCTATAAAGCCGAAAACGCGGTGTGCCAACTGTCAAGCAGTCCGGCATACCGCGTTTTTGCCTAAATTTTTTGCCCATATCAGGAGGGCTGGAACTGGCTGTTGTACAGATCGCTGTAGAAACCGCCCTTCGCGAGCAGCTCTTCGTGGCGACCCTGTTCTATGACCTTGCCGTCGCGCATCACGAGAATAAGAGACGCGTTGCGGACGGTGGAAAGCCGGTGCGCCACAACGAAACTCGTGCGTCCCTGCATCAGCTTGTCAAATGCCTCCTGTACTTGTAGCTCCGTGCGCGTATCGATGCTGGAGGTCGCCTCGTCCAGAATCAGCATCGGCGGCAGGCAAAGCATGACGCGCGTAATACACAGCAGCTGCTTCTGTCCCTGGCTGATACTGTCCTCATGCAACACCGTGTCAAGGCCCTGCGGCAGCCGCTCGATGAATTCCCAGCTGTGCGCTTCTCTGGCGGCCCGGATGATCTCCGCATCCTTGGCGTCCGGTCGGCCAAAGCAGATATTGTCGCGCACGGTCCCCTGCTTGATCCACGTATCCTGCAACACCATGCCGAAGCTGCTGCGCAGCGCATGGCGGGACAGCGTGGGAATGGCGCGTCCGTCCACATCGATTGCGCCGCTGTCCACATCATAAAAGCGCATCAAAAGGTTGATCAGCGTTGTCTTGCCGCAGCCGGTCGGACCGACAATGGCCACACGCATCCCCGGCTGCACATGCAGGTTGAAGTTTTCAATCAGGCGGCGGCTCTTATCGTAGCTGAAATCGACGTTGCGAATGTCCACCTCGCCCCGCACTGTTTCCAGCTTACCGTCCGCATCCGGCGTTTCCGGCGCTTGCTCCAACAGATCGAAAATGCGCGCCGCGCACGCCAACGCGTTCTGCATTTCCGTGACGACGGAGCTGATGTCGTTGAACGGCTTCATATACTGGTTCGCGTAGGAAAGCAGGACGGAAAGTCCGCCGACGGTGAGCGCACCGCCGGGAATCAAAAACGCGCCGATGAGCGCTACCCCTGCATAGATCACGTTGTTGACAAAGCGCGTCGAGGGATTGGTCAGGCTGCTGTAGAAAACAGCCTGCTGGCTGCACTGGCGCAGCTCTTCGTTGACCGCCGCAAAGCGGTCCGACGCGCGCTTTTCATATCCGAACGCGCGGACAACCTTCTGGTTGCCAATCATTTCTTCGATCAAAGCGGTCTGACGGCCTCTGGCTTCGCTCTGCCGGTGAAACATGCGGAACGAACGCGACGCAATGAACTTTGCCACAAGGAAGCTCACCGGCGTGAGGACGATCACCATCAGCGTGATCCAGAAGTTCTTCGAAAACATGAAAATCAGCGTGGCCACAAGCGTCACGATGCCGGAAAACAGCTGCGTAAAGCCGAGCAGCAGACCGTCCGAAAGGATGCCCGTATCGGCGATGATGCGGCTGACAATGTCGCCGGTGCTGTGCCGGTCGAGATACGACAGCGGCAGCACCTGAATGTGCCGCATGGCCTGCGCGCGCAGATCCTGCACGATGCGGTAGGTCATCCGGTTATTGAGCAGGCTCATGCCCCAGGACGCCAGCGCAGACGCCGCCACGGCGACGAGGATCTGCCGCAGATACCCCCACATGCTTGTGAAGTCAACGCGCCCCGCTGCGATAATCTCGTCGATCGCCGAGCCGAACAGGATCGGCACATAGAGCTGCAGAATCACGGAAACCGACGCGAACAGAATGCTCAGTCCCAGAATAATTTTGTATTTTCCGATCATTCTAAACAGTTTCTTGAGAATGATGACGCTGTTGTTTTGGCTCAACCGGTACTTAATCTGTGCTGCCTTACCCATTTGCCTTTCCCCCTTCCGGTGTTTCCCCCACCTGCGCATACGCGGCGCGCGCTTCCGGAAACTGGGAAAAATAAATTTCACGGTAGATCGCACAGCTTTCCATCAGCGCCTCATGTGTGCCGCAACCAGCCAGACTGCCATTGCCGAGTACCAGAATCTGGTCCGCCTGCCGGATACCCGCAATGCGCTGCGACACAAGAAAGGTCGTCACGCCGCCGCCCAAGCCGCGAATGGCCTTGCGCAGTGCGGCGTCGGTCGCAAAATCGAGTGCGCTGGCACTGTCGTCCAGAATGAGGATCTCCGGCTTCTTGACCAGGGCACGCGCAATGGAAAGGCGCTGCTTCTGGCCGCCGGAAAGATTCTTGCCGCCCTGCTCAAGTTTGAAATCGAGCTGGCCCGGCTTATCCCGGACCACATCGCCGGCCTGCGCCGTCTCCAGTGCATCCCAGAGCGCTCCATCCGCGGCGTTTTCGTCGCCCCATTTCAGGTTGTCGCGGATACTGCCCTTGAACAGAACGGATTTCTGCTGCACAACACCGATCTTCTCGCACAGCGCTTCACGCGTATAGCTTTTTACATCCTGCCCGTCGATCAGGACTCTGCCGGCGTCCGCGTCGTAAAAGCGCGGGATCAGGCTGACGAGCGTCGTCTTGCCGCTGCCCGTACCGCCGATGATGCCGACGGTCTGTCCCTTCTTCACCGTGAAGCTGATGTTGCGCAGGCTTGGCGCGCCGGCACCCTTGTAGGCAAACGTGACGTTCTGAAACTGCACCGCATCGTCACCGTCCGCCAAATCGCTGCTTTCCGCCGGATACGCCATGCTCGTTTTGACCTGTAAAACGCCTGCTACGCGTTCCGCACACGCCATAGACTTATTCAGCGTAATGATCAGCGACGCAAGCTTGATGAGCTCGACAATAATTTGCAGCATGTAGTTGTACAGGGCCACCACCTGCCCCTGCTGCATCCCTCCGAGGTTGACCTGCACCGCGGCGTTGCTGATCAAAAATACGGTCGCCAGATTGATCAGCACATAGGTGAGGGGGTTGAGCAGTGCGGAGATGCGGCCGACAAATTCGTTCAATTTCGTCAGCGTGCGGTTGCTGACCTCAAATTCTGAGACGGACTGTGCCTCGCGGCAAAACGCGCGAATCACACGCACACCGGTCAGGTTTTCGCGCGTGAGGCCCGTCACACGATCCAACCCGGCCTGCGCTTTTTTGAACAGCGGGATGCTGACCAGCATGATCGTGAACGTCACGGCCAGTAAAACCGGGATAGCCACCGCAAATACGAGGGCACAACGGACGTTGATCGTGAACGCCATGAGCATCGCGCCGAATACGATCAGCGGGCTGCGCAGCAACAGGCGCAGTCCGAGATTAAGGCCGTTCTGCACCTGGTTGACGTCGTCCGTCAGCCGCGTGATCAGCGTATCGCTGCCCAGCGTATCGAGCTCCGTAAAGGAGAGCGTCTGCACGTGATCGAACATGGCCTGACGCAGCGCCGCCGCAAAGCCCACGCTTGCCTTGGCCGCGAAGAACTGTGCCGTAAAGCTGCACCCCATACCGACGGCAGCCATCAACAGCAAGATCAAAAAGCAGCCGAGGATGTACGGCTTATCGTTGTTTTCCACGCCGACGTCGATCATCTGCGCAACGACGATGGGTACGAGCAGATCAAACACCACCTCGAGCAGTTTGAAAAGCGGCGCAAGCACGCTTTCCTTCCGGTACCGCCTGAGATAAACCGCAAGACTTTTCATGTTTCCGACTCCATTCTTTTTTCTTGACAACTCCTAGTATAACCCATTATCATCAATATGAATACTATTGTTTTTATGGCCTATCAATACAAAATAAATATTAGACATTGCACAAGGAGGGCTTATTTTGGAACTCAGACAACTGGAATATTTTCGGGAAATTGCCGATACCGGCAGCATCCACGAGGCAGCGCGGCGGCTGAACATGTCCCAGCCGCCGCTGAGCTATCAGATGCGACAGCTGGAAGACGACCTGCAGGTGCGCCTGTTTGAACGCAGCAGCCGCGGCGTCGTGCTCACGGAAGCCGGCAAGCTTCTATACGCCCGCGCCACCAATCTGCTAAACTACGCGCGTTCTACCAAACTGGAGGTTGCGAAAACCGGAAAAAATCGTGTGCTGCGTCTTGGCATCACCTCCACGACAGTCGGCACGATCCTGCCCTTTATCGCCGCGTTCACCAAGAAAAATCCGGACGTCAATTTCGAAGTATATGACGGCAGCACCTACACGCAGTACGACAATCTGCTTGAGGGCATCATCGAGGTGTCCGTCGCGCGCACGCCGCTGCGGCACGAAGAAGTAGAGCTGGCGGTTTTGCAGACGGAGCCGATGATCGCCGTCTCCTCGCCCAAATTGCAGGTGGACGCGCACCCCTCCATCCGCCTTTCCGACCTGCTCGACTGCCCGTTGATCCTGTACCGCCGATATGAACCGCTGATTATGGAGGCGTTTCATGAGCAGCAGCTCGAGCCGGACGTATTCTGTCGGTGCGACGACGCACGCGGCGCCGTGCTCTGGGTACAGGAAGGACTCGCCACCGCAATTTTCCCGCAATCCATGCGCGGGCTGTGCCAGGGGCTGCATATCCGCACGCTGGAAGAGCCAAAACTGGAAACGCAGATCGTGCTGATCTGGAAAAAAGGCCGCAAGCCCTCCCCCACCGTGCAGGAATTTCTGGATCTTTGTCTGGCACATGACCCGGTTCAATCCCAATAATCGGATTTCAGCAGGAAACGGTTGCGGTCGTAGGTGATCAGCCCCTCCTTCTGCATTTTGGAAAGCGCATTGCACAGAGCGCTGCGGTCCACACCGAGGTAATCGGCCAATTGCTGGCGATTATATGGAATCTGAAACGCCAGATTTCCGGAACGTTTGGCGCATTCCGAAAAGTAGGAAAGTAGCCGGCCGCGAATCGATTTGGCGCTCGTGTGCAGAATTCTCTGCGAAAGCTGCAAACTCTTGTGCGCGCATACCGTCAGCAGATTGCGTACCAGTCTGGCGTGGAAGGGGCAGGCATTGGAGCACGTGGTCAGCACACGCCCGACATGCAGGAACAGCACCGTCGTATCCTCGGCCGCGGAAACCGAAATGCGCAGCGGCTCGCCCGGAATACAAGCGTAGGCCTCGGCAAACACCGCTCCCGGCGCAACACTGCCCAAAATGCTGTTGCCGCCCCAGACGTCGCCGCAGGCAATCAGAACCATCCCCGAGAGCACAAGGCCCACATGTTCGGTGACATCTCCCTCCGCCAGGATGATCTCTCCCTTCTGGTAATCGCGCTTTTTTGCCGATAGACAGTGGAGCAAGGATTCTATCTCTTTTTCTTCAATCCCCTGAAAAAGCTGTGTATGGGATAATCGTATACTCATATTTCCTCCTAATGTTGTTCAAACAACAGATTTTCATTTTTGATTATAGTATACTCAGCTTGTAAGTTCAAGAACCGAAAGGATGCTGTACAATGATTCGCAAAATTATTGAAATAAACGAAGAAAAATGCAACGGCTGCGGCGCATGTGCCGCAGCCTGCCATGAAGGCGCCATCGGCATGGTGGACGGCAAGGCCAGATTGCTGCGCGACGATTACTGCGACGGCCTCGGCGACTGCCTGCCCACCTGCCCCACCGGCGCGATCACCTTCGTGGAACGCGAAGCCGCAGCCTACGATGAACAAGCCGTGCAGGAAAACATGCGCAAGACAAAGGCACAGACTCCGCCGCACGGCGGATGCCCCGGCCAGAGACTGCACCGCTTCGACCGCGCGGCAACGGCCGCAGCGGCACCGGCCGTGTCCGGCTCCGCTTCCGAACTGGGACAGTGGCCGTGCCAGATCAAGCTG
>DBPP01000045.1 GCA_002305575.1 Ruminococcaceae bacterium UBA1417
CCGTTTTTACTGGTTCGGTTCACACGACAGGGCATGGCTTTTTGTAATATTTAGTGATATAATGTGGCTTGGGTGATTTTCAATGCAAACAAAATCAAAATCAAATCTAAAAAAAGAAGACGTCTTCCGCGATTTACCGGTTGCAATCGCACTGCGAAAAATGATCATACCGGCGATTGCAAGCCAGTTGATTGTTCTGATCTACAATATGGCGGATACGTTTTTTGTTGGTCAGACGAACAACCCATACATGGTGGCGGGGGCTTCCCTGATCTTGCCGGTATTCAACATCACCCTGTGTTTTGCAGGGTTGGCGGGAATTGGCGGCGGTTCGTTGATTTCCAGATTGTTGGGACAGTCTGAAAAGGATGAAGCCAGGCGTGTCAGCGCGTTTTCTCTATACATAGCTTTGCTGATCGCTATTGCTTTTTCAATAACCATAGCTGTGTTTATGCGCCCAATTCTGGAACTTCTGGGGGCAGGAGGCAATACCTACGAATACGCTAGGCAGTACGCTTTCTTCGTCATTGTACTCGGCGGTGTGCCAACCGTGCTTTCCAATGTGTTGTCCAATCTTGTCCGCAGTATAGGCCTTTCCAAAGAGGCCAGCACGGGGATTATACTGGGCGGTCTGCTCAACATTGCGCTGGACCCTCTGTTTATGTTCGTGTTGTTGCCGGAGGGCTCTGAGGTGATTGGCGCCGGAATCGCGACCTGCCTTTCCAATTGTGTCGCCATGCTCTTTTTCATCATTGTACTGCTGCGTCTCGGAAAGGATTCGATCATCACCTTTTCCTTGCGAAAGGGTTTGCCACAAAAAAACAGTATCATAGCTGTTTTTGGTGTTGGAATCCCTTCTGCCATCACAACGCTTTTATTTGATTTAGACTATGTCATCATTGACAAACTCATGGTCTCCTACCACGATCTGGCTCTGGCAGCTATCGGGATTGTGCTGAAAATTGAACGATTCCCGCTCAATGTGGGAATCGGTATCTGCCAGGGTATGCTGCCGCTGGTGGCATACAATTACGCATCCAGAAACGAAAAGCGCATGAATGATACCATACGGCTTTCCGGTATATTGGGGCTTGTAGTCGCGGGCATCAGCATCCTGCTGTATGAACTGTTTGCCGTTCAATTTTCTGGCCTTTTTATTGGAGAAGCACAGACAGTGGACTTGGCTTCCGATTTTCTCCGGGTTCGAGTGCTGGCTACCCCGTTGATGTTTTTAAGCTTTTTCACTGTGTATCTTTTCCAGGCATTTGGAAAAGGTAGAATTTCTCTGTTTCTAGGTGTTACCAGATGGCTGGTATTTAATATTCCGATGCTGTTTATTTTAAATACACTCGTGGGTATGTACGGGATCGTCTGGTCACAGGTAACAGCAGACACGCTTACCGTTCTGTTGTCCTTCTTTGTATTTTGGAAATATCGACCGAAATTTGGTACATCGCAATGAAAGTCACCGTTGGAAGCAGTGTTGTACGCCTATGCAGCGCGCATCAATCATTTGTAAACGATTCTCGCAAAGTCAATTCTGGTCATAATTCTTAATTTCAAGTTCGGTTTTACCTGATCTTATTGTTCACGCTATAGTGGCCTTAGGTTGTGGGGGTATATTTGTGGACAAGAAATATTATGAGGAGGTAGATTTATGGACAAGTATCATTTTTACGGTTGGGAACAGGCCGATGTTCCAGCACAGGGCATGGACTATAAGGGGATCCATACGCCATTGGATCTCTATGACCGGCTTTCTGCCGGTGTCTGGTGCGCCGATACTTGTGCGCCGCGGCTGCGTGCCCGCTGGACAGCAGAAAACCGGACACTTGGCCAGTGTTCCATCACCGCGTTTCTGGTGCAGGATATTTTTGGCGGCAAGGTTTATGGCATTCGACGCCCGGACGGCAACTACCACTGCTACAACGTGGTGGACGGACATATTTTCGACCTGACCAGCGAGCAATTCGGCGATGAAGTCCTTTCCTATCAGGACAACCCGGAACAATTCCGGGAGGTTCATTTTGCCAAGGGAGAAAAGCGGCAGCGCTATGCGCTGTTGAAACGGCGCCTGCTCGCGCAGTGCGCATTGGAGTCGCAAAATTTGGGCGCATGCGTCTGAAACAGGTATTGCAAAGCGTCGCAGTAAGGGAAAAGGTCGGGCCTTGCGCACCGGCCTTTTTGGGTGTGTAGACGTGTTGGGAAAGCGCAAGAAGGCGGCTGCGGGAAGGATTTCGGGCTGCCGTCCTAAACCCGAGACGCGGGGCCTTCGTTTTCGGTGTTTCAAGCAGCGCCTTTTGCAATTGACATTTTCTTTCAAACCATGTATGCTTTACAATGTCTGAAAAAAACCGTACGAAAGGAATACATTATGACATTGCGCAAAATTCCATCCATATTTAAACAACTTTGCTGCGGTGTGCTGGTTGCCGCGCTTCTCGCGGGTTGTGCATCGCCCGCTGAGCAGCCCGATGCCGAGGAATCCTCTGGGATCTCTGCGGCACAAACTTCCGATGCGTCCGCTAAAGCTTCAAGTGATTCGTCGGGGACCGTCTGCTTTACCGATGCGTTGGGTTACACAGTCGAGCTTTCCAGTTGGGAGCGTGTGGCTTCCGTGTATGGCAGCTTTGCGGAAACATGGACGCTGGCGGGCGGCACGCTGGTTGGCGTTGCGGACGATGCTGTGGAAGAGCGGGGCATGGAACTTGGCGACGACGTTGCGCTCTTGGGCGACGTGAAGCATCCTAGTTTGGAGGAGATTCTCGCGGCAAATCCGGATTTCTTGATTTTGTCTGCGGATATTGAGGGACATGTCGATCTGCACGACGCGCTGACCGAAGCCGGTGTTCCGCACGCCTATTACCGTGTAGACACCTTTGAAGATTATCTCGCAATGTTGAAACAGTTCTGCGACATGAATGACCGCGCGGATCTGTATGCCAAGAACGGGACAGAAGTTCAAGCGCAGATTGACCGTGTACTTCAGGCGGTGAAGGAACAGCCACGACCGACTGTTCTGCTGCTGCGCGCGTTTTCCACCGGCGCGAAGGCTAAGGGCGACGACAATCTTGCTGGCGTTATTCTGCGCGATCTTGGTGCAGACAACCTTGTAGAGCAACATGAAAGCCTGCTGGAGGACGTGAGTCTTGAGGAAGTGATCGCAGCGGATCCGGATTTTATTTTTGTTGTGACCATGGGTTCCAGCGAAGAAGCGGCGCTCGATTATATGCGACAGAATTTTGAAGGCAATCCGGCATGGGCGGATCTAACGGCGGTGCGGGAAGAGCACTACATCCTGTTGCCCAAAAAGTTGTTCCATTATAAGCCCAATGCATTGTGGGGAGAAAGCTATGCCTATCTTGCGAAAATCCTGTATCCGGAGCTTGCCGCCGAAATCGGCTAAAGGGAAGGTAGCGGTGCTGATCGGCCTTACCGGGCTGCTCCTGCTTTCGGTTCTGCTTAGCTTGCGGTTCGGAAGCCAAAATTACACCGCTTTACAGTTGTTGCAGGCGCTGCGGTCGGCTGAGCCTACAGATCCGGTATGGCGAATTCTCATACACGTTCGCTTCCCACGCACACTGGCTGCCCTTGCGGCGGGCAGCGCATTAGCTGTCGCCGGCGCGCTGATTCAATCGGTTTTAAACAACGCCATGGCTAGCCCAAACGTGATCGGCGTGAACGCGGGCGCTGGCTTTTTTGCGATGCTGGCGGTCACGCTGGCGCCCGGTGCCGGTGGCCTTCTGCCTGCCGCTTCATTCTTTGGCGCTCTTTGTACGGCACTCTTCGTATATGCTCTGGCCATGAAGGCTGGGCTTTCGCGTACAACGCTGATTCTGGCCGGTATTGCTGTCAGCAGCGTATTGACAGCCGGTGTGAATACACTGACGCTCCTGTATCCGGACGACGTCATTGGTGCGACGGGGTTTATGCTGGGCGGTTTCTCCGGCGTGACGCTTTCCTCCGTTGGCGGTGCGGCAGCATATCTTCTGGTTGGATTTTTGTTGGCGCTGTTTCTGGCTGCTGATCTCAATGTACTGCAGCTTGGCGAGGAGAGCGCCCAAAGTCTTGGATTGCATTTGGCGCGCACCCGATTTTTGGCGATTCTCGCGGCTGCACTGCTGGCGGGTGCCGCGGTAAGCTTTGCCGGGCTTTTGAGTTTTGTGGGGCTGCTCGTTCCGCATATGGTTCGCCGCCTGATGGGCAATGACAACCGATGGTTGTTACCTGCATGCCTGCTGCTCGGCGGTGCATTTGTGCTGCTCTGCGATGTGTTGGCCAGGGTCCTTTTTGCGCCGTTTGAATTCCCGGTTGGGATTGTAATGTCTCTGCTCGGCGGCCCGTTTTTTCTTGTTTTGCTGCTGCGCCGCAAAAGGAGCCGTGTCTATGATTGAGATTTCAAATGTGACGGTCGGTTATTTGCCTGGAAACCCGATTCTGCAAGACGTGAGTTTTTCGGTGCCGCAAGGCAGTATGACCACGCTGATCGGCCCAAATGGTTGTGGAAAAACGACGCTGCTTCGCGCCGCAGCGCGGCAGCTTCCTCTGCAGGCAGGAGAAATCCGTATGGACGGCAGATTGATCGGCGAATATTCCCGCAAGGCCTTTGCGCGGATGGCGTCATTTTTGCCGCAGGTGCGCGTTGTACCGGCCATTTCCGTGCGTGGACTCGTCGAGCACGGGCGGTTCCCGTATCTTGGGTTGTCGCGCCAATTGCGCGCTGCCGACCGTGACGCAGTGCGCGAGGCGATGGAGATCACCGGTGTATATGATTGGGCGGACCGCGATTTGCGCGCGCTTTCTGGCGGAGAGCGGCAGCGCGTCTATATGGCAATGGCGCTCGCACAGGACACGCAGGTCATTTTCCTGGATGAGCCGACGACGTATTTGGATCTGCGCCATCAGTTTGAGCTGCTGGAAATGCTTCAGATGCTCAAGCATCGGGGGAAAACCATTCTGTTTGTCCTGCATGATTTGGCGCATGCACTGCGGTACAGCGATCGTATTGTCCTGATGCAGGCGGGCAGACTTGTCGAGCACGGTACGCCACAGGCGATTTTGCGCAGTGGAAAGCTGGACGAGGTATTTGGCATCCGCACGCACGTCGCTGCGGACGGATACTGGTTTACGCTGCATTGACCCAGTGGGTTCACGTCGATTCGTTGGGTTGCTTTGCCGGGCCGAAAAGAGTATAATAAAATTTACGCAGTGTTTTTTAAAAACGAGGCATCCGGCCCGTTGGCCATGAAAATCACAAGGGAAGGACTTTGCGTTATGTACACGCTTCTCAAACAGGAAAATCAGGCGCGCCGCGGCGCGTTTCAAACCGTGCACGGCACGATACAAACACCGGCCTTTATGAATGTCGCTACGGCGGCAGCCATCAAGGGCGGGCTTTCTGCGTACGATCTCAAAGAGATCAAATGTCAGGTGATGCTTTCCAACACCTATCACCTACATTTGCGTCCGGGCGACGAAAACATTCGGAAAATGGGCGGTATCCACAAATTTACGGGCTGGCAGGGCCCTGTCTTGACGGACAGCGGCGGGTTCCAGGTATTTTCGCTCGCGAAGTTGCGCAACATTCGCGAAGAGGGGGTGACCTTCGCTTCGCACATCGACGGCCACAGAATTTTCATGGGTCCGGAGGAAAGCATGCAGATCCAGTCGAATCTGGGCTCAACGATTGCTATGGCCTTTGATGAATGTATGCAGAATCCTGCTGAATACGAATATGCGCGGCAGTCCTGCGCGCGCACCGTCCGCTGGCTGAAGCGGTGCAAAACGGAACTGGCTCGTCTGAATGCGTTGGAGGGGACCGTGAATCCGCAGCAGATGCTCTTTGGCATCAATCAGGGCTCGACGTATGCGGATCTGCGTATCGAGCATATGAAAGCCATTGCTGCGCTGAATCTCGACGGATACGCGATCGGCGGGCTGGCTGTTGGGGAAACCATAGAAGAAATGTATCGTATCATCGAAGCGGTAGAGCCGTACATGCCTAAAAACAAAATTCGCTACCTGATGGGCGTTGGCACACCGGCAAATATTCTGGAGGCTGTGCATCGCGGCGTCGATCTATTCGACTGTGTGATGCCGAGCCGCAATGCCCGGCATGGCCACGCCTTTACGAACGAAGGGTGCCGCAACATGCTCAATGCCAAGTATACGCTGGATGACCAACCGATTGACCCCACCTGCGATTGCCCGGTTTGCAGGCGTCACTCCCGCGCATACATTCACCATCTCTTTAAGGCGGGGGAAATGCTGGCGATGCGGCTGACGGTGATGCACAACTTATATTTTTATAATACCCTCATGGAGCGGATTCGTGCGGCTCTGGACAACGGTACGTTTGAGGATTTCTACCGCCAGTATGCGCAGGTGCTTGGCACGAGAATTTGATAAAGCTGCGTTCTGTTTTAAAAAAAATTCATAAAAGAATTTGGAATTCGCTTGCAAGTGGCTTGTATTCTTGCTATAATCGTTATTGTGATTTTCGGGAATATGGAAATGTTCCGATACAGAAAGGAAAGAGAACCGATATGAATCTTCAATTGATGGATACGGCTGCAGGAGCAGCGTCGGGCAGTTGGGTTTCGATTGCACTCACGTTTGTTGTGTATGGTGGCTTGATTGCGGCGATGTATTTCATCTTCTTCCGTCCGCAGAGCAAGAAGAAAAAGAAGGAAGCCGAAATGCGCAAGAATGCCCAGGTTGGCGACGAAGTGACGACGATCGGCGGCATTTGCGGTAGAATCATTGCCGTGAAGGATGAGACGGAGAGTGTCATCATCGAAACCGGCAGCGATCGGGCCAGATTGCGCGTGAAGCGTTGGGCAATCGGCAGCGTCGATACGATTCACGAGGACGACGCGTGACCCTATGTAAAACCGAATAATATTGGAATAGTCTGAGACCCCTCAGAATAAGTATGAACAAACTTATTCTGAGGGGTCTTTTTCTATGCTTCAAATGAAAAAGCTTTTGTTTGGCCTTTTGGGTGCGGTATTGCTTTCGGTTGTGCTGCTCTCCGCGACTGCATTGGTAATTTTGAAAACTGGCAGTCTGCCGGAAGGCGCGGCCGGCACGGCAGCGCTCGTAGTTGGCTGTCTATCCGTTTTTCCGGCTGCGCTTTGGACGGCTCGCCTGGCGGGGGAGAAGGGAATGCTGCATGGTGTGGCGCTTGCCGCCATGTATTTGTTTTTGTATCTCGCGGTTTCACTTGCTTTCTATACAGAAGCGAATATCGTGGCCATTGGTATCCGCGCAGCGGCGTTTTTGCTCAGTGGAGCGCTTGGCGGTATGATCGGTGTGGGAATGAAAAGAAAAATTCGGTTTTAACAGGGGATATTTTGCCCCCCTGTATCTTTATGCAAACCAAGTTCCCATAACAACATCTTGTGTTTATACATAAGTTAACATAATTTTATAAACATAAAATCCTGCTGTTTACCTGAAAAACGAAAAATTATTCATGTTTTCTCTTGCAAAATTCGGCAAAAAGGTATATAGTATAATACATGAGCCCGGAACAGGAGGATGAATATGGAAAACAGCAGACTTGGTTTTATTGGTATTGGAAATATGGCATCCGCTATAATTGGCGGCATTTTGTCCACAAATGCATTCCCGGCAGACCGTATCTGTATGTATGATCCCCTGCCGGAGAAGATGGATCGCTTTGTAGAAGCTGGAGCTGAAGCCTGCGCGTCGGCGGCTGCTTTGGCAGAAAAATGCGATGTACTTTTTTTGTGCATAAAACCGCAGGTTTTTCCGGCTGTGCTTCATGATCTGAAACCTGTGGTTGCAAATAAAAACGAAAGCAATGTATTGTTTGTTTCCATAGCTGCCGGTATAACGTTTCAAAACTTGCAGGATGCTTTGGGCATGCAGCACGGTTATGTGCGCGCTATGCCCAATACGCCGCTTTTACTCGGTGCAGGTGCTACGGCCCTTTGCCGAACTCAGAATGTGCCGGATGCGACTTTTCAGCAGATTTCCGACATCTTCGCCTGTTGTGGTACGGTGTGTAAGATTGACGAAGCGCAGATGAATGCGGTCATTGCCGTCAACAGCAGTTCGCCGGCATACCTCTATAGACTCGCCGGTTTGATCTGTGATTATGCCCAGGCACGCGGAATAGACTGGCAGACGGCATTGGAGCTCTTTTGCCAGACCCTGAAAGGCAGCGCAGAGATGCTTTTGAAGAGCGGCAAAACACCGCAGGCTCTGGTCGATATGGTTACTTCTAAGGGAGGAACCACCTTTGCACTGCTCGGCGTTTTGGATGCTCATGATTTTGACCAGACAATGCGGGAGAGCTTCGAAGCTTGCGAGAAGCGTGCCGGAGAGCTCTCTATGTGACTGAAAGCATATTCCATGCGGACGAATCATATTCTTATCTAAATTCTGATTTTGGATGTGATTTCCGATATGGATAAGCTTCAGAAACAACCGGGTATTCCGGTTTGCGTGCTGTTGTTTTCCGTGCTGCTTTTGCTTGGCGTGTGGATTGGCAGCCTGTTTGTTCAGCTTTCCGATGAGCCGGTTGCACAGGACCAGACGGCGGTTCTTTTGAACGGCATGTTTCGAGATGTGTCTGCTGGCTATCTCCGTGTATTTTCAGCATTTCTCTTTGATTTTCTTTTTTACCTGTTGCTGGTTTTTCTTTTTGGCATGACGTTTCTGGGAATTGGCGTAATCCCCGCTGCGGTATTTTTCAGAGGATTTACGCTGGGCGCATCCCTTTCCGCTCTTTTGGTAACAGAGGGGATGGGCGCTTACTTTCAGGGGTGGATGACATATTTGCCGGCAGCGGCTTTTTGTACGCTGGTATTTCTGCTTTTTTCCGAACGCGCGTTCGGCGTATCGCTGCGTTCGGCTGGACTGCTTTTCAAGAAGGTGTCCGGAGCGGTTTCGGTGAAGAATTGTGGCGTACAGTTTCTTTTCGCACTGTTGTTGCTGCTTTTTGCGGCGGCGGTGCGTTGTGGCTGCGTGTTTTTGGCGGCGATTTTCATTTGAGGAGGCAGGGATATGAACGATTATTATGCACTGTTTCGGGAATATCTGATCAATCAAAAATCGAATTCCGTAAACACGCGGGATTCGTATCTGCGGGATGTTGCGTTCTTTCTGGATTACCTGTCCCAGAATGGTGTCGCCTCGCCGGTTTTGGCGGATGAGCAGCGAATGAATGCCTATGTGGAATATCTGCGAAGTCTCAACCGTTCTGCAACGACCATTTCCAGAAACATTGCCTCTGTACGCTCCTTCTACAAATTTCTGATTTTTCGCGGGGAGATGGAAACGAATCCAGCCAAATCCGTGAAACTCGAAAAGGCGCCCAAAAAGCTGCCGCAGGTGCTCAGCGGAGAGGAGATCGATCTCCTGTTGGCCCAGCCGCGCGTGACGGATCCGAAGGGCTGCCGGGATAAGGCGATGCTGGAGCTTTTGTATGCGACGGGTATTCGCGTCAGCGAGCTCATCAACCTGAATATAAAAGATATCAACTTGCGAGCCGGCGTGCTGTACTGCCAGGGCAACAAAGGGATGCGGACGATTCCCGTTTATCCTTCGGCAATTGTCGCCGTATCGGACTATATTTTCCGTATGCGCGATTTGATTGCGGATCCGGAGAGTGGAGATGCCTTGTTTGTGAATCTCAACGGTTCACGCCTTACACGCCAAGGTTTTTGGAAAATTGTCAAAAGCTATGCGGTGGAAGCAGGGATTACCAAGGAAATTACACCGCACACGCTGCGCCATTCCTTTGCCATGCACCTTTTGCAGAACGGCGCTTCCGTTAAGGACATTCAAACCATGATGGGACATGCAGATATTTCTTCCACACAGGTGTATGTTCAGCTTTTAGATCTTGATAATCACGTCAAATCGGTGTATAATGATTGTCATCCTCGTGCAAGGACAAGCTAAATGAATTTGGAGTTGATTTTGTGGCATTTTTTGGTTTGTTTGGAAACTACGATAAACCTGGACCGGGTGTAAGTAAGGATGAACCCAAAAAGGCGGCACCGATCCGTTTTTTTGAAATTTTGTGGCGTAAATTGTCGAAGCTCGTGCAGCTCAATTTAATTTTTATGATTCCGTTTGTCGTCGCTGTGGCGCTGATGGTCGGACTCTTTTTGCTGCCGTTGCCGCATTTTGCGTTTAACACGCTTCTTTTCGGCCCGCTTGATTTGTATGCGATTTACGTTGTACCAGCTGCATTGATCCTTTTATCTCCGTTCTCGTCCGGAATGGCGTATGTGACACGCAATTTTGCGCGGGAAGAGCATGCGTTTGTATGGTCGGATTTTTGGGAGGCAGTACGAAAGAATTGGAAACCGGCGCTGCTGAACGGCATTGCGGTTTATGCCGCCTATGTTTTCCTCAGCTTTTCCGTCCTTTTCTATTCCAATCAAATGAATACAAACGGGCTGTATATAATTCCGTTTGCAATTTGCGCGATTTTGCTCGTGCTGGTTTTATTCTCGCAGTATTACGTTCCGGTCATGATTGTCACGATGGATCTGAAACTGCGGCATATTTATCGCAACGCATTGATTTTTGCTATTCTGGGCTTGCCGCGCAACATCCTTATTACCGTAATTCTGGCGGCTATGGTGGTCGGCACGTTGTATTGCCCGGGCGGTTTTCTGGCGATTCCGCTTCTTCTTTTGATCGTCTTCGTGTTTTCCTTTGTCAGTTATCTGTGCAGTTTTGCCGCTTACCCAATGCTGGATAAATATCTTATTCAGCCGTATTACAAGAAGGAAGCGGAGGCCGCAGAGAAAAAAGCAGCGGCAAAGGAAGGGGAGACCTTCTCCTTCGAGGCAGATGAATTGGATGACACCGATGAAGACGCACCGAAATATGTGTACGTCAATGGTCGCTTGATTGAAAGAAGCGCCCTGAAAGAGGAATCGGTTTTTTCTGATGAGACCAAAGAGCACTTGAGCTGAAAATTATAAGGGTATTGAAAAAACTTTACTCAATTTTATCGATCCAGTAAAAACGGAGAATAGACAAAAGCCCCCTTGTGTAGCGCGATAACTACATAAGGGGGCTTTGCTATGTATGGAGTAAAAGGGATGAAAAAATATCCTGTTGGGATCCATGAAACCAAAGATTCGCGATCTTTACGACAACGTATTGAGGAACAGATGGTAAACCTAAAAAATACTGGACATAAATGCTGGACAAAAATTAGATCAGCGATGGTTCTACCCAGGATACCTTTTTGTCCTGTCTGTACAAACTTTCAGTTGGTTTCGGACAAACTTGAGCAACCTGGTAGAGTCCTTTTAAATTCAATATATTTATATTTTTATAGTATTTACTACTGTACTTGAATAGGTTCACAAATTTTTCTTCGCATGCACGTGCGCAAGGGGGTTGGCATTTACCGCTTCCTCCATTTGTGTGCTTGAAGTATGCGTGTAAATCTCCGTTGTGCCAAGATTTTCATGTCCTAAAATATCCTGTAAAACTCGGATATCCACATGACCGTGACGGTACATCAAGGTAGCCGCGGTATGCCGAAGCTTGTGTACGGAATACCCAGCGCCCCCAAGGCCAATTTTTGTCAGGTATTTGTTCACCATGGCCTGTACAGTTTTGGGGCTAATTCGCGTACCCCGGTTGCTTAAAAACAAGGCATTTCGGTCGCGTACATCGTCTTTTGGCCGCACTTGCATGTAATCCTTGATCGCAGCGAGACAGGCATCATTCAGATAAACCATTCGTTCTTTGTTGCCCTTGCCGACAATCCGCAACGTATTATTGTTGTGAATCACATCGTTCAGATTGATGGAAACCAGCTCCGAAAGACGCATGCCGCAGTTTAAAAACAGGGTGAGAATGCAAAAATCACGGGCCTTATCGGGACCTTCTACAGCGTTTAACAACTCGATACTTTGTTCGAGAGACAGAAAACGGGGGAGCTTCTTAGCCTTTTTAGGCGGTGTCAGGTTCTCAGTCGGGTTGGAATCCAACAGGCCTTCGTGAATGGCCAGATAGCTGAAAAAGCTTTTGAGACTGGAGGATTTGCGCTGCCGGGTTGAACTCATGTTGCTGCGTTCGTCCGCCACATAATTCATAAATTCAAAAATATCCATCGTAGATATGGTCTTGATGAAATCAAGGTCGATATCCAAAATAGAAATTTCTTCAAGAGGTGTTTCGGCCGGTACAAGACCGCGAAAGCGTTTCATGAATCGGAAGAAAGTGCGCAGATCCATGCAGTATTCATCTACGGTTTTCTGTGCACGTCCTTTGATATTCCGGTAATATAAGGCATATTGTTTGACGATATCGGGCATTTCTTCTGAGATCTGAAAGGACACTGGTGTTTCGCCTCCCTAAATTATACAAAATAATCATTTTGTATAATTATAGCTAATTTTCTCCTTCCTGTCAATCCCGCCTCCATCCCATCATAAAAACTTATCCTGAATCATTCTTCAATAATAAGCAATAATCGTCTTGGGAATATCGCTTTTCACTGTTTACAAAACAAGACAAGGAAATCCGAGATTGCCGACAATAGAATCAAATGTGTTTGGAAGCACGGTCGTGATTCATTCCACAACATTTTGCAGCGGCAGAATTCCACCAATATCCAGCATACGGTTTTGTGTGAGCTCCACTGCACGGACCGCATGCTTTTCCAGAAAACCTCGAATGGCCGATGCACTACGCAAAGAATCAAGTTTACCGGTAAAGGCCAGAGTTTTGCGGTCAATTAAGCCGCAGCAACCGCCAATGAAACCGTAGTCATGCCCATTTAGCAAAATATTGTGCTCCGTAATGTGCAATGCGTCCAATCCCATAAACTGAGCGGCTGCATAAATTCCGCTGTCCATAGTTATGATGGCATGCTCGTTGACAACAGCGGTTGCGCAGCGCGTGTACCCCTGATTCACATGAATGGTCTTAACATCTTTTGTCTCAACAAATTGGTAGATGTACGAATCCACTGTACCGAGATTGGCCATAAATGTGTGATCGAGTAACAGAGCATTGCACAGCACGTCTCCGGGATATTTTTCTACCGGTTCAGATGCCGTTTCCGCAACCAGAAAGCCAACATTTTCCAGTGCTTTACGCAACCGCACCTCCCCTTTTAGAATAAAAATTCGATTTTCACCGAGATGAAACATCTGCATGTCTGCGTGATGTGCAATCTGCGGTGGAAGTCGAGGATCTGCACGCGTTTGTATGCAGGAAATCCCCAAGGCCTCTAAAGCTGCCGGAATTTCCGCATAGGCGCCAGAAACCGCAGCCAGCGTTACCCTGCTATCGGGCAAATTGGGTCGTTTGATACAGTTTTCCTTTGTTCCCTTTACACACATGCTTCAAATGCCTCCCGCACATTGCGCACACCGAAAAGCTCCATACCATCTAGACGCTTGCGATCCATATTTTTTACACTGTGATACGGCAAAACACAGCGTGTAAAGCCCAGTCGAAAGGCCTCCGAGACACGGGCTTCAATGTGGCTTACGGCGCGTAACTCACCTGCCAGGCCAATTTCACCAAATACAACAGTGTCGTCGCGGATTGGGACATCCTTGAGGCTAGAAACCAGTGCCATGGCAACAGCCAGATCGACAGCCGGCTCGTCAATTCGAAGACCGCCCACCACATTGAGATACGCATCGAGATTGGAAAAATAGAAACCCGCACGCTTTTCCAGCACAGCTAGAATCAAGGCCATACGGCCGTAATCAAAGCCGGTGGACATGCGGCGTGGCGTGCCAAACCCGGTGGTAGTGGCAAGCCCCTGAATTTCCGCTAGAAGCGGTCGCGTGCCTTCCATGACGGCTGTAACGCAAGTGCCAGAGGCATTCTTGGGCCGACCGGAAAGCATGGCCTGCGATGGATTTTCAATCTGGCGAAGGCCGGCCTCCCCCATGTCAAACACACCAATTTCATTCGTTGAACCATAACGGTTTTTCACCGCACGGAGAATGCGGTAAGTCATTTGCCGATCGCCTTCAAAATAGAGCACAGCATCGACGATATGCTCCAGCACCTTTGGGCCGGCAATGGCGCCGTCTTTATTGACATGCCCGACAAGAATGGCTGGGATGTCCAACGCTTTTGCGCAGCGCATAATGGCATTTGTACATTCGCGCACCTGTGTTACGCTGCCCGGCGAAGAATTGAGATCCGTAAAGTTCATCGTCTGGATGGAGTCAATCATCACGATATCGGGCTTTTCCGCACGGATATGTTCCACAACGAGCTGCACGTCGGTCTCCGACAAAATGCGCAGATTGGGGCTGGAAACGCCGAGTCGCGCCGCGCGCAATTTGATCTGTCGGGCAGATTCTTCGCCGGAAACGTAAAGAATGCGGAGATTCTGTCCCAGATATTCGCAGATTTGCAGCAAAATGGTTGATTTACCGATACCAGGATCGCCGCTGATCAGAACGAGCGAACCCTTTACAAGGCCACCACCCAACACGCGATCCAGCTCCGACAATCCGGTGTGGTAGCGGTGTTCGTCTGCTGTATCGATTTCCTGAATACTCATTGGGCGAACAGCAAATGAGGAGGCCGGTCGCGACACCGAAGAAAGCTTGGATGCGGCGGCCGGCGCTTTAATAGTTTCTTCCATCGTATTCCATGCGCCGCAATCCGGGCACTTCCCGGCCCATTTGGCGCTTTCATACCCACAATTTGTGCAGATATATGCAATTTTGTTTTTTGGTGCCATAGTTTACCCGTCCTTGCAGATTCAATCCTTTACATCTATTGTAACATAGAACGGATGTTTTGTAAAGAGTCATCAATCTGAGACACAGAAAGCAAGAATACCGTCGGCAATCGCGTTGGCCAGTTTTTGCTGGTATGTGCTGTCACAGAGCAGTTCAGCTTCTTCCGGGTTGGAAAGAAAGCCGCACTCTACGATGACGGCAGGCACATCAACGTGATTCAGAATATAGATGCTGCTTTCAGCCTCTTTGTTTTCGCGGGTATTTTCAGGTTGGAGCTGCGTCACGATGGAAGCGCGGATAGATTCTGCAAGCGGCAAGCTGTCCGGATGATTGGGTGAATAAAAGACCTGTGCGCCACGGTATTGGCTCTGTTCAAAAAAATTCTGGTGAATACTGACTAGAATGCAATTTTCTGTTTCCTGAACCAGCTGCGTGCGGTACTGAATATCCGAGCGTTTGCGCTCCGCTACGGTATCGAGCGATGTATTCCCCATTGCCGTATCCGTATCTCGGATCATAATGACCGGGTAGCCTTCTCGCTGTAAAGCTTCCTGCACGTACAGGGCAATTTGCAGATTGATGGACTTTTCCTCTACGCCATTGACCCCGACCGCGCCGCCGTCTTCCCCGCCGTGACCGGCATCCAGGACAACAGTTGGTCTGGATTCTGCGTCCGCGGCGGCCATGGAGACCGCGTGCGCTGCGCCGAATATGGAACAAAGGAACAGAACAAGCGACCCCAAAAAGAAGGAAACCAGAATGTAGGAAATCTTAATGGAAGCATATTTTTTCACAGCGCATCCCTCCAGCGCAGTATACGCGGCTGAGAGAAAATCTATGCGTGTTCAGAAATCCTCGGATTCCCCGTGAAAACGCTCTTTGCTGGAAATACAAAAAACAGATTTTATGTGCATCCCTTTTTCTTTCATATATCATGCGAGCAATCCGAAGCCTTATTCCGCGGCAAATACAAAGTACCTTACCGCTTTTGCCTGCAATATCGAGTTTTGAAATGTGTTCTTGAAAAGAGTCGACAAAGGAAAAGGCCCCGCAACAGCGGAGTCTTTTAATGGGATATTTAGGATTTGAAGAAGAGCGGCAACGGCTCCAGATAAATGATATCCGTGCGGTCGGCCGCATCGCCTTCTGCAAGTACACAGGCCTTGCCGACGACGTTTCCGCCGATTTCATGCACAAGGTCCTCCAGCGCGGCCAGAGATTCGCCGGTGCTGATCACATCGTCCACGATCAGAATGCGCTTGTTGCGCAGGATGTTGCAATCCTCTTCTGAGAGATACAACGTCTGGATGTGATCGGTCGTGATGGATTTAACCTCGACTTTGATCGGATTGGTCATGTACGCCTTAATGCCTTTGCGCGCCACAACGTAATGGCGGCAACCGATGCGCGCCATCTCATATGCCAATGGAATGCCTTTGGATTCCGCTGTGATGATGATATCGTGTTCCGGACATTTTTCCATGAGCGCAGCAGCTGTTTTCTCCGTGATTTCAACATCGCCGAACATGACGAAGCCCGCAATATCCAGTGTATCGCTGATCGGGCAAATCGGCAATTCCCGTGTACAGCCCGCGATGTTCATCTTGTAAACCTTTCCCATGTGTAAGTACCTCCCTTTACATCTTTGCCCGAATATCAGCCCGGCGGCCACGCCATGGTGCGTCCACCGAGGAGATGAAAGTGCAAATGCTTTACAGTCTGGCCTCCGTCTTCTCCGCAGTTGTTGACAATGCGGTATCCGTTCGTAAGACCTTCCTGGGCGGCAATCTGCTTTGCAACGACAAAGATGTGCGACACCACACCCGCGTTTTCTTCCGTCAGTGCGTCGGCCGAAGCAATGTGCATTTTCGGAATGATCAGAATGTGCACGGGTGCCTGAGGATCCAGATCCCTGAATGCAAGGATTTGATCATCCTCGTAAACTTTTGTGCTCGGAATTTCTCCTTGTACAATTTTGCAGAAAATACAGTCCATGTTTCCTCGTATTCTGCGCAGAGCACGCTTGAAAAGGCGAAACCTGCGCAAAATGCCCTCCTTTCTTAAAAAATGTATACAGCAATCAGAGTTGTTCATTCAGAATCTGTTCGACAGCGGCGAGGGCTTCGTCAATTTTGGTCTGATCCTTTACACCGGCCATGGCAAAATCCGGTTTGCCGCCGCCGTTACCGCCCGTAATTTGTGCCACAGCCTTGACAAGCGCGCCCGCCTTGACGCCAAGCGCCTGGGCTTCCCGATTGGCAGTAGCGGCGAGTGTCGCCTTGCCGCCCTGTACACCAGCAATAACTGCGACAACAGGGCCTGTAGCATGCGAACGAATGGTATCGCACATGGTGCGCAGCGCATCGCTGCCAGTACCCGAAAGCATGGCGGTCGCAATTTTAATGCCCTTGATCTCCACAGCGTTATCGAGGATCGCGCCGAGATTCATGGTTGCGATTTTAGAGCGCAACGCGTCGATCTCGCGATCCTTTTCCTTGATCTCTTGCAGAAGCACGGATGCCCGAGCCGGCACATCGGTAAAGTTTCCGACCTTCATGGCAACGGCAGCATCTTTCAGTATGCCGTTTGTGGAATAGATCATATGGAGCACGTTCAGGCCCGTAACACCTTCAATGCGGCGTACACCAGCGGCGACAGAGGCTTCGCTGACAATCTTGAACAGGCCGAGCTTCGCGGTGCAGTCCATATGCGTACCGCCGCAGAACTCTTTGGAGAAATCTCCAGCGGAAACCACACGCACAACGTCCCCATATTTTTCACCAAACAGGGCCATAGCACCGAGCTTTTTGGCCTCTTCAATCGGCATCTCACGGCATTCCACCGCGATGTTTTCGAGAATTTTTTCGTTGACCAGCTTTTCAACGGCCAACAATTCCTCATCGGTCAACGCAGAAAAATGTGTGAAATCAAAGCGAACCGCATGTTCATTGACAAGCTGGCCGGCCTGCTCCACATGGTCGCCGAGCACGGCACGCAGGGCCGCCTGCAGGAGATGTGCCGCCGTATGGTTGCGCATAATGGCAAGTCTCCGGGCGGAATCCACCGACGCCGTCACGGCATCGCCTTCCCGCAGCAGACCTTCTTCCACCACTGCCTTGTGCACGAAAACACCGGCGGCATTCTTGGTGGTATCCAGCACACGGAGCGTGCACCCTTCGGCATGGATCATGCCGCTGTCTCCGACTTGTCCGCCGCTTTCGGCGTAGAACGGCGTGCGATCCAGCGTGAGAACAATGTCATCTCCCGCTTCGGCGTTGTCAACGCGCGCGCCGTCTTTGACGATTGCGGTGACCTTTGCAGAGGCTTCCAACTGCGTGTAGCCGACAAATACGGTGGCGGAGAGATCCTCGAGCACATCCGCATCCCCTGCCCATGTATCGGCACCTGCATTCTTGCGGCTTGCACGGGCTGTCTCACGCTGCTTCAAAACCAGTGCGCGGAACTTATCCTCATCGACGGACATGCCCTTCTCAGCGAGAATTTCCTTGGTCAGATCGATCGGGAAACCGAAGGTGTCGCTGAGCAGGAACGCGTCTTCGCCGGAAAGGATCTTCGCGTCTGTCTTATCCAAAATGCTGTTGAGCAACGCGAAGCCCTTGTCAATCGTCTTGTAGAAGCTTTCTTCCTCGAAGGAGATGACCTTTTTGATCATCGCGCTCTTCTCGCGCAGTTCCGGGTATGCTTTCTCATTCTCCTGAATTACGGTATCGACAACCTCGGAGAGGAACGGGTGGTTGATGCCGAGCAGGCGACCGTGGCGCGCAGCACGGCGCAGCAAGCGGCGCAGCACGTAGCCGCGGCCTTCGTTCGACGGCATGACGCCGTCGCTGATCATGAACGACGTGCTGCGGATGTGATCCGTGATGACGCGCAGTGAAATGTCGCTCTTTTCGTCCGCCCCATACGCCACATTGGCGATACGGGAGATGTGCTTCATGATATTCTGCACCGTATCCACGAGAAACAGGTTATCCACACCCTGCATCACGCAGGCCAGACGCTCGAGGCCCATACCGGTGTCGATGTTCGGATGATCGAGCGGTGTGTAATTGTTGTGGCCATCGTTATCAAACTGCGTGAAAACAAGGTTCCAGACCTCGACGAAACGGTCGCAGTCGCAGCCGACGCCGCAGGTGGGCTTTCCGCAGCCGTATTTTTCGCCGCGGTCGAAATAGATCTCCGAGCACGGACCGCACGGGCCGGATCCGTGCTCCCAGAAGTTGTCTTCTTTGCCAAGACGCACGACATGCGACGGATCAACGCCATTCTGCTTGGTCCAGATCTCATAGGCTTCGTCGTCATCCTGATAAATCGAAACGTAAAGCAGCTCCTTGGGCATTTCCAGAACCTGCGTGAAGAATTCCCAAGCCCAAGCTGTGGCTTCACGCTTGAAATAATCGCCGAAGGAAAAGTTGCCGAGCATTTCAAAGTATGTGCCATGGCGGGCCGTGATGCCCACACGCTCAATATCCGGCGTGCGGATGCATTTCTGACATGTTGTCACACGCTTTCTCGGCGGAGTAACCTCACCCGTAAAATATTTTTTCATCGGCGCCATACCGGAATTGATCAACAAAAGGCTGTTGTCGTCCTTTGGGATCAACGGAAAGCTCGGAAGGCGGAGATGTCCTTTGGACTCAAAGAAAGATAGATATTTTTCTCTGAGTTCATTCAAACCTGTCCACTGCATTGTTTTTCACCATTCCTTTGGAAATTTACAGCGTATATGCCGTAAGAAGCTTTAATGTATTTTCAACGCCCTCAATATGAGAACGCTCATAACCGTGTGAAGCATAAACGCCGGCGCCGATCAAGCCGTGGCGAACATCATAACCGGCCCGCAGCGCCGCTTCCGCATCCGATCCATAGTGCGGATATACATCGACCGCGTAGTGTGCGCCGGCGCGCTTTGCCGCCTGAATTAACGCCGTAGTGACGCTGTAGTCGTATGGGCCGCCGGAATCCTTCGCGCAGATGGAGACTTCATGTTCCGTACAGGTCACGCCGGTTCCAACACAGCCCATGTCGACGCTGAGCACTTCCGTGACGTCTGCCGGCACCGAAGCCGCTGCGCCATGCCCCACTTCTTCATAGACCGTAAAGTGCAGATATATCTTTCGGTTCGGCGTTTTGTTTTCATCGCGCAGCATTTTTGCATAGGTAAGCAATATGGCAGCGCTCAGCTTATCGTCCAGAAAACGGCTCTTAATATAGCCGCTTTCCGTGATAATCGTGCGCGGATCAAAGCAAACGAAGTCGCCGGTCTCAATACCGAGCGCACACACATCCTCCGCGCTGTGCACGTTTTCGTCGAGTACAATCTCCGATTCACGAAAGGTGCGTTTTGCGCCGGCATAATCGTCGTTTACGTGGACAGACGCGTTTGCAATTTGAAGCGTACCGGTAAACGTACCGGAAAAACGAGTGTGGATGCGGCAGTTTTCAGCTTCGCAGTTCTCGGCGCGCAGACCACCGACGGGAGAAATCTCGAGTCGGCCGTTGGGCTTAATGTTCGAAACGATCGCGCCAAGCGTATCTACATGCGCCATGAGAAGAAGCCCGTCCCCTTCCCCGCCCAGGCAGCAGAGCACGCCGCCTTTGCGTGTTTTTTCCGGCTGATAGCCGAGCCCTTGAAGCGCTTGCATCAAATGATCCGCCGCTCCATCCGTAAAGCCGGAAGGCGAATCAATCGCAAGCAAAGATTTTAGTTCAGATAAGCAATAATCCAAATCCATTCACAATACCCCTTTGAAAATAAAAAGCCTCCGTCCGCAATGGGACGGAAGGCTCCGTGGTACCACCCAAATTAGATGCAAAGCAGTGGCAATGCATCTCACTTTTCTTTCCTTAACGCGGAAAACGGCGCAACTCATCGCTGCGCGCACACGAAATGAGCTGGCCCACACGCTTTGCTGACCGGAAACCTTCCAGCCACGGATTTCCTCTCTGGTGGGGCTACGGCGTGTATCTGCTCGGTGCACAAACCTTTTCAATTGTGGGAAACGCAATCTCGCAGGAGATTCCCAATTCCCGGATATTAGTATAATGCTTTTTGAGACGATTGTCAAATAAAATCGAACAGGAACTCGCCAATTTTTCGAAAAGCCTGCGCTACGTGACTTTCTCTGGCACTTTCCTCCAAAATCACCAGTGTGTATGCAGGGCGCTCTTCACTGTCGCAAATATACCCGGCGTACCAGTAATTGAGGATTTCCTCCCCTTCCTCCGTATATACGCCGGTTTGCGCCGTACCGGTTTTGATTCCGGAAACACAGTTTTGCGGTGCGCCGCTGATGCCTGTCCCGTAGCGCGCGGTGCTTTCCATATATGCGCGCAGTCGGTTGGCTGTGGTGGCCTCCATGATTGTATAGCCCTCGTTTTCGTCGGTTTTCTGGATTTGCAGATCCGCGTCGGCCATACCGAAGATCAGGCGCGGCGATGTGTACACGCCGCCAGCTGCAATCGCATTCACAGCGGCTGCGAGCTGCAGCGGGGAAACTGTAGTTTCCCCCTGCCCAAAGGAAAAGTTCGCCCGAGCGCGTGCATTTTGCAGGGTTTCATCGTCTGGAAGCGTGCCGGTCTGTGTGGAAAGGCCGTCTGAGAGCTGTAGAGCGCGCTCAAAACCGAGGTTGCGAAC
Organism: Ruminococcaceae bacterium UBA1417; assembly: GCA_002305575.1. Lineage (GTDB taxonomy): Bacteria > Bacillota > Clostridia > Oscillospirales > Acutalibacteraceae > Hominenteromicrobium. The sequence goes on from DBPP01000045.1 coordinate 21,385, forward strand.
CAGACGCAATACATTTGCGGGATCCAATTTATCGAGCAGCTGGACAAAATACCCGTTGCAAGATTTGCGCAGCGCTGTGTGCATGTTGACTTCCCCGTGCGCCTTGCCGTCATAACACGCGAAGTCCATGCCGCCGGCCTCAATACTGCCCGTGCACGTATAGGTCTCTCGATAATCCACACCCGCTTCCAGTGCGGCGGCAGCTACAAACAGCTTAAACACAGAGCCGGGTGCATAGGCGCACAGTGCCCGATTGATGAACGGGGAATTGGGATCTTCAAGGCTTTTGGCAAGGTTGTTGGGATCGATGGCCGGGAAACTGGCGCAGGCGAGGATATCGCCGGTTTTGCAGTCCAGAACCACTGCGGCGCCTTTTTCGATGGAAGCGCACGCGTCCTCCAGCGCCGTTTGAATGGACTTATCAAGCGTCAGTACAACGCCGCCATCCGCAATTTTGTAGGAATTTTCCACCAAAAGCTCCGCGCCGGCAATCGCGTTGCCCAACGCATCGATGGTAAATGTGACATTGATCTCACCATTGCTGGCAGAGAGAATCGAATCGAAGCTTTTTTCAATGCCGTCTGCACCGGTTTCCCCGTTTTCCAGATAGCCGATCAGATTGGCGGCCGGCTGGTCCTGCGCGTAGCGATTGAATACGCGAAAGGTTTCCACACCGTCCATATTGACCGGCGTATCGACCTCAATCAAAAAGGGCTTGCCGTTTTCCAGCGCAACGCGCAGCGCCTCACGCCGCTCCTCACCGGCAGCGGCGTTTAGCCTGGAAATAACCTCTGCGCTGGGGATGACAGCTGCAATGTATTTTTCTTCCGCATTGGTGAGCGGCTCTCCGTTTCGGTCGTAAATGGTGCCGCGCGCTTTGGCCACCTGCAACGTGTACGTGCTTTGCCGGCCGACGACCTCCGTATACATCCCGCCGCCCAGCGCTGCAGACGCGGTGCCAAACAAAGCAATCACAACAAAGAACATGACAAAGGCGTAAGCCGTAATGATGCGGCGCATAGGCATAAAAACACCTCCATGCCGAGTATGGCCCGGTCAAGGAGGTGCTATACAGAGAATGCACTTAAAAAGTGCGGACCCGTTCAGTTCCGCCGGATGCGCAGAAAAGCGCCGGGACGGATGGCACGGTCTGTCCGAAGGAATACCGTCATTGTGGCGTGTGGTGCGACGTCAATGGGCTCCATGGCTTCGTTGTACAGGGTATCGAGTGTCACGGGATACGGTTCGCTGCCGGGTTCCAGTACGCTGACCGTTTCACCCCGGAAAAACCGGTTGCGTTGGGAAAGGCGGATGAGCCCGTTTTCCGTGCCGGTGCAGATGGCGCCAATGTCCCAATGGCGGATATATCCACCGGTTTCCGGAGTCTGCCCCGGCTCCTTGCCAGTGTAAAAACCGGTGCTGTAGGCACGGTGACTGATTCGATCCGTTTCCTCCACGACCCATTCGGGCAGCGGTGCACCTGCCAGTGCGGCATCAATCGCATGCCGGTATGCATTTGTGATGCAAGCCACATAATAGGCCGATTTGGCGCGCCCTTCAATTTTAAGGCTTGAAATACCACAGCGCATCAATTCGGGAATGTGCTCGATCATGCACATGTCTTTCGAATTCAGAATGAAGCTTGTTTTCTCATCCTGTTGCAGGATGAACGGTTGATCCGGGCGTGTGCGCTCGACCAAATAATAATCCCATCGGCAGGGTTGCGCACAGTCTCCGTGATTGGCGTCGCGTCCGGTCAGATAATTGGAGAGCAGACAGCGTCCGGAAAACGAGACGCACATCGCACCGTGAACAAACGCTTCAATTTCAAGCGCCGACGGCGTTTTTGCCCGAATTTCGGCAATTTCGGAAAAGGAGAGCTCCCGCGCCAGCACGACGCGCTCCGCACCCAGATTGTAAAACGCATGGGCAGCTTCATAATTGACAATGCCGGCCTGTGTGGAAATGTGTATGGCAACGTGCGGCGCATAACGCTTTGCCATGGACATCACGCCGAGATCGGTCAGGATGAAGGCGTCAACACCGGCGTCCTGACAAAATGCGAGAAAGTCCGGCAGCGCCGCGAGTTCTGGGTTGCGTGGGAGTGTGTTGCAGGTAACATAGACCTTCACACCTTGCGCGTGTGCGCGCCGCACGCCTTCCCGCAACTCTTCATTCGTGAAGTTTGCAGGTGCGGAACGCATACCGAAGGATTTGCCGGCCAGGTATACGGCATCCGCACCGTAGTCGAGCGCGGCCTGTAGCCGTTCAAGATCGCCTGCCGGTGCCAGAAGCTCCGGTCGTTTTATGGTTTTGTCGTCCATGGATGGATCTCCTTTCCATATGCTTGCCATAAAGTGAATACAGAAAACGTGCCTTTTCAGACCAGATGGCCGAAAAGGCACGAAAGATGCAAATAAACTGGGGACTTCGTAAGATCAGAGCAAACCAGCCTGCATGAGGTTGTACTGGTGATCCTCCGCCGTGGCCGCGTAATACGGGGTGCCTTCACTGTCGTGACAGAAGTAATAGTACTCGCTGCCTTCAGCGCTCGGGTGTAAGGCTGCGTCAATGGCATCCAGACCCGGGTTGCAAATGGCACCAGCCGGGAGCCCGCTCACACCGCCGTTGCTGAGATACGTGGAATACCGGCTGACAAAGCCTTCCGGTGCTGTACTCTGGTTATAGGGGTAATAAAGCGTGGAGTCGCAGTCCAGTGAGTATATATCATGCGACGCGCCGTTTTCCAGACGGTTGTGAAGGACGGCCGAAACCATATACATGTCTTCCGTGTTCGCTGCTTCTGCCTGAATGATGGAGGCCAGCGTGATGATTTCATCCAGCGTGTAGTCGCTGGCCGCAATATCTGCCTCCAACGCCTCGATACGATTCGCGAAGTTGTCCAGGAAGCGTTCCAGTGTGGCTTCCACCGATTCATTTTCGAAGAAGTCGTACGTATCCGGGAACAGGTAGCCTTCCAGCAGATAGTATTTGTCTTCGCTGTTGGAAATGTCCGCGATGAAATCGTAGTTGCTGAAGTCGATGGAATTGCAAGCTTCGAGAATTTCATCCTTGGTGTGTAGACCGTTTTCTTCCAGAATCTCAGCCATGCGCTCTACCGTAACGCCTTCGGGGAAGGTTACACTCTCAATGACCTCGCCAAGATCCGGCCCGCCCTGCAAAACATTGATGAGTGCCTCGTAATCGAGGTTCGTCTCCACATCATAGGAGCCCTCATTAAAGTACTCCATATCGGTTGTGAGCGTGCAGTAGAGCGAGAAGAACTCCGGCTTTTCGATGGCGTGGCTTTCATACAGGATTTCCGCCAGCTCACTGCTGGTGACATCCTTCGGGATATTGACTGTTACTGTAGCTTCCATACGGTCAACGCCAAAGAAATCGTTGGAGCCGCCGATCAGATAGGAGGAAATCATCAGGGATACAAGCACGACCATGGCAAGCCAGGTGAGTGTGAAAATCCGCTTGTTTTTCCTGGATTTGACCTTGTTGCGTTTTCTGTGTGCGCGGGCTTCCTTCCGGAGATTATGTTCACTCCGCGTAGCACGCGCACCTCTAGAAACCGTGCGCATGCCCGGATTGCTGCCAGAAGACTGCGTGGGAGAAGCGTTGAGCTGTTCTTCTGTCAGCTGTACCTGAAAATGTCGGCCTCCCGCACCGTCCTGTGCGGCATGGTTACGCGACGTGTAGTTCTTTTCGCGATCACTCATATGTGGTTAACCATCCTTTCTCCTGAAATGGATCCGCGTGCTCGCCGTACCATCCAGCATCCGTGCAGATGCTAGAAACCGGGATGTCGTGCGGTTCTGTGGGTATGGCATCCAAAACCTGAAATGCGTAACAGAAGCCGACCGTATAAACGGGCGTAGCCTGCAGAAACGTATCGTAATATCCTTTTCCGTAACCGAGACGGTCTCCCCGACTTGAAAACGCAAGTCCGGGCAGAATGCAGAGCGTTTTCTTCCCGCAGGTAAACAAATGCTCCGGTATGGCCGGTGGTTCCAAAATTCCATGCATTCCAGGTGTCAACGCATCCACGGTATCAATGCGGTAAAAATCCATTCGACTTTCCTTTGCCCTGCAACGCGGTACGAACAGCGCTTTGCCGTCTGCCAGCGCTTGCCGGAGTAAGCCCCACGTGGAGGCCTCGCTGCCAAAGGAAACATAGCTGAGCACGTTTTCCGCTTCCCGGTACAATGGCGAAGACAGCACGTTGCGCAAAAGCAGTGCGTCGCGACCGCTTCGGTCGGGACAGGCGGCACGCAGCGCCTGCATGGTGCGGCGCAACGCGACTTTGTCGCTCATCGATCGACACTCTGAATCGAGGCGTGAATTTTGTCGGCCGTCTCTTTGCCGGCCATCAGCCCAGCCAGCGTAAGACCAAACTGCGTTGCCACGCCCATACCCTTGGCGGTGATGATGCAACCGTCCACACAAACGGGCTTTTCGGAAATTTGGGCGCCCTTCAGTTCCCCTTCAAAGCCCGGGAAGCAGATGGCTTCTTTTCCTTCAAGCAAACCCAGATGGCCCAGAATACTCGGCGCTGCGCAAATCGCGGCAAGATAAACGCCGTTTGCCGCACAATATCTTGCGCAGGCGGTGACAATCGGCGATTTTTCCAAATTCAGCGTACCAGGCATGCCGCCGGGCAGGATCATCATGTCCATGTCGTCGGTCGTTACGTCCTTCTCCTCTATATCGGCGGTAACAGGGATGCCGTGAGAGCCGGTGATGACTTTGCCGCCAACGCCGACGGTCTTCACGGTCTGTTCTGCGCGGCGCAGAATATCGACCGGTGCGAGCGCTTCGATTTCCTCAAATCCATTTGCAAGAAAAACATAGATCATAGCAGATCCTCCAATTCTGAGCGTATTTCTGTTTGTATATCCGTTTCTGTGCGCAGTTTTCCATGTGCCGCACAGTTTATAACGGTCCACCCGAGCTTTTGCGCCGCATATAGCGCACAGGCGCGGCATTGCAGCAAAAACGCGAGGTCGCGTTCGTGAATATCTTTTTTACCGGGGTCGCCAGCGTAGCGCTTGAGCAAAAGTGCCTGTGAAATTTCCGGCGGTACATCGAGATACAAGACGCGATCCGGTCTCGGCAACCCCAGCTTTTCATATTCAAAATCCTGAAGCCAGTCCATATAGCTGTCCCATGCTTCGTGCGGAAGCTTGCAGAGTTGGTACACCATATTGGAAGTTACGTACCGGTCCGCGATGATCGTTGCGCCGTTAAGATAATCCGCCTTCCATTTCATTTGAAAACTTGCAAAGCGGTCGACTGCATAAAAGGCGCTTGCCGCATAGGCGTTGACCGCTTCGGCATCGCTGCCAAAATCACCGGCAAGATACATTTTTATAAGCGCAGACGAAGGAGAATCATAATCGGGAAACGTAATTTTTTTCGCATGTCCGTGTTCCTGCGCAAAGAGGAGTAAGCGACTTGCCTGTGTGGCCTTTCCGCTGCCGTCGAGCCCTTCTATAACAATGAGTGCCATTTTTCTCTGTCCTTATTCTTTACATTCTTCCCTATTATAACAAAGTGTGGGCAAATATACAACCCGAAATTTTCGGCTTTTCCCGTTATTAAGAAACACGAAAGATTGGACAGGCACAAGAAACGCATTTTGCCGTAAAATGGCAATGAGAAACCATGAAGGAGGTTTATTCTATGGCTGAAAATGAATTCGCTTCCAGTGCCGACAACAAGCCTGCATTGAAGGAAGCGGTCTGCATCGACGCCATGCGTATATACGATTCGTGCAGTGATAAGGACTGTCTCGAAGATATGCGCGTTCTGTTTCCTACGGCGGTGCAGCCGTTGGTGGACAGCGCCGCCAATGTGCGCGTGCGCTATGTCGATGTGATTTCTGTGTACATCGATATGCAGCCGATCCCCTTTAACCGCGGCTATTATTCCATCGACCTGACCTTTTTCTTTGATGTATCGCTCGATCTCTATGGCGGCTCCATCATTGGCAGTGAGCGTGTCAACGGCATTGCCATCTTCAACAAGAAGGTCATTCTGTTCGGCAGCGAGGGCAATGTCAAGATGTTCTCCAGCGAGGATTCCTGTGACAGCAGCTGCGATGTCCAGTGCAGCCGGATGCTTCCGAAGGCAACAGTACAGGTTGCGCGCCCGGTTGCGCTTTCCGCCAAGCTTTGTGACCGCGGCGCATGCGTCTGCGGCTGTGAGCCCTGCTGCGTGATTCCGGACTGCATTGCCAGTCGCTACGGCGGCGCGTTTGACACATCGCCGCAGAAAAATACGGTATACGTCACCATCGGCCTGTTTACGATCGTCCAGATTGTACGCAATGTGCAGATGCTGATTCCGGCATTCGATTTCTGCGTGCCGGAAAAGGAATGTGTCACTTCGAGCGACAATCCCTGCGAACTCTTCCGCAAGATTGATTTCCCGACCGATGAATTCTTCCCGCCGAAAGCCGGCGACTGCAACTGCGGATGCGGCTGCAATAAGTAAGACCCGCACAGAAGCTGTAACCCCGACATAAGCGAGGAGGCCATGGTCCGGCTTGGACCATGGCCTCTTTCGCGGCTTGGCATGCTTGTACCCAATCACATTTTCGTGAGCCGCGCGAAATTGGCGAAGAGTTTTTTGGTGCCGACCTTGTCGAAAGCGACTTCCAGAAGTGTGTCGTTTGCCATCGGTGTTGCAGAGACGATCACGCCGACGCCGAACGCCTTGTGCGCTACGGTATCTCCGATGCGGTATGTGCCAGCCGGCGCGGGTGCAACGCGCGGCTTCGGCGTAAAGCCGCCTGCCTGTGCGACGGAGCTGCCTGATGCGGTACCGAATGGCTTGGCGCCGGAAAAGCTCGGCAGGACGGTTGGACGCGCCGTGTACTCCCGTGAGCGCGTGTGCGTGACAAGCGATTCGGGAATTTCCTGTGCGAACCGCGAAAGCCGGTTACGGCTGGTCATGCCGTACAGCATCCGGGACTCTGCGTGCAGAATATACAATTCTTCTTTGGCCCGCGTGATCGCAACGTAGGCCAGACGGCGTTCTTCTTCCACCTCGGACGGCACGTATATACTCGCCATTCCTGGAAAAATATTTTCCTCCATGCCCGGGAGAAATACAATCGGAAACTCCAATCCCTTCGCGGAGTGAATCGTCATCAGAACGACGGAATCGGCCTCATTGTCATAATTGTCGATATCCGTGATAAGCGAGATTTCTTCCAGAAAATCGGCCAACGTTCCCTCTGGGTTTTCTTCCTCGTAGCGGCGAATATTGGAGGCAAGCTCGTGCACATTGCCTTCTCTGTCCTCCGCGCTTTCAGGATCGTCCGTCCGGAGAAAATCGATGTAGCCGGTACGCTCGACCATCTCGTCGTACAGTTCGCCGATGGTCACCTCGGGATCTTCGTTGAGATCGATCAGACCGCGCAGCTGTGCGCTGAAAAGCTTCATCTTGCTGGCTGCACGCGAAAGCGCCGGATATTCATCCGCATGTGCAATCACAGAAAAGAGGGATTCGCCGGTCTGCTGCCCGATTTCGGAAGCAACTTCCACAGAGCGGTCGCCGATCCCGCGCTTTGGCGTATTGATGATCCGACGCAGGCGCATTTCATCGCTCGGATTGGAGATGACGCTGAGATAGGCGATCATCTCCCGAATCTCGCGGCGCTCATAGAAACGCGTGCCGCCGATGATGCGGTGCGGAATACCGGATTTCGCAAAATTCCGTTCGAACATCAGAGACTGCGCGTTTGTGCGGTACAAAACAGCATAATCGGAGAATTTGCGTCCCGCCGCCACACCGTCTAGAATGACTTTTGCAATTCGTTCCGCTTCATCCGTTTCATTTTCTGCCGTGTGCAGGTGGATCGGCGCGCCTGCACCGTTCTTTGTCCACAGCGTCTTGCCTTTTCGTTCCGTATTGTTTTCAATGACGGCGTTCGCGGCATCCAGAATGTTTTGCGTTGAGCGGTAATTCTGCTCCAATCGGATAACCTGTGCGTCTTGAAAACAGTTTTCAAAGCTCAAAATGTTCTCGATAGTCGCTCCGCGGAATTTGTAGATACTCTGGTCATCATCGCCGACCACGCAGAGATTTTGATGCTTTTCGGCGAGCAGGCGCACAAATGTATACTGCGCGTGGTTGGTGTCCTGGTACTCGTCGACCATCAGATATTTGAAGCGGTTCTGATAGTATTCCAGAATGTCCGGGCAGGTGTTGAACAGTTCGACCGTCTTGTTGATTAGATCGTCAAAATCCATGGCATCGGCATCCTGTAAGCGTTGCTGGTACATTGTATAGGCGCGGGAGACAATTTTTAACCGGAAGTCATCCCCCACACTTCTAGCAAATTCCTGCGGAGAAACAAGAGAGTCCTTTGCCCGCGAAATTTCGTTCAGTACAGCCTTTGGCGGCAGATTCTTTTCCGAGACATCCAGTTCTTTCAGAATATTCTTCATCAGTCGCCGCTGATCGTCCGTATCGTAAATCGTAAAATGGGAGGAATATCCGATGCGTTCGCCGTCCCGGCGCAGGATACGCGCGCAGGTGGAGTGGAAGGTGGATGCCCAGATGTCGTTGCCCTGTGCGCCAAGCATAGCGCACAACCGGTCCTTCAATTCCCCAGCCGCTTTATTTGTAAAGGTAATGGCCATAATTTTCCACGGCGGACACGCGGAAACGCTCAGGCGGCTCTGCGTGTCCGCCGGTAGCGGTACATCCGCTTCGAGGTAAGCGCGGCAGGCCGCGAAATCGGCTTCCCCCAGCGCATCCTGTACAAATGTGCTGTGATAAGCGTTGCCATAGCGCAGAATGTTTGCAATACGATGGATGAGGACCGTTGTTTTTCCACTTCCGGCGCCCGCCAGAATGAGCAATGGCCCATTGACGGAGAACACCGCTTCCCGCTGACGGTCGTTCATGCGGGAAAACTCCTTTTCAAGCACAGCGCGGCGAAGCGCAAGAATTTCTGATTTGTCCATGAAAATAAACTGCCTTTCTGTTTCGTTCGGTACCTATTGTACAATACTCCGAAAGAAATAGCAATCGAACACCGAATAAAACTTGAATTGCACATAAAAATGACGTATACTGTTTATGAAAACGAAAAAAGGTGGTATTCGGAATGGATGAGAAACGAATGGACCTGAAGGCATGGGCAGCAGCGGCCGAAAATTACGCATTGCCGTCATGGGATGCGCTGCCGTCGATTCCGCTCTATATGGACCAGGTTACAATGGTAACCGGTCAGGCGCTGGCTCTGTTCGAACGGGAGGAAAAGCAGAACCTGCTTACGAGCAGTATGGTCAACAATTATGTGAAGAACGGTGTCGTGGAGCATCCGGTGCACAAGAAATACATGCGTGAGCATCTGGCAAAGCTGATGATGGTCAGCCTGCTCAAGCAGGTGCTTTCCATCCAGGATATTTCCGTGCTGCTTTCCGGCGAGGAAGCCGCCGAGCAATTTTACGCTGACTTCGCTGCCGCGCAGGACAGCGCTCTGCATGAAACGGCGGCATTGCTGCAGACGGACTGCGAACAGACGGATCTGAGAGCGCTGGCGCTTCGGCTTGCCGCGGAAGCCAATGCCCGGCGCGCCGTGTCCGAGCGCATCCTGATGGCCCTTTCCAAAGAGCAGAAAAACACAGAGAAAACAAAGAAATAGGTTGTGTATAAAACCACACCTCGGCGCATAAAATTCTTTATTCGGTACAGTTTTATTTTTGTGCTGAGAAAGGATGGTTCCGATGTGTGGTTTTGCCGGCTTTTTCGACCCGGAGGAGTCCTTGCGGGAGGAAAAATATCTCTGGATGGCGCTTGCCCGTCGCATGGCGCAGCGCATCGCGCATCGTGGCCCGGACGAAAAAGGCGCGTATGTATCGGAGCACTGCGCGCTGGCGCAGGCTCGCCTCGCTGTGTTGGATCCGGTAAAAGGCGTACAGCCCATGACCTATGCTGACAGCGCCCTCACCGCGGCCATTGTCTATAACGGGGAAATCTACAACGCTGATGCGCTCCGCGAAGAGCTATCGCAGCACGGCTTCACCTTTCAAACCGGCTGCGATACCGAAGTGGTTCTCAAGAGCTATCTGTGCTTTGGCCCCGCGTGTGCGGAGAAGTTGAACGGGATCTTTGCCTTTGCCATCGACGATGTATCGAACAACCGGCTTTTCCTGTGCCGGGATCGCTTTGGCGTAAAGCCGCTGTTCTACACGTTTTCCGGTGGCCGGCTGGTATTTGCTTCGGAAATCAAGGCGTTGTTTGAATACCCGGGTGTACAGCCCGTTTTAGGACGTACCGGTATCTGTGAGGTTTTCGGAATTGGTCCGACACGCACGCCGGGCTGCGGTGTGTTTGAGAATATCCGAGAAATTCGGCCGGGGCACGCGGCCATTTGGGGGCAGAACGGTTTTTCGGAATATCCGTACTTTCAGCTCGAAGCGCGGCCCTATACGGAAGATTACGATACGTCCGTCCGGAAAGTGCGGGAACTGCTTGAGGATATTGTCTCGCGGCAATTGACGTCCGATGTCCCACTTTGCGCTTTCCTTTCCGGCGATTTGCAGTCGAGTGTGATTGCGGCCATTGCGGCTCGAGAGCGATTTACCCGTGGGTTGCCGCTGCAAACGTATGCCTTTACATACGGTGAAAACGGCCAGTATACCGGATCCAACAGCAAGCGGACAGAGGACAGCGCGTTTTGGGCCGAACAGGCCGGTGCGTTGCTCAACACGGAGCACAGCACGTTGATCTGCGGCGACGAGCAGTTCCCGGATTTACTGATGGATGCCGTAATTGCCAGAGATTTACCCGGCATGGCCGATATAGACGCCGCTTTTCTATGCTTTTGCCGCGAAGTGAAGAAGCGACACACGGTTGCCCTATGCGGCGAGTGTGCCGATGAAATTTTCGGGGGACACCCGTGGTTCTTTCAGAAGTCCCCTGCCGGCGTGTTTCCCTGGTCGCGGAACCTTTCCCAGCGCGCGTCCCTGCTGAAACCGGATATCGCGGCCGAAATACAACTGGAGGATTATGTGCGCGAACGTTTCCGGGAGGCGGTGGACGCGGTGCCGGTGTTATGCGGCGAATCTTCGGAAAACCGGCAGTTCCGCACCATGACGTTTCTTAGTTTATACTGGTTTATGGCGACGCTTCTGGAGCAAAAAGACCGCTGCGGCATGTACAGCGGTCTCGAGGTGCGTGTGCCATATGCCGATCACCGGTTAATCGAGTATATTTTCAACACGCCCAAGGAGATTCGGGCACCGAACGGCGTTCCAGATGGGCTTCTGCGCGACGCTTGCCGCGGTTTACTGCCCGATTCCGTTCTTTTCAGACCAAAATGCCCTTTTCCCAAAATCCACAATCCACGCTATACAGAAGAGCTCAGAAAAAGGCTTTCTCATGTGCTGCGCGATACGGAGCAGCCCATTCACCGCCTGCTCTCTGCGAAAGCTGCTGTCGATTTGCTGCACCAGTGTCTCGACGACAGACACCCATGGTTCGGCCCGTTTCTGTCTGGCCCGCAACGGATCGCATACCTGCTCCAAATCAACCTCTGGCTTGTTCGGTACAAAATCAAAATTGTCCTCTAAAAATAGGGCACGTTCTCTTCCTCTACGCGATCGATGGCTGATTCCACTTGGATGTCAAACACGGCGTTTTGCTGGATAAGCGCCCAATTGTCGCAGATGCTGCGCCACACTTCTGGCGCGTCGCGCAGCACTGCAGCGCCGAATCCAGCGGCATCGCTTCCGCTTTCATACACCGCCGCGGACAGATAGGCCTCAATGGCCGAGACAGCCTGCTCGGCCAACGCCTTTTCCAACCGTGGAAACGCCTCGTTCCCAATTGGATATCGCGCACTGGAGATTGCGCTGATTTCTCCCTCGATTTGCACGTTGACTGCAAACCGAGGGTTTTCTTCTGTACCGGTAAACTGGATTTCACTTTTTGTGCGGTTCACTGCCAATGTTACGGCACCGCATGCCGGATCCTCCACGACGAACTGTCCGGCTTTCAGATTTCCCTGCAGAATCAAGAGGCCCTGCACGTCCTGTGGGGAAAGCAGCTTCTGCAAGGTGAAGTCCCGCAAAAGTGCTGTGCCGGCAGGTTCGATTTGCTCTGTGCGGCGCAGCACGGGCAAAACGGCCGATGCTCCCTCGCCGTAGGTGCCGTTGATCAGACCGATCAGATTGACGTCCACAGAGAGCCCACTGTAATCGGCGCCGTTCGTTATCCCTGCAATCTGCGTAGCGCGTGGATCCGCATCCCCTTCCACACGCAGGATATCTTCGGCGGTCGTTTCGGAAAGGAAAACTTGAATGGTTGGCCTGGAATCGTAGTGGCGGATGAAAAAATCAAGATCGGCACCCAGTCCATTTCGGGCGCAGTTCATGCCGAAAACAATCAAAGTATTGTGCGAATACAGGGGCTGTTGGCCGGTACTTCGTACAATTTCGTTCAGCGCCTGAGGCACCGTCTCCCCCACGCCGGAAAGACTGATTTCGGTACCGTTACCGTCGGCCAGAGCGGCCCGCACGGTTACACAGCAGCCATTTTCCGTCCGATCAATCCCAACAGCGCTGATCAGGGCCCGTTCGTGCAGGTCCGGTGCGCAGGCAGAAAGCGTTGCGAAGATAAAAACGACGATTCCACAAAGCGTCAAATACTTTTTCATCCGGCTTTTCGCTCCTTTCTGCAAAGCTCTGCAATCCAGATAATGACCGGAAGCAAAACGCTTGTCAGTGTGGTGAAGGCCAAAAGGTATTCCATGCGGAACAGAACGCCGGCACGGCGGGCATCTTCTGTAATCCACAGAGAAAACAATACGCTTACCGCAGCCGATGCGGCCAAAAGAACCGAACGAACCCGTGGCTTGACCATGCGCGAAACGCATTCGGAAATCCCGAACAGACCGCAGGCAATGCGAATGACAAGCGTCATCATACACAGACCGATAAAGAGCGCGTCCAGCCGCTGAATGCCTGCAATTTCCGACATGGCGGCCAGCGTGTATGCCGGAAAGATCTGTAAATAGGCGTATTCTCCGAGACAAGAGACGATGAAGAACAACAGGATAGACAAAAACAGTGTGATACCGCCGTTGAACACGGCAAATCCCAATTTTTTTCGTCCGGTCACAAACGGCATCAGCACAGCAAATTCTGCAATCGACGTGCAGCGGGAAGCAAAGACAAAAAAGCCGCGAAAGGCCGTGCCAGCACCATCGTACCAGAGCGGCTCCACATAGCGCAGCGTGACGTTTGGCGAGAGCGCCGTGAAGATAGCTGCCATCCCCAGCGCAAATAGAACGAAAATACAGATGGCGGCGCGGGAGATGGTCTCAATCCCCTTGATCGCACCGTACAGGGCAATGCCCGTAAGAATAATGGCAATCGACCATTTGGAAGCGGCAGGATCCATGGTGTTTAGCAAAAGGGCCAAAAACATGGATAGGCTGAAGGTGTTCATGACAAGGAAAAAAACGCCGTAGATGGCGGAAATGCCAAAGCCAAATCCGCCCATGCGCTGCTCTGCAATAGCGGGCAGGGATTTCTCCGGATAGCGCCGGTTCAGCCAGAAAAGCGGCAATACAAGGAGAAAGCATACGGCAAAAAGCATTAAGGAGGAAAAAATCGTTTCAAGAAGATTGCCCCGTCCAAGCGTCTGCGCGTTGACCGTAATGCTGATAACGACCCGGGAAAGGAACAACATGAAATAGAACTGAAAGGCGCTGATTTTGGTGGGATGCTTCAAAATCGCTTTTCCTCCTTCCCGGCCCCGGGCATATTTTGCACGGGATTGTTTTTTGCCGCAAGCCGTTTCCAACCAATGCGCAGTGCCACATCGCGCATGGCGTGCAGGCGAAACGGCGCCACCGGAGCCATGAAGGGAACCTTAAAGCTACTTTTGCCGCAGAGGTTAAAAATGATGAAGGTCAACCCCACCAGTATTCCCCACACGCCCCAGATTCCGCCGACAACAATGAAGGCGAGGCGTAGAACGGCCATCTGTTCGTAAAGCTTTGGAATGACGTAGCCTGTGATCACGGTCACCGCGATGACGACAAGCGACGGGGCGCTCACAAGTCCGGCGGAAACCGCGGTTTCGCCGATTACCAAACCGCCTACAATACTGACGGAACCGCTCAAAGATTTTGGGACGCGCAAGCCGGCCTCGCGCATCAATTCGTACATGAAATATAACAGGATGGCTTCCAGCATAACCGGAAATGGCGTCTGACTCTCCGCTTCGGCGACCTTTAGCAACAATGTTTCGGGCAAAAGCTCCGGATTGTGTGTTGCAATGCCGACATAAATACCCGGCAGAAAAATAGCCAGAAAAAAAGCGGCGTATTTGAGCCAGCGGATGAAAGCCGCATAGAAAGGTCGGTTGGCGTAATCGTCGACGGTCTGAAAATTCTCGACAAACAGGTACGGCACGTACACGGCTGTCGGCGTTCCGTCAATCAGAATGCCGATGCGGCCCTCGTGCAGTTTGCCACACAGCGTATCCGGCCGCTCCGTCAGACCGACACTTTCGAAAATCGAAGGACGCTCCAGATACCCGGTCAGATACCCGGCGGCGAGCACGTCCTGAAGGTTGCAGCTTCCAAGGCGTTTTTTCACTTCGGCTAAAATCTCCGGATCCACAATGGTGTCGAGATAGCAGATGGCGGCCGGCGTATGACTTTCTTCTCCAAGGATAATCGGCTCGAACTTGAGCGCCGGCGTTTTCATGCGCCGACGGATCATGGAAATGTTGATGATGTACGTTTCCACAAAGCCTTCCCGTGAGCCGCGCTGCATGACTTCGGTATCCGGCTCATCAACACTTCGTTTTTCAAAGCCCTGCGTGCCAAAGGCCAGTGCGTAGTTGCATTCGTCAATAAGCAGGACGGAAAAACCGTTCATCAGGCGCAGGACCAGATCATCCATAGTGTGGACTTCGGCCTGATCGGCTGTGCCAAGGACATTTTGCTGGATATAGACCATTTTTTCTCGGCCGCTTGCCTGTAAAATTGCCGTGCGCATAATTGGATTTAAAACGCCGAGCGTTATATGCTGTTTATTCACCAGGCCCTCCATTGCGACAAGCGCCGCAGATACGCCGTCAATTTGAAATTCGCGCAGGATAAAATCCATGGCGTTTTTAAAGATTCCGCGCAGGTATCCGATATTTTCCGAGAGCTGATCGGACAAATTCACCATAGAAGGACGCCTTCCTTTCTTTTCTGTAAACGCAGGCACGTTCCTGTCTGTAGAATTTACCCGGAAGCCGTATTTTATACACGAGCTACGCGCATAATACGCCTGAATCGCCCGTGAAAGGAATGCGGAATATGTTTATTTCTCTTGTGCGCACCATTATCTTGTACATCACCATCATCGCCGCCGTACGGATCATGGGAAAACGGCAGATCAGCCAGCTGCAAACCAGTGAACTTGTGGTTACGATGCTGATTTCCGACCTCGCTGTAATCCCCATGCAGAACAGCGGGCAGCCGCTTCTGAGCGGTGTCATTCCGATTTTTGTGCTCATCTCACTTGAAGTATTCCTGTCGTTTATCATGCTGAAAAGCGGAAAAATTCGCCGCGTTATCTGTGGAAAACCGGTTGTGATCATTCAGAATGGCCGAATTATACAGGATACGATGCGTGAACTGCGGATGAGCATCGAGGACCTTTTTGAGCAGCTGCGCCAGAAGGATGCATTTGCGCTGCAGGATGTAGCGTATGCGATTGTGGAAACCAATGGCACGCTCAGTGTGATCAAGAAAGCGGATGTGGATTATCTCCGGCCGCTGGATATGGGCATCCAGCCGCAGGACAACGGTCTGGAAGTCGTTGTCGTCAGCGACGGACGGATCTCCACTGGATCTTTGCAGCTTTGCGGAAAAGACAGCGCATGGGTCGAGAAGACGCTGAAAAAGGAAAAAACCGCGTTGAAAGAAGTTTTTATCCTTACGGCCAACAGTACCGGGCAATATACATTGATCCGGAAACAGGACAATAAGCGAAAGGGGGTTGCATCATGAAACGTGTTGCCACGGCGGCGTTGCTTGCCGCTTTGGTGCTTGCCCTATGCATTGGGTGCCGCATTGTGATGGAACGGCAGATCGGGCGCATTACGGATACTATGGATCAAATCGACGCATCGCTTGCTGCGGGTGACACAGTGGAGGCGCTGGAAATCAGCCGGGAGTTTCTACGCAAGTGGGACGCGATGCACGATCAGCTGTGCTATTTTATTCAGCATGAGCATCTGGATCCACTCGAAAACGTTTTTGCGGTTCTTCCCTATTACATCGAGCAAGGGGAAATTTCACTCGCACGTGCGCAATGCCGCATCGTTCAAACCGCAGCCGGCCACATAATGAAAACGGAACGTGTCACACCATCCAATATTCTGTGAAAACTTTCCTATAAAAAAACAGCGTCGTTTACCGACGCTGTTTTATAGTTTGCGACTAAGCCTGTAAGCCGAGTTCTGTCTTGGACAACCATCTTTCTCGACTGCATGTTGCCATGCAGCTCAAGCCACCTCCTCGAAACGCGCCGGGCCGACGCATACGTTTCTCCACGGTGTTGCTCCGAATAGGGTTTACATGGCCGCACAGTCTCCTGTGCGCCGGTACGCTCTTACCGCACCTTTCCACCCTTACCCGCAGAAGCGGGCGGTATATCTCTGTTGCACTTTCCCTGGGGTCGCCCCCGGCGGCTGTTAGCCGTTATTCTCGCCCTGTGGAGCTCGGACTTTCCTCAGGTGCGGCCTTTCGGCGTACACCCGCGGCTGTCCGGCTTACTCGCAAAATATCGGATTAGTATTGGTTCTGGGACAACAAACGATTCTTTTCATCCCAAAGCTTCTGAGATAGATCCACATAGTAGCTGTGCGGATTTTCAAAACGCGTGACTTCATCCCAAAGGGTGTCAACTTGCGCCAAACAATGCGCGCGAATGGCACTCAGGGCGCGTGGTTGATAAAGGCATTCGCCCTGTTTAAAGAGCTGTGTCCGTAAGCGCACCGCACGGAAATTATCTACGGTCTTGCACTTCCAGGTGTGGTTCGGATCAAAAAGCGTGTACGGTTTTTCGTCGTCAATCACTTCGTCATGCAGCGTAATGACGTCGGCAATAGCCTTGTCGGTTTCCCGATCAAAAATGCGCCAGACTTCCTTAAAGCACGGCGTTGTAATTTTCGCAACATTTTCGCTGATCTTGATCTTCGGGACCAGTGTGCCATCCGCTTTTTCGACGGCTGCCAGCTTATATACACCGCCGAAAACAGGTTCACTGGAAGAGGTAATCAGGCGTTCACCGACGCCGAAAGAATCCACCTTCGCCCCCTGCATCAGCATATCACGAATGATGTATTCATCGAGTGAGTTGGAAGCACAGATCTTACAATCCTCAAAACCGGCGTCGTCCAGCATTTTGCGCGCTTTTCTCGAAAGGTAAGTAATGTCGCCGCTATCAATCCGGATACCGGCTGGCCGGTATCCCATCGGCACCACCACTTCGTTGAAGACACGAATGGCGTTTGGTACGCCGGATTTGAGCACGTTATAGGTGTCGACCAGCAGCATGCAGTTTTGCGGATATTCCGTCGCATAGGCCTTGAACGCTTCATATTCGCTGTCAAACAGCTGAACCCAGCTGTGCGCCATTGTACCGAGTGCCGGTACACCGAAACGGCGGTCACTGATGGTGCAAGCCGTTCCGATGCAACCGCCGATATATGCGGCACGTGCACCGTATACTGCGCCGTCAAAGCCTTGTGCACGCCGGGAACCGAATTCCATAACCGCCCTCCCGCTCGCAGCACGGACAATGCGGTTAGTTTTCGTGGCGATCAAGCTCTGGTGATTGATGCACAGCAGGATCATGGTTTCAACAAACTGTGCCTGGATGACAGGACCGCGTACCGTCACAATGGGTTCCCCTGGAAAAATCGGCGTCCCTTCCGGTACAGCCCAAACATCGCAGACAAATTTGAAATGGCGCAGATAGTCTAAAAATGCCTCACAAAAAATGTGTTTGGAACGCAGGTACTGAATATCCTCGTCGGTGAAGGACAGATCGTTCAGATAATCCACAAGCTGCTCCACGCCAGCCATGATGGCAAAGCCGCCGCCATCGGGCACCTTTCTGAAAAACATATCAAAATAGCCGATGGTATCCTTGAAACCGCTCGTAAAATAACCGTTTGCCATAGTAAGCTCATAAAAGTCTGTCAGCATGGTCAGATTGACGCGGTCACCGCAAAAATTCGCACTCATTACGTTCCCCTCACTGCAGTTTTATCGATGGATTGGATTCCATTATACTTCTTTTCCCGAAAAAGTACAATATGAAAAGGCGAAAAATCTGCCTATCCACGGCAAAAAAACGCAGAAAAAAAAGAGTCTTTTGAAAAAAGCGGGTGGCTCCTGTATCGTCCTCCGTTACGCCCGCACAAGAACCTTGATGGAATCCGCGCTCATCTGCTTTGCAATGGCTTCCGGAAGCTCGTCGAGCGAGTAGCTGTGCGTCAAAATCGGCGCAATCTGGATGCGACCGCTGTTGATCAGCGCAACAGCACGCTGGTGTGTATCTGGGTTGACAAATGTACCGCGAATCGTCAGTTCCTTTTGGAATACGTCGAACAGTGGCAGCTCGTATACCGCCCCGACAGACGGTACACTGAAAAGCAGGATTGTCGCGCCGCGCTTGGCAAATTGAAAAGCGCTTTCCACCGCCGCGTGATTGCCGGCGCATTCGATAACGACATCGGCCCCCTCGCCGTCGGTATAATCCATATACTTCTCCAATGCGCCTGCTTCAAGCGGGTCCAGACAAAAATCTGCGCCAAGCAACAGCGCCTTCTCCCGACGAATGGCGTTCGGTTCGCTCACGATAACTCTGGCAGCGCCCGAGAGCCGCGCGAGCTGGAGAAGCAACAGACCAATGGCGCCGCCGCCAACCACACATACAGTGTCCCCCACTTTGATTTCCGCCCGATCAATGCCATGGATACAACAGGCCAGCGGTTCGCTCATCGCACCAAACTCCAGCGGGACTTCAGGATTCAAACGCAGTGCCTGCGCCGCAGGAACCATGCTGTATTCGGCGAAACCGCCGTCCATCGTGACGCCGACGGCTTCCATATGGCTGCACATCTGCTTTTTTCCGTTGCGGCATGCCGGGCAGACCCCACAATAGATGTTGGGGTCAATCGTGACGTGGTCGCCCACCTGGAGTCCCTGGACGCCGGCACCAAGTTCCGTAATTACACCGGAATACTCGTGACCAAGCACAACCGGCGGATGCACCTCGGCACTGCCAGGCTCTCCGTGGTAAATGTGCACATCCGTACCACAAACGCCACAGGCGTAGTTGCGGATCACAACGGTTCCGGGCTGCGCCTTTGGAACCGGACGTTCGCGCACCTCAAAGGTTTGATTTCCCAGAAAATAAGTGGCTTTCATTTTTTTATACGCCCTCTTTCAAACAGGATACAGACTCGACTGGCGCCGCGTCTGATGGCGATCCAAAATCAAAAACACGGGTGAAACAGATTCGGCCTGCAAGATTACAGGCCGAATCCAAATTGAATGAGAATCGGAAGCTTGAAAAATTAAGTCTTGGAAGCTTTCGGACCGACATCCGTCACAGAGATGGCGTCGACAATGGATTTTTCCATCGCCTGACGTCCGTACTTGTCGACATCAGCCTTATTCTTATCGCCGTGGGTCAGGCAGCCGGCGCCGCCAATACAACCGCCAGGGCAGGCCATGCCCTCGATGAAGTTGTTCGGCAAAACATTCTTGGAAGCACGCATCAAAGCCGTCTTGCAGGCTTCAATACCGTCACAGGCAATCGCATTGAGTTTGAAGTCTGTATGGCCCTGTTCCTGAAGCGCTTCGGTTACCGCATCGGTCAGACCGCCGCTGCGGGCAAATATGCGGCCGTAGTAGGAGGCGTTGTCGAGCACACCCTCCGGAAGCGTCGTCAAATCGATGTTGCGGCTGTCGAACAGCGCCTGAAGCTCTTCAAAGGTCAGCGTGCAGTCAATGTATTCTTTGGCGCGCTCGTATTTAAACTCCATCTTCTTGGCTGTGCACGGCCCAATGAAGATGATCTTCGCGTCTGGCGTAGTTTCCTTAATATACCGCGCAATCTCCGCAGCCGGAGACAGGTTGTGCGAAATCTTATCGGCCAGCATCGGGAAGCTCTTCTTGATGTAAGACACGAACGCCGGGCAGCAGGAGCTTGTCAGGAAACCTTTTTCCACGAGCTCCTGTGCTTCCTGATAAGCAACCATATCGGCGCCAAGCGCAGCTTCGATGACGTGGAAGAAACCGAGACGCTGGATGCCGGTGATAACCTGCCCGAGCTTTGCATAGCTGAACTGGCTCGAAATGGATGGTGCGACTACGGCATAAACCTTATACGCTTCATTGTTGCGGCTGTTTTTCAGCAGATCTACCGCATCAAGGATAAAGGACTTATCCACGATGGCGCCGAACGGGCACTGGTAAACGCAGGCACCGCAGGAGATACACTTTTCGTTGTCGATATGCGCCGCGCGATGCTCTTCACTGCTCATGCTGATTGCCTTGATTTTGCATGCGCGCTCGCACGGGCGCTTCTGGTTCATGATTGCACCATACGGGCAAACCTTTGCGCACTGGCCGCATTCCACGCACTTGGATTTGTCGATGTGCGCTCTCTGGTGCTCATCAAATGTGATGGCCCCGCGGCGGCAAACATCTTCGCAGCGGTGCGCCAGGCAGCCGCGGCAGGCTTCGGTGACAATATGACCGCTGACAGGGCACTCGTCGCAGGCAATTTCAATGACCTCGATGACGTTGGGATTGCTCTTGTCGCCGCCCATCGCAAGCTTAATCCGCTCCTGCACAATGGCGCGCTCCTTGTAAATACAGCAACGCATGGTCGGCTTATCCTTGACAATCAGTTTCGGGATTTCATCGTAGGCGGCGAGAAGGTTGTCCTCAAACGCATACCGGGCAACCTCGCGCAGTACCTTGTATTTCAGGTATTGTATCTTGGTGTCAAATTTTCTCATGCTGAATCAAACCTTTCTTGCTCAAACAGGGTTTTAAAAATACGTGACCGTCACGCGTTTGCCCATCTCCTTCAGGCTTTGGCAGAGGTTTTCAACCAGCTGCATTTTGATATTGAAGGTGATTGGAAGATTCGGGTTCTGGTGCGCCGGGTTGATTGCGCGACCGACAAAGAAGTTGATGTCCGTCGCTTCCTCAAATAACATTCTGGAAATCAGAGAAGCACCGTCGCGTTTATACGCCCACTGGCTGTATGTCGCATTCTCATGCAAATAATCCTTCGCATATTCCACAACCTTGCTCATCGTGATGACGCCCTCCGTGACAAGGTCCAAACCTTCGACCTTGGCCGTCGGCGGAATTTCGGCGTCCAGATAGTCAAGCTGCGCAATAACCGGTTTTCCGAGCCGTTTTGCCGCCAGAGTGGACGTCGTGCCGCCACAGACAATACGCTTTCCGGGCATCGAGAAAAAGGCGTCGTGCATACGGTCCAGATCCTCCGGCTTGGAAGGCGGACCGATCATCAGGTTCACCTGTCGGCGCTCTCGCACTTTGATGGCAACGGAGGTGGTATCGTCTCCCGGACTGCCGCCGTACAACTTGTTGCACTCGTCGAGCAGCATGGTATTGAGCGTCTTCGCCGTATAGCTCGTATCGTACATCATCTCCATATAGTCGATGATGTCCTTGCGTTCCCAGCCAAAGTTCAGCGACATGCCGATTCCCGCATGGATAGCACCGTCGCTGAACGCGATGAAGGTATCGTCCTCCTGAATCGGAATGCGCGTCTTATAGATCATTTTCCCGCCAATTTCTACCTCCTCACGGGGGTATTCGAAATTCTTGCCGTTGCGCAGCAACACAACATGCGGGTTATCATACTGGATAATCTCCGCCTCTTCGTTTTCGATGATGCGGATGATGGTGAAAGTGGAGTAGGCTACACCGCGCACGGAGCAAATCGGCAGCGTGGAAGCAATGGTTTCCACGCAGTCCTCCACCTGCATGCCTTCCGCCATCATTGTCGAAATAATTTTGGAGGTCAGCGTGGAAAGGATGTTCGCCTTGACGCCGCTACCCATGCCGTCCGCCAGAACGACGACGGTGGAGTTTTCACCTTGCGGGACAATATCGACGTGGTCGCCGCAAAGCTGTTCACCATGTTTATTCAGGCTCATAAAGCCGATGTCAGTACATAGATTATTCATCTTTCAGCGAATCCTTTAATTTCGTAAGCGCTATCTTGGTTTCAGCCGTCGTTTCACCCAGCAGAGACGCAATCTCCTGTACTACACGCATCTGCTTTTCGATCACCCGGTTGGTTACCTCAATAGTCTGCTGGCCTATCTTTTCTTTCTTCATGCGCTCATCGACTTCCGCCGTCACATCGCGCATTGTGCAAATCAGGATGTGATAGCTGCGGTCGTACAGAATGGTCTGATCCACATAGCGGTTATACTCAGCCAGATAAACACGTTCGTCATGGATCGCGCGGCCGGTCTGCATCACGTCAAGGAAGGCCCGCGGATCCATAATGCGGATAACCGGCTCGCCGATGACATCCGAAGCGTTCTGGATATTCATCATCTTGCGCGCCGCAGCGTTGATCTGCTGTATCTCAAGCGCTTCATTGAGCACAAAGATACCATTTGCGGAATTGTTGATGATCGTATCAGAGAAGGATTCCGCCTTACCGAGCAGGTACGGCAGGCACATCGTGATCTCAGCTTTGCCCTGATAAACGGCAATTGCCTTTTCACGGCAGGAATTGTAGCCGCAGGCGCCGCAGTTAAGTTCGTGCTCCGGACGGGTTTTGCCCATCTTCTTCAAAATGGCTTCAATTTCCGCTGTACCGGGCATCTGCCGATGCAGGCCGATAAACGCGAAATCGTGGTGAACATTTTCAGAATCGGGCTGCTCCACATTAAAATCGCGCTTGCCTGCATATTTGTTTACTGCAATAAAGTCCTGCACCGGAAGACGTTTGTCGTGGTCCATAGCCGGACCATTGACGCAGCTACCCACACAGGCGCTCATCTCGATGAAGCAGTGATCCATATTGCCATCCACAATGTTGTGCAACGCCGCGATGCAGTTTTCCAAGCCGTCGATGGCCATATATGTATATTCGGGGTCATCGCAGGTCATTGAGCGGAGAATACCGCCCGTTGTGGGGAACAAACGCGCGCGGCTTTCCTCGTTGTGGTCTTCCCCGGCTTCCACTTCAAGATTCTCTCCGCGCATCCACTCCGTCAATTCTTCAAAGGTCAGGACGCAATCCACATAGGGACTTTCGTCACATTCCGCCTTTTTGGAAATGCAAGGCCCAATAAAAACAGTTTTGGCGTCCGGATCCAGTTCCTTGATACGCTTGCAGTGTGCCTGCATTGGGGAAAGCACTGGCGCCAGAAAAGAAAGCGCCTGCGGATAGTATTTCTGGATCATTGTATTGACTGAATGGCAGCATGTAGAAATAACAATGCTCTGCCGGCGTTCCGCAACAATTTTTTCGTATTCAGTCTTTACAATGGAGGCACCAATCGCGGTTTCCTCCACATCAAAAAATCCAAGCTTCAAAAGCGCCGCCTTCATGGTGTCAATGGTAGCGCCCGGATAGTTCGCGACAAAAGACGGTGCAAGGCTTACCACCACGTGGCTGCCGCTGTTTAAAAGCGCCTTGACCATCGGGACATCATTGCGAATTTCCTTGGCATTCTGCGGACACACAACGAAGCACTGACCACAAAGCACGCATTCATCCTTGACGATATGCGCCTGATCCGATTGGAATTTGATTGATTTTACAGGACAGTGGCGAATACATTTATAACAGTTTTTACAGTTCGATTTTTTGAGTTTCAGGTAATCCGGCATACCCCTTTATCCTCTCTTTTTTTCGGCTTTTGCCATGAACTTTTCGTTTGAGACAACAAATCTTTCATGTGTTCCTGTGCCGATCAGACCGGAATCATCAAAAGCCTGAACCGAAAAAACAAGCCTTCGGCCATCGATCTCAACCAGTTCACTTTCCGCCGTGACCCGCATCCCAAGCGGTGTGGCAGAAACGTGCTGAATATTCATCACCGTGCCGACCGTACCTGTTCCCGGCTCCAATGCGGAAGCGACCGAGCTGTATGCAGCGGACTCCATCAAAGCGACCATAGCCGGTGTTGCGAAGACCTCCAGTGTTCCGCTTCCCATGGCCAGCGCCGTATTCTGCTCCGTAACGGAGACTTCCGCTTTTCCTTTGATTCCTGTGATAAGCAACAAAACCACCATACCTTACATTACGGCCAAGGCCATCGCACGAAAGCGACGGCCGCAGGCGCTGTTTGATTACTGAACCTTTGCGAGAATTTCTTTCTCGAAGAACGCATCCACCGTTTCAGGGGAAACGGAATGCTTGACACCGTCTACCGTGACGTTGACGCCGTTGACGCAGTCGCCCATGCAGAACGTGCCGCCGAGTTCGACCTTATCCTCAAGGCCTTTTTCCTGAACCAAGGCCTGCAGTCTCTCGACGATCTGGCGGGAACCTTTGAGATGACATGAACTTCCGATACAGATAACAACTTTCATTTGAATCGTACTCCGTTTCTTTAAATAGTAATTTTATGTGTATCCTAAGGCAGACCGGGAACTGTTTTCCCGCTCCGCCAGAGCAACCATTAAAAAATCATGGCGTTTTACGGCCAGCCCGCAATTGCTTCGAAAGCAACGCAAGAGACGCGGCCAGATTCTCGTTGTGCACGAGAACGCCGTCCGGTACTTCCAAATGCACCGGTGCAAAATTCCAGATGGCAAGAATGCCGCTTTCAACCAGCAAATTGCAGATGGCCTGCGCGTTTTCGGCTGGGACCGCAATGATTCCGATCCGCACCCCCATCCGTACACAGAGATCCATAAGTTTTTCCATCGGTAAAATACGCTTGCCGCCGAGATCTTCTTCGTAAAGCGATTCGTCGGTATCGAATGCAGCCACAATATTGATACCGCATTCGTGAAACCCTTTATAAGTCAGAAGGGCCTTTCCAAGCTTTCCAGCACCCACAATGATGGCATCGTCCATCTCGTTATAGCCCAGAAATGCCTCGAGCTGCGCGATCAGGTCTTTTGTATTGTAGCCGATTTTGGGTTTACCGGCCGAGCTGACCGAAGCCAGATCCTTGCGTACAACGACATGATTGAGGCGCAGCGCTTCAGAAATCGTCGTTGCGGAAATATGTTCAGGCTGGTTTTCTCCAAACTGTTTCAAATAATTCAAGTAAAGCGGCAATCTGAGCAGCGTTTGCTTGGATATGCTGCGGTTTACCATGGTCAGTGCCACCTCGCTCGCAACTTTGATAATACATTAACACAAACACATATAATGACGGGTCTTTATATTTTTTATATCGATATCAAATCAGGATATTCGTTTTCCCTCTGGGCCTAGTCGGAAAAACGCTTCATCTTTTTGTGTGTACCGATTTCAGACACCCGGTTCGTATTCGATGAGCCACCTAGCGGCCTGTTCTTTCAGCCGTGCATTTAGGGCATTACCCAAAACGCATTCAAAAGCGGCAATATATGCAAACCCGTATATCGATATTTCAAGTCTATTATAACACAACCTATACGGTTGTCAAATACTTGGGCGAAAATTCCAGTAAGAATTGTATAAAATCAGTAATTTTCGCCGTTTTCAAGGAGCGGTGCAACCTTCTTTTCCGCTTCCAGCAAGGCGCGCAGGATCCGCTCCGTCATATCGGCGCGAATGGCACAGACGGCTTCCAACCGTGCCGTGTAGTCCGAATCCGAACCGGCATGCTCTCGTAACCGCACAGCCTCGATCAACGCGTCCATAAAGGCGTCTACCTCACAAGCATCATACAGGTTGCCGCGACGGATCGTAAACCGGACATGCCGCAAATAATCAGACGTCAATTCCACCTTCATCTCCGATGTTCCCCTCCGTTTTGTTTTGTATCTTCCCTCTTTTACGTCCATATCGCGGTTGATAGACAAATCTGGGTAACACAAACACGCCTGCGAGCAGCGCGGTCAATCCCATAGCACTTGTGATCCAGACGGGCGGAAACCGCAGAGTCTCCAAAAGGGAGCCGAGATACGGGATACAAAATGCAACGACGCCCTCTACACACGGAAAAGGAATATCGTCCTGCTTGCCGGCAGACAGCGTATGCGCTGTGCCGTCCAGCCCAGTGATGGTGTATAGAGCGGCCTCCCTTTGCATGCCGATAACCACGACGTCGCCGGTGCGCAGCAATTCCGCAGGGGTATAGCGATAATAGACCAACGCGCCGATCGGATACTGGTCGGAATCCGACCCATATACGATGCAGGGCCGGTAGCCAAAAATGGCCGGTGTTAAGAGCAGCGCGGCCGTGCAGGCAAAGGCACATACAGCAAGTAAAGTCACTTTACACACACGTGCCATAGCACTTGCAGCGCGCGTAAATCTGCCGCTCAAATTACATGCCCCGGACGCTGCAACATTTCTTCCGCCATTTGCAGCTTTAGCGGCGTTATATCGTCGCCACCAATGATCCGCGCGATTTCCCGAACACGCGCTGTCGTATCCAGCGCACGTACATCTGTAAAGGTTTTCCCCTTTTCCTCATGCTTCGAAACAAACAGGTGATTGTCCGCCATTGCGGCGATTTGCGCCAGATGCGTCACGCAGATGACCTGCGCGTTCTGGGAAACAGTGCGCAGCTTCAGACCAACTTTGTTGGCCGCCTCACCGCTGATGCCCGTATCAATCTCGTCAAAAATCTGTGTTTGCGTCATACCGGTATCCGAAAGCACAGTGTTGATGGCCAGCATGATGCGGGAAAGTTCGCCGCCAGATGCAATTTTGGACATTGGTTTCGGGACTTCGCCCGCGTTGGCGGAAACCAGAAACTGGATGTGATCGCATCCAAAGCCGGTCAACGGCGTGCGCGTTTGTTCCACGGAGAAGGAGACACCGGGCATGTGCAACTCTGCCAGCTCTGCCTTCACACGCTTTGAAAAAAGTTCGCAGGCTGAACGGCGCTTTGCGGAAAGCTGCTTGGCCAGTGAAACCGCCTGTTGCTTCTGTTCCTCATATTGCGCTTCGAGCTGCGCGCGTTTTTCATCCGAGAACTCGATATCCGTCAGCTCCGCACGGGCGTTTTCCAGAAATTCCAGCATCTCGGCCTCGGTTTCCCCGTACTTGAGGCTGAGCCGGTAAATGGTCTCTAGACGGCTCTCCATTTCGTCCAGTGCGGATGCATCAAATTGTGCTCGGTCAAGGTAATCCGAAAGATCCGTGGCAGCATCGGAAAGCGTATACTCCGCGTCGCGAATGCGCTGTGCCAATTCGGCCAGTGAAGGCGCAAAGCGCGATGCCTGTTCTAGTGCGTCGGCGGCTACGGCTACCGCCGAAACGGCGCCATCCACGTTCTCATCGCCCTGTAATAAAGCAGCCGCTTCACTTACCCCGTGTAGAATCCGTTCGCTGTTGCGAATCTCATCGCGCTTTTCCGTCAGTTCTGCCTGCTCGCCAATGCGAAGCTGCGCGGCTTCAAGTTCCTCGATCTGGTACCGGAGAATATCCATGCGCCGCGCTTTCTGCCCTTCGTCCGTATCCAGCGCCTGCAAGGCACTGCGCAGCGCACGAAGGGATGCATACGCCGCACGATATGTTTGCAGAAGCTGGCCTGTTCCGGCGAAACTGTCGATGTACGCGCCGTGTGTTTCGGGCGACAGGAGTTTGTAGCTTTCGTGTTGCCCGAGAATGTCAATCAGCGTCGCGCCGACGTTTTTTAACATGGAAACGGTCGCCGGCTGGTTGTTGAGCTTACAGCTCGATTTACCATGTTGGCGGATCTCCCGCCGGATCAGCAGACTGCCGTCTTCCTCGAGCGGGATGCCGAATTCCCGGAGAACATCTTCCGTCTGCGTGGAAATTTCAGTGAACAGCGCCGAAACACAGGCCTGTTCGGCACCCGTGCGAATCAGCTCCCGAGACGTCCGTTCGCCCAAAACCGCATAGATCGCATCAATGATGATCGACTTGCCGGCGCCAGTTTCACCGGTAAGGACAGTAAACCCGGGCTCAAAATCAATCGCAGCCCGCTCGATGACGGCGATGTTGTCGATGTAAAGCTGCGTCAGCATGTTATACCCCACCTATGAGTTTTTGAAGCTCCTGCTGCTTTTCAAGCGCAATTTCACTCGTCTTACACACAATGAGGATGGTGTCCTCCCCGGCCAGCGTCCCGATGAAATCCGGGAAATGCAGCGTATCCATGGAGGCACACACAGCTTGCGCCATACCGGTCATGCATTTGACGACAATCATATTGCCGGCCGCCTCCACGTGTATGACGGAGTCGCCGAACAGAGAATAAAACTTGGAGGAAATATCCCTTGCGTTGTCTCTGCCAGTCGAGTATTTATATTTTCCGTTGCTGGAAAGACTTTTAACGAGCCGAAGCTCCTTGATGTCTCTGGAAACCGTTGCCTGTGTCACATCAAAGCCACAGGCACGGAGGTTGCGCAGAAGTTCTTCCTGCGTATCGATATCCTGTGCCTTGATGAGTTCGAGTATTTTGGCGTGCCGTCTGGTTTTCATTTTCATTCCTCCGTCTCAATTCAGATTTACTCGTATGCTCAGCCCATGCTGTGCAGGATTTTTCGATTGACAATATCATAAAAGTTTCGGTTATCCATTTTAATCAACAATGTCGAACGCGCGGATTTACAAACGGAGATCGTATCGGAGCGTGCGATGCGAATTGGTGCATCGCCGTCTACCGTCAGGTAAACATCCCCGCTGTACTCGCTGTCTGCCGAAACTGTCAGGTGCTTATCCGCACTGAACACGGTGCTCCTGTTGAAAAGAGAATGCGGACAAATCGGCGTAAATAAAATACAATCCATTTGGGGATCCAGAACAGGTCCTCCTGCGGAAAGTGAATATGCTGTGGAGCCGGTCGGCGTGGCCAGAATCAGACCGTCCGCCCGGAAGCGATACATGGCGGAGCCTTCCACAGAAAGGCCGAAGTCAAAT
Source organism: Ruminococcaceae bacterium UBA1417 (assembly GCA_002305575.1). Classification (GTDB taxonomy): domain Bacteria; phylum Bacillota; class Clostridia; order Oscillospirales; family Acutalibacteraceae; genus Hominenteromicrobium. Next base: position 50,502 of record DBPP01000045.1, read on the forward strand.
ATTTTGGACTGCGCCCCAGACACAACCGCATCGTTGAGCGCGCAGTATGTACGCTCGCCCTGTGCGCCGTGCACCGTGATTTCCAGCATCATCCGATTTTCCACCGTATAGCTGCCGTCGAAAAGCTTGCGCAGGAGATACAGCTCATCGCGTTCCATACCGGCCAGAAAACCGAGGCGGCCGAGGTTGACACCGAGAATGGGTTTGCCTGCACGCGATGCATGCCGCGCGGTATGGATGATGGTTCCATCGCCGCCTACGGCAATAAACGCATCGCAGCGCCTGGCCATATCTTCGTGGGACGCGCAGGCAACGACGCCATCGTACGCGTCGGAAAGCGCTGTATGCATCAGCACCTGTGCACCGTTTTGCTGCAAAAGGGCCACGATACAGGCTGTAAATTCCGCCGCGTCCCGCTTACTCAGATTGGGAATGACAGCAATTTTCATTCAAAGCCTTCCTTTCCATCCGAGGCACATCAAGGCTGTTGATCCTTTCTGTCCAACGCGGCGTGGGAATCTTCCACAACATCATGTGCCGTACAGCCGGCCGCGTTCACCGGCGCCGCGCTTTTCTCCAAATAAACCAGATATTCAATGTTGCCCTCCGGCCCTTTGACCGGCGAAAATGTCAGGCCCAGCACGGAATACCCTGCCTCCAGCGCAAAGGCGCAGATGGTTTCCACCACCGCCTCGTGTACGGCCTTATCCCGGACGACGCCCTTTTTTCCGACTTTATCCCTTCCCGCCTCAAACTGCGGTTTAATCAGGCAGACCGCCCGGCCCCCGTCCCGAAGAAGTGGACGAACGGCAGGCAGAATGATGCGAAGGGAAATGAACGACACATCGACCGAAAAGAAATCGATTTCTTCCGGGATCTGCGCACGGGTCAAATAGCGCGCATTGGTGCGCTCTAGATTGACGACGCGCGGGTCCTGCCTGAGTTGCCAGGCAAGCTGCCCGTATCCGACATCAACACTGTAAACCTTTTGTGCGCCGTTTTGCAGCATGCAGTCCGTAAAGCCCCCGGTCGAGGCGCCGATGTCCATACAGATGCTTCCCTGAAGAGAGATTGGAAAAAGCTGCATGGCTTTTTCCAATTTTAGCCCGCCGCGGCTTACATACTGCAGCGTATGGCCGCGTACTTCGATCTGCGCGTCATCGCTGACTGTATCGCCGGGCTTGTCAAACTTCTGGTTATTTACATAGACATTGCCCGCCATAATCAGCGCGCGTGCCTTCTCACGGCTTGGCGCCAGACCGCGCTCAAACAGCAGGACATCGATTCTCTTCTTCATTCCAACCATCATTTCCTGTTTAGATTTTCTTGTATGGTGTGCAGCATGCCAGATTTATCCAGCCCCAAATGCTCCAGCATGCGGAACATCGGTGCATGGCGGATAAAACCATTCTCAATGCAGCGCATGATATAGCGGCCTGTAAAACCTTTTTCCAGCAGTGCACTGCCTAGCGCCTCCGCTACGCCGCCGGTACGGATGCCTTCTTCAAAGAAAAACACCGATGTACAGCTCTTGAGCATTTCCGAAACGCCGGGATCCAGCGGGATAATCCGGTTCAACTTGATCAGCCTGCACCGGATGCCCTGGGATTCAAGCGTCTGCATCGCCTCACAGGCAAAGGAAAACAATCTGCCATACGTTACCACGGCGATTTCAGACTCTGCATCGCCAAAGACGTCAAAAGGTTTTCCGGACGGCTGGAATCCTTCCGGCCGGTACAACGCTTTTCCACGCGGATAGCGCACCGCATATAAGTGGTCTTCCCCTTCGATACAGTCGCTGAGGTTGTCATCCAATTCGTCGTAGTAGGCGGGCGCATACACGTGAATTCCCGGAACCGTGCGCAGGAACGCCACGTCGAAAACGCCCTGATGGGTGCGCCCGTCCTCGCCCACAACACCGGCGCGGTCGATTGCCAAAATGATTTTGAGCTTCTGCAGGGCAGCATCGTGAATCAACTGGTCATATGCGCGCTGCAAAAACGTCGAGTAAACAGCGAACACCGGGATCATCCCGCCGCGCGCCAGACCGGCGCAAAAGGTTACGGCGTGTTCCTCGGCAATACCGACGTCGAAAAAACGTCCGCGGAAAGATTTGTGAAACTCAGAAAGCCCCGTGCCGGATTCCATAGCCGCCGTTACGGCACAGAGCCGCTTGTTTTCCTGTGCAATGGTGCACATAGCCAGACCAAATGCGTGCGAAAAGCCGCGTGTCCCCGTTTCACCGGCGCCCTTTTCCCGGTCAAACGCCGGGAGGCCGTGATACATGCCGGGATCGTTTTCGGCATATTTGTACCCGCGCCCCTTGTAGGTGCGGATGTGAATCAGTACCGGCCGGTCTATCGATTTCGCCATGGTGAGAACTGAAATCAGTTCCTTCAGGTCGTGGCCGTCAAACGGCCCGTAGTAGTTGAACCCAAGATCCTGAAAAATAGTCGTATTGAAAATATTTTTTTTGATGACGTTTTTCATGCGCCGGACGCCAGACGCCATCGATTCGCCGACCTTGGGTACGCGACACAACGCCGCCTCTACACTGTCCTTAGCATTCAGATAGGCAGGTTTTGCGCGCACGTAGGAAAGATAGCGCGCCATAGACCCCACATTGCGGGAAATGGACATCGCGTTGTCGTTTAAAATCACAATCAGATTACGCCGTAGCCGTCCGGCATTGTTGAGACCCTCGTAGGCGAGGCCACCGGTCAACGCACCGTCGCCGATTACTGCGATAACATGGCCTGGATCGTCGTCCAGACATTTTGCTACCGAAAGTCCGAGCGCAGAGGATATCGAAGTGCTGCTGTGCCCTGTAGTAAACGGGTCACAGACACTCTCCGCACGCGATGGAAAACCCGAAAGTCCGCCCTCCTGTCGCAGTGTGGAAAAAGCGTCGGCTCGCCCGGTCAGAAGCTTATGTGTGTAAGACTGATGCCCGACATCCCAGACAATAGAGTCCTGCGGCAGGGTAAAAACCCGGTGCAGCGCGACCGTCAGTTCTACAACGCCTAAATTGGATGCCAGATGACCTCCGTTATCCGCCACTGTATTGATAATGGTTTCGCGTATCTCTTCACACAGTGCGGGCAAGTCCTGATCTGCAAGCTTTTTTACATCGTTCGGCGCTTTTATTCTCTGGAGTAAAGCCCCCATAGCAATTCCCCCTTCTATCGGATGGATTTGGACCAGACCGCGTTTTGGGCGCGGCCGCTCCAAATACGGCCCGAAAGCAGCCTGTTTACAGCTTCCTTACAGGGCAATGCCGTTCTGAATTTTTGCCGCGCTGACCGCATTTTTCATCAGCATGGCGATGGTCATCGGCCCAACGCCGCCAGGCACCGGTGTGATATACGAGGCGATTGGCTCCACAGCGTCAAAATCTACGTCGCCGCAAAGCTTACCGTTTTCATCGCGGTCCATCCCAACATCGATCACAACGGCGCCGGGCTTGACCATATCAGCGGTAATAAATTTTGGACGGCCGACCGCCGCGACCAGAATATCCGCGCGCCGGCAGATTTCGGCCAGTCCCTGCGTGCGGCTGTGGCAGATCGTGACCGTTCCATTGTTGTGCAAGAGCAGCATGGCCATCGGTTTTCCGACAATATTGCTGCGACCGACAACCACGCAGTTTTTGCCTTCAATCGTCACGCCGGTCGAACGAATCAGTTCGATAATGCCGGCGGGCGTACACGGCAGGAATGAAAAATTACCGATCATGATCTTGCCGACATTGTACGCGTGGAACGCATCGACGTCCTTGTTGGGGTCAATGTGTTCGACGACGAGTTTTTCGTCCAGATGCTTTGGCAGTGGCGACTGCACGAGAATCCCATGAATTTTGGGATCCGCGTTGAGCTTTGCGATCAACGCAAGCAGCTCGTCCTGGGTCGTCTCCGCAGGCAGGACGTATTCTTCAGAATAGATACCGGTCTGGACGCAGGCTTTCTTCTTGTTGTTGACGTAAATTCTGGAGGCCGGATCGTCGCCGACGAGCACAACAGCCATGCCAGGCTGAATCCCCTGTGTCTTCAATCTGGAAACCTCTTCCGCTACCTGTTGCTTAATGCTTGCCGCAACGGCTTTGCCGTCAATTCTCGTCCCCATCGTTCTTCTCCTCCGTTTTCTCCGTATGTTCCGACACGGCGTCTTCTTTTTCCGTGCCTTCCTGTACATCCTGTTGAGCCTTATTCAGCCCCTCTTCCACCTTTTCCTTTGCTTCCTTGGCACTCATGCCACTGAAAATCGTGCTTTCCGCTTCCGTGTCGATTTCCATCGCCGTGTCGGCTTCTTCCAAAAGGCCATTCGCCTCCATGACCGAACGGCTGCCGCAGCCGCTGAGACGGCGGCATTTGCGGAACACAATCAGCAGGATCACAGCGACAAGCGCAGAAACGGCGGCCAAAACCTGCGAAACACGCAGATCAATTCCGGGCAAAAGCAGACTGTCCGTCCGCAAGCCCTCGATGAAAAAGCGTGTGGCACCGTACCACACAATGTACAGAAGGAAGGTCTGCCCGTCATACTGGCGCCATTTGCGCGTAAAGAAATGCAGCAAAACGAAGCCGAGCAGACACAGCAGGGATTCATACAGGAAGCAAGGGTGTACGTTACCGACAACTTCCAGCGCCGTGCGATCGCTGTACATGCCCCAGGGCAAGTCAGTCGCGGTGCCAAACGCCTCCTGATTGACGAAATTTCCCCAGCGGCCGATGCCCTGACCGATCAAAAAGCCGATTGAAGCCACGTCCAGAACAGCGAAAACGTGCATTTTACGCCAGCGGGCAACGAGCGCACCGACAAGCAATGCGCCGATGATACCGCCATAGATGCCGAGGCCGCCTTCCTTGATGTTGAAAATTTCAAGCGGGTTTTGCAGGTACTTGTCCCCCGGATAAAAGAGTACGTAATATAGGCGCGCGCCGACGATGCCGCCGATCAGGCCGCCGATAATTGCGTCGAAAAGATGATCCTTGTTGATGCGCATTTTCTTGCAGGACGCAAAGCCGTAAAGCACAGCCAGTAAAAAGCCGATACCGATGATAATACCGTACCAGTAGATTTTAAAATCGCCGATTTGGAAGGCGATCGGATTGACTTCCACGGAGATACCAAGCTCCGGAAATTGAACCTGATGGGTCATAGTGATATCCTTTCCTGAAACACACGCCCGAAATCAGGCGTTTTCCTGCAGCGGCCAGATGACGGACACCGCTGTTTGTTCTTCCTTGAAAAGCGCCTCCATGCGCGCATTAACGTCAGCTGCGGTAATTTCCGAGAAGCATTCAATATACCGGAAAAGCTCGCGACCGCTGAACTCCATTGTCATCGCGGCATTTGCGATGACCTCCGGGCTGTTCAACCCAGCCAGATTGCCGCCATACAGTGACTTCGCACTGCGGCGGACATCCTCCTCCGTGACGCCCATCGCCTTCAGGCGGCGCATCTCTTCCCGAATGGCATCGCATACGGCATATGGATCGCTGGATTCACCGCCGAAAAGCACGACGCCATAACCGGATCCTTCAAAATACTCATAGCTGAACGACGCTTCGTTGATCAGCGAAGCATCCAGCAGCCGCCTGAAAAGCGGGGAACTGTCGGAAGCCATGATATCGAGCAGCACCTCTGTTACAGCCAGATCCTTTTCTGTGCGGTGGACATCCCCCATCGCTTCCTTGACGCCAAATTCAAAAATGGGCGATGCAACAGCCAGCTTTTCCTCCACAATCGGCTGTACAATGGCATCCGGTTCCGCTTCAAAAACGCGTTTGACCTGAACCGGCGCGCTCGGCTTGAGCATTTTATCGCACAGCGCAAGCACATGGTCCACATCGCAATTTCCAGAAACACACAGCGCCATGTTGTTGAGGTTGTAAAAGGTATTGTAGCAGCGGTAGAGATACGCCGGCGTGATCTGCGCGATGCTCTCCACAGTACCTGCAATGTCATCCTTGATCGGATGATTGTGGTACAGCGCACGCAGCAAATTGAACAGCACGCGCCATTGCGGATCGTCATCGTACATTTTGATTTCCTGGCCGATGATCCCCTGCTCCTTTTCTACGGTCTGTTCGGTAAAGTATGGGGATTGAACGAAGTCGAGAAGAATCTCGAGCGCCTGCTCCGCGTTTTCCGTACAGGAAAACAGATAGCGCGTCGTTTCAAACGACGTATACGCATTCGCGGAAGCACCGATTTTCGCATAACGCGAAAAGGCGTCCCCGTCTTCACTTTCAAACAGCTTGTGCTCCAAAAAATGCGCGATACCAGCCGGCGTCACCTCGGCCTGCGCCTCGTCGCTGCGCAGGAATGCCTTGTCAATGGAGCCGTAACGCGTACCGAAAACCGCGTACGTGCTGCGCATTTTTTCTTTCGGGTAAATCAGAATGGAGAGGCCGGAGGGGTGTTTCACGCAGTAATAGCGTTCGCCAAGCAGCCTGCTTTCCCGTGTCATCACTGTGTTCATTCGGCCTTTGCCACTCCTTTCAGTTTGTATACCGTGTCGAGTACAGTGTGGTTTGCCGCCTCGACAATTTCGTCTTTCGTGATCCGCATAACCGCCTCGGCGTCTTGCTCGGGCGTATGCATGCTGTCCTGCAGCATACAGCTCAGATACCAGCTTTCAATGGAAGCGGCGGAATCCGCCACGGCATTGTAGCCGTTACACAGCGCAAGCTTGGCATGCAGGATTTCTTCTTCGGAAATGTTGCCGTCCTGTATGGCTCGAAGTTCTGTCAGAATCGCCTCTTCTGCACGATCAAGATTCGAAGTTTCAACGCCGCTTTCCACAAAGATCACATTCTTCGGCGTGTCATGCCGAGCCGAGCAGTAATAGCACAGGCTCTGCTTTTCACGCACGTTCAAAAACAGCTTGGAGCTTGGTGTTCCGCCGAAAATAGCCGCCATAAGCTTGGTGGCAAGGCGCTGCTCGCGCGTTGTACCGACCTGCAGGCCAAGCACCAGTTTGGATTGGGCGAGCGGCATTTCCTCCGTGACACGTCGAACCTGTGCCGGCGCCGGGTGCAGGCTGGATTCTGTCGAAAGCGTCTTGCGCGCGCCGAGCTTCACTGCAAAGTTTTCCGCAAACTGTATGGTTGCCCCGTCACCGATCGAAAACTGGCACACGGCAGCATTTCGGGTAATTTCCTCCCAAGCTGCTTTCGTACCCGCGCGTGTTGCGGCGCGGATTGCGGCCTTTGTGCCGGTTTTGGGGACACCGGCCGGCTCCCCCGCAAACATCAACTCCGTGCAGTGGTTTTTGGCATAGATGCGTTTTTCATTGAACTCTGCGTCGAGCGTTTCCAAAAGCTGGCGCTGCTCCTGGAGAAACCCCTCCTCCGGAAAAAGGCCGTCCGCGTCAAAAAGCGGCGCAAAAACAATGCTTTCCAGAATCTCCGCCAGCGCGGCCTGAACATCCTCCCCGTCAAACGCATACCGGTTTGCGATGCCGGACGCTGCGAGCGTCAGGATCTGGTTGTCGCCGATGCGGCTCACGCCGGCCTGTACGGTGGCACCGTATAGCTCGGCAAGCCGTTTGCCAAACGCAGTGTAGTCCGGATATGCCCGTGTGGCTCGCACGGAAATATTCGGCACCAACGCACGAACGGCCGCTACTTCCGGCGAGGTGAGCGGCAGCACGAGGTGCGCGGAAAGCCGCGCTGTCTTAAATTGCGGCGTCTCACAGCAAAACGCTTTGAGCCCGCAGTCCTTTCGTTCTAAAATCGTATGCTCCATTCAGAATCTGCCCTTCTGTCTTTTTCATGAAATTTCTGCACATCTGTATAAATATGCTATTTTATCCGATATTATACCACACAAAAAATCATTTTGAAAGGGCAAAGCGTGGAATTCCGCGAAAATTTGCAATTTGTTCGGATTTTTCCAAGTACGCAGAAATACCCGGCAAAAAACACAAAGCGGCCGCCGGGTTTTCCGACAGCCGCTCGAGTATTTTACAGGGTCATGATTATCTGGACGATCAGGCCTGTGACGACCGACGCACCGTATAGCACGCCGAGAATGGCAAGGTTTTCCCGGATTCTCCGATTCGTTCGAAACAGAACAACAAGACCGAGCCCGGCGCTGGCGCAAAGGCCAGCCATGCAGGCGCCAAAGGAAAGGCTTCCGGAAGCAAACAGCTCCGTGAGGATTACGGACGCCGCGCAGTTTGGTACAAGACCGATGAGCGCCGTGAGGAACGGTTGCAGAATGCTGCCGTTCAAAAGAAGCCTGGAGATATTCTCTTCGCCGATGAACCGAATCGCAAGGCCGAGAATCAGATTCACAACCAGAATGAAAATGAAAATCTCGATCGTGTGCCGCAGGGCGGCCACGGGTACGCTGTGGTGCTCGCAGTCACAATCCGCACAGAGTTCTTCAAACGGTGTTTCGTGCCGCGGCTTCATATAGTTCCGCATGACAAAATCCACCAGCAGGCCGGTTACAATACCGGAGAGCAGCTTGATGACCAGCATGGGCCAGATGTAATGCATCTGATCGGGGTGTGCGAGCAAAATGGGAATGGCTTCGTCGCTTGTCGCGAGAAAAACCGCGAGCAGCGTGCCGAGCGAAATGAGCCGGCCCGCATAGAAATTCGCAGCCGCAACGGAAAAACCGCACTGCGGCACAATGCCCAAAACAGCGCCGCCAAGCGGACCCCATGGGCCGAGATTTTGCAGGCTTCGCGTCATTTTCTCGCTCGCCTTGTGTTCGAGATATTCAATCAAAAAGTACGCTGCATACAAAAACGGAAGCATTTTCAAAGAATCGAGCAGCGCATCCAAAAGGACATCCAGCATAGAGTTCTCCTGTCATATAAAGTGTGGGTACAGGTTTATCCCTGCACGTCGATGAGCACTTTCATCGTTGATTCACGGTTTGCGTCAATGTAGCGATACGCTTCCGCGTAATCCAGAAAAGCGAAGTGCTTGGAAATCAGAGGCTTCAGATTGACCTTTTCGGTGCGGACGAGCTCAATCGCTTCCCGATAATCTTCATCGCGATACATCATTGTCGTATTGAGGTCGAGCTCGTGGTCGTTCAAAACGGCAAGATCCACGCTGGCCATGTCTGCAAAAACAGCCACCAGAATAATGGTGCTTCCCTTACGCGCATAGCGAATAGCCTGCCCCATGGTCACGTTGTTGCCCGCACAGTCGTAGATCACATCCGCTTTGTCCGGCCCGAAAGCGGAAACCATGGCCGCGCCAAAATCCGTTTTCCCCGTGTTGACGCAGAAATCCACGCCACAGGTTCTGGCTTTCTCGAGGCGAAGGTCACTGATGTCGGTGATGAGCGTTCTTTCGGCGCCCATGCCCTTTGCAGCCTGCGCAACCAAAATGCCGATCGGCCCCGCACCGAGCACCGCAACGCGCTTGCCCTGCATGTCGCCAAATTTTCGGACCGCATGGACGGCCACCGCGAGCGGTTCAATCATAGCGCCCTCGTCAAAGCTCATTTCCGGCGGCAGTGGCGTGACCTTGGACGCATCACACGCGAAATACTCCGAAGCCACACCGGTGGTCTGGAACCCCATGACCTTCAAGCTTTCGCAGAGGTTGTATTTTCCATGACGGCAGGGATAGCAAGTGCCGCAGAAAACTTGCGGCTGAATCGTAACCTTTTGCCCTACGGCAAAGCCTTCCACATCCTTGCCGATCGCCGCGACCTCACCAGAAACTTCGTGCCCTTGTGTTACCGGATAGCTGGTAAACGGATGTTTGCCGTGCCAGACATGGATGTCCGACCCGCAAACACCGATTCGCACAATCCGTACTAGAATCTCACCGGCCTTTGGTACCGGTGTCTCCACTTCCCGGAATTCGATGTTTCCGGGTGCGGTCATAACCTGTTGCAACATTTAAAATTCTCCTCCCATAAAACGCGGATCCGCCCTTTGCGCCAGTATAGCACAAAAGCTTGTCAAAAACAAGCGCATCCGGATCGCTTGCGCACTTCACCAGATTTCGATCTCCTTTGCGCAGTGCTGGTTTTTTCTCGCGGCACGTACTTCGACAAAACAGCCGCACAGCGCGCACATTCCGTTCACCAGATGGTCGCATTTGCCACACTGTGCGAGCCTCTCCCGATAAAGCGTCTCCGGCACCTTCTGCTCCTGTGGAATCCGATCCACATACGCTTGCACCGACGCAAAGAATGCCGCGTCGTCCATATCCCGCAGAAGGCAACGTTTGCAAAACGCAGCCATCAGCAGACCGTGATTTCTGCAACCGAGCAGGCCGGCAGCGTACAGCGAACCACGCCATTTTCGAGCAAAACGTCCGTAAGCGGACGGATTGAAACGGCCTCTGGTGTATCAAAGTCGTTGTAATCATCCATTTTGCCGGCGAGTACCCGTCCGCTGGCCGTCTGGAACACACGGCCAATCAACGAGATTTCTGTCGCGCATGCTTCTGTCGCGGAAAGATTGGCGACAGTGATGTGTACATTACCGCTCGCGTCTTCTGAAGCGGAGACGCTGAGGTTCGGCAGTTTTTCCGCCTGGACACCGATCTCCGTTGTCTCCGCAAAGGTGCCGAGCAGAACGGCGTCCTGATGCTGCTTGAAAAGATCGAAGACATAGTAGGTTGGGGTGCGCACCATTTTCTTTCCCTCTGTCAAAATCACCGACTGCAAAACGTTGGCAAGCTGCGCGATATTGGCCATAACCACGCGGTCGCTGTGTGCGTTGAAAATATTGAGCGTCAGGGCCGCAACCATGGCGTCACGCATGGTGTTCTGCTGGTAGAGGAAGCCTGGGTTGGTGCCGGGTTCCACGTCGTACCACGTGCCCCACTCGTCCACGACCAGTCCAACCTTGTGCGCGGGGTCATAACGATCCATAATCTGGGCATGCTTTGTGACCAGTTCTTCCATGTACGACGCCCGTTTCAGCGTGCGGTAATACGTTTCCTCGTCGAATTCCGTGGCGGAGCCTTTCTGATTCCAGTCTCCCGGTACGGTGTAATAGTGCAGGCTCAAGCCATCCATATATGCACCGGCAATTTGCATAACCGTTTCAGTCCAATTGTAGTCGTCCGCATTGGGGCCACAGGCAATGCGGAATACCCGGTTTTCCCCATAATTGCGCACGTAAGTTTGGTAACGACGGTAAAGATCGGCGTAATATGAGGGGCGCATGTTGCCGCCGCAGCCCCAGTTTTCATTGCCGACGCCGAAGTATTGAACCCGCCACGGCGCCGGATGGCCGTTTTGCGCGCGAAGCGACGCCATCGGTGAAATACCGTCAAAGGTCATATATTCCATCCATTCGCTCATTTCCTGCACAGTACCGGAACCCAGATTGCCGTTGATATACGGCGCGCAGCCAATCTGGCGGCAAAGCTCCAGAAATTCATGCGTGCCAAAGGAATTGTCTTCGACAACGCCGCCCCAATGTGTATTGACCATTTTCTTGCGGCTCGCCTTCGGACCGATGCCGTCCTTCCAATGGTATTCGTCGGCAAAGCACCCGCCAGGCCAACGCAACACGGGCAGTCGAATATACCGCAACGCCTCTACGACATCGGTCCGCATGCCGTTGATATTTGGAATATCGCTGTCCTCGCCGACATAAACGCCGTTGTAAATACAGCGCCCGAGATGCTCTGAAAAATTCCCGTAAATATTTCGGTTGATTCGGCTTCGTTTATCCTTTGTATGGACAACAATTCTGTGCATAATCATTTCCCCTTCCGCCGTAATTTGGTCGGTATTTTGCCTTCATTCTAACATTATTCTGGAAATTTTCAAGATTTATCCGTATTTTTTTCTTTATTTTTACAATTTAGTTTACTCTGCAACTAAAATCTGGTATACTGAATTCAATATGCATTCAGCATGGAGTGAAAAGGAAAGGTGTGGGGTTGATCGAATGACAAAGCAAGAGTTGAAATCCTATCTTGGGGACAAAGTTTTCTACCAAAATGTGGCCAAAATTGCCATCCCCATTTCTCTGCAAAGCCTGATCACCATCGGTGTCAACATGATGGATACGATTATGCTCGGCAAGCTCGGTGAGGTGGCGATTTCCGCCTCCAGCCTTGCAAATCAGTTTATCACGCTGTTTCAGATCTGCTGCATGGGCATGGGGATGGGCGCTTCCGTTCTGACATCCCGGTTTTGGGGCATGCAGAACATTCCTTCTCTAAAAAAGGCAGTTACAATCATGTACCGCCTGTGTTTTATCATCGGACTTGGCTTTACTGTGGCAACTATTGTGGCCCCCGGTGCGCTGATGCAGATCTATACAACGGATGCCGACGTCATCCGCGAAGGCATCGGCTATTTTAGGTGGAGCATCCCCTGCTACTGGCTTCTTGGTTTCTCGCTCACAACGACGATTGTATTGCGCAGCATCGGTCAGGTCAAGCTGCCGCTGTTCAGCTCCATTGGCGCGTTTTTCATCAATGTTTTTGCCAACTGGATCTTCATTTTCGGTCATCTCGGCGCACCGGCGATGGGTGTGGAAGGCGCCGCTCTCGGCACGCTGATTTCCAGAATTTTTGAGTTCTGCTTCATTTGCGGCTATTTCCTGTTCATTGAAAAGCGGATTGCATACCGGCTGCATCATTTGCTCACCAAATGCGGCGATATGGTCGGCGAATACATGCGCATCAGCATCCCGGTTCTGATCAGCGATACGCTGCTTGGTCTTGGCAACAATGCGGTGGCGATGGTGGTCGGCCGTTTGGGTGCAAACTTTGTCTCTGCCAACGCGATCACGACGGTCACCATGCAGCTCTCTACTGTGTTCATTCAGGGCATTTCCAACGCCAGCTCCATTATCACCGGACACACGCTGGGCCAGGGGGATACGGAGCGCGCACAGCGGCAGGGCTACACCTTTTTAGGGCTCGGCGCCGCCATCGGTCTGGTTGCCGGCGTGCTGATTGCCGCGATCAGCGGGCTGGTCATCAGCTTTTACGACATTACGGAGGAAACGCAGGAGATCGCCGAGCAACTCATGCTGGCCATCGGCTTTATCGTCTTCTTCCAATCCGTCAATTCCATTTTGACCAAGGGTGTGCTGCGCGGCGGCGGTGACACCAAATTCCTGATGCTGGCAGACATCCTGTTCCTGTGGGCGGCCAGCGTTCCACTCGGCGCTCTGGCCGGCCTGTATTGGCACCTCTCCCCGTTCCTCATCTACACCTGTCTGAAAATCGACCAGATCATCAAAGCAATCTGGTGTATCTTCCGATTGAGAAGCCGAAAGTGGATCAAGCGGATTTAAAGCGAAACGCAAAAATCCGGCTCCGAATTGCCTGAAAGGGCGATCCGGGCCGGACTTTTTTCCTATTACTCTGCGCATTCAGCGGATTCGGGCTGCAATCAGTGCTTGCTGTTGATCAGCTTGCTCAACTCTTCCATAAAGCTGTTAATATCCTTGAACTGACGGTAAACGGAAGCGAACCGCACGTAAGCCACTTCATCTACCGATTTGAGCTTTTCCATCGCGTAGGTGCCGATCATATGAGAGGGGACCTCCCGATCCAAGGAGTTTTGCAAAAGCACCTCGATTTCATCGACAATCCGCTCAAGCGTTTCCAGCGACACCGGACGCTTCTCGCACGCGCGCAGAAGGCCGTTTAAAAGTTTGTTGCGATCAAACGTTTCACGGGACTTGTCTTTTTTGACCACGATCACCGGCACGGTTTCAATCACCTCGTACGTTGTGAAGCGTTTGGAGCATTTAAGACATTCCCGGCGGCGGCGGATTCGCTCCCCCTCGTCCGTCGGTCTGGAATCAATTACCTTGCTTTCACTATAACCGCAATATGGGCACTTCATGGAAAACCCTCCCGAAAAAATTTGGCTGAAATATCAGAAATATTATACTACAGGTTTCCACGGAAAATCAAGAAAAAATGCAGTTTATTCTTCAAAAATCGCCTTTGTGACCTGCAATGTGGCACGCAGCGCCGCATCATTTCGAATTGCCTTGCGATACACCTCCGTAATCACATCTCCTGTGTAACCGATATCGTCTAATGCGCGGCGGAAGCGCTTCAGATCAAAGGTTCCTTCTCCGGGAAGCAGACAGCTCTGGTTCTCCGTATGGTCGCTCAGATGGACATGCACGAGGCGCTCCCCCATCGCCGCGCAAAAAACTTCCGGCTTGTAACCGCTTAGGACAGCCTGCTTGGTATCCAGCACAAAAGCGCAGTTCTTGCCAAGCTCATGCCGCATGGTTTCGATGAAGACAGGCGAAGCGCTGCGGAACATCCATACGTTTTCCTGCGCAACGGTAATGCCAAGAGATTGCCCCAGCGCATACAGCGCCCGGTAATGCGCGCAGTACTCCTGATCACTCAGAGACCCGGCGCCTTGACGCTGACCGTGGAGCACAAGAAGCTTTGCGCCAATGCGTCTGGCCGCTTCCATATAATTTTGGTAAAATGCGAGCCCTTCTTGAAACCGGCGCTCGTAACGCTCGAACAACAGCATCGATTCCAACGCCGAGGTGAACGGATGAACCGATTTGATTTCAATCCCACGTGTTCGACGCAGCTCATTTAAAAGCGCACCAAATTCGGCGCTTGTTTCACAATATGCGTTGAAAAATATTTCAAATAAAGAAAAACCCAGATCATTCAAATGGCAGATCGCCTTCTCTGTTTCCATGGGATACAGAGAGGCTGCTGAAATGCCGACCCGCATGCAAAGGACACTCCTTTCCGCCCGGGCGCTTTTCCGTACCCGGTCATATCAAAATTATAGCGCGGCTACCGCAGATTATCAACCAAAAAACCGTGAACTTTTCTTGATTTGCTGCTGGCAATCCGCTATAATAATATGGATTATGGATTGAGGGAGACGCATCATGGCAATTCTGACGGTCAACAACATAAAAAAGATGTTTGGTACCGATGTGATTATCGAGAATATTTCGTTTGAAATTCAAAAAGGCGACCGGGTCGGTCTCGTCGGCATCAACGGCTCCGGAAAGACAACTCTTTTTAAGATTTTGAACGGCGAATACACGGCTGACGACGGAAGCTTTACACCCGCGCGGGATACCGCCATCGGCTATATGGAGCAGCATGTCTGCCGCGATATGGACAAGCCCGCCTTTGATGAGGTGATGACAGTTTTCCGTCCGCTTTTGCAGATGGAGGCCGAGCTCGAGCATCTGAATGCCGAAATTGCCGCCACGCCCGAAAACATCGATGCGCTGATTTTGAAACAGACGGAGCTCAACGACCGTTTTATCGCAGAGGGCGGCCTTACCTGCCGCAACCGCGCGCGGAGCACGCTCATTGGCCTTGGTTTTGCGCCAGAGCAGATTATGGCGCCCATCGGCGTTTTGAGTGGCGGGCAAAAGGCAAAAATTCAGCTGGCCAAAATGCTGTTAGGCGAATCCAACCTTTTGTTGCTTGACGAGCCGACCAACCATCTGGATATTCCCTCCGTCGAATGGCTGGAGGATTTTCTCAAAAACTACCACGGCTCTTATATTGTGATTTCGCACGACCGCTATTTCCTAGACGCGGTTACAAACCGGACTTTTGAAATTGAAAACACACACTTGACAGAGTATAAAGGGAATTACACCAGATTTCTGCACCTCAAAGAGGAAAAACGCCTCGCGATGCAGCGGGTGTACGACAACACCCAGCGCGAAATCAAGCGTATTGAGGGGATCATTGAGCAGCAAAAACGGTTTAACCAAGAGCGCAACTATGTGACGATTGCCAGCAAGCAGAAATCCATCGACCGTCTGGAGGCAACGCTGCAAAAACCGGAGGATGAGCCGGATACCATCCGCTTTCAGTTCAAAGCGAGCCAGCGCGGCGGCAACGACGTGCTGATGGCGGAAGACCTCGCGCTCCGCTTCGGTGAAAACCAACTTTTTCAGCACGTCAACCTCGATATCAAGCGTGGCGAGAAGGTTTTTTTGATCGGCCCAAACGGCTGTGGCAAAACTTCTCTGCTCAAAATTCTGCTCGGCGTTTACAAGCAGAGCTTCGGGGACTTTCGCTTCGGTGCAAACATCGACATCGGGTATTACGATCAGGCGCAGGGTAACCTCGATGAGCGCAAAACCGTAATCGATGAAATCTGGGATCTGCATCCCTATATGAATCAGACGCAGGTGCGCTCTGCGCTGGCCGTATTTCTTTTCAAAGGAGAAGACGTCTACAAGCCCATTAAAGGATTGAGTGGCGGTGAACGCGCGCGCGTGCTTCTTTTGAAGCTGATGCTTTCCAAAGCCAATCTGCTGATTCTGGATGAACCCACAAACCATTTGGACATTGGCTCCTGCGAAGCGCTCGAGGATGCGCTGATGGGTTATGACGGTACACTGCTCGTTGTTTCGCATGACCGGTATCTGATCAATAAGCTTGCAGATAAAATTTACTATCTGGAGCCGTCCGGCACAACGCTTTATCTCGGCAATTATGACGCGTATCTGGAGACGCGAAAAAAAAGAGAAGCTGTCGCCGCTGCTGCGACACAGGAAGCTGCGCCAAAGCCCAACGCGTATAAGCTCAAAAAAGAACGTGCAGCGGAAATCCGTAAAAAGAAGGCTGCACTTACGCGCTGCGAACAAGCGGTGGAAGAAGCCGAACTTGAAATCGAATCGCTGAACGAAAAGTTGCTCGATCCTGCGATTGCAAGCGATTACGCGCAAACGCTCGAAATTACAAACCAAATCGCCGCCTGCAAAGAGCGCTCCGACGCGCTGATGAACGACTGGACGGCGCTCAATATCTGGCTGGAGGAAAACAGCGAACATGAAGGTTAAGGTCATTACACTCGGCTGTAAGGTCAATCAATATGAATCGGAAGCGATGCTGTCCGATCTGCTCAAGCACGGTTTTTCGGCGGCAGAAGACGGAGAACCGGCGGATGTGGTCGTGCTGAATTCCTGTACGGTTACGGCGGAAAGCGACCGCAAGGTGCGGCAGATTTTCCGGCGTGCCAAAAAAGATAACCCGGATGCCGTTATGGTGCTTTCCGGCTGCATGGCACAGGCTTTCCCGGCGGATGCGCAGCGGCTCGAAGAGGCCGACATCATTCTCGGCACGTCAAACCGCGCCCGGCTTCTGCCGGATTTGCTCACGTTCCTTTCCGCGCGTCAACGGATCATCGACATTGCGCCGCACACAAGCGATGAGAAATTTGAACGGTTGCAGGTGAATAAATTTTCCGGCCGTACACGCGCTTTTGTCAAGATCGAAGACGGGTGTAACCGCTTCTGTTCATATTGCATCATTCCCTACGCGCGCGGCCGCGTGCGCTCTAAGCCACTGGAGGATCTGCAGACAGAACTTCAGGCGCTGGCCGACAACGGTTTTCAGGAGGTTGTTCTGACCGGTATCAACCTTTCCGCGTACGGGCAGGAATTCGGTTTGCACCTATGCGACGCAATCGAAGCCGCCTGCGCGATTCCGGGCATCAAACGTGTCCGCCTGGGCTCCCTCGAGCCGGAGCAGCTTTCGGAAGACGTAATTCAGCGTATGGCCAAGCAGAAAAAGCTTTGCCCGCAGTTTCATCTCTCGCTACAAAGCGGTTGTGACGCGACGCTTCGGCGTATGAACCGACACTATACGGCGGACGAATACCGTACCATCGTGCAAAACCTGCGAGCCGCCTTTGAAAACGCCGCGATCACCACGGATATCATGGTGGGGTTTGCCGGTGAAACCGAGGAAGAATTTGCCGCTTCACTCGCTTTTGCCGAAGAAATCGCCTTTGCCAAGGTACATGTTTTCGCCTATTCCCGCCGTCCCGGCACCAAGGCATACAATATGGGGGATCAGCTTACAAACGCCGTCAAGGAAGCGCGCAGCCACGCCATGATTGCAACGACTTCGGCCACCCAGCAGGCGTTCTTCAACGAACAGATCGGCCGTGTTGAGGAAGTCCTTTTCGAGCGCGAGGTGCAACCGGGTATCTATGAAGGCTATTCGATGAACTATACCCCGGTGCTTGCAGCAAGCGCCGCACCGCTTGCCGGGAAGATCAGAAAAGTCGTCGTAGTGTCGAATGCCGGCACACACTGCGTCGGCAATATCGTTTAGCATTTTGCAATTACAATTAAATTCAAAAGACAAACAACCAGGAACCAGCTGTATTCTTCGTTGATTCCCGGTTGTTTTTGCATGTAGAAAGGAAGGGACGGCCCGAATCCGAGTTAATCGACCGATGAATTCGAAGAAAGGAAAGTTCGCCAAGGAT
This sequence comes from Ruminococcaceae bacterium UBA1417, assembly GCA_002305575.1. Taxonomy (GTDB): domain Bacteria; phylum Bacillota; class Clostridia; order Oscillospirales; family Acutalibacteraceae; genus Hominenteromicrobium. The sequence goes on from DBPP01000045.1 coordinate 68,706, forward strand.
AAAGCCAACGCATATCGCAATATAAAGAAAAAATTCGCGACAGCTTGAGCAAACTGCCGCGAATTTTTTATAAGGTTTTTGATGCGTTTTTTGCCAAAACAACTGTCGCTGTATGGAAAACGGCCTGTTTCAGGAAAAATCAAGGGTTATTTTCGTCTGCTTTGCGGATCTGTGCGCGCTTGATCTTACCACCAAGCGTTTTCGGCAGTTCCTTCACATACTCGATCACGCGCGGATATTTGTACGGCGCCGTGACATGCTTCACGTGGTTCTGCAATTCCTTGGTAAGTTCTGGCGTGCCCTCATAGCCCTCAGCAAGCACAACCGTCGCCTTGACGACTTGCCCGCGGATTGGATCCGGTGCACCGGTGATCGCGCACTCGACGACCGCGGGATGCTCAAGCATGGCGGACTCCACCTCAAACGGCCCAATGCGGTAGCCGGAGCATTTGATGACGTCGTCGTTGCGGCCAACAAACCAGTAATATCCCTTGCTGTCACGCCATGCAACATCGCCTGTGTCGTAATATGCGCCGCCGAGCTTCTCTTCGGTCATCTCCGGATTTTTGAAATAACCGGTAAACAGACCGACCGGAGGATGATTCTTCACATCCATGATCGCGATCGTGCCCTCGTCGCCGTCCTCGCAGACGTTGCCTTCGCTGTCGATCAGCTGGATGTTGAAAAGCGGCGACGGTTTGCCTGTAGAACCGGGAATCGGCTTTACCCACGGGAAGTTTGCAATCAGCACGGGGCCTTCCGACTGACCAAAGCCTTCACACAGTTCAAGCCCAGTGAGGTTGTACCACTTTTTAAAGACCTCCGGATTCAGCGGTTCCCCGGCGATACAGCAGTGATGGATGCACGAAAGATCGAATTTCGTCACGTCCTCCTGGAGCATGAAACGGAACATGGTCGGCGGTGCACAGAACGTCGTAACCTTATACTGTGTGATTTTTTCGAGCAGATGGAGTGGCACAAATTTGTCCATATCATAGGCAAATACCACGGCGCCGCAAATCCACTGACCATAGATTTTGCCCCAGCCAAATTTCGCCCAGCCGGAATCTGAAACGCTCATGTGCAGCTTGTTTTCTTCCACACGCTGCCAATACTTGGCCGTGATGATATGGCCGAGCGGATAAGCAAAATTGTGCTGCACCATTTTCGGCATACCGGTTGTGCCGGATGTAAAGTAAACGAGCATAATATCGTCCCAGCGCGTGGCTTCCGCACCGGTTGGACGCTCAAACACATCGGAAAAGCTTTCGAGTGCGTCGTTCAGATTCAGCCAGCCTTCGCGATGGTCGACAACCATGACCTTGTTTTTGAGCGACGGTACGTCGCCCTCCGCAGTCTCAATCTGCTCAATGACAAACGGGTCATTGACGCAAATGATGGTATGGATGGATGCGGAATTGCCGCGGTAAACAATGTCTTTTTTCGTCAGCTGCAACGAGCCCGGGATGAGAATGGCGCCGAGCTTGTGCAGCGCTGTGGCGCAGATCCAATATTCCCAACGGCGGCGCAGAATAAGCATGACAACCGTGCCTTTTTGAATGCCAATGCTTTTAAAGAAGTTTGCCGCGCGGTTGGAAAGATTCCGAATATCCGTAAAGGTGAACACCTTTTCATTGCCGTGGTCATCGCACCAAACCAGCGCCTTTTTCTCCGGTTCTTCCGCTGCCCAGGCGTCCACGATATCAAAGCCGAAATTGAAATCTTCCGGCACATTCACTTTATAGTTGGCTTTAAAGTCCTCGTAGGAATCAAAGTCGATACGAGGCAGAAAACGATCGAGTAACATTTGCAACAGTCCCTTTTATATTTTTACGTTTACGCGGCGCCAAGCGCCGTTCCTTTCCTGCATTTTTACTCCGCGATGACGGTCAGGAATCTGGCCTTTACATCGCCGCCGCAGCGCTGGCCGTGCGGCTTCGTCGGGTTGAAATAGATGGAGTCGCCCGCTTTAAGGGTGAATTCTTCTCCATCGTAATGAACGATAACCGTGCCTTCCAGAACAAGGTTAAACTCCTGGCCGTTATGGGTGATCAACCCTGCGGGCTTATCCGTCGGCTCCAGCGTTACAAGAAGCGGCTGCATTACCTTGCCGTAATACCGGAACGCGAGATCCTCGAAATAGTATTCGGGGTTGCGATTGACAACCTTGCCCTTGCCCCGGCGTACAATGTGATAGCTGTCAAGTTTCGCCGGTACACCGGTGACGATCTCCGTGAAATCAACGCCAAATTTGTTGGCAACCTCGTAAATCACGCTGATCGGTATATCTTTGCCGTGCATTTCATAACCGCGGTAGACCTCCGGGTCAATGCCGAGTTCTGCCGCAAGCTGTTCGACTGTGCAGTCGCTAACTTCGCGCAGCTCACGCAGTCTTGCCGAAATCTCATTGTAATCGTTGGACAAAATAAGCCCCCCTTTTAAAATTGCTTAAAAGGTAGTATAGCACTTCCATGGGGATTTTGCAAGATGGCAGTTGTATTTTTGCAAAATTGAGGGAAATTCAGGCATACTTGTCGAGTACAACCCTGGCATTTGCCATTTCCGCCTCTGTTTCTTCCTTTTCGAGGTAGTCGACGGCATAGAGCAAAACGCCGTCTGCGCCGCTGTCCATGGCACACGTAATCTGCCGCGCGATCGTGTCCTGTGTATTCAACCATGTGCCGTCGTCCGCATCCGTGCCTGCCTTATATACGGCAAGGCCGATATAGAGCTTTACGCTGTCCAGCCGCTCCATCGCGTTCCAACTGTCCAGCGCCTCTTCAAAGGACAGCGCTTCGTTTTCAAAGCTGTAGTACAGCTGTGGACAAATGTAGTCGATGTAGCCGCTCTGTGCGCACCAGGTGAAAACATCTGCATTGATTTTTTCGTTGTTGTCGAGATTCCCCTGCGGAGAAATACCAAAAACCACATCTGGCGCTACCTGCTTGATTCGCTGGTAAACCGTTGCAATCAACGCGTTGATGTTTGCCGTGCGCCATTCATGCAGCGGAAGCGGCTCTTCGGTTTCCTCCACATAAGCGGCGTACTGGTTTGCATCGATCGATTCGTCATCGGTCGGGTAGAAATAATCGTCGAAATGGATGCCGTCTACGTCGTATAATTCTGCGATTTCCGCGGCGCTGTCCGCAATACGAGTGCGAACGACGGCACTTGCCGGATTGTAATAGACACCGCCATCGTATTCCATGAAATAAAACGGATACGCCTCGCGGTTTTGCATGTAGAAGCTGTCCTCCGCAAATGTACTGGGTGTCGCCTCCGTCGCGATGCGCAGCGGATTGATCCATGCGTGAAATTCCATACCGTTTTTGTGCGCCTGATCGACCATATAGGCAAGCGGATCATAACCGGGATCCTCCCCCTGCGTGCCGGTCAGAATATGCGACCACGGCTCATATGCCGAGGGATACAGACTATCAGCAAACGGGCGAACATGGACAAAGACCGCGTTGGCGCCCATAGATTTGGCGCTTGCAAGCTTATCGTCAAAGTTTTCTTTGAAGGCGGCCTCTGTTTTCTCTGCGGTAGAGAGCGACATGTATGGGATCCAAACGCCGATCAATGGGCTTTCTTCCACGTCGGCATTCGTCTCCAAGGCTGCTTGCGCCTCACTGCCTTCCGTCTGGGATGGTGCGGCACTCGTATTGGACGTCTCCTGCGACTCCAGAGCAGAGATGCCCCCTCTGCCCCATACCGCGGCGCCCACAACGAGCGCCAGAACGATCAGTGCCGCCACATAGTGTGTTTTTTTCAGTACCAGCATACGCTTTTTCCTTTCTTCTTCGAATACCCTGTGGATTGCTTGACCCAAACCGCAATTTGCGGTAAGATAAACGTATCCTGCTACAATACTTATGAGAGAATGGAAGTTTTATGCCTGAGCCGATACTTCATGCGGTAATCCTGTATTTTACCGCAATCAATCTGATCGCGGCGCTGCTTGCAGTTTCCGATAAACGGCGGGCGCGGCGCGGCAGGTGGCGCATCCCCGAAAAGACGCTGCTCCTGTTTGGATTATTGGGAGGCGCCACTGGTGAGTTTGCGGCAATGCTGTTGATTCACCATAAAACAAAGCATCTGAAGTTTATGCTTTTGCTGCCTTTTTTTATCTTGCTACACCTTGGGGCAGCTTTTGTCGTTTATTTTTTTCTGCTTTGAAAGGCGGAGGATTCAACGTGTACAAATACCTTCTTTTCGACATCGACCACACGCTTCTGGATTTCGAACGCGACATGGCAATCGCCTTTGAACGCATGTACCGGGTTTCCGGTCTGCACGACGTGCTTCCGTTCAGCGCAGAAGTGCTGCACCAGTACAACGCCTGCAACGAGCGTTGGTGGCGCCGCTTCGAACAGGGACTGTGTACAAAGCCGGAACTTTATCGAAACCGCTTCATCGAATTCTTTCAAGAAGTCTGTCTTCCGCAGAGAGACCCCAGTAGAATCAATGCGCTGTATTTCGATTTTCTCGGCCAAAGTGGCACGGTATTTCCGGGCGCAAAAGAACTGTTGACAGCACTTATGGGGCGGTATGCGATCTATATCATTACAAATGGCAATGCACTTTCGCAAAAAACTCGCCTTCAACATTCCGGTCTACTCCCGTATGTGCAAGGATGTTTTGTTTCCGAAACGGCCGGCACCGCCAAGCCGGACAAGCGATATTTCGATTACGTGCTCGACCACATTCCCGGTGCCGTGGCGGCAGACTGCCTTGTGATCGGCGATTCTCTGACCTCTGACATGCGCGGTGCGCAGAACGCTGGCATGGATTCGATCTGGTACAATCCGCACGGTGCGAAAAACACGCTTGGCGTGCCGGTAACCTATGAGGTGTGCAACTATGCCGAGATCCGGCAGCTGCTCCTCGGCGCATAACGGGATGCGTTCCGTATCCCGCCCCGCCGTATACATCGGGTTTACCTATTTCGGTGCGCTGTTGCTCGCGCTTTTCCTCGGTGAAACCGTAACGCCATATTTGGCTGTCACCTTGCTTTTGGCGTTTGTTATCTGCATGGCGCTCCGACTGCACCGCCGCCGTCCGGCCGGGATGCTCATGCTGCTCACCGCCGGTGCGGCAATGACGGTTTTCTCGATTTGTATGCTTCTTTTTGTGCGTCCCACCGAGCGCTACATCGATGGCGAGTATCGGATTCAGGCCGTTATCGAGTCTGAGCCGGAACGATACAACGGCAACTACCGGTATACGGCGCGCGTGCATACGATCGAGGATACCGGGCAGTCCGTGGATTTTGCTGTGCGCCTTTCACATGGCGAGGCATTGGAAGCGGAGATCGGCGACACGGTGACCTGCACCGTCCGGTTTGTTTCCTTCTGGGAGGAAACGGGACTTTCTTCCCGTGCCGCCCAGCTGGCGGACCAAAAAGTATTTGCCGCCTACATCACCGATTACGCGCAGATTTCCGTTACGCCGGCTGTGCAAAGGCCGTTCGCTTACTACTGTGCCGCAATCCGGGCGCAAGTACGGGACAGCCTGCTTCGCGCTCTGCCGCGGGATGAGGCGTCTGTACTCAGCGCCATGTTGCTCGGTCTGCGCGGTGATCTTTCCGATACGCTGAACACCCAATACCGTGCAGCGGGCGCGTCGCACATTCTCGTGATTTCCGGTATGCACATGGCTATCATCTCGCAATTTGCGCTTGGCGCACTCTGCCTGCTGGGGATTCGCCGCCGGTATGCCGCCGGGATTTCTATCGCGTTTATCCTGGCTTTCATGGCTGTTTCCGGCATGTCAGCCACAGTTGTGCGCAGTGGAATCATGCAGATCATCCTGCTCTTTGGTATTTTAATCGGGCGGACTGCCGACACATTGAATTCACTTGCTATCGCCATGTTGGTACTGTCCGTTCTGAACCCTTTCTGTGTGGGCGATGTTTCCCTGCTGCTCTCTTTTTCGGCGACACTCGGCATTCTTCTGCTTTCGCCGCGCATGCTGCACTGTCTTACCAGTCGCGTCCGAAATACGCGTCGCCGGATGTGGTTGACGCATCTACTCTCGCCTGTCGTCGCTTCACTCAGCGCTATTTTAGGGTCCCTACCGGTGCAGCTTTACGTCTTTGGCAGCATCAATTTTTCTTCGATCCTGACTTCTGCGTTGGTGCTTTACGCGTCGGCGTGGCTGATTCGTTTCGGCGTCCTCGCGGCGATTCTTCTGAATGTGCCGTTGTTGGGTCCAGCCGCCGCATCGTTTGTTTTTCTGAGCGGTCTGCTCGCCAAATACCAGAACACTGTTGTGCGAATGGTGGCTGAAGCACTGCCGCAGTCGTTTTATATTGCCGGTCCCTACGCGGCGCCGGCCGTGCTCGTGTGTGTCGTCTTTTTGCTGTGCGGCTTTCGACTCTGCAAGGGAAAGCAGACCGCAGTTGTATACGGCCTTGCTGCCGGTGTCTTGGCAGCCGGTATGCTCGCAAACGCATATTTGAACGCCGGTTGTGCGCAGCTGCTCGTTCTCCGTACGCCACTTGCGTCGTGTGTGGCGTTGGTCGAAAACGGTTCAGCCGCCGTATTCCAGTGCAGCGGTACAGACACAGCTGTGGCAGAGGCACTGCGCAGTTGCGGGGCACAACGCATCGAACTGCTGCACGTGCAGAGCGATGAAGACGCTGTGCGCTGCGCACAATCACTCGCCACGGAATTGCCAGTCTCCGCGGTGCTCTACCCTGACTGTGTGTATTGGCTGTCGGAAGAAAACACGCTCTGCCAGACGTATTCCTACGCAACCGAAGGAATGCTGAACAACGGCGCCAGCTATCAAATTACCGCTGATGGCAATCTGCTGTATCTTTCTGTCCGCGGCTGTAGCATTGCCGTCGAGCAGGAAAGCAGCGGTTTCCCATCGTCGACCTCAACCGACATTCTCATCACGGACAGTGCGGAAAGTCTGCTGCGCGGCGGCCTGACAATCCTCGATACCGAGGACACCGTGTCGTCGGGTATTCTCGAACAGTTGCCTGCCGGCCGTTATTTGCTGACCGGTGAACATGAACGCATTTGCCTGCGCTTTGACGAGGGCGGGCACTACACCCTATATGGCGGTTGAGCCGCCGGGAAAGGATTGGACATGCCAGAGATCAATGAAACCAAACTGCACGAACAGATTTCCAAAAATCAGCTTTGCTCTTTGTATTTCCTTTATGGAGATGAAAAGTTTCTGCTGAAACGGGACGTCCTTCGTCTGACGAAAAAATTTGTCGCAGCGGATTTCCCGGAATTCAACTACAATACGTTTCCACATACCGTATCGGTGGATGAAATTGCCGACGCGGTGGTAGCGTTGCCTTTTATGGCTGAACGCAAATGTGTGACCGTTTCGGATTTTAATATCGATGCTTGCGGCACATCGGAGCTCAACAAACTGCAGGAGCTGATCGAAAATGTGCCGGACACAACGGTGCTCGTGTTTTTCCTTCCCACGCTCGAGATCGACGAAAAAAAGAGTGCAAAATGGCGCAATTTCATCAAGAGAGTGGATGCGACAGGCTGTACGGTCCACTATACGCGGCGCAGCGAAGGCGATCTTGAAAAATTCCTCTGCCGCGAAGCGGAAAAAAAGGGCTGCACACTTTCCCGGCCGCTCGCCAATCGGATCATCCGCTATACGGGCAGCGACCTGAACGCTTTGATTAACGAGCTGCAAAAGCTCTGCGCCTTCGCCGGCGGCGGAGAAATCACGGCGGAACAGGTTGAAAACATCGTTACCAAGAATATGGAGACCACAGTCTTCCTTCTGAGCAACGCGCTGGTGCGCGGCGATTATTCTAAGGCGTATGGCCTGCTCGATCTTCTGATCAATCAAGGCGAAAAACCGATCACAATTCTTTCCGTGCTGAGCGGGGCGTATATCGACATGTACCGCGTCCGTGCCGCCATCCAAAGCGGGAAAACCGCGCAGGCACCGGCAGACTACGGAGACTACAAGGGCCGGGAGTTCCGTTTGAAATACGCGCAGCGTGATATGCGCGATCTGTCTCTGGAGGTTTTGCGCGAAAGTCTTGGGCTGCTGCTCTCGTGCGACCTTTCTCTGAAACTTTCCACCGGAGATACCATGGACCGCATTGTGCTGGAAAAATTGTTTTCGCAGCTGCTCATGGCGGCCCATCGCGGCCATGTGGCCTGAAAGGAAACGAACGATGATTACAATACAGGAAGCCATTCTTGTGGAAGGGCGATATGATAAAATAAAGCTTGCTTCTCTGGTCGATGCTGTCATTGTGGAAACCAATGGGTTTTCGATTTACAAAGACGCCCACAAACGTGCGTTTATCCAGCAGCTTGCGGCGGAACGCGGCATCATCATCCTCACCGACAGCGATAATGCGGGGCGTCAGATCCGCCAGTATCTCGCGTCCTTCCTGCCGGCTGCCCAGGTCCGTCATGCCTATATCCCCGATATCTACGGGAAGGAACGACGCAAAGCAGTCCCTTCCAAGGAGGGCAAGCTGGGTGTAGAAGGTGTGCCGGCGGAGGTTTTGCTGAAAGCCTTGCGGGATGCCGGAGCCATAGAGAAGGTGCAGAAGGTCTCCGCACAACCAAGACTCTCCCCGGCAGACTTCATGGCGCTCGGACTTTCCGGCGGCGAAAACAGCGCTGCCCTGCGCCGCCGTCTTCTCAAAGCGTTGAGCCTGCCAGAGAATCTCAGCACAAAGATGCTCCTGCGCTGGGTGGATACAGCGGAAAAGGAAGCGCGGCTGCGCGCCGCACTGGGAAAAATTCAGTCGGATGCTTGACAAAGCTTCGCTCGTTCTCTATAATAAGGGCATCGGCTACGATGGAAAGAAGTATGCGCTTCTCGTCGGCAAAGAGAACCTGCGGCTGGTGTAAGCAGGTGCGGCGGCGTGCAGAAATACATTCCGGAGCTGTCGCTTTGAACAGGAATTCAGTAGAGGCGTCCGTGTGCGCACGTTACAGCGCTGGGGTATGTTTGTACCCGTTGAGGCTTTGGATGTGAGTCTGAAGCGAACTGAGGTGGTACCGCGGTGAATCCGCCCTCTGCAAATGCAGGGGGCTTTTTTCATGCCCCCGAAAACGAAAGGAAGAAGAAAAATGGGAATCTACGAAGAACTGCAGGCTCGTGGTCTGATCGCACAGGTTACAGATGAGGAGATTGTGCGCGAGCTAATCAACAGCGGCAAGGCAACGTTCTACATCGGTTTTGACTGCACGGCGGACAGCCTTACAGCCGGTCACTTTATGGCGCTCACATTGATGAAGCGCCTGCAAATGGCCGGCAACAAGCCAATCGCTCTGATCGGCGGCGGCACAACCATGATTGGCGATCCATCCGGTCGCACCGACATGCGTAAAATGTTGACAATGGAAGACATCGAGCACAACGCCGCGTGCTTTAAACGCCAGATGGAACGTTTCATCGATTTTTCAGACGGTAAGGCGCTGATGGTAAACAATGCAGACTGGCTTTTGAAGCTCAACTATGTGGAGCTTTTGCGTGAGGTTGGCGCTTGCTTCTCGGTCAACAATATGCTG
>DBPP01000009.1 GCA_002305575.1 Ruminococcaceae bacterium UBA1417
GGCGAGGAAGCGAATTTTCACATCGACCTGAAGGACATGATGCGCAAAGGAAATAGCTTCAAGGACACCATCTGCCCGGACGTGCTCAGCTTCGAGAAGGATCATTTCGTCATGGGTAACCGGTTCGGGCGCGTGCTGTTCCTGAAGGACTACGCTTCCTACATCAAGGATAGCTTGGTATCCGAACTGTGCGAGCTTAACCGCAACCTGTTTTTTTCGCTGGATGTCATCCCGATCCCTACCGACGAAGCGGTGCGTGAAGTGGAAAACAAACTGCTGGGCATTGAGACCAACATCACGAATTGGCAAAGGAAACAGAACCAGAACAACAATTTCAGCGCCGTGGTTCCTTACGATATGGAGCAGCAGCGCAAAGAGGCCAAAGAATTCTTGGATGACCTCACGACACGCGACCAGCGCATGATGTTCGGGCTGGCGACTATCGTGCATACTGCCGACAGCAAGGAGCAGCTTGACCGCGATACCGAGGCGCTGCTGTCCGTGGCGCGCAAGCATCTCTGCCAGCTTTCCGTCCTGAAATACCAGCAGATGGACGGGATGAATACCGCGCTGCCATACGGCCTCCGGAAGATAAACGCCATGCGGACGCTCACCACCGAGAGCATGGCGGTGCTGATGCCATTTCGCGCCCATGAGATTATGGATATTGGCGGAACATACTGCGGCATGAACGCTATCAGCCACAACCTGATCATCGCCAACCGTAAGCTGCTGATCAACGGCAATGGCTTCATCCTTGGCGTATCAGGCAGCGGCAAGAGTTTCTTTGCCAAGCGCGAGATCATCTTCCTTCTGCTCGGCACGGACGACGATATTATCATCGGCGATCCGCAGAACGAGTATGCCTCGCTGGTCATGGCTATGGGCGGCGCGGTGGTAAACCTGTCGCCCACGTCGCTCAATCACATCAACGCGCTCGATCTGGCGCTGGGGTACGGCGACAGTGAGAACCCACTGATTGCCAAGAGCGAATTTGTGCTGTCGTTCTTCGAGCAGCTCATGGGCGGCTCGGGCAAACTGCGCGCCGTAGACAAATCCATCATCGACCGCTGCCTGACGAGCGTTTACCGCGAATACCTCGATAGTAATTACACCATCCAGCCGCCGACGCTGGTGGAGCTGCACGCGGAGCTGAAGCGGCAGAATGAACCGCAGGCCAAAGAACTGGCGCTGGCGCTGGAAATGGTATCGCAGGGCAACCTTAACATGTTCGCCCATCAGACTAACGTGGACGTGCATAACCGGCTGATCGCCTACGGCATCCGCGACCTCGGCAAGCAGCTTCGTATGCCGGGCATGCTGGTGATGACCGACGCCATCCGCAACCGCGTGGCGCAGAACCGTGAGCGCGGCGTGCGCACGCACATCTTCCTTGACGAGATGCACATCTTCTTCTCCAACGAGCTGTCCTCCGTGTTTTTCGCGGAATCGTGGAAACAGTTCCGCAAGGACGGCGCGCTGGCGACCGGCATCACGCAGAACGTCGAGGATTGCCTGAAATCCCTGACCGCTCGCACCATGCTGGCCAACTCCGAATACCTTGTTATGCTCAATCAGGCTCCGACCGACCGCGCGGAGCTGGCGAAGCTGCTGCACATCAGCGATAACCAGCTTTCCTACATTACCAACGTGGGCTTTGGCAAGGGGCTTTTGAAATGCGGCAACAGCATCGTGCCTTTTGTGGATAATTTTCCCAGACATACAAAGCTGTATAGTTTAATGAGTACCAAGCCGGGTGAAATACAGGAGATATTGGGGTAAACAGAAATACGGCGGTTGTTTTTCGCAGCCGCCGTATCATTCAGTTTTGCTTTGTAGGCGTTCTTTATTTGCGGCTTTGCGTTCCGCTTTGAGCCTCGAGGCACAGGCTGTGCAGATATGCGCCTTATGCCCCTTGCCGGGGAACCGTTCATTGGCAAGCTGGCGTTGACATACCTTACAGTAATGACCTTTCCAGTCTTTCGGCAAGCCCTGTTTTGGTTTTTTGGCTTTTGGCGCGGTGACGCCGGATTCTTGGAGAACGGCAAGGATTTCTTCCCCGCTTTCACAGAAATCAAGTTCGGTATTCTCATTCAGCATGATATCGCCAGCCAACTCCAGCAGTACGCGATCCTTCTCCCGCTGCTTTTGCCCGAGTAATGCGTCGTGGCCGTCGAGCAGGGCTTGTTTTTCCTGATCGGTAAAAGAATACCCCAATTCCTCCAGCTCGTGCAAGGCGCACCTGATGTCCACGTTAAACTTTCTCCGGTATGCCTTTACCACATGGCCGTCGTTATAGGTAGTCAGCCACTGCACGGCTTTACGCTTGCGCTGTTCGCGCTTCTGTTGTTTTGTGAGCGGCTTCTTTGGCATATGAAGACCCCCGTTTTCATCCCATCGCTTTTAATATTTTACCATTTTCAGATCGAGGTGACTATGAATATGAAGGATATAAAGACAAAAACGTCCGGGAGCGCCCCCCGAACTCTCTCGTCTGCGGCGCGCGCTCCCAAGGAGCTTGCCCGAAATGCGGCATTTTCAGCGAAAGAAAAGGCGATGGATGCTGCCGAGCGGCAGCAGCCGCAGAACGAATCGCCGGAGCAATACGCGGAAAACCGCTTGGAGCGCACTACCGACGATACCGTGCATCGCACGGGGCAGGAAGTTCAGCAGCGTGGTAAACAGCTTGCTCGGAAGGTTCGGGAAGCGCATAAGCAGCGCGGATTCGAGAGAGGGACGGAAAGCCATTCATCTTCTTCATCCAGGAGTAACGCCTATTGCGCCGGTCAGGAGCGCGTGCGTCGCACGGCACAAAATGCGCGGTATTCGGGGCAAACTGCCAAGCAGTCTACGCAAACCGCAAAAGCTGCCGGTAAAGGCACGGTGAAAACCGTGCAAAAAACGGTGAAGGCTGCCCGCGGTACCATAAAATCGGGACAGAAGGCTGTGAAGACAGCGCAACGGACGGCAAAGACAGCACAGAGAACGGCGCAGGCAACTGCGAAAGCCGCACAAGTGGCTGCACGCGCGGCACGGGCGGCGGCGAAGGCGGCCGCCACCGCGGCAAAAACCACCGCTAAAGCCGTAACAGCCATTGTTAAGGCAATTATCGCGGCGGTCAAGGCCCTCATTGTTGCAATTGCGGCAGGCGGATGGGTAGCCGTCCTTATCATTATTGTGGTGGCCGTTATCGCGCTCATCGTCGGTTCGGCGTTTGGCATTTTCTTTTCGGATGAAGCGGGCGACGGCATTCCGATAAGTCAGGCCGTCACTGAGATTAGCGCAGATTTTCAGGCGAAGTTAGACGGCAAAATTGATGCTCTCTCCTCGGGCGGCACTTATGATGAGATCAAAGTCGTTTACGAAGGCGACGTGGACGGTGACAGCGCAACCGTCAACAATTGGACGGATGTGTTGACCGTATTCGCCGTCAAGTACATGGGAGAAAACGTGGAGGTCATCACCATCACTCAAGATAAGGTGGACGAACTCAAAAATGTATTTTACAAGATGAATGAGATGTCCACACGTACCGATACGGAGACAGAGGAAACAACGGTGACCGGTGAGGACGGCGAGGAAGAAACCGTCACACATACCACGCTGATCATCTATGTGAAAGTCAATAGCCTGACTTATGAGGAAGAGGCTGCTGCTTATGGCTTCACCGACGAGCAGATGGAAATCGCGGACGAAATGATGTCCCCCGATTACTATACTCTTTACGCGGAGTTGTTGGGCGTGGATCTTCTGGATGGCGCAGATCTGACGGAGATCATATCCAACCTGCCGGTGGGTACGGAAGGTGCGGAGGTGGTGAAGGCCGCACTGACAAAGCTTGGCTCGCCTTATGTGATGGGCGCAAAGGGACCAAGCAAGTTTGATTGTTCAGGTCTGGCGTATTGGGCGATCAATGAGGCCGATCCTGAGCTTGGTTCCATCATGTATACCAACGCGGCAGGACAGGCGAAATGGTGTATTGAAAACGGTAAGGCTGTTGGCCGAAGCGAGCTTCAGCCGGGCGATCTGGTCTTTTGGCAGAACCTGAGCTGTCCCGGATGTGGCAGATGGAACGAAGTGCATCACGTTGGTATCTATATCGGGGATGGAAAAGCCGTTGAAGCGAGCAGCAGTCGGGGGCGCGTAGTGGTGCGCGATTTATGGGAAAGCGCCAGCTATCCAATCTATGCCTTTGCGAGGCCATATGTGTAGTTATATACAATTGCCTGCTTAAAAATATATGGCCAAACGGCCTTTTTATTTTATCAAATTTCAATATTGGAGGAATCTATATGAGAACAAATCTATTGTCCAAGGATAAGCAAAACGCTGACGAGAAGAAAAAGAGAACAAAGAAAATACTGATCATAATTTCTATATGCCTATTAATACTTATCCTGTTTCTGGCCTATGTTAATACCCTGTGTACTGACCCGTCAATGGG
>DBPP01000008.1:0-9210 GCA_002305575.1 Ruminococcaceae bacterium UBA1417
TTCAACGCCGGCCATCTGTTTGGTCTGGATTCGACCGATCCCAAAGCCGTTTCAGAAGCCATGATGCGCGGACGGCGTATCGCCAGACAATACCGCGACGCGCTGGCCGCCTATTTCCCCGAGGCCTTCGGCAACGCCTATCTCGTTTCGACAGCGCCTGTGATGGGCATACGCGAATCCCGCAGAATAGTCGGCGACTATATGCTCACCGTTGAGGATTACATTACAAAGGCTGATTTTGAGGATGAGATCTGCCGCAACAGCTATTATCTCGACATTCACTACACCCTCGACGAACTGCGTTTGCTTGCCGACGGGAAAATCGACGACGGCGCGCGCTGTGCCCGGTACGGCGTTGGGGAATCGCACGGCATTCCATACCGTGCTCTGTTGCCGGCCGGAATTCAAAACGTTCTGGTCGCGGGCCGCTCCATTTCCTGCGACAAGCGCATCCAAGGCTCCGTGCGCGTCATGCCGGTTTGTCTCGCTATGGGTGAAGCTGCCGGTATGGCCGCTGCGTTTGCCGCTTCCGAGACCTGCGATGTGCACGCCGTTGACGTTCAAAAGCTGCGCGATACCCTTCGGAAGAACGGCGCGTATTTTCACTGATTTCACCTTGCCAGATTCAAGAAATTTCCCTGCAAAAAAGATAGACCGTATTGGCTGTGTACAATACGGTCTATCTTTTTGCCTTAAACTTCGATTCCCAACGCTTTCTTGGCCAGATGATCCGCCAGATCGTTGTACCGGTCCCCCGAATGCCCCTTCACCTTGACGAAACGGAACGCAATGTGTTTTGCGGCTTCTTCACAGAATTTCCGGTAAGCGATCGTGCCGGGCTTGGTTGCCTTCCATTCCCCCGTCGCCCACTTTGCAACGCCCTCGTAATCGTGGCAAATGGTCACGGTTGGAACCGCATGCGCCATACAATACGTGAGCACCGTTTCGGCCCCTTTGATCTCTCCCGCAACATTGTGCATCTCAGCGAGGGCCGCGTCCTCAAATTTCTCCGAAAAATGAATTTCCTCTCCGTTCAGGAAAAGTACCGCACCACAGGAGAAAGCTTTTGTGCCGCTGTGATAGCTTCCATCCACATACGCGACGGCGCCTTCCGAGGTATGGGGATCGAGCGCTTGCGCCGGACTGTTTCCCCCCTGCAAATACGCTTCCGCTTCCGCGCGCGTCGGAAAACTCTTAAACACCGCGCCTTTGAACCCCATGGTCTGGGCCCGACACGCGTCCCAGGTTTCAAAAATTCCCGTCTGCCGCCCGGCACGCACCGCATAATACTTTTTTGCCATACCAACTTCCTCCACGCGTAACATTTCTCATCCGATTTTCGCGTCTCAGTATACCACGCCCCCCTGCCGTTTGCAACCGAAAAGTCTCTGTTGGTTGTTACCAAATTGTAATCTTTGTATCAAAACATCAAGATTTATTGACGCATTTGAAGATTTTCAGTATAATGATACTGTATATAGAACTGTTTAAATGGGAGGTTGTGGGAAATGAAGCCGCGGAAGAAACCTGTTCTGGCACGCCTTGGCAGCCTGCTGCTCGCCGCTTCATTGTTGAGCGCCGCATGTCCAATATTCGCCGCAGCTGCGGAAGCCAATACGCATGCCCTGCACAGCGGTCCTTCTGATCTATCGGTTGTGACAGCCAAGTTTCAAGACGGCGATACGGTTCGCATTTTGGAATATACGAGCGACTCGTGGACGCGCATTGCGCTTGAGGACGGTACCATCGGCTATTGTGACAGCGCCTTGCTCAGCATCCGCAGCCGCGACGATTTGCCGGATGGCGATACCAATACCGGTGAAACCCTATGCCCTGTTGCGGTTTTATCCGAGGCGGAAGAAGAGGCTCCGCCAGTCGGCATTTTGGCTGCAAACGTCTATGTTTCGCTGCTTTCCGCTCCGGAAGCCGGCGCTTACACAAAGATTGCCACACGGGAACAGACAACCGGATATATCCCCTCCGATGCCATACAAGTGGTTCAAACGCCGCTCGCAACCGTTGTGACGCGTCCTGCGCTCTCACAGTATGGCGCGAAAACCGAAGTGGAAGCGAAAGAAGCCCTCGAGTCTCTGTCCCTCTATTTTGAGGACGGCCGGTATTGGAATTCCATAGGCTCCACATTCCCCGCAGATCTGGGGAGCTTTTGCATCACAGATACACCGTGCGCACACACCTACAACGGTTATGCCTACTGCAACACATATGCCGGTGTGACGGACTCGTGCTTCCCCGAATACGGCACAGGAAGCCAGTGTCTCGGCTACGCGAGCCTGATCAGCGACCTTGTTTTCGGCACCGATGCCCCCATCTCCGTGCATTATGATCTCAGCCGCGTCCGCGTTGGCGATCACATCCGGTTGCGCGCCTGGGAACATTCGATGATTGTGACCGAAACTGGCATGCAGGAAGACGGGCAAGCTTATATTCGCGTGACAGAGGTCAATGCGGACTATGAAAACTGCCAGATTTCCTGGGGACGTACCATTACGCAAAACGCCCTGTATGCACTCGGCGACACGATTGAAATCCTCACGCGTTACGAAAACTGAAAAGCAAATGCGTCAATACAAAAATGCAGGCAAAGCTTCAACCGATAGAAGCTTTCGCCTGCATTTTATTCTATCAGGAATTCGATTCGAAAATCGGAGAGGAATAATAGCGGTCACCGCTGTCCGGCAAGAGCGCCACCAGTGTCTTGCCGGCATTTTCCGGCTTGCGCAGCAGATGTGCAGCGGCCGCCAATGCAGCACCGGCCGTAATACCGTTGAGGATGCCTTCTGTCCGCGCAAGGAGGCGTGCCGCCGCAAACGCTTCCGCGTCCTCGATCGTCAAAACTGTGTCGACCCACTGGCTCTGGTAATTTTCCGGGATAAAGTTGGCACCGATGCCCTGCAGGCCATGGGCACCACTCCTGCCAGCTGTAAGCAGCGGCGAGGAGGCTGGCTCAAATCCGACGATCTGCACGCCGGGTTTCTGCTCTTTCAGGTAACGGGCCGTACCACTGATCGTGCCGCCTGTGCCGATCCCGGCGACAAATATATCCACAGCGCCCCCAGTCTGCGTATAGATCTCTGGCCCTGTCGTTTCATAATGTGCCAACGGATTTGCCGGGTTTTCAAACTGTGCGGGAATAAAGCTGTTTTCGATCGACGCCGCCAGCGCTTCCGCTTTTTCGATTGCGCCGCGCATACCGTCCGCACCGGGCGTCAGAACAAGTTCTGCGCCGTAAACGGCAAGCAACTTCCGCCGCTCCGCGCTCATGGTATCCGGCATAGTGAGGATCACCCTGTAGCCGCGCGCCGCCGCAAGCGCCGCAAGCGCGATACCCGTATTCCCGGATGTCGGCTCAATGATGGTCGCCCCAGGGCAAAGTGCGCCGCTTTTCTCCGCGGCCTTGAGCATCCACAGCGCCGCGCGATCTTTTGCACTGCCTGTCGGATTCAAATACTCCAGCTTCAGGAGCGGCGCCGTTGAAAGTCCGGCCGCCGCCGCAAAACGGGAAGCGCGTAGAAGCGGCGTTCCGCCCACGAGCGCCGCTGCGCTTTCCGCAATTCGTGTATCGTTCATAATCGATCCTCCTTTTGTGTGTCTATTTTTTTATTTTACCGCGATGCCGCGGATTGTCAAGGTGCACGGCGCGCACGCCATACAAAATTGTGTAAAATTCCATTTTGTCAGAATTTATTAAGTTGTTATTCCATAATTTCCATTGTATAATGGGCTTACTTGGAACGATCTCCGGCGAACGGGATAACAGCCGGAACTAAGCTTTTTGAGAAAGGAAGTACATGCATGACAAAGAAAAAAGTCGGGATTCTGATCGGCGCCGCTGTCGTACTGCTGGCAGTCGCCTGCGCCGCCCTGTGGTTCTTCTTCTTTCGGACTGCCAATGTGCCGAGTGATCCGAACGAAATCGCCTATGTCAGTACCGTATCCGACATCACCGGCATGGGCGGACTCGGCATGACGACCAAATACTCCGGGGTCGCCGAACCGGAGCGCACGCTGTCTGTGCGGAAGGACAGCACCAAGAAAATTGCGCAGTTGCATGTAGCGGTCGGCCAGACCGTTCATGTGGGCGATCCGCTGTTCAGCTATGACACCGAGGATATTTCCCTTCAGCTGGAACAAGCGCAACTGGAACTGGAAAGCCTCAACAACCGCATTACGACGCTGAACCAGCAGATCGAGAATCTCGAAAAGGAAAAAAGCAATGCGCCTGCAGACGATCAACTTTCCTATACGCTGCAGATTCAGTCGACCCAACTTGAGATTCGCACGGCGGAATACGATCGCTCCACCAAAGCGACGGCAATTGATCAGCTGAAAAAATCGCTGGAAAACGCCGAGGTTGTTTCGGAGATGGACGGCGTAATCAAGGAAATCAACGATTCCAATAATGCGAACAGCGGCATGTACGGCACAGAAAACAGCAACGCCTTTATCACGATTCTTTCGACGGGGCAGTACCGCATCAAGGCGACGGCAACAGAGCTGAACATTCAGGCGTTACACGAAGGTATGCCGATCAAGGTCACCTCCCGTGTGGACCCCAACCAAATCTGGACCGGACGGGTTGACACCATTGAGCGCGAGCCGGTCTCCAACACCCAGAACAATTACGTTTCCTACGGCAATGAAAGTACCTTTACACCGGCTTCCAAATACAATTTTTATGTCCTGCTCGACAGCTTTGACGGGCTTCTGCTCGGACAGCACGTTTATGTGGAACCGGACCTCGGTGACGAATCCGTCAAGACCGGACTCTGGCTTCCGGGGTACTACATCTTCACAGAGGGCAACACCAGCTATGTATGGGCCGCCAACGGGCAGAGCCGCATCGAAAAGCGGGAGGTTTCACTCGGGCAATATGACAGTGACCGCGATGCGTACGAGATCCTTTCCGGCCTCGAAAACGACGACCGCATTGCCATTCCGGCTGAAAACATCCACAGCGGCATGTATGCGGCTGATGCTGGCACAGAACAAGGACAGCCCATGGATGGCGGCACATCGGGCGATACCGTACCGTCCATAGACGGCGGCACAGTCGTCCCAGAATCAGACGGTGCAGAAGGGCAGCCCGTCGATGACGGCGCCGCATCCACTGACGGGGACGCATCCACTGACGGGAACACCACTGTACCAGAGACGGACGGTGCCCTTCTTGGAGGTGCTATCGAATGATTCTGGAGCTTCAGCATATCGATAAAACCTATCTACAGGGCAAAATGGAAGTCCCGGTCCTGCGCGACATCTCCCTTTCCGTGGAGGAAGGAGAATATGTGGCCATTATGGGGCCTTCCGGATCCGGCAAAACAACGCTGATGAACATCATCGGCTGCCTGGATTTGCCAACGGCCGGTACCTATAGCCTCGCAGGTGAACGCGTTATTGGCAGCAGCGAGTCCAAGCTCTCAGAACTGCGCCTGCACTCCATCGGCTTTGTTTTTCAGAGCTTTCACCTGCTTCCGCGCCAAAGTGCGCTCGAAAATGTGGCGCTTCCGCTGCTGTATGCGGGCGTACCCAGAAAAGCGCGCCGGGAACGCGCCGTTCGTGCACTGGAGCGCGTTGGTCTTGGGGAACGCGTCGATTTTAAGCCCAACCAGCTTTCCGGCGGCCAGTGCCAGCGCGTTGCCATTGCGCGCGCCATTGTCAACAACCCCAAGATCCTGCTTGCCGATGAACCTACCGGCGCGCTGGACAGCCAATCCGGCCGGCAGATCATGGAGCTGTTTCAGACGCTTAACGAGGAAGGCGTCACCATCGTGATGATCACGCATGACAGCGATGTGGCCAACCACGCCAAACGGGTGCTGCATATTCGGGACGGACGTTTTGCAGAACAACCTGCATCCGGTCAAACGGAGGTGATGGCATGAAATACGGTATACATTCCACGCGGAAGCGGATCCTCATTGCGGCGATTTCCAGTGTGACCGCCATTGCGCTGGTCGTCACCGGCGTCACGGTTTTTATGAATGTCCAAAAATCCAACGCCGCCGTTGATGTGGAGCCCGTTTCAAACGTGTCCACCATGTACTGGGGCGATCAATCCAATACATACGGGGTTGCAACGAGCGATTTTATCCAGTCTCTATATCCCGATACGGAAAAATCCATTTCTGAAATTTTCGTCAAGGAAGGCCAAGCGGTTAAAATTGGCGACGTACTTCTTCAATACGACACCACAAAGTTGGAGTTGAACGTTGAAAGCAAAAAGCTGGAGCAGGAAAAGAAAAGCTACGAGCTGCAACAGGCCAACAAGGATCTCATCCGGCTGCAAAATACGCCGCCGTATGTGGAGCCTGTTTTCCCTGATCCGGAGCCAACGCCCAGTCCAACGCCTGTACCGCCGTCAAAGGCAGAGCTGTATACGGAAATCAACGAGCATTCGAAACCCTTCCAGGGCAGCGGCACATCGGAGGATCCCTACGTCTTCCTTTGCACCGAAGACTGCGTTCTGACCAAGGAATTTCTGATGCGGCTTCTGGGGCTGAGCACACTGACCCCCACTCCTTCGCCTACGCCCACGCCAACCCCTGTTCCGGATTCTACTGACGTGCCGACGCCGTCTCCTACGCCTAATGCGGTTGAAACACCGGAACCTACGCCGGAAGGAACCGAAGAGCTGCCGCCGGATACCGAGCCAAATCAGACACCGGAACCTATCCCAAGCACGGAGCCGACGCCGGAGTCCGATACCGGCTTGGGCGCTTCCTTGGTTTCCTGGTTCCGACTTTTGACAACCGACGACACGGACCATACAGCCGCGCCCGACAGTTTTGAGCTTCCGAACGGACCGTTTGCGGCACGCTTTGAAGTTCATGAGGAAAATAACGAAAACCTCCCCTTCCTCAAGGGTTGGGCAATGGACGGCCACCGGATCTCCGCCGGCTTTTTCCTGGAAGACGCTGCGCCCGAGGACAACATCGCCATGCTCAGTGTCGATCCGGACGACCCTTGGGTCGCGCCGATCAATCCAGGCGACGGCATGTATACACAGGAACAGCTGAATCAGATGATTGCTGAAAAGAAACAGCAAATCATGGATCTCGAGCTTGCCGTAAAACAGGCAAAATTGGATTTGAACAAAGCCAAACTGGAGCTTGAAAATGCAACCGTCACCTCTACAGTAAATGGAACTGTAAAAACACTCACCGATCTTGACACGGCGATCGCCTCCAACGCCCCCTTCCTCGTCGTCTCCGGCGGCGACGGTTTCTATGTGACCGGCACACTGAACGAATCGCTGTTGGGCCGTGTCCACGTGGGCGACACCATTTCCGTCTCCGCGTGGGAAATTGGGATGACCATGGAGGCCGAAATTGTAAAAATTTCCGATTTCCCGACCACAAGCAATGGGTACAGTGGTTCGGGCAACCCCAACACCTCCAACTACGCCTTCACAGCTTTCATCTCAAACGCCGAGGGATTGCAAAACGGCATGATGCTGGATATCATCCTGCAGGCCGGTTCAGAAGACGGCGCGTCGAACGACACGCTTTACCTCTCCAAAGCTTACATCCGCAGCGATGAAGGCGGCCGGTATATCCTGAAAGTCGGCGATGACAGGCGGGTGCACAAAACTTACATTCAAACGGGAAAAACCGTTTACAATGATTATCTCGAAATCAAGGGGGATGTTCTGACCACCGCGGATTATGTGGCCTTCCCCTACGGTACACAAGCCATCGACGGCGCCAAGGCCAACCTGCCGGAAGACGCCGTGCTTGGAGAAAGCGAGGCGCCTACAGAATGATTGAAAACATCCGTCTTTCCTTTCAAGGGGTATGGTCCCACAAGCTGCGTTCGTTTTTGACTATGCTCGGTATCATCATCGGAATCGCCTCCATCATCTCAATCGTCTCCACCATCAAAGGCACCAACGAGCAGATCAAGAAAAACCTGATTGGCTCCGGCACCAACACCGTGCAGATTCAGCTGTATCAGGGGGAGAATCCCTATGAAATCCTCTACGCCGGCATACCGGCTGGCATACCGGTTTGCTCGCAGGAAACGCTGGAGAGCATCCGGGAAATCCGCGATGTCGAGGATGCGGCGTTTTACACCATCCGTACAGACTACAACAACGGCGTGTACTACGGCAACAACAGCATCACCGGCGCGCAGATTTTCGGCACGGACAACAACTATTTTCGAACGAACGGTCTGGTGCTGAAAAGCGGACGCAGCTTTGTGGAAAGTGATTTCACCGCCTTCCACGCTGCCGCCATCATCGACACCGGCACCGCGGATTCGCTTTTTAACGGCGACGATCCCCTGGGCAAAACGATCGAGATCAACCAGATTCCCTTCACGGTGGTCGGCGTTGTCGAGGAGGATTCGAAGTTCGAGCCCGTGATCAACACCATTGAAGAGTATTACACGTATTATGCCAGCCGCTCGGCGGCACGCGTCTTTGTGCCGAGCGCCCTTTGGCCCGCTATCCACTTCTTTGACGAACCGCAGAACGTGGCGATTCGCGTCTCCAACACCGAATCCATGACGGACGCCGGCAAGGCCGTGGCCGACCTGCTCAACACACAGATCAGCGAATCGAGTGAGATTCGTTACCAGGCGCAGGACCTTCTGAAACAGGCCGAGGAACTGCAGAATCTCAGTAACGCGACAAACAACCAGCTCATCTGGATTGCCAGTATTTCACTGCTCGTCGGCGGCATCGGCGTTATGAACATCATGCTGGTTTCCGTTACGGAACGCACCAAGGAAATCGGCCTAAAAAAGGCCATCGGCGCAAAAAAGAGCCGTATTCTCTGGCAATTTCTGACAGAGGCAGCCGTCCTCACAAGTCTGGGCGGTATCGTGGGCGTTGGAGCCGGCATCGGCCTTGCAGAGATTATTTCGCACATGACCTCCGCACCCGTCGCCATCAGCCTTCCTTCCATCTTCGTTGCCGTCGTGTTTTCCATGGTAATCGGCATTATTTTCGGCCTTCTTCCCTCTTTCAAGGCGGCCAATCTAAACCCGATCGACGCCCTGCGGCATGAATAAAGCCGTGTGAGTAACAAAAACAGGCAAACTGCGTCGGCTTTGAAGGCTGACGCATTCAGAAGAAAAGCCATCCGGTACTGAACCGAACCAGTAAAAACGGACAATAGACAAAAAGCCCCTTGATGTAGGAAAATAAAAGTACTACATCAGGGGGTATTGTTATGTCGGGCAAAA
>DBPP01000008.1:9226-10031 GCA_002305575.1 Ruminococcaceae bacterium UBA1417
CAAAGAGAAATCAGTCGCAGATATGGAATCAGCCGTTATACGATACAGAGTTGGTGTGGTCTCAGACCAGAGACAAAACTACGACAGGTGGCGCCTTTACGTAGAGGCCGACCAGGAAAGATGAAGACAATAGAGGATTATGAGAAGGAGAATAAACGCTTGAAGATGGAAAACGAACTGCTGCGGGATTTTCTGCAATCCACAGAAAGGAAGTGAGAGCAAAGGCAAAATACGCCGTAATCTACCGTCACCGGGAAAAATATCCTGTACTTGTCATGTGCCGATTTTTTGCGGTGTCCAGAAGCGGCTATTACAGCTTTGTAGAGCGGATGAACCATCCTGAAAAGGATGCTGCCCTTGCCGAGACAATCCGGCAGCAACAAGGCAAATGCTATCATACCTACGGATACCGACGGATGTGGCAATGGCTGGAAAGAAATGTGGGAATCCACCATAATCCGAAAACCGTTCTCCGAGTCATGAAGAAATACGGCTTGCTGGCTGACATTCGTCGCCGCAGGAAGTGGCAACAGATGGGCCAGCAAGTGCATAAATACCAAAATCTTCTCCATCGGGACTTTCACGCCGAGGCACCGAACCGCAAATGGGTAACTGATATTTCCTATATTCAAACCAAACAAGGTGTGTTGTACATGTCCATGATCCGGGATCTGTACGACAACAGCATTGTCGCCTACAAGACTGCAACACAGCAAACGGTGAACCTGGTGCTGGACACCATCCGCCAGGCAGTGCACAGAGAAAAGAAGAAGGTCGCCGCGGAGTTGCAGCTCCACAGCGACCA
>DBPP01000029.1:0-28250 GCA_002305575.1 Ruminococcaceae bacterium UBA1417
TATTCCTGCACCAGTGGCTTTTTTTGTACTGTCTGCTCAATCTGGGGCGGTTCAGTACACGATTGACCGGATGGCTTTTCTATTATTCAGAGGGTATCTGGCGCTTCTGCCGCGGCATGGGCAAAGATTTCGTGCCACGCCGGAAAATGCCGTTTGAGGCGTATCGGCTTGAGATCTTTCGTCGTAAAACAGTGCTGTGACACCCCCGTGCAGCTCAAAAGTCCCGTTTCCTTCTGGCGGCCGGTGTATACCACTTCAAACCGTGTGCCGGTATAATTCCGAACGCCAAGCTCCAGTACGATGGTCTCGTCAAATCGAATCGGGTGCTTATACGTACACGTTACGCTGAGTACGGGAATCAAAATGCCGTTTTCCTCCATCGTCCTGTAGGGAATCCCCATTTCTCCCATCAGCGCAATTCTGGCTTCTTCAAACCAGCGGATATAGTTGGAATGATGGACGATGCCCATCTGGTCGGTCTCATAATACTTGGCGGTCCGTTCGAATGTATACATATGGGATCGCCTCACAGATGCATATCGATCAGATTCGCATAGAAATCCTTCTGATGTGCGCCGACTTCTACATGGATTGGCTTTCCATCCTTGAAGAGAATCACCGTCGGGATGCTCTCAATACCAAACCGCGTTGCGAGATCCTGCTCTTCATCAATATCCACCTTGGCTACGGCGGCCTTGCCTTCGTATTCCTCCGCAACCTGCTCGATCAGCGGCGCAATCATTCTGCACGGCCCGCACCACGTCGCAAAAAAATCGACGAGAACCAGCTTATTCTCCTGAATCAGGGCATCAAATGTATCGTTTGTTGCATGGGTCAGTGCCATACTTCAATTCCTCCTTTACATCGCTTTATTCATACGGAACGATTTGCGCCGAAAGAATCGTCACAGGTTCCACCGGCATGTCATTGTCGTCCGTTTCCACCTGCATAATCTCCCGTACCACGTCAAGGCCTTCAAAGACCTGCGCAAACACCGTGTGTCCGGTGCCGGCGGTAGAATATGCGCCATCGAGATGTGGATTGCCCCCGTTTTCCTCGTACAGCGATTTATACGCATCGGTGACCAAATCCATATTGAGCGTTCCACCGTACATGGACGTAAACTGTTCCGGTGCAGTTTCATAAATGCTGTAGATTTCCGCATATTGATCCCAGTTTATTGCGGTCGGCTCCACTGCGTTGATAAAAAACTGGCTTCCATTCGTATTCGCACCGCGGTTGGCGCAAGACACGGAGCCCGTAATATTCAGAAGGTTTTCGTGAAACTCATCCGCAAAATCTTCGCCCCAAATGCTTTCGCCACCGGCACCGGTGCCGTCCGGATCACCACCCTGAATCATGAAATTGTCGATGACGCGGTGAAACGTGAGCCCATCGTAATACCCGGAAAGTGCAAGCGCTTTAAAATTGTACACGGCCTTCGGCGCGGCATCCGGGAAAAAGCGCAGCTTGATCTCGCCGTAATTCGTGGACAGAACGCAGATCTCCTCGCCCTTTTCCGGTGCTTCGAGTTGGTAACCGATCGGTTCTTTGTCCGCCGCCGAAGAGGCCTTAAGATCCGCCATCGCCACGGTTCCCTCCGTGCCGATGACCTGCTCCGCCGCTGTCGGGCCGGAAGCACAGCCCGCAAGCGTCAGGGCCACAAGCGCAGCTGCGCAGAGTATACTGAATTTCTTCATAGATTATTCCTTTCATGTGGGCAGAAGCACCCACAAATCGTTTGGTTGACTTCCATTTTATACTAATTTTGTGCAAGAATCAAGGGCTTACACCTCTTTCGGGAAAATTTAAGAAGGTGCATGTTTGCCGCTTCCGGCTCATATAGTTCATTGTAGTCAAAAGGAGTGAAAACAATGAAATTTTATCCGGAAGGCCATCTGATCGTCAAAGCCGAAAACCAGTTCGCCCTGCAGAATGCCGCCGCACTTTCAGACGCCATGCGCGACCAGCGGATTCTGGAAGCACGCAGCCTCATTTGCGATAACGAGCACAACCTGATCGTCGACCTAAAGTGCATGCGCGGCATCATACCGCGCGAGGAATGCGCGCTCGGTATCCGTGAGGGAACCGTGCGCGATATTGCTATCATCTCCCGTGTCAACAAGCCAGTTTGCTTTGTAATTACCGATTTCATCCGGGACGCTGAAGGTAAAATCACGGCGGTGCTCTCCCGCCGTAAAGCCCAGGAACGCTGCCTCGCCCAATACATAGCCGGGCTCAAGCGCGGCGACGTGATCGACGTGCGCATCACACATCTCGAACCGTTCGGCGCGTTTGCAGACATCGGCTGCGGCATCGTATCCCTTCTGCCAATCGACGCCATTTCGGTTTCGCGCATTAACCACCCGCGCGAACGTTTTACCGTGGGCACGGATATTCGCGCTGTCATCCGCGCCAAGGAAGATAACCGGATCACACTGAGCCACAAAGAGCTGCTCGGCACCTGGATGCAAAACGCAGAGCGCTTCCGCACCGGGGAAACCGTGGCCGGAATCGTCCGCAGTGTGGAATCCTATGGCATCTTCATTGAACTGACGCCGAATCTGGCCGGGCTCGCGGAACTGCGTGAAAACGTCCGTGCCGGGCAGCAAGCGAGTGTTTTTATCAAAAGCATTCTGCCGGGCCGCATGAAAATCAAGTTGGTCATCGTCGAATGCTTTGATTATGATTACAAGCCCGAACCACCCGTCTATTTTTTCACCGGAAACCACATGGACACCTTCGTCTATTCCCCTGCGGAATGTGAAAAGCGAATTGAAACGACTTTTTAGCACGACCGTACAACACAAAAAGGGTGCTGACCGTTTTCTCGGCCAGCACCCTTTTCCGTGCAGCACATTATTGCGCTTGATCCTCAAACGTGTATTTGCCGTCCTTGAAATCGCAGAGGTACGATTTCCCGGCGAGCATTTCGCCCTCCAGCATCTTCTCGGATACCGGATCTTCGATCTCGCTGCGGATCGCACGGCGCAGCGGACGTGCGCCGTAGACCGGATCAAAGCCGGCGTTGGCAACAGCCTCAATGGCCGCCGGGGTAAACTCTACCGCGATATCCATATCCGCAAGCTGCTTTTTAAGGCCTTCCAGCATCTTGCCGGCGATCTTCTGGATGTCCTCGCGCAGGAGTTTGTGGAAGACGATGATGTCGTCGACACGATTGATGAACTCCGGACGGAACACCTTCTTCAGCTCGCCCATCACAAGCTCCTTGGTGCGTTCGAAATCGCGTTCTGCCGCATTCTCCGCATCCGCCGTCGCAAAGCCGAGGCGTTCCTGCTGCTTCTCGGTGATCAGACGCGCGCCAATGTTGGAGGTCATGATGATGATGGTATTCTTAAAGTTGACCACCTTGCCGTGCGAGTCGGTCAAGCGTCCGTCATCGAGGATCTGCAGCAGCATGTTGAACACATCCGGATGCGCCTTCTCGATCTCGTCGAACAGAAGAACCGAGTACGGCTTACGGCGGACGGCCTCCGTCAACTGGCCGCCTTCATCAAAGCCGACATATCCCGGAGGAGAACCAACCAGACGCGATACTGTGTGCTTCTCCATGTATTCGGACATATCGAGACGAATCATGGCCTTCTCGTCGCCAAACATCGCCTCTGCAAGCGCCTTGCACAGCTCCGTCTTGCCGACGCCGGTCGGGCCGAGGAAGATAAACGAACCGATCGGGCGGTTTTTGTCCTTAAGCCCGACACGTCCGCGGCGAATGGCCTTTGCAATAGCCGTGACCGCCTCATCCTGCCCGATGACACGCTTGTGCAGCGTCTCTTCCAGCTTCAGCAACCGCTCACTTTCTTCCTGCGTCAACTGCACCACCGGGATGCCGGTCCACATTGCCACAATTTCTGCGATGTCTTCCGCCTTGACGACGCTGTTGCTCCGCTCGTTCTGCACCGCCCACGCGTTTTTCTTCTGCTCCAGCTCATCCGAAAGCGCCTTCTGCTTGTCACGCAATTCGGCAGCGCGTTCGAAGTCCTGCTCGTTAACGGCAGCCGCCTTGTCCAGCTCCACTTCCTTAATGCGCTTCTCCAGTTCCTGCAAATCTTCCGGTGCTGTAAAGGTTCTAAGTCTTACACGTGAAGCCGCTTCATCTACAAGGTCAATGGCCTTATCCGGCAGGAAGCGGTCGGCAATATAGCGCGAAGAAAGCTTTACAGCGCTCTCGATCGCTTCATCCGTGATCTGTACCTTGTGGTGCGCTTCGTAACGGTCTTTCAGGCCCTGCAAAATCTGCACAGCCTCTTCTTCCGTCGGTTCGCCAACGGAAACCGGCTGAAAACGACGCTCGAGCGCGGCATCTTTCTCAATATGCTGGCGGTACTCCGTAATCGTCGTCGCGCCGATCACCTGGAAATCGCCGCGGGCCAGCGCAGGCTTTAAGATATTGGCGGCATCCGCCGAGCCTTCCGCAGAGCCAGCGCCGATGATCGTATGCAACTCATCGATGAACAGGATGATGTTGCCGTCCTTCTTTACTTCGTCGATTGCCGCTTTGATACGCTCTTCAAAATCGCCGCGGTACTTCGAGCCTGCGACCATACCGGTCAGATCCAGCGCGATCAGGCGCTTATTTTTCAGAAGCTCCGGCACCTCGCCCTCATGGATCTTCAGTGCCAGACCTTCCGCAACAGCCGTTTTGCCGACGCCAGGCTCGCCGATCAGAACCGGGTTGTTCTTGGTACGGCGGGAAAGGATCTGGATCACACGCTCAATTTCCGTGTGCCGACCGATGACCGGATCGATCTTCCCCTCGGCCGCCAGCTTGGTCAGGTCACGCCCGAATTTTTCGAGTGCGCTGCCGCCCTCCCCGCTGCCCGGCTCGGCACCGGGACGCGGTGCGCCCGATTGCTTATCGACCGCATACCCTTCCGATAAGGCGGCCGAAAGCTCATTGACAACGCGCTGCGGATCCACGCCGAGCATTTGCAGGAATCGCACGGCAAAGCTCTCGCCGTCCTCGATAATTGCAATCAGCAGATGCTCTGTACCCACGTAATTGCTGCCGAGCTTGGACGCGGCAAGCTTTGCCATTTGCAGAATCCGTTTGGTACGCGGGGTGAAATAGGATGTGGAAAGCGTGGTCGGCGAAGATGTGCCGATCTGCTCGCGCATCAGCCGCTCATAAGCATCCGCGGTCACACCGAGTTTGTTCAGCACATGGAATGCAACGCCGCTGCCTTCAGAAATCAAGCCGAAAAGCACGTGCTCGCTGCCGATGTAATTGTGTCCCATCTCCTGTGCTGCGGAAATGGCAATGTTCATCGCATTGTTGGACTTTTCCGTAAAACCATTAAATCTATACATAATTCCTCACTCCTTATCGCATGTGGGTTCCGTATATACTTGAATTTTGCCCGCTGCGTACAACAAGCCTATTGCAGGTGACTGAGCGCCGCCCGCACGCAGTCTGCCCGGGCGATGTCGCGTTGTGCAGCCGTCAGGCTGCCACCGCGCGCCGCCGTCAGGGTTGCGGGTTGTACGGCCGCCGTCAAGGCGTTGATGTCTTCCAGCGTTGCACCGGATAGCACACCTTCGGCCAAGCCAAAGCGGACATTGGAAATCAGCTTCATATATTCTTCACAGGAAAGCATTTTCGCACCCCGGAGAATACCGGCCGCGCGTCCGATGCGATCCTGCGTCGCGATATTTTTCAAAAGAGCCTTGCGCGCTTTGCGCTCCTCCTGAATCAACTGCGTCGCAATATTTTGCAGATTCTCCACAGCTTCCCGTTCGCTCAGGCCCAATGTAATCTGGTTGGAGAGCTGATACAGCGCACCGGTAACATTGGAGCCTTCGCCGTACGTGCCACGGATGACGAGGCCAAGCTTTGAGAGGTTGGAAGCAATCCGTCCCATTGCGCCGCTTTCCGTCAACGCGGGCAGGTGCAGCATCACCGAAGCACGCATGCCGGTGCCCAGATTGGTCGGGCACTGTGTCAGGAAACCGAGCTCAGGATCAAACGCAAAATTCAGGTGCTCGTTGAGCAGTGTATCGATTCGATCCGCCATTTCTGCGGTTTCGCGCAGCGAAAGCCCTTCGCGCAGAATCTGAATACGCACGTGATCCTCTTCGTTCACCATGATGGATACGCTCTCGTCTTTGGAGATCAATATGCCGCGCCCTTTGGAATTCGCAATAAATTCCGGGCTGACCATATGGCGCTCCACCAAAGAGACCGCCTGCTCATTGCTGAGATCGTCCATTTGCATGTACGTGAAATCGGAGGCAATCGCGCTGTTCCCATTCAACAGGGCGTCGCGCACACGGCGCTCCACATCTGCCTTCTGGTCCGGCGTCATCCGGTTCGGGAAGGGATAGGCGGCGAGATTCCTCGCGAGGCGCACACGCGTGCTGATCACAACATCCGCGCTCTCGCCGGCTTTCTCATACCATTTTCTGTTGTTCTCAACCATTGCTCTGCGCTCCTTTCTCCAAATCCCGGATTTCATCGCGCAGCACAGCTGCCCGTTCAAAATCCTGTTTTTCAATAGCCGCTTTGAGTTCCGCACGCTTCTGTTCGAGCGGCGACATCTCTACGACGGCCATCTTTCCTGCCGGCTCCACGATCCGCAAGGCCGAAGAGCCAGGTACCTTACCCTTGTGTTTCGCCGTGCCGTGAATGCGGTGGATGGTCGGCAGCAGCCTGTCGTGAAACACCTTGTAGCATTCCATGCAGCCGATTTTGCCGGTTTCCATGATTTCCTCAAAGGACGCCCCGCATTTCGGGCAACGCACCGTTGACCCCTTCATCGCTGGCGTGCCGATAAAGCCGCCGAGCAAGTCGCCGAAACCGAAATCCATCTCCTTAAAGAAATTCGTATATCCTTTTTCGCGCGCACATTCGCTGCAAAGGTCGTATTCGGTAAGCTTGCCGTTCACAATCGTCTTAATATGGGTGGTTGCCGGGTTTTTCCCGCATTTTTGACATAACATATCGATTCCCTGCCTTCCTGTATACTTACTTTTATGTGTTCAAAATGAGCAGCATGTTTTTAAAGATTGCCGCCCGGACTTGATCTCGGATTTCCTTCGGCGCCGCCGCAAGAGACTTGTCGGAAAGCGCCGCCGCAATAAGCCGCGCATCGGACTGCGCCGCCATATTGCTTTCCACCAGGTTGCGCAGAATCGCACGTGATGACGCCGCATCAATGGTCTGACCGATCGCATTGACAATATGCATGATCATATCGGCTTTGCTCATACGCCGCCTTGTGATGCGAATATAACCGCCGCCGCCCCGTCGGCTCTCCACGATATATCCCTGTTCCGGCGTAAACCGGGAGGTTATCACGTAATTGATCTGACTGGGCACACATCCAAAGGTATTGGCCAGCTCATTGCGCTGGATTTCTGCAATACCGCCCGCTTCATTGAGCATCTGCAATATATAATTCGCCACGCTGTCGCTGATCCGCATCTCACACACCTTCTTCTTTGTCTTTGACTTTCTTTGACTTTTATTATAGTAAGTTTTGTCAATCTGTCAAGTCTTAAAATCAATTGAATTTACTGATTATTTCATTTTATCTCTTTAAATCTTTTTGTTTCTTTTAATTTCTAATTCGTTCTTGATTTTTTATTTAAGAACACAAATTTCAATCTGACATATCATGTACTGTAAACGAAAGGAGGCGCAAGACAATGTGTAACGGTTTTGGCGGAGGCTGCTCCTGGATTATCATCATCCTGATCCTGCTCTGCTGCTGCAATGGCGGTTCCAACGGCGCGTGCTGCAATAGCAGCAACGGCTGCGGCAACGACTGCGGCTGCGGCTGCGGTTGCTAAGCACACGGCATAACAGAGGGCGGACAGCGCATGCTGTCCGCCCTTTTCCCATGTTCTCTTATGATAATGAAAGGCGAGCCGAAGCCCGCCGAATCATCATCACTTCTGCTGTGCAAGCGCCTGCTCGAGCGCAATTGCAAGCTGCGCCGGGCACGAGGTGTTTTTAAAACCGCATTTAATGCCCTTGCAGCGCTTGATATACTCGTTCGCATTCATGCCGGCAGCCAGTGCCGCGACACCCTGTGTGTTGCCGCTGCATCCGCCGTCAAAACGGACTGAACGGATGGTTTCACCGTCAAGCTCAATGTGAATGCCACGCGAGCACACGCCGCGCGGCGTAAAATCGTATTTCATGATTCGTATTCCTTTCTTTCTGCAAATAATTTATCAAATTCGGCCTGCGCCGTTGTAAACGTGCCGACCGGATTTTTCCTGGTGGTATAGAAGCCGTGGAAATCTGTTCCGCCGGTCTCCGCCAAATGGCAACGCGTTGCGATGTCATGTATAGCGGCTTTATCCTCCTGTGTATTTCTCGGGTGGAAAACCTCTACGCCGTGCAACATTCCGCTGGTGGCCAGCTCGGCCAACAGCTCCATATTGTGGTACTCGCTCGGATGCGCCAGAACGGCAAGGCCGCCCGCTGCGTGAATCCCCTCCAATACCGTTTGAACGGTCGGGTACCCAACCGAAACGTACGCCGCGCCATTTTGGGAATCGTACAGGCGGCGAAACACCTCGCCAAACATCTCGGACGCATACCCGGCATCCATCAGCGCCTGCATGACATGCTGTTTATAAATGTTTGTCGAGCCAGCCGTGCGACGCAGAATCATTTCCCTTGGAATCGGATACAAGCGCATCACTTTTTCAATGGACTGAAGCATAGCCGCTTTTCGGCTTTGCGTCGTGGCATCCAGCAGGGGCTGCAGCCGTTCCGGATGGATCGGCGCATAACACAGAATATGCGCTTTTCCCCCGCGTTTCGGATCAGCCGCTGAAATTTCCACGCCGGGAATTACACGAATGCCGTGTGCGCGCCCGACACGCACACCGGCCGCGCAGCCCGCCATCGTATCGTGGTCCGTAATCGCAAGCGTGCCAACGCCGCGCAGTGCAGCCAACGCCACGACCTCCTCCAGCGGCGTAGAACCGTCTGAAAACCGTGTGTGGCAGTGCAGATCGATCGACATTGATTTTCGCCTCCCTGTGTTTATGCGAGCAGCTTTTCTGCCGTAAATTTCGAAAATCCGCGGTTATAGAGCAGAACGTCCACGCCCGCCAGAAGCGCCGTAACCAGCAGCAACATCCACCACTGCAAAATGAACAGCCCCGTGATCTGTCCGACAAACAACATCACAACTGGGAAAACAATATACCCGGAAACCTGCATCGCTTCCATCGTGGTTTTGGAACGTCCGGAAATCATCACCATAAAGACGACGCCGAGTACCGTCAGCGCAGGCGACATCAGAAAAACGAGAATGAACCAGTTGAGGCTGAAAAAGAAGGGTGCGCCTGTCACAATATCCCCTACGGTCGTCACAATGAAAAACAGCACAAAGGAAATCCATGTGATCAGACCGGAAAGGAGCGAACACCCCGCCACCTTTGCCTGAAACAGCTTGCGCACGCTGAGCGGCGAAAGCAACAGCGTTTCCATGGTGCCACGTTCCTTTTCGCCGACAAATGCACAGGACGCCGACACTGTAGCGGACATCAGAGGGATCATCGCGAACAGCATCGGGCAAATCAGATTTGTAAATACATAGTACATTTGCCCGCGCATCTCCACATCCGGCAGGCTTGGGCCAAGCAGCGTCTCAAACGCACCGGCATCCAGTTCTTCCGGAGGCAGCAGCACCGCAAGCAGCAGGAACAACAGCGGCAGGCCAAGCGACAACAGCACAGGCAGTACAAGCAGCGAGCTGCGGACAAGCTTCTGATTCCAGATTTCCGTAAAATCCTTGCGAATCAGCGCAAGTTCCCCCGCAGAAAACAGCTTACGAAGCATCGCGATCCGCCTCCTTCCCCCCACCTTCCTGTACGAAGGTAAAATAGACATCCTCCAAGGAAGGCCTGCGTATCCGTGCTTCATAGATGGAAACCCCCGCCGACACCAACGCCGTGACAAGCGCCGGCATCTCCGCCTCGGAATCCAGATCTTTCTCCCAGCATTCGCCGTTTTGTGTCAGGTCTTCCGGCAGAACGGCATCCTGCGCGACCCGGAAGGAAGCGACCGGGCGCACACCCGCTGCCGCCACTAAATCTTCGAGCGTACCCGACGCCTGTAGCCGCCCGCGGTCGAGAATCGCAAACGTATCGCAAATGTCCGCCGCATAACGCAACTGATGCGTACACAGCAGCACCGTGACGCCCTCCGCGCACGCCATATCGGCAATCATGCGGTTCACCCCGGCCGCCGATTCCGGATCGAGTCCGCTGGTCGGCTCATCCAGAAACAACACCTTGGGGCTGTGGATTAAAGCCCGTGCCAACGAAAGCCGCTGCTTCATGCCCGTGGAGAACGTGCCGGCTTTCCGGTTTCGCACCTCCCACAGATCGAGCTTTTTCAGCAGATAATCGGCACGCGCACGGACTTGCGCCGCCGGCAGCCCAAACAAAGCGCCAAAAAACTGCAAGTTTTCCAGCGCGCTCAGATGCCGGTAGCAAGACGCGGTTTCCGTCAGCACACCGGTTTGCGCGTGGATCTTCTCGCTTTCCTTCGAGGAGGAAAGCCCGAGTACGGTGCTGTCGCCCACCGTAGGCTGAAGTAAGCCGGTCAACAGCTTTACCGTTGTCGTTTTCCCCGACCCGTTCGGGCCCAGATAACCGGTTACACTGCCGGCTTTTACGGTCAGATCCAGCCCGCTGAGCGCGACCACCGATTCAAATTTTTTGGTCAGGTTTGCAGCCTGAATTGCATCCATAATCCATCTCCCTGTTTCAACATCCTCAGCGCACTTCCGAGGTTCCCTTCTCGCGCAGATACGTCGCCTCGAGATCGGCCAAATGCAGCTTGACCGCCAGTGGATACCGGTCAAACGCGACGCTGATCGCAAAGCTGCCGCCGCGCGCTGCCTCATCGAAGCCGCCCATATGCCAGCGGATCGCCATGGCCTCTGCCGGCTTCAGGCGCATAAACCGCTCGATCAAATACACCGATTTTTCACCGTGTCCGAACGGGAACGCGTCGTCAACCACATAGAAAGGTTTTTTCTCCCACTGGCCGGTTTCCTCGTTTTTTACGTTGCGTGTGGAGGTTTTGTAAAACTGCGATTTGCACACGTCGTGCAGAAGCCCGCAAATGGCGTAACTCTCCTCATTTTCTCCCTCTTCAAAATACCGCTCGCGCAGGGTCTTGTAGACGTTGACGCTATGCATCACGAGACCGTTCGGGCAAGCGCAGTGGAACTTCGTGCTTGCCGGCGCCGTATAAAAATCTGTTGTATCCAGCCAGGCCAACAGTTTCTGCGCGCCTTCCCGTTTGATGCTGGCCGCAAACAGCGCGATAAATTCCTCCCGGTATGGATTGGACACTGCCATCACCTTCCCCGTATTCTAAAGTCGCCCGGCGGGCGGTCGCTATGAGTATACCACAAATCCCGCGCTTTTTCAAACGCTTTCACCGATATTCGTGAAAAAACGGCGCACTGCAAACGCAATGCGCCGATCTCCAAATCGCCCTGTAGGACAAGGTCTTCTTTTTCTTTTCACAGAAGCGGGACTTTCGCCCCCTGCCCTCGCACCCACGCCTGCAGCGCCATAGAAAACGCCGCGTTACCGGTTCTTCTTTCTTTGTAATGCCGTGGCGGTATGGATGGCTGCATGGGGGCAGGCATCCCGGCATTTGCCGCATCGAATGCACTCGAGGCTGTTGGGTGTTTGGTGCACCGGGATGTCCATCGGGCAGACTTTCTGACAAGCCCCACACGCGGTGCAGGAGTCGTGATCAACCGTATAGCGATAAAGCGCCACCGGATTGAACACGCTGTATATGGCGCCCAACGGGCAGAGATACCGGCAAAATGGCCGGTACACCACCACGGACAGCAGCAAAAGCACGAGCAGTAGAGCAAATTTCCAGGTAAACAGCCACGAAAGCGCCGATTGCAGCGCGGGATTCGCCGTAATCAGCGGAATGCCGCCGAACAGCGTTCCGGACGGGCAGATGTACTTGCAGAACCACGGCTGTCCCTGACCCACAACATCCAGAACGGTGAGGGGCAGCACAAGGACAAACCCCACCAAAATCACATATTTCAGCCAGCGCAGCACTCGGTCTCCCGGAAGCTTTTTCCACTTCTTCGGAAACGGAATTTTATGCAGCAGGTCCTGTACAAGCCCAAAAGGACATAGCCATCCACAGACGAACCGTCCGAGCAGCGCTCCAAACAAAATCAGAAAACCCACGACATAGAAGGAAAAGGCATGATCCCGGCTGGTGATCACCGCCTGAAACGAGCCGATCGGGCACGAGCCCAGCGCGCCGGGGCAGGAATAGCAGTTGAGCCCCGGCACACAGACCATCTTGCTCGCGCCCTTATAGATGTTTCCTTTTGCGAAACCGGCGGCATACCCGTTGGTCAGCGCCGCAACGCAGATCTGCACGATCGTGCGCAGATGCTTTCGTATTTTCTTAACCAAGGCCGATACACTCCATACAAATCTGAATGGCTTTGCGGAAAACCAGCTCCGTCTCCTCGCGATATACCCCAATCACAAGAAAGGAGACCGCAACGAGCAGCAGCAACAGGGCAGCCGCATTGCGTCGCAGGAAACTCATGCGCCCACCTCTGCCAAAACCTCATCCAGTATGGCCGCCCAGGCTTCCTTATCTTTCGATCCCAGATAGCCGCTGCCGATCTGCTTGCCGTTTTCATCCACAAAAAAAGTCGTCGGCACCGAGGTGATCTGGGAAAGTAGCGGATAGAGGTCCGTGCTGGGCACGATATGTGTGTAATGCGCCGCGGTGGTGTTTACAATCTCCTGCGCCAGCGCCACCTGTTCGCCGTCCACGCTGCCATCCGACGCCAAAACATCGGATACAATGCCGACGATCTGCACGCCTTTGTCGGCGTATTCCTCGGACAATTCCCCGAGGTCCGGCATTTCCTGAATACACGGGCTGCAGAATGTTGCCCATACATTGACCATTGTCACCGGATGATCTTTGAAAATATCCTGATCAACGGCTTCGCCCGCCAGATCCTGCGCGCTAAACTGCGACAGAATTCCGCCAGACGCTTCCGCGCCTGCGTCCTCCGAACTGCATCCCGCAAAGCAAAGCGCCAGACATAAAGCCAATGCCAAAACAACCTTCTTCATAACGACCTCCACGTTTCCGTAAAATTTTTAAAATTGCGAATGATTCTTAAATATTATAACGAAACCGCCGGCAAAAGTCAATCATCTCATCCAAAATATGTATTTTAGAATTAAAAATACCCGCACAAAAAAACAGAGCCGTTTCCGCAGGAAACAGCCCTGTTCGATTTTGCAAACACGCTGGAACTCAATGATTGCCCGCGCAGCCGTGCTTGTCTTCCCCGCAGCTGTGATTGCCACAGTCGTGGCCCTCGCCGTGATGGTGATGGCTGCACACCGTATCCGGATTGAAAATCAGCGTGCCGTTCAGCAGGGACTGCACCGCGGCGTCCGCGCTGCCGGAAGCGCCGGGAAACAGTTCGATACCGGCCTGCGCCAGCGCCGTGCGCGCTCCGCCGCCGATGCCCCCGCAAATGAGCGTATCCGCGCCATGGGATTTGAGGAAGCCGGCAAGCGCGCCGTGACCGCTGCCTACCGCGCTGACAACCTCGCTCGAAACAACCGCATTGTTCTCCACGGTGTAGAATTTAAAGGCCTCACAATGGCCAAAATGCTGGAAAATCTGACCGTTCTGATACGTGACTGCAATTTTCATGTCTCTGTTTCCTTTCCAC
Organism: Ruminococcaceae bacterium UBA1417; assembly: GCA_002305575.1. Classification (GTDB taxonomy): domain Bacteria; phylum Bacillota; class Clostridia; order Oscillospirales; family Acutalibacteraceae; genus Hominenteromicrobium. The sequence goes on from DBPP01000029.1 coordinate 13,752, forward strand.
TCGATGGTTTTGCTTTCATCCGCCGGCCGATACGCTTTCGCGGCGTTGCGGCACTTTTCAAACTCCGCCTTCGAACAGCCGCCGTGCAGGGGCGTACAGGCCACGCCCTCCGCCGCCCGCGCCATTTCTGAAAGCGCATCCGCAAGCGCCTGCAATGCAGGTCGGTTGACGGTGTAATGGGTGAAATAGCCGGATTTTTCGCCGAGAATCAGCCCAGCCTCACGCAGCACCTTCAAGTGCTGCGAAACTGCCGCTTCCGAAATATCCAGCTGTCTGGACAAAGCACGCACACAGCAATCCCGCCGCAGAAGAAGTCGCAGAATCAGCATGCGATTTTCATCGCCCAGAGCCTTAAATACGGAAGCGTTTCCAACCATTTCAGCATCACCTTTTTTAATTAAGCTTTTACTTAATTATACAACAAATTTTTGTCCTGTCAAGGGCTTTTAAAAATAATTTCCCGGGAAACGACATACAAAAACGGCGGAGCATTTGCCCCGCCGCAAAACATTTCAATTTTCCGCAGACTTACGTTGCAGGAGTACCGCAGCAATGATGATCGCACCCTTAAACGCCTCGCGCAGAAACGGATCCACGCCGAGCAGGTTCAGCAGGTTGTTCATCACGGCAATAATCAGCATACCGAATACGGTGCCCACAACGGAGCCTTTACCGCCGGCCATGCTCGTACCGCCGACGATGACCGCCGCGATGGCATCGAGCTCATAGCCGCTGCCGGCGTTGGCCGGGTCCATCGCGCCGATACGCGAAACCTGCAAAAGCGCCGCAACAGCGACGACCGCCCCCATCAGCGCATAGACACCGAGCTTCACACGGTTGACGTTGATGCCGGAAAGCCGCGTCGTCTTCTCGTTCGAGCCGACCGCAAACACATGGCGGCCGAACACCGTCTTTTTGGAGACGACGTACAGGATCACGGCGAGGAGCAGCCAGTATAGGATGGGCATAAGCATCAGGTCGCCAATTTTAAAACTGGCAATCTGGAGGAAATCGCTCGGCACCTTCGGCGAATTGGTCTGCATGAAATACTGCGTCACACTGCGCAGAATTTTCATGGCGCCAAGCGTCGCGATGAAGGGTGGGATACGGCCGACCGTCACGAGCGCGCCGTTAAATGCACCGAGGAGCGTGCCCGCAAGAATTGCGAGAAGAATCGTGAGAATGTACGCCGGAACACCGGTGATCCCAAGCATTCCGAGCAGACCACCGCTCGTGGCATCCATCAGGCACATGGCAATCGCGCCGACCGCAACAAGCGTGGAACCGACGGCGAGATCAATACCGCCGGAAATGATGACGAACGTCATGCCCAGCGCGATGATACCCACGCTGGAATTGTTGCGCAGAATGTTGAGCCAGTTGCGCACCCAAGCGTCAAACCAGTCTCCAAAGCTCGGATAGTCAAAGCCGAGCGCGACCGTCTGGAGGATGATCATGACAATCAGGGCAATGCCCGTGGAGAAAAGCGCGTTATTCTTCCAGTTGTCCCGCAGCCATGCAATAAAATTCCGGTTATTTGCTTTTTGATTCATTCTTCCTGTCCCCCTGTTGCCAGACGCATGATCGCCTGCTCATTCATTTCATCCCCGACCAGCTCGCCGCATACGCTGCCGTGGAACATTACGAGCGCACGGTCGCACACGCGGATAATTTCCTGTGCTTCGCTGGACAGCACTACAACCGCAACGCCGGATTCCGCCAGCTTCAGGATGATGTCGTAAATCTCTTCCTTCGCGCCAACGTCCACGCCCTGCGTCGGATTGTCGAACACAAGCACGCGCGGATTGGCTGTCAGCCATTTGGCCAGCACCACCTTCTGCTGGTTGCCGCCGGAAAGACTGCCGATCAAATCCTTCACGGAGCCAAGTTTGATGTGCAGGCTCTGCTCCTGGCGGTCAAAGCCCGCCTCGATTTTCCGACCATCCAGCAGCCCGAACTTCCGATCTCGCGGCCACGTGACAATCGACCCGTTCTCCAGGATGTTCATGTCCTTGATGNNGTTCTCCTTGCGGTTGCGCGGCACGTAACCGATGCCGGCTTTCAGCGCCTGGACTGTGCTGCGAATACGCACGGGCTTACCTCCAACGGAAACCGTACCGCTCATTCCATGCAGCGCGCCGAAAATCGCCTGGAACAGCTCGCTGCGCCCATCCCCGAGCAAGCCGGTAAAGCCGAGCACCTCGCCGGCGCGGACGGAAAAGGAAACATTTCGAAAAACCGGCTCCAAAGTCAGATTTTCTCCGCTGAGCACAACCGCTCCCTTCTCGTGCGCCCGCCGCAAGGACTGTGTACGCACCGCATGGCCAACCATGTCGCGGGCGAGCAGATCCGTAGAAGTTTCCTCAATGCTGCCGGCCGAAACCATGTTGCCGTCCCGAAGCACCGTGAAGCGTGTGCAGATTTCCATCACCTCGCGCAGTTTATGCGAGATGAAAACGATGCCGACGCCGCTCTTTTGCAGGGTTCGCATCATATCGAAAACGCGCGCAATTTCCGGCCCTGTCAGCGAGGTGGTCGGTTCGTCCATGATGATGATGGACGCCTCCATCAAAAGCGCGCGCGCAATCTCAACGATCTGTTTGTAGGAGGCATCCAGATCACGCACCATCGTGCGCGGGTCAAGCTGCAGATCCATCCGGTCAAAGATTTCCTGCGTGCGTGCGATCATCTGCGCCGCATCCAGAAAGCCGCTCTTTTTCCGGATCTCGCGCCCGATAAACATATTCTCATAAATTGCCAGATCATTGACAAGATTCAGCTCCTGATGGATGAACGCAATGCCGTGGCTAAGCGAATCCGCCGGCGTTTGAAAGTGCACGGTTTTGCCGTCCAAAACGATCTCACCGCGGTCCGCGCGGTGTACGCCGCCCAGAATATTCATCAACGTCGATTTTCCTGCGCCGTTCTCACCAAGCAGCGCACAGATCTCGCCGCCCTTGAGCGTAAAATCCACATTGCGCAGAACGTCGTTGGCGCCGAAGGATTTGTAAATTCCCTTCATTTCCAGTGTCATGTCGACGACCACTTCCCTTTCGCGAGGTATGGCAAAGCTGCCTTTCTAAGAAAAGGGGTTGCTGCTCGCGCAACAACCCCTTTCATTCCCATTCGGATCAATAGACCGTATTGTTCGGGTCGATATATTCGTCACAATTCTCTCTGTCCACAACGGTGGTCGGAATGATCATAACCGGATCCACTTCTTCGCCGTTGAGAATATCGAGCGCCATATCGACAGCATCGCGCACCATCAGCGGGCTGTAAAGGGAGGATTCAATCCAGATGTCCTCGTTTTCCTTCATCATATTGAAGTATTCCTGGCATCCGCCGCCGCCCGTGACGACCTTGATATCGGTTCTGCCCGCTTCTTGAATCGCCTGCAGGACACCGATGGACGTCTCGTCGTCCATCGAATAGACCGCATCGATCTGATCATGCTTCGTGAGGATATCCGCAAAATCGGCGAGACCGGCTTCACGCGTAAACTCGGTTGCATACGTTTCGATGGTCATATCCGGCGCAATCTCCGCGATGGTATCCATAAAGCCCTTCTTGCGCAGCTCCGCAACGGAACCGGAGGACGGAACGTCGAGCACGATGACGGTGCCTTCCGTACCGATCTTATCGACGATGTATTTCGCACCCTCGACGCCCATGGATTCGTTATCACCGGAAACACGGTATACACCATCCGCCGCGATTTCAATATCAAAATTGACAACCACAATACCTTCGTCAATCGCCTGCTGGATCGGGACTTCCATGCCTTCCCACTGCGGGAACGCGACAATAGCTTCCGCGCCCCAGGACTTGAGATCGTCGAGCTGCGTGGTCATTTCTTCTGCATTGTTGCTCGTGAAGAGCTTATACTCGATCTCCCCCTCGAGCTCCTGGCAGCGCTGCTCCGCGTTGTACGCGACGCCCGCAACCCAGCCGTGCGTAACCGCCGGCGCCAGAATGCCGATCTTTCTGACCTCGGCCGTCGTATCCGCAGACGTCTCGGACGTATCCCCGGAAGTTTCGGAAGCCGAAGTATCCTGCGAAGTTTCAGACGGCTCGCTGGAGCTCGGGGACGATGTTTCCCCGTTACCGCAAGCCGCAAACACCGTGCAGATGAGCGCCAGTGCAAGAAGGATGCTCAATACTTTTTTCATAATCTTTTTTCCTCCTGTACCCACAATCTAAATGGGTAAATTTGAAATAAACAACGACGGCTCTGTGAATAAATTGTTAAGCCGTTCATGTATTCGTATTGTACTCTTTCGCTACATCTTTGTCAATGTCTTTTTCTGAAATTCGTCGGTTTTCACGGCCAATTCCGGCGATTTTGCGCGAAAGGAAAGCCGCTCGCGCACACCGCTTATTCGGCGTAGCCGATGTACGGCGCCTTTAGCGCCTTCAGATCCGGAATCTGGCCCGGGCCAACCGCCTGTGTTTTAATTTCCGTGGAGTGCTCGAGCTTGCCGTCCCAATGCAGCCGTGAGCGCTGCTGCTCCGCAGCGCTGAAGCGCACCTCGAGCCTGCCGTCCCGGACCTCGAACGCGCCTCGAATACCGCAGACGGGACATTCAACGGAGCGGCGATCCTTTGAGACGGTGAGCATATCGCAGTGGCACACCGGGCAGACGCCCTCTTCCTCTCCTCTCCAGCGCGTGCGCTCCTCTTCTGTTTCAGCCGCAAGCGCCTCGGCGATATGGCGTCCCACCTGCCGCATACGTTCCATCTGTGCCGTGTTGCCGAGCACATGCTCGAAGGCCATCGCGCCGTGATACTCGTGCATATCGATTACATCGATTCCCATGGACATCGTGAATTCATACATGGTCGGCAGCATAAAGGAAAGCCAGTTTTTGGTCATGGCCCCGCCGACGGAAACGAGCGCGCCGACGCGTTTTTTGAAGCTTCGCGTATCCGGCAGCTGTTCCGCCGGTTTTCCCGCTGCCAGCCCCTCGTCATACGTCGCCTTGCGGAACGTGATGTCGTGGGAAGGGCCAATGCGGTCGCATACGGTTTTGAATCGCCCGGTCGGGCTCAGAACATACGTCGGCGAACCGACGATCACCGCGTCGCAAGCCATCAGAGCCTCATCCAGAATGTGGAAATCGTCTTGAATCGGGCAACCGCCTTTCCCGCGCCCTGTCGTCATACCGACCACACAGGAAATACATCCCGTACACGGCCGGATGTCGAGATCATCCGCGCGGATAAAGCGCACCGCATAGCCCGCCTTTTCACACTCCATCAACGCCGTTTTGATCATCACATCGGTGTTTCCCATTTTCCGGCCGAACGAAACGCCCAGCACCATTTTTTTATCCATATGCCTCTCCCTATGCAATCGTAACTTCTCTTTCACGGACACCTTCCAACGGCACCGGAATATACGCCGTGCGCGTCGCGACGACCAGCTTCACCCGATGGGTTCCCTTGGAAAGCCCGCCTGCCTCGAGCACACGAATGTACAGCGGTTCCCCGTACTCCCACTTGTAAGTGGTCACCGTCTCCGCTTCCCGCATCGTAAACCAGTCTTCCCGGTCCACAGAAATGCGGATGTTTTCCTGCGGGACCGCCTTGCCGTCTGCAAAAACACGGATGTACTCGATCATGGACATCGGGATTCCCCTATAATACGTGATATTCGTCTGCAGCTCATAGCCGATGACGTTGCCATCCTGCTCCACATTGACACAGCTGTTTTCGATAAACACATTGTTGTCAAACATCGTTCTGCCTCCTATCCCTGAATTTCGTCCAGACATTTCCGGATATACGCAAGCTGCGCCGCCACCTGCTCCTCCTCTGCCACTTTGTGGCCGGGAAGCGTAAAGCGATTGCCCTCGTACTCCGTGGAAACGTAACCGTCATAGCCGCGGTCATGCAGATATTCCAGCAAGCCCTTGTAGTCCATGGAGTATTCCTGACCCTCCGGCGTCATCTCAAACAGCTTGAAATGGAAGTGCTTGATATACGGCATGTATTCGTCCAGTACCTCAAACCTGTAGTTTTCGTATCCATCGCACAAGGGGACAAACATCCGGTCATGCTCAGACTGAATGGCCGCTTCCAGCTCCGGCGGGTAGACATGGCCGTTCTCCACAAGCACATGGTGCAAGTCCGTTCCGCGTGCAAACAGCGTATCGATGTAATCGAACACCTGCGGACTGGTGCCAAAGAGCGTCTCATACGCCCGGACAACCCGCGGGAAGCGTCTGCAAAAGATGCCCGTGTCGATCACGATGCCGACATACGGGGAATTCACACGCTTCATCTCTTCGATAAAGGCTTTTGTTTCCGGAATATCGAAGGCCATAGCCGCGTGGATTTCCAGCGCAATCGTCACATCGTACTGCGCGCAATACGGCAGCAACGGCTCGATGACCCAATACGGAACCATGGAAACGAGGCGGATCAGATGGATGCCCAACCGGGCCACCTGCTGGATTTCCTTGACCAGCAGCGCGATGCATTCCCGATGCGTCAGCGTTCGGTTTTTATAAAGGTTGGTGTTGAGAAACACATCTGCAATGACCGGCTTGAGTCCCGTTTCGTCCAGCAACTGTTTCCAGTGCGCCACCGTTTCCTCGGAAATATCCGGCGCGCCCTTGAGCATCTGGTCGGGCAGAATCTCCACACCTTCGGCGCCGTTCGCCTTGACGAAGCGCATGATGTCGTCCAGCTGCATCCTTTTGTTCAAATATGCGTCCTGAAGACTGTACAGGCTCACGCATGTCTTAATCTTTGCCATTTTTCTGCCTCCTGCTTAATCGTGGGTCCAAAGGCCCGATACCTTTATGCAAAGCGGTATTCCTTACCTTCCGCCGCCGATTGATAGATCTTATCCAGAATCTGCGTGACAACAAACGCCTGTTCCGGCTTGACGAGCGGCTCCTTGTCCTCGAGGATTGCCTCAAGCCACTGCTTGCATTCCTTGACCTCGGGAGATCCGCCGCCGTTGCCCTCGAAAAACGCGATGGCGCCCGTATCGGAAATGTGCTCCTCCGTCAGGAGTCCGCCGGTCGTTTCGTTGAAAACGAGATCATACCCCTGCTGGCTCATGCCGCCGATCATCTCCGCGCCGGCTTTTGTGCCGCACAGCGTGGTCGCCGCTTCTCTCGAATCCTTCACATTCAGCGCCCAGGAAGATTCGAGGAAAATTGTCGCGCCATTTTTCATTTTAATATAGCCAAACGCGGAATCTTCCACCTCATACGTTTCCGGGTCCCACGGGCCAAACATGTTGCCTTCGGTCGCCTCCGGAAGATGGCCAAGTTTTTCGAACACGGACCCCGTCACCGTAGCCGGCTCATAATTGTCCATACACCAGAGCGTGATGTCGAGCGCGTGCGTGCCGATATCGATCAGCGGTCCGCCGCCCTGCTTCGACTTATCCGGGAACACGCCCCACGTGGGAACAGCTCTCCTGCGGACGGCATGGGCTTTGGCAAAATAAATTTCGCCGAGCTTGCCTTCCATGCAGGCGCGCTTGAGCGCCTGTGCGTCCGTGCGGAAACGGTTCTGATAACCGATTGTAAACTTCTTACCCGACTTTTTCCAAGCATCCATCATGCGCTGCGCATCCTCCGTCGTTGCCGCCATCGGCTTTTCGCAGAGCACATGCTTACCGGCTTCAAAGGCCGCGACCGTAATCGGGCAGTGCGCGACGTTCGGTGTGCAGACATGCACGACGTCGATGTCGGGATTTTGGAGCAGCTCCTTGTAATCCGCGTAAACTTTGGCGTCCTCCGTACCGTATGCCTTGGCGGCTTTCTCGGCGCGTTCCACCAGGATGTCGCAAAATGCGACAATTTCGCACTTATCCGCCTGCGATTTCAGCGCCGGCAGATGCTTCTGATTGGCTATGCCGCCGCAGCCGATTATAGCCACCTGCAATTTCCCGTTTTTCATTTCAATTGCCTCCTTGATGTGTATTGTGTTTCCGATACCGTTCGATCCGGCCGTTATGACGGCCTTTCTGCTTCTAATTATACAATGCTGAACGAATTGCGCTTGCCTTTGCATTCGAAATGCTTTCTTTCTCTTTCATTTTTTCGTCTGTAAGCCAAAAGGATGCAACAGACGTATACCATCTGTTGCATCCCGCTGATACTATTTTCTTTTCGTTTTAATCCTCTTTCATGACGTCGTAGGGCGTCAGCATCCCGAGCAGAGGCTCTTCCCGACTGCCGGTTTCGGTGATGAAGATGACGGAAAGCCGCTTGTTCTTCCCGCGGATTTTCTCGAACATCTGACGGGTTTCGAGCAGCGTCGCCTGCCGGCCCACGAACGCGTAGTTCTCGATGTGGCGGTCAACCGGCAACATTTCGCCGAGCTCGCGGATCGTCGTATCCGGCGTGATGTGCAGATCCGGCTCCAGCAAAATACAGGAAAAAATGGTGGAGACGCTGAATACACCGATAAACCGCTTTTTGTCGAGAATCGGAATATGGGAAAACCCGTTTCGGTCCATCATGGCCATCAGCTTGAGCAGGCGGTCCGAAAGACCGGCGCATACAATCCGCTGTCCAGTCGTCGCATATTCGAGCGCGAGAGGTGGACGGCGGACATATTCGAGCGTCGCCCGAAGCGATTCCAGTACAGGCTCGCTCGGCTCGACAATCGGCACGCCGCCCAGGTTGGCGCTGTGCGTCATCAGGTTGCGGATCTCCCGGCAAAGGTTCAGAGATTCACGCACCGGCGCACTCTCGTAGTGGTTGATGTATTCAAAGATCACGCTCGAATAGCGGCGCTTCATGCCGCTGAATTTTTCTTCCAGAGCATCCTCCAGCTGTTTGTACAGGTCAATGAATTCGTCGCTGCGCATGCGCGTTCCCTCCCGCTTTTATTTTTTTAAGAATAGCATAAATCGCCTGCGGACGCAAGGTGAAGAACGCGAAAAGGTCCGACAAGCATACTGCCTGTCGGACCTTTCTGGAGCTGATGGTCAGAATCGAACTGACAACCTGTTCATTACGAGTGAACTGCTCTGCCATTGAGCCACATCAGCACATTGCGTTTGCAACGACACTTATTATACACAAAAGCACAGGGGAAGTCAAGTCCCGATTTCAATTTTTTTCGCAAAAATTTTCAGTCAGGTTTTCGGCGTTTCGGTCTCATGCTCGCACTTGTTTGCCGTTTGAAATTGTGCTATACTAAAGGTCGATAATTTACAAATGCTATGGAAAGGAGCGGTCATGGAATGGGATATGCATTGCAGCTGGGGCCATGGAGCTCTGTTTTTGCTGTGCCCGGCGCGCTTGTAGACCGATACATCCAAACCGCAAGCGGTGACCAGCTCAAGGTAATTCTCTGGCTGTTGCGCAACAACGAGCGGAGCTATTCGGCGGAAGAAATTGCTGCTGCCATCGGCCTGCACAGCATGGATGTCGAAAGCGCCATCCAGTTTTGGGTGCAGAACAGCCTGCTTCAAAGGGAGGACGCGCCGCTTGCAACCGCGCTGCGCCCCGCGACCACGGCGGCGCCCACGGCGCCCGCGCAACCCGTGCACACAGCTGCACCGCGGCGGATGCTGCGTCCGGACGGTCTCTACATTTCCGAGCGTGTCGAAGCCTCACCCACCATCCGCCGTCTGGTGGAGGAAGCCGAGGCAATGCTCGGCAAAACGCTCTCGCCCGCGCTTTCCGGCACCCTGATTCAGGCGCACGAGGACTATGGCCTGCCCTGCGAGGTGATTCTGATGCTCGTCGCCTATGCGAATAAGATCGGTCGGGCCAACACGAGCTACATCGAATCGACCGTCCGCAACTGGGCGGATTCCAATATCCTGAGCATTGAGGCCGCCGAGGAAAAGCTGCGCGAGCTTGACGAAACCGCCGTCGCATGGAAGCGCTGCGAAAGCGCGTTCGGCATGACCTCGCGCCGGGCGCCGAGCCGCAACGAAGGCCAGTACGCACACCGCTGGGTTCTGGAATGGAATATGCCCGACGAGCTTTTGAACGAAGCGTACAACCGATGCGTGGACAACACGGGCAAGGTCAACATGAAATACATCAACGCCATTCTGGAGCGGTGGCACAATGCGGGTATCCGCACGCTGAAGGAAGCTATTGACGAGAAGCTGGCCGCCGACGCGCGCCGGGAAGCGAAGCATACGCCTTCCTACGATCTCGAGGAATACGAAAAATACGATATCTTTGGCTCTGAATCCTGAAAAAGCCGTTACTGAGGCAGAAAAGGAAGGTGCAAACCCATGGGATATGCAAAACAGGTTTATCTGGAGGCGGAAGCCACACTCAACCGCCGCCACAACGATGCCGTACGCCACGCACAGCAAAAGCTGGATGCGTTTTATGCGGTTTGCCCCGAAGCTGAGGCAGTCCGCCGGCGCATTGCTTCCACGGCAAGCCAGGCGGCAAAGGCTGTGCTGCGTGGAACGGACGTGCGCGCCTCGCTCGAAACGCTGAAAGCGGAGAATCTCGAGGCACAGCGCCGCTTTTCGGAACTTCTCGCCACACACGGTTTGACCCGTGCGGACATCGAGCCGCAATACCACTGCGCAAAATGCGAGGACACCGGATACGTGGACGGCCGCATGTGCAGCTGCCACCGCGCACTGCTCCGGCAAATCGCCTACGAAAATCTGAACCGCATTTCCCCGCTTACCCTCTCAACTTTCGAGGATTTTTCTCTCGAATATTACAGCGACGCGCCCGTAGACGGGCGACGTTCCGACCGCGAACAGATGCGCTACATCTTGGACTACTGCAAACGCTACGCGGAAACTTTCTCAGCAAAATCCGGGAATCTCTTCTTCACGGGCGCAACCGGTCTGGGCAAGACACACCTTTCGCTCGCCATCGCCTCCGCTGCCATCGATAAAGGCTTTGGCGTCGTGTATGGCACCGCGCAGAATTTTGCCATTGCGCTCGAGCGGGAGCGCTTTGCGCGCAGTGAGGAAACCAGCGGCGATACGCTGGAGCTGCTCAACGATTGCGACCTGCTGATTCTCGACGATCTCGGTATGGAGATTTCTTCCTCTTACATCACGGCGATGATTTACAACGTGATCGACACGCGCATCATGCTCGCAAAACCGACGATTATCAGCACCAATCTTTCCATGCAGGAGCTCGAAAAGCGCTACAACGAGCGCTTTGTTTCACGTGTGCTCGGTTTTTATGACCGCATGCCTTTCCGCGGGAAGGATATTCGTGCAAAGCGCAAATTTGGCCGCCACTAACCGCTGCCAAAGCCCGTGCGCAACCGCTGATTCCACGAAAGGGGTGACTACCCATCAAACTGCTGCCTGTATTCCTTTCTGTCCCCATTTTTCTACTCAGCTTTTCCGGCTGCGCCCAGCCCAACAACGCGGCGCCCGCCTCTGCGGAGGCGGCCGCTCTTGTGGAAGCTACGGTTACGCCCGCCCCAACGGCGCCGGCACTGAATCCGGTCTCCTTTCAGGCGGACCGCTATCTGGTCTGCGAAGCCGCCGACGAATATCTGGGCGATAGCCGACCGGATTACGAAGCACTGGTCGACGCCGTATGCACGGGCACGCCGGAAGTCGCGCTCTCCGATCCGGCGCATGCCGCACGGGCCGTCGAGGTCTTTGCAGGTTCCCCCTACAGCACACTGGCAGCTCTTGAAGTGGACGAAGCCGGCACGGTGACGATCACGCCTTCCGGAACCGGCAGCGCCGACGAATTTGACAATGCGGCAGAGACATTGGTGGAGGGCGTGCTGTACGAGCAATCCAATGCGCTTGAAATAGCACTGGCGCTGTACAGAGCCGTCAGCGCTGAATGCACCTATGAGGAAAACGACGAGAACTCGCTTTACCGAATGCTTGTTGAACACCGTGGCGGCAGCGCGGAGTTTGCGGAGGCCCTGCAGTATCTTTTCCTGCAAAACAACATTCCCGCACAACTTGCCTACGGCACGGTCGGCGACGTCGTGCACGTTTGGGTGATCGCGCAGCTGAACGGCAACGCCTATCACTTCGACCCTACCTTTGAAAATGGCGTGACCGGTGGTCGCGGCCTCTCCTATTTTGGTATGAGCGACACCGCGCGCGTCTACACGGGCTGTACGCTGCCGTGCACGGTCGGACAGGGCAGATACGCCGAAACGGTCGAGGCCCCATGCCCTGATACGTACTTTGACGACCTTTTCACCGATGTAACCGACTGGGAAAACGACGTGCGCCAGCATTTTGTGTACCTGGCCTACGGATTTGAGGATGACTACCTCAATTCCATCCAGACCGATACGTTGGTCACGCCCGGCGAATAATCCTATTTGGGCAAAGCCGAGGGCTTGTATAAGCCCTGAAAAGGCACAGTTGAACCTCCCGGATTGTTTAAACAGGACCCAAAAGCCTCTATACAGGCATATTGGGTTTTAGCAGGCGTGGTGCCGCTGACGCGGCGCCACGCCTATTTTGCTTTGGATACACTCGATTGTAAAATGGATGTATCGGTCAATCATCTCGTCAACCTCGGAGAAGGAGGCCGGTTTGTGGCGGTGGATACATTCGTCTGAAGGATGGAAAAGAAGTTTTTTGCCATCGCATTGACATAGGGGTTCCGCGTCTTGACATCGAAGGCGTCCGGCCGTATTCTTGCATCAACTGTTTATGCACCAGCAACGCTCTTCACTATTTTTGCACGGTAAGGCCTTGTTTCCTATCTCAACCCATCCATAGCCATAATTTCCCCATCTACTATACACACTCGTATTGAAAATAGCAAGCTGAATTCATTCTACTCTAACGCCAAGATACGATTTCCGTTTATATTCAGATAATAACGGTCAGGATACCCTTTGGAATACGCGTAAATACTTACTACTGAAGTTTTACTACCAACCAATTCCGAAACAGTATACCGGACATTTGTGGAGAAACTATCGGAAATTGAATCTATTGGAGCCGTCATCATCACGGAAACACAGATATAATAATCTTCTGTATCGCTGAATCGAAGGACTTCATAATGTCCCGCCGTAGTATCTAAAGTATCAGAATCTATCCTTTTCATCATGCTAAATACAGGTATTCTATATGCGCCTTCCGCCTTCTCAATGATCTGAACAGAAGAAGCATTCCGACCTTGACTATAAACAACCAATGTGGAGTTTTCTCCTTCAATCAAACTTTGGATCTCACCGACGCGCATATAATGAAATACGCTCTCTGGAGAATCAAAACCAACAAGTACATTTTCTATCGGACAAAACTGTAATAATACGCCCAACCCCATCGTCACTAAAATCAAGGCCATAACAGTCTTCTTCCGTAATGCGGATCTTTTCCTTTTCCACAGAATCAGAATGACGACAAACAATAAAATCAAAGAAAAAACTATTCTGACAGCAAAATACATATACTAACCTACCTTTTTATCATTTAACTCGGAGAAACTGGTTGTGAACCACCTGTTTTTCCGAATAGAAAAGCAAAATAAGGCCATTGCATCAACACTCCAATTCGACTAATTCCGTTGTACTTTGGACTTCACCTTAGTAGCCCGCGTCAAGAAAGGTCCGCAAAAAGGGATCCTGTAAAATTGAAAGTTAAGCTGTAAAACGGAGAACATTCTGCAGGGACTGCTCACTGAGGCAAACCCTCGAAACAGACTAGGCTATTGCATGCACCAGGAGATCAGCGGTCACCAAGCGGATGTATGCCTCTGGATTTGGAAAGATGCCCACAGTATCGGTACGCCGATTGACCTGACTATGGAAAGACGCTCGATGCCCAGACGCCTGGCCAGTTTCTCCATCTTACCGGTGAGCGCACCTTGTACAAAGGCTTCCTGTACCACCTGGCCAGCGCTGCTTCACTGCGTTTGCGCTCGGTGACTTCGTGACAAAGAACGGAATGTAGCCGCTTGGACGCACCTTCAGTACCATCCGGTACATGGTTCCCATCCGTATGTCTAGCCGGCAGGACCGGTAGCTATAGCGATCTCCGCTGCGGCTTTCAGCACGTTCGCTTTTCTCTGCTCCCAGCTGCTGACTGACTTCGACTTCCATGAGTTGGCTGCGCAGCCATTCCAGCATGCTCAGCATTGGATCCGGCTGAGCATAGCAATTCGCTTAGATTTGTGGCATGATTCTTTTGAGCCATTAAGGTTTTCTCCTTTGCAGCGGGATTGTCTCGTCAAATTTCATTTTACAGGAGCCCTAATGGTTTGTCTATCTCCTATCGCCTTTTGTGAACTGGTTATAAACTATCCGCTTTGAGCGAAAGTCCCTTCACAGGAACTGAGCGATACGCTGGTGGAGGCGTTTCAGGACAAGCTCAAAAAAGACGGATAAGAACGACAAAAAGCCGTTAGTCGTGTTATCCACAGCTAACGGCTTTCTCAATATAGATTCTTCCGCCACACAAACCGCCTTTTATCATTCTGCAACCCGTAAACCGCTGGGCTGCAAGAATAATGGCTCTTGTATGGCTGTTATCAAATTGTTATCAAAAGACTTGTCCGAACGCCGCAAACCCGCATAAATACTGGGTTT
>DBPP01000029.1:28264-33556 GCA_002305575.1 Ruminococcaceae bacterium UBA1417
ATCCATAAAATATGGACTCTCCAAATTTCTGTTGTCAGTGTGTTGTCACGAAACAAGTATATTATAGTTATTTTCTACCTGAGAATCAAGGCTTTTAAGTAAATTTGATTTATGATTTGCAAATAACTTAAACCTCGTTTATTGCCCAATCAACAAATTCTTCTGCCTCGCTTAACCTTAAATTCCAATGTTTTTGCAACATTTTAATAATTATTTCTCGGTCAACATTGGCTTCAACCATAGAAACTGTTGCTTTCTCGATACCTACTATTCTTTCTTCAAATTCAGCATCGCTAATTCGATCATTAGCACTTTTCCTAATTCCGTCTAACAATTCCCATGCGAAATCTTTGAACGCTTCTCTAAAAATGCTTGCCATTAATATGTTCTCCTTTATTCTGTCGGTGGAATAGGTGGCATTACAGTAAATAGGTTTTTCAGTTCGTCAACTGCACCGGCTTTTGCCCATTGTGCCATGCCATTTTTCCACACTAAACTGTCAGCGGTTATCTGTCCGGCATTTGCCATCTGTGTCAATGTAGCCATATCAAATGGTCCATTTGGTTGACCGTTTACCGCAATATGATAAACCACAGTCGGGATAGGCGGCGGTGTTGTCCCCATAGGCTGATTTATTCCACTCATCATATTGTTCATCGTTCCAGCGATATTCTGACCAACAGCACCGCCGACAGCCATACTCGCCATCATAGCCGCCATATTAAACCCTTCGCCGCCTCCCAAATTCACATCACCAGCACCATTAGCTCCCATCCGTCCAAGAGCCTGCGCACCTGCAACACCAACCTCTGTCTGCTTTTCGACCTGAAATGCGCCGATATTAGCCGTCTGGGTCTGTTTGTGCATGGAATACTGTCCTTCTTCACGTTGAATACGGAGTCTTTCAACATAATCCGCTGTTTCAGCTTGTACTTTGATAGCAGTTATATCTTTGGTTATAGCCATGAGCTGACGATAACCCTCGCTGGATTTATCAAGTTCAATTGCACCAATATCAACGCCAGATACCATAATGCCAAAAGTTTCTTTCAAGCGCTCTGTGATAACATACTCAACAGCATCATTAATAATGGCAGTCTTGGCTTCAATTTGCACCAAAGGAATGTTATGTGTTGCAGGAGCATTGGCAACCGTATCTTTGACATACCGGCTAACGGCATCACGGATTTGGCACTGGAAGTCATTAAGGTTAAAGGTGTTAAGTCTGTGTAATTTAATAAACTGACGATAATCGCTAATTTTGAAACTAATCGTTCCTCTTACCGCAACTGGAACACCGAAATCGTTAAATCTCGGATCGTAAACATCAAAAAAAGGAACGGCAAATTTCACTTGAATAATTTGCGCAAGGTTAATAAAGTAAATTTCTGCTTGAAAAGGTGTTCCGCCTTCATACGCAATGCCAACAATACTTGCTAATACTGGAAAGTTTGCTGTTTTTATTGTTTGATCAAACGGACCTATAATAAAATCCTGCATTGTTCCGTTCCTCTGCTTATAAACAAAAACGGCAACTTCGCCATCTTTCACTCGTAGAGAGGAACCCCAACGAATAGAATTTTCCCTCTGATTTTCACCCAACTGAGACCCTGACGAATGCCATTTCCAAATCAGATATGACGGCTCATCACAGCGTATTTCATCCATTAAACCGCCTTTGCGGTTATTTTTATCAAACAACGTCATGTATTTGCTCCTCCTAATTTTTAAAGCGAACCTGTTAGCACAAGGATTAACAGCACAAATCCGAACATCAAAAAGATTGCGCCGAATACACCTGCAAACAGCCATACAATTTGGTATTTTGCTTTTTTAATTGCTCTAACTTTCTTTTCATAAGCATTTCGAATTGATATGTATTCTTGGGTTTGTCCAAACATAATTTCCGCCTTTTGGTCTGCTTGCTCAAGCTTTGATAACCAAGCATCAGATAATTCTCGGCGAGCAGGGTCAAGAATTTGATATCTTCCAGAATCCAATCCATAAACCTTCAAATCAATGTTAGCGGATGCAAGTACAATGAACTCTAATACATCTTCCTTTGTATTCGGAATAGAGAAATTCCTGATAAGATCAATTTTTTGCTCATCTATACTTTGTAGCTGTGCACCTCCGCCAAAAGCTTGGGAAAAAATATTAGTCGCTTTTTTCTGCGGTCTTTTTGCTTCAAGCTGTTCTAATTTCATCGCTAACAGTCTTACCGATGAAACACTCTGTGCATCACGAATTTCGTGACCACAAGTAGGACAATTAGTTACAAAAGAATTTATCACTTCACCACAATTTGGACATTTATGAAGATTTCCCTCATACACAGTCTTTCTTTTGAAAGTAGCATTTTCGTTAGTTGCCGCTTTGCCACAGCTCGCACAGAATTTTGCTCCTTCGGCAAGTTCTTGACCACAGTTAATACAAAAAGCCATATTGAATACCTCCATGGAATAATTTTTTAAGAGAAAAATCTATTACTTTTTCAAATAAGGACATTCTGGACAAATCGGATTGTTTTCTTCCCACAAACTACATTTTCTTCCTGATTTTACGGGAGTTAATTGAATATCAGTTTTGTGCATTTGAACAGAACGATAAAATATTGTTATTGTAGCATCTTTATTATACTTTGAACACTTTACATTATATTGTTCTTTGGGTTGATAATAATCTGAATTTCGTACTACTTTCATTGTGATTACTCCTTGTTAATCTTCCGATTTTACAGCATCACAGACATCGCCGATATTACAATCAAGATACTCGCATATACGCAAAAGAACAGACAACGCAACTTCCTCATTTTTTCTCAACTTTGTCATCGTTCCCGTTGCAATATTCAAGTCCTTACGAAGTGTAGCGGGCGATATTTCTTTTTCAATAAGCAGTATCCAAAGCTTTTTGTAACTTATTCTCATCCACTCACGTTCCTTACCATTATTACTTTATATTATAAATTTTAGATACGCACTTTGTCAACTGATTTCATTGAGTTTATAAATAATATTCTCAATTTCTTGCGATTATATGAGGTAAGTAAAAAGCGACAAAGGATTTACTCTCTGCCGCCGTTTCGCTTATGCGTAGATTAAATCTGCATTTACAGCTTCCGTTGCACGATTACGAATACTATTCATCTTCTGCACCCACAGCATTTGGCTTTCAGCTTTGAGTTTTTCCGTTATATTTTCTTTTTGGGACAGTTTCTTTACCAGCCGGGAAAAGATTTCATCTGCCTGCTTATCAATATCAGCAAGGTAACTATTCAGTTTGCAGGAAGTCAGTAGATTGGTGTAAAAGGCTCTTTTATGTTCCTTAATATAACGCAAGTGCCTTTGTCCCCAAATGCCTACTGGCTTCTGTTCTTCTTCGGGTAGTGAGAGGCAAGGGAGATAATAATCTCCCTGCAGCTCATACCATAATCCGTTCTTTTCCTCATAAATTCTCTTTTCCATCGTGTGTTCCTACCTTTCATAATTTTTATTTTTTGAGTGTTTTCCACGCTCTTGGGACTGTGTTTTCTGTGCAGGAATCGGCTCATAAAGAATACTTTTCTCCTGCTTTTTGAGCCTCTCAAGGATACCGTCTATAAATTCTTTAACTATTTTGGGTGCCGTTTTTAATGCTTCAAGATATGGTCTGCATTTTTCCGTCAGTTCGTACAAGGCTGTTTTAAGCCGTGAAACTTCCGACTGTAATGACCATATCTGCCTTGTTAGATACCGATTTTCTTCCTGCAATTTCTTTGCTTCAGACACTGCTGAGTAGCTTTGTTTTGCAAGGGTTGTCAGCTTTTCGTAGTCGTCTGCCGACACGGTATATTTGCCTGTAAACGATTTTTTGCCTGAGTTGTCAATCTCATTAAAGGTCATAAACGCCTGATGATTATCGTTATAGCGGACAGTTTCAGCGACAATTTTCTGCTGAATATCTGCCAGTCTTTTTTCATCCTGCTGTATTTTATACCCCAGTGAAGTCAGGTTTTCAGCAGTACTTCCACGCTCTCCACGGCTGAATCCGTTAAAGCCTGCTTCCTGCATATGTTCATAAAACTTGTCCTGTAATATGCTGTAGGAAGCGTGATAGACTGGCTTTCCTTTGCTGTTGAGAATCGGATTTCCGTTTTCATCAAGAGCCTTTTCGGACTTCCATTTCTTTGAATGACTCACTTGATGAATGACCTCTTTCACCTTTCCAACCAGTTCAGGATCTTTACATCGTTTCGTCCAGCGTACCTCTTTATCCACCACCGGCAGTGCCATAATATGCAGATGATAGTGGTAAATCGGTCTGCCGTACTTTTCAGCCATTGCTGTATTCAGTTCGTCAGCGTGCATTACAGCGGATACAATATTGTTTTTGCCGTAGAGCTTTTCTGCAAAATGGAAAGCTTCTTCGTAGAACCGGCAGGCATATTCATAGCCGCCATTCTGTTCAAAATAGTCGGTATTTACATCCATAATCATCTCGTCAAAGACTGTCGCATCGGGTTTCAAGCCTTTCAAAGATACCTTTCCTGCGGCAATCATTTTATCAAGATGTTCGTTATATGTCAGCTCTCCGCAGCTCTTAAAACTCACATTCATAGGAGTACGGGAGAGGTCAACATTCATATTTTCATAGCTGTCATTTTTACGCTCGATGTGTCGCTCAAACTTGCCAACCGTCGCTCTTGTACGGGTTTCGATACGGGCGACACTGAAGTTTTGTTTCGCCATTTTCTCACTCCTTTCCGCAGGTGTATTTTCGGGGAGCTGCAGTTACGCACCTTTTTCAAAGTGCGTAACCCACTATGACACTTTCAGCACTTCGGCTGTAAAGATGTCGTGGGCTCTCCGAGGGACAAAGAACACCTTTGAAAAGGTGCTCTCTGCACTCTCCACCAAACTTTATTACTTCCCGAAGAAAGAACATTGCAAGGTTGCAGATGTGCCTGCCTTTGCAATGTTGCAACCTTGAAAAGCTTCACTCTGTTTTTCGGGAAGCTGCCAGTACCACTGACTGCCCTTTTTAACAGATTGGACATTCAGTGCTTTCTTTGCTTCATCCAGTACACGCTTTGAAATTCCCATCGCCTGTGCTTTCTTTGCCAATTCTTTCTGCGGGTATTTTCCCTTTGAAAGATACTCAAGGATTAAATTTTCTGCCTGTTCGGATTTCTTTTCTTTCGGAATACCGCTTAACAGATCGTCAACCGAGATATCATAGTGACCGAGCCAGCTGAAGCCGTTTTCCTTGTCCAGTTCAAAGGCTATTGCTTCACCTTCGGGTGCAAGGGAA
>DBPP01000014.1:0-140 GCA_002305575.1 Ruminococcaceae bacterium UBA1417
CTGTTCTTGTCCGATCCCGCCGTGGTGATGACAAAATTGAGCGGCTGCTTCCTCGCCGCTCCGGAGCCCTTGGTCATGACGTCGTACAGCTTGCGGTTCGGCTGCCCCAAAAGCTCGTCGAAGATGCAGGCGTGCACGTT
>DBPP01000014.1:197-8329 GCA_002305575.1 Ruminococcaceae bacterium UBA1417
GCGACGGAAAACACAATCCCGGCCTGCTGCCTGTCGGTGGCGCAGCCGTATATTTCGGCGCTCTGCTCACCGTCGGCGCAAAGCATGTAAAGCGCCACGGCGGCGGCAAGCTCAGACTTTCCGCTCTTTTTTGGCAACTCGATAAACGCGGTGTTGAACTGCCGGTACCCGTTGGGCTTGAGGATACCGAAGATATCGCGGACGATCTGTTCCTGCCAGTCAAGCAGGTAAAACGGTTTTCCCGCCCACGAGCCTTTGGTGTGGCGAAGCGCCTCGATGAAGGATACGGCGTAATCGGCGGCGTTCTTGTCGTAATATGATCCCTCCGCCATAAAGGCGGTAGGTTTGTATTTCTTCAGTTTTCGTATAAGAGCCGCCTCCTCTCTATGAAAACAAGAAAAAGCAAAGGGCCTTCGCCTGAAAGCCCTTTACTTCTGCCTGTCGGCACTTAATCGAATTCCAGTTTTCTCACAGCATCCTCGCCGTACACCGCGCCAAGGGAAGAGCCGCAGTCCCAGTCGCAGAATATGGTTCCCGTGTCGTCCACAAAAACCACTGTTCCGCGGTCGCCGGGCTTCAGCTTGGAATACGGATCGTTCATCCTGACCAGCTCCACCCGGGTACCGCTCAAATACTGTTTGCGCAGGCGTTCCACAGTCTCTTTTGCAGGAAACCTATTCATGCTCGCCACCGCCTTTAGGAACCTTGAACGCGCTGCTGCCTGAAAGATTTTTTAGCAGAGTTTTCCTTGTGCTCTTGTATTCATCACCCACGAAACCCAGCCGGAGAAGGAAGCAGCGGAAGGCATATTTGTCGTTGCCGGTTTCTTTTTCCTTCGCTGTGACGCGCTTTCGGTTTCGAGCCATATCACACAGCGCCGTAACGAAGTGGGTGTAGGCCTTTACCGCCTCCGGGTCGGCGCCGTCCGCAAACCACGGAAACCGCACCTTGTCGTCCGTGATCATAATGTCGAGGGTTTCCGCGCCGAGCGCCTTCCTGATGAGTTTGCTTTTGCTTTCAATAAGCCGCTTCAGGTTGTCGAGCGCGGCGTCGGCGAAGGAAGCGCGCGGCATCTCGATGACCAGCCCCGTTTCCTCGCGGCCGTCCGTCCCCGGGTCCTCAAAGGCAAGCACTTCATCCAGCTGCCTTTGCATGGTCTCGGTAATGGGCGCGTCAGGGTTGACGTACCGCCCGGGATGGTGCTGGTCAATATCCGGAACCTCGTCGCGTGCGCCCAAACCGCCAAGCCCGCTCTCGCGTGTATCGTCTTCGTCATACTCGCGGCTGCCGCCGTCCGCGTCAAATCCCGCCTGATGGAGCGAATCCTCCAGGTCAAGGTCGTCGGGGCCCGTGAGCGTTCCGGACTTGTCTATGCGGTAACCACCGACTTCGTAAGCAAAGCTCGGCGCTCCGAGGTATTTCGGTTCGCTCCCTAAAATGCCGCCCAACGCCGCGGCTAGCCGCTTGCGCTCGCTTCCTGTGACATTGTAGCTTAGTTTCATTTTTCATACCGCCTTTCTGCCGTTTGGCAGTACATATAGAGCCATANNGCCTCGCAGCAGGTAAACATCCCCGCCTGAGCCCTTTTGCTCAACGTACCGTTTCACGATCGTATCCGCGTAGCGCTCGTCAAGCTCAATGGTATAACATATCCGCCCCGTCTGCTCGCAGGCGATAAGCGTGCTGCCGCTGCCGCCGAATGGGTCGAGCACGATGTCGTTTGTCAGCGAACTGTTCATGATCGGGTAGGCGCAGAGCGCCACCGGCTTCATCGTCGGGTGATGCTTGCTCTTGACCGGCCTGTCGAAGTACCACGTCGTGCGCTGTTTGCGGTCGGCATACCAGTTATGCCCTGCGGTCGGCTTCCAGCCCACGAGGATGGGTTCGTGACTGTATTGATAATCGCATCGCCCCAAAACCGGCGTGTTCTTGACCCAGATGCAGGTCTGGTGGCAGAAGAAGCCCGCCTCGGCAAACGCCGTCCTGAAGTTGACCGTTTCCCGGTCGGCGTGGAAAACATATATGCTGCCGCCGTCCGCCAGAGCGTCGTACATGCGGCGGTACGCGGCAAGCAGAAACTCATGGAACACGGCACTCTCCATGTCGTCGTTTTTGAGCTTTCCCGCCTTGCCTTTGTAATCCACGTTGTACGGCGGGTCGGTGACGACGAGGCTTGCGCGCTCGCCGTCCATCAGCCGGGCGTAGATTTCGGGCTTTGTCGCGTCGCCGCATATGAGGCGATGACGCCCGAGCAGCCAGATGTCGCCCTGCTTTGAGACGGGCGTTTCCGGCAGCGGCTCGTCGAAGTCGTCCTCCTTGATACCGGCAGCCACGCCGTCCCTGAACAGCGCGTCCAATTCGGCGGCGTCAAAGCCGGTGAGCGATACGTCGAAACCGCCCGCGCCGATGTCCTTCAAAAGGTCGGTCAAAAGCGGGATGTCGAATTCGCCGGTTATCTTGTTGAGCGCTACGTTGAGCGCCTTTTCCCGCTGTTCGTCTATGTCGAGCACAACGCAGTCCGCTTCATCATAGCCGAGCGCCACAAGCACTTTAAACCGCTGGTGGCCGCCGACGATGTTTCCCGTGCGTCTGTTCCAGACGATGGGCTCCACATACCCGAATTCCTCGATGGAACGCTTGAGCTTCTCGTATTCGGGGTCGCCCGGCTTTAAGTCTTTTCGCGGATTGTATGCCGCGGGGTTCAGCTTTGAAACGGGTATTTTCTGTATCTCCATGTTCGCTCCTCTTATCCCGCAATCAGGAATAATGAAACAGCAGTCCCGCGTCTACCGGACTGCCGTTCAGCTTGATCTCAATATTCGGGTTGTACTGATAACAGCGCTTGACGATGAGGTCGCAGTAGACCGGCGACAGTTCCATCGCATAGCACCGGCGTTCGGCCTGCTCGCAGGCGATGAGCGTCGTGCCGCATCCGGCGAACGGCTCAAGCACGATGTCGCCCTTGTCGCAGTGCATCTTGATGCATCGCCACGGCAACTCCACCGGAAACATCGCCGGGTGCTCCTTGTTGGCGCGCACGGTGGGGATCTCCCAGATGCCCGCGTAGCCCCATTTCCTGCGTTCGTCCTTTGTGAGACGCTTTACGAACTTGTAGCCGTGCCCAGCAAACGCGGACACCCACTGGTATTCCTGGTCGTTGTATTCCTCGGTTTCGTTTGCCGCCAGCGCCGTAACGTACTCGTACTGCTGCACCGGCTTGTTGGTGACAAGGTGATAAGGCCCGACGCCGAAGTTCATGCCCTGTTTTTTCCATATGCGGATCCAGATGGGCCGGAAGCCGTTGTCCGCGAACATCTGTACCGAGTACATCTGCGTCGGCTCGATGAACTGCGAACCGGTGGCGTAGAGGTCGCCGATGTTCCAGCACACGATATCCGCGTGCCGGCAGATGTTTTGGATCGCCGGCCGCATGGTTTCGAACCACGGCCCGATGCCCGCCTTCTCGTACTCCTTGCCCACGCCGTAGGGCGGAGAGGTAACCGCCATCTGCGCATGATTACCTTCCATAAGCATGGCGAAATCCGCTTCCGAAGTGGAGTCGCCGCACAGCAGACGGTGATTGCCCAGCAGCCAGACGTCGCCGCGCTTTGTGCGGGTTTCGCCGGACGCCTCGATGGCTTCCTTTTCCTTGTCCACATCGAAATCATCCTGCACGGCGTCCTTCGAATAGAACTTGTTCAGAAGCGCGTCCACCTCGTCGGCGTCGAAGCCGGTGACGGATACGTCGAAGGTGGAAGCGTCGAACTCCGCCATGAGCGCGGATAGCTTTGTCTCGTCCCATTCGCCCTGTATCCTGTTGAGCGCGAGGTTGAGCGCCTTTTCCCGCTGTTCGTCCAGTTCCACGACCACGCAGTCGATTTCCGTCTGCCCCAAATCGCGCAGCACCTTCAGCCGCTGATGACCGCCGACCACGTTGCCGGTCGCCTTGTTCCAAACCACTGGCTCAACATATCCGAATTCCTCAATGGAACGCTTGAGCTTTTCGTATTCGGAGTCGCCCGGCTTTAAGTCTTTGCGCGGGTTGTATGCCGCAGGGTTTAGCTTTTCGATACTGACCTTTCGTATTTCCATACCGCCCTCTCTTTCCCGTAGAGCTATTTGCCGCCTCTCCTTGCCGTGAGCAGCCGCTCCATTACGTCGTCCTGCGGGCTTGCCCCGGTGAACGCCGTGGAGCAGTTCTCCCTGACCACGGCAAAAATAGAGAACCATAGCTGGTTCGTCTGTTTCATGTACTGCTGGCTCATCGCCACAAAAGGACTGGCAATGGGGCTGCCCGTGGTCGGGTGTTTCGAAAGAAAGCCGTATTCGGAGATGGCTTCCTCGCACTGAATCCATCGGGAAACGCTCATGGCGTACTGTTCGACGAGCTGCGGGCTGACCAGCCGCTCGCATCCGCGTTCCTTAAGCCAGAGCCAGGTTTCCCGGCACACCTCCTCGGCGCACAGGTCTTTGCCGCCTTTCTGTTTTGCCTTCATGTATTCCTTGGGCGGCGGCATATCAAAGCCGGTGAGCTTTTCGGGTTCGGGCAGGGCGATGACCGTCATGCTTTTTCTGCCTTCCGCGATTTGTTCCACCAGAGGCTTCGGTTTGCGGCCCGCCCGGGTATAGTTGCCGGGCTTGTTGCCTCGGCTCGTGCCGTCTTTGGCCACGGCAAAACCTCCTTGTCCTTGACAGGGGTAATACCCCGTTTAATTTCGAATTTTTGCGCGCGTGACCCGCGCACCGTTCTCCTGCTAAAAAGTGGCAGAGATTTGACCGCCCCTATGGTAGCTTGGGGCAACAGCTTTGCCCTGACCACATTTATCTGTTGTGCCACCTGTCGCCGCTTTTCGCGGAGATTAGCGAGTGGCAGCTCTTGCACAAGCTCATGAGGTTGTCCTCGGCGTTTGTGCCGCCGTGCGACAGCGGTTTGATGTGGTGCACTTCCTCCGCGGGGGTTATCTTCATATCCTTCGCGCACCGTTCGCACAAGGGATGCGCCTTGATGTACCGGTCACGGATACGTTCCCACGTCCTGCCGTAGCGTTTCTTTGTTGCGGGGTCGCGGCCGTAGCGTTCGTACCGCTGGGCTTCCAGTTTGGCGTGCTCCTCGCAGAACCGCCCGTCCGTCAGCCTCGGGCAGCCGGGGGAGGAGCAGGGGCGTTTGGGTTTTAAAGGCATGCGGTATCCTCCTGATAAAACAAGAGCCCCGCGGGGGTCTCCCGCAAGGCTCAGATAATACTGTTTCTCAATCATATCCTATTCAAAAATTCAATTGCGCTCAAGTGGACTTATGTGGATTTTACTATCTTCCTCGTAGTGCTGCGTCTGACAAGAACAGCGTTGATGCCGGGAATCAGTCTGGTGACGTTCTGATTGATGTTGTCGGTAGAGATTCGAATCATCTCCCAACCTTCGCCCAGCTTGTACATGATGACATCGTCCCGGACGCTCTGGTATTCCAGCTTGTCTTTGCCATGATAAATCTTACCGTCAATCTCCAGGGCCACCTTCATGTCAGGCAGGATGAAGTCTACGGCGTACTCAAAGATTCGAACCTGATGGTATGCTTTGATGCCGCGACGGATAAGCTCAAGCGCCACCATTATTTCCTCCGTGCTCTGATACCATCCGCGCCTGTTTAGGTTCTGCGTTACCAAACGGATGGCATCCTTATACGGTGCGATGTCGGTAACCTTGGAGATGCGCTTGACGGCATCCTCCAGCTTCTTCTGCTTCTTATCCGCGCTGATCGCATTGCCTTTTTCGCGCGCCTGCCGCACCAGTTCAGTCCTGCAGTCCTTGCAGGTGTATTGAGCGCCGCGAATATACGACCAGCTATAAACCGGTGCGCCGCAGATGTGGCAGGGCGGATAATAACAGCTGTATTTCCTGCTGTCTCTGCCGACAGGAATGCCGTCTTCCATTGCTTCACGCCAGCTCATTTTTCTTCTCCTTCCCGGCCATGACCACATCCACAGCCCTGAGGGCTTTACGGTGAAGCTTCAGCACCCAGCTTACGGAGTAATTTAGGTCACAGGCAATCTCCTCCCACTGCTGATAACAGAGATAGCGCTTCTCAAGAATCAGCTGGTATTCGGGATTCCTGACGCCGTGGATTATCTCAAGGATGCTTATCTTGTAATTCAGAAGTCGGGTCAGCTCTTCTTTTAAATCATTTTTGATGTCAACGATCCTGCAGACGGTGTCTGCCATCGGAGATACGCAAGGGCTGGGGTTATGGGGCATTCCCGTGAGGACAGGCGTGCAGTTCATAGCCATGCTTTCCAGCGATGCGATCTGATTCTTCTTGCTTCGGATGCGAAGATCGAGCCTGTAAGCCTGCCCGAGATATTCTTTCGCGGTCATGTCACGCCGCCTCCTCACACAGCCTGCGGATCAGCGTCTCAGGGTCGAGCCGGGTTAAGACGCCGAACCATTCGGAGCGGAAGAACCGCTCGAGTTCCTCCTTGTCCTGTGTGAAGGCGTCCTTTTCGGGATGCCGGCTGTATCGCTTCAGCGCCAGGCGGTAATCCCTGACCGCCTGCAGGATAATGGCGTTCGCCAGATTTTCATAAGGTATATCCATACATTTCGCTCCTTCATCAAAATTGGCCATATGGCGCATCGATGAAGCGGAGGAAGCATTGTATCATGTTGTACTTTTCGCAAAAGAGCGTTGTTTTCAAAATCATTGCAGGGAGCCGCGTATTACAGCTCGCGCCTCGTCAACCGAGCGGACGACCGAAGCGTTGCCGCCGCAGGCGAGGATTTTTCGTATCGTCGCTTCTTGCAGCTTTGTAAGCTTGCCCTCGGGCGTCTTGACCTCAAAAGCGTAGAATCTGCCGTCAATGCAGCAGACGATGTCGGGCAAACCCGCCGTACCGTACATACCGCCGTGCGTCTTCCATGCAAAGCATCCGGGTACGGTCTTGAGATAACGCAGGATTTTTGCAACCAGTTCTTTTTCGGACACAGTCTCCTCCTTTGTAACCTTTTTGGCCTTTGTAACCATATAACCTCAAAATATAGAGGTTCGCGTATATACGCGCACGCGCACGCGCACGCACGCGTGTGTATGCTCTCGCGTGTATACCCTTAATTTTTGAGGTTACAAAGTTACATTTCATAAGGAAACCCCAAACTGTGCCCATATATAGCGGTTTTCGGGCGTAACCTTTTGTGTAACCTTTACCGCCGGAGAGGTTACATTTTGCCCGAAAAGGTTACAAACATCGGTCGTCACAGGGGCTCCACCTCCGTGATCTCAAAGCCCGAGACGTCACAGCGCGCCGACAGCAGCTCGAAATTCAGCGTCCAGACCTTTCTCACGTCAGCACCCAGCCGTCTTGATATGTTGCTCTCCAGATAATAGTCCGAGTGCTGAAGCTGTTTCTTGAACTGCACGTAGGTCAGCGTTTCACCGGCTATGGCGTAATCCTTACGGTATTTTGTATACCGGTCGTAGATGTGATTGAGCCAGAGCGCCAGCACCTTGCCGCCCTCAAGAATGGCGTATTCGTTTCTCGGGTCCAGCCCCATGCGCGACATGATCTCCAGAGTCTGCTCCACGACGCTTTTGCTGCTTGTTCCGCCGTCCAGCAGATACTCCTTAGCCGCGTATTCGATATACCTGCCGCAGGCTTCCATGCCGAACGGAAACACCTCGTGCCAGCTAAGGCCAAAGTCCTGGCACAGCTTTTCTATCAGCCTCAGACCCGCCGTCAGGCAGGCAAGGTTGTTGACGACTCTCGACGGGAACTCCTTCGCAAACGCGCCGAGGGCATCCTCATACCAGCCGTAAACGTCGACGGCCTCGGTCATAAGGGCTGTGTCCAGCAAACTGCGCCCGAAGCCGCAAAGCAGCCCGGCGTGAGCGCATAACCAATGAAACGCCGCGCGGTATTCCGCCGTTTTCAGGTCTTTTTTTGAAAACAGCAGTTCAATGCTGCGCTCCCTGACGGCCGCTTCGTCCGCCGCCTCCTCGCCGGCCACGACAAGCGGGGCGAGGAGCTCATAGCTCGCGACGCTCTGATCGGCGCGGCCGCGGATGCCTTCCTGCCCGTCATAGCTGTTGCGGAAATGGTTGAGCAGGGCGTCAAGGCGAAACCTGTCGATCTTCGAAGGCTTGA
>DBPP01000015.1:0-49512 GCA_002305575.1 Ruminococcaceae bacterium UBA1417
CTGCTCAATCTGGGGCGGTTCAAAGCCCCGGGCTTTTTTAAGAAAATTGTTAAATTCTGCGGCCGTGAATTGTGGTACAATAGAGGGCGGAAACGGAGCGCCACACGGTTCGGCGCAATTTGTAAAAGGTCGGGTGGTCAGGATGGGTAGCCATAGAATTTTGATTGTGGAGGATGATGCGGCGATTGCCGGCGCCATTACCCGGATTCTGGAATCTTGGGGCATGGAGTCCCGCTGTGTGCGCGATTTCCGCAACGTGCTGCACGAATTCGCCGCATATGACCCACACCTTGTCCTGATGGACATCACGCTGCCCTTTTTCAACGGTTACCACTGGTGCAGCGAGATCCGCAAAATTTCGGCGGTGCCGGTTCTTTTTGTCTCCAGCGCTGCGGAAAATATGAATATTGTGATGGCCGTCGATATGGGTGGGGACGATTTTATCGCAAAACCGTTCGACCCTTCGGTGTTGATGGCCAAAATCCGCGCGCTGTTGCGCCGCACGTATGATCTTGGCGACCGCGTGCCGGTGATCGAGCACCGGGGCGCTGTGCTCAACCTCCATGACGGCACGCTTTTATACGACGGCCGGAAAACAGAGCTTACCCGCAATGAGTTCCGCATTCTGCAAACGCTCCTCGAAAATCATGGGCGCGTGGTCAGCCGCGAAACGCTGATGACGCGTCTGTGGGAGTACGACCTTTATGTGGAGGAAAATACGCTGACTGTGAACATGACGCGCCTGCGCAAGAAGCTTGCGGCGGTGGGGCTCAGGGATTACATCGCGACGCGCGTCGGCAGTGGATACATCATCGAGTAGAGCGGGCATAGACCCGGGTTGGAGGATGCGGATGCAAAAGAATGAAGCGCAGATTTTCTTTTCGTATGTGTGGGCCCATGGCGGCATTGTGCTGTATCTCGGCGGCGCAGCGCTTGTTTTTGCCGCCGTATTCGTCCTTTCGGGCCTGCCCGCGGCGCCGGTGCTCTATGCGGCGCTGTTGTGTTTGATTGGCGGTGTGGTTTGCGCACTGCCCGGGTATTGGCGGTACCGCAGGCGCTACCGGGCGGCAGTATTGGCCCAGCAGGGTCTTCCGGAATCCGTGGAACGCCTGTGCGTGCCGCACGGCGCCGTGGAGCAGGCGTATGACGAAGCGCTGCGTGCGCTTTGCGGGATGCTGCAAAAAAGCGAGACGGACCGGCAACGGCAGCTTGCGGAAAGCGCCGATTACTTCACGATGTGGATTCACCAGATCAAGACGCCGATCGCCGCCATGCAGCTGATTCTGCGGGAGCAGGACGATGCGCGCAGCCGGGAATTGCTCGCGGAGCTTTTCCGCATCGACCGCTACGCCGAAATGGCGCTGACCTATGCGCGGCTTGAAAGCCCGACCACCGACCTCGTGCTCGGACGATTTGCGCTGGAGCCGATTGTGCGCCGCGTGGTGCGGCAGTACGCAGGGCAATTTGTGCGGCGGCACATTGCACTGCAGTGTGAAATCCAGCCGGTCTGCGCGTTGACGGACGAAAAATGGCTGGCGTTTATTCTGGGCCAGCTGTTGTCGAACGCGGTGAAGTACACAGAAAGCGGCACGGTGACGGTACGCGTCACCAAAGAACTTGTGCTGAGCGTTTCGGATACCGGCATCGGTATTGCGCCTGAGGATTTGCCGCGCATCTTCGAGAAGGGCTTTACAGGCTATAACGGGCGCGCGGGACGGAAATCCACAGGCCTTGGCATGTATCTCTGCCACTGTGCGGCAAAAAAGCTTGGTCACCGCATTTCGGTGCAATCGGCGCCCGGACAGGGCACGACCGTTTCAGTAGATTTGCGTTCGGTACAGCTGAAGACGGAATGAACGTCGCGGCTCCCCCACAGGGGGAGTTTTTTTGATGGGACGGCGATACGCCCGGGCATGTGACAAAAATGTAAGGCGAGGCGCTGGTTTTGTAAGGAAAATCGATGTTGCGCGTCGTCCGGGCGCGGTATACTGTGTATAGATTTGAAACCCGATTTGAGAAAGGAGATTTTCAGAAATGGCTGTATTGGAGGTCAATGGTCTGAAAAAAATTTATACGACGCGCTTTGGCGGCAACCGTGTGCAAGCGCTCACCAATGTTTCGTTTGCCGTGGAGCGCGGCGAGTACGTCGCCATCATGGGCGAATCCGGCTCGGGCAAAACGACGCTGCTCAACATTCTGGCGGCGCTCGACCGCCCGACACAGGGGGAGGTCTGGTTGAACGGCCGCGCGCTCTCGAGCGTGAGCGAAAAGGAAATCGCGGCCTTCCGCCGGCAGAACCTCGGCTTTGTGTTTCAGGATTTCAATCTGCTCGACACCTTTTCCATACAGGACAACATCTTTCTGCCGCTCGTACTTGCGGGCCGGCATTACGCGGAGATGAACCAGCGGCTGCGCCCGATCGTCGAGAAGCTCGGCATTGCGGATATTCTTCCGAAATATCCGTATGAAGTTTCGGGTGGCCAGAAGCAGCGTGCCGCTGTGGCCCGCGCACTGATCACTGCACCGCAGATCATTCTGGCGGACGAACCGACCGGCGCGCTCGACTCCCGTGCCGCGGACAGCCTGCTCTCGCTCTTCGGCGAGATCAACCGGGACGGCCAGACGATCCTGATGGTTACGCACTCCACTTTGGCTGCGAGCCACGCGAGCCGCGTGCTGTTTATCAAGGATGGCGTCGTATTCCACCAGCTTTATCGTGGCGGTGCCACGAATGAGGAAATGTTCCGCCGGATTTCGGATACGCTGACGACCATGGCAACCGGTGCGGCCGGTGCAGTCAATGCCTGAGAGGAGGGTTGCTATGCGTTCGCTTTATATGTGTTTGGCCTGGCAGAACCTTCAAAAGCACCGGCGCACCTATGTTCCCTATATGTGCACCGGCATTCTGACAGCCGCCGTCTACTACATTCTCCACTCTCTGGCCAACAACCCGGATGTGGGGGAAACGACGAGTATCATGTTGAATCTCGGCGTTTCAATTGTCATGGTATTTTCCGTTATCTTCCTGTTTTACACAAACAGCTTTTTGATGAAGCAGCGCAAAAAGGAATTTGGTCTGTACAACGTGCTCGGCATGAATAAGGGACACATTGCCCGCGTGATCGGGCTGGAAACGCTGGTTATGGCGCTCGCCATTTTGGCCGGTGGCGTTGGTGCCGGCATGCTGCTCGACCGGTTGATCTATCTGCTGGTTGCGAAGCTCGTTGGCTTTACCGCATCGATCAGCTTTTACATCTCGGTCGGCAGCATCGTACAGACTTTGATTTTGTTCGGTGTGATCAGCTTTTTGATTTACCTTTCCAATGTCATTCGCGTCTGGCGCGCAAAGCCAATTGAGCTTTTGCAGGGGGGAAACGCCGGTGAGCGCGAGCCGAAGACCAAGATCCTGATGACGATTCTCGGTGTGGCATGCCTCGGCGGCGGCTACGCGCTGTCGATCATTTCGGCGCAGGAGGTGGGGCTCGCGATCCTGTCTTTCTTTGTGGCCGTGCTGCTCGTGATTTTTGGCACTTACCTGCTGTTTACGGCAGGCAGCATCGCTGTGTTGAAGATTCTGCGCCGGAACAAGCGCTATTACTACAAGACGCAGCATTTCATCAGTGTATCCGGGATGCTGTACCGCATGAAGCAGAACGCGGTCGGCCTCGCGAACATCTGCATTCTTTCGACGATGGTGCTCGTCACGATTTCTTCCACCTGCTCGCTGTGGTTTGGCGCGGGCGAAATGATCCGGAACCGGTATCCGGCGGACATTATGGCTTACGTGCGCGGGGATGAACTTACGCGCGCCTTTGACGCGTTCCTTGAGACGCAGGTGCAGGCAGAGCCGCAGGCTACCTATCAGCGGTACGTGTACAGCGCGTTTACTGCGGAATACGAGCCGGGCGACGGTCTTACGATCGACGAAGGGACAGAAGAAGCGCTGCGTGCGCTTACCGACATGAACCGCATGCTGAAAACAGTTGTGATGCCACTCGACCAGTACAACACGATCACCGGGCAGTCGGTGCAACTGGCTGAAAACGAGGCAATGGCCTTTCTGAATTCCAGCGGCGCATTCAGCGGCGACACAATGGAACTGTTCGGTAAGACGTACGTGGCGGTCACGCCGCCGGAAACCTTTCCGGTTCGCGGTGTGGTGTCCGCCAACATTGTCGAAGCGTCCGTCCTTGTTATCCCGGATTATCAAGCGTTTCTCGACCGCATTGGCCTGGATCGGCAGATGGAAAACAGCCGGACGGCGTATTGTATAGATCTCGGCGATATGACCGATGCGGAGCAGTCCGCCTATTTTGCACAGCTTTTCGAACAGGGATGGATGGATATTGCCGCAGACGAAACGCCTTCGGGCGTCTGGAGCATGGAGTGCCGCGTGGACAATGTGCGCGACGTGTATTCCATGTACGGCAGCTTCCTGTTCATGGGTATTTCACTCGGCCTGCTCTTCACGATGGCCGCCGTGCTCATCATCTACTATAAGCAGATTTCCGAAGGGCTCGAGGACAAGACGCGGTTTTCGATCATGCGCAAAGTGGGCCTGAGTCCCAACGAGGCGAAGCGCTCGATTCATTCGCAGATCCTCACGGTGTTTTTCCTGCCGTTGATCACGGCCGGTGTGCATATTGTCTTCGCCTTCCCGATCATCAACTGTATCCTGCGGGCGATGATGCTCCAGCAGGTCACCACGTTCATCGTTTGTACCGCTGTTACTTTCGTTGTTTTTGCGGTGTTCTATGCCATTGTCTATGCGTGCACGGCAAAAGTCTATTACCGGATCGTCAGCGAGCGGAATGAAAGCGTACGACATCCTTCACGATGATTTTATATCCCAAGCGAAACCCGCACGGCGTGCTTGCTGCCGTGCGGGTTTCGCTTATTTTATGCTCCCGAAGCGCGAGGGCATGTGGGCAATGCCGGGGGCGGGACGCACGCCCCTTGCGTGGCCGGCGATGCTATAATCGTGCGGCACCGGGGCTGGCATGATGGGGGCATACGGCAAGGACAGCGACAGGCGCTGCCGGCCTGCTTGTGCTTTATTCGGGATTTTGGACTGTTGCGGCAGACTTCGCCCTGACGGAAGAAAACTGCCCGGGACATACAAGCTGCATGACGCTCCAAAGGCTGCAAAAGGATTTGGTGCGTAGGGGGGCGCATGTGCGCCGCCGCGCACGGCGGCGGAGTTGTCGGCCGTTCAGGATTGCCGCGTGCGGAGGACGGCTGCAAGCTGCATCATCTCGTTATTGCCCGCAAACCGGCACAACGGGTTGGACCATGCGCTGCTCGAGGACGCGAAAGCGCGCGTGCGTGCG
Organism: Ruminococcaceae bacterium UBA1417; assembly: GCA_002305575.1. Lineage (GTDB taxonomy): Bacteria > Bacillota > Clostridia > Oscillospirales > Acutalibacteraceae > Hominenteromicrobium. The sequence goes on from DBPP01000015.1 coordinate 5,331, forward strand.
TGCGGCGGACAGATGATTTCCACCGGCATCCTCCAGGAAAGCGCGATTGTAAAGCACTGGTATAGGGCACAGGGCCTTGCGCCGGTAGAAACGCGCCGGTTTTCGCGCTTCCTTTCACGGCTGGATTTCTGGTATGGAAGGCGGAGGGATAAGCCGCGTATGGCTCGCAACAAAAATCGAAGAGCGAGGCTGTAGCGGCCCCGCTCCTGTCATTTCTTTTTGAAAATCTTTTTGAAGTTCGGATGTTTCGGTTTGACGGCTTTGCGCTGCTTTTCGTACTGCTCGAGTACGTGTGCGCTCAACGGTCGGCCACTCGAAACGCTCGCGTAGTGCGAGTCGGCAATGTAGGGATAACGGCCGGGGGCGAGATCGTCGTTCGTCAGGTTCTTGCGGTACAGGCGATTGGTCGTGACGCGCTTGACAACCGCGTAAATGACGGCCGCGAGCGGCGTGCCAATGACGATGCCCATAATGCCGAACAGATTGCTGCACACCGTGACCGCCGTCATGACCCACACGCCCGGCAGGCCAATGGTGGAGCCAACGACCTTTGGGTAAATCACATTGCCTTCAAACTGCTGCAGACAAATGATGAAGATCACAAACCACACGGCGTCCATCGGGTTGACGAGCAAAAGCAGAAATGCGCCGATGCCGCAGCCGATGTAGGCGCCGAGAATCGGAATCAGCGCCGAGATCGTGATGATGCAGGAGATCAGCAGCGCGTAATCGAAGCCGATCAGCGACATGCCGATGAAGCACAGGCAGCCCAGAATGACGCACTCGGTCAGCTGGCCGCGCACAAAAGAAGAAAAAATATTGTTTGCGGTCACGCAGACGTCGGTAATCGTAGCCACAGCCTTGCGCGGCAAAAAGGAATACACGATGCGTTTCAGGGAAAGCTGTAAACTTTCCTTCCCCATCAGGAAGTAGATGGAGAAAATGATCGCGAGAATAAATGTGAAAATGCCGCTTGCCAGATTGACCGTGGCGTTCACGAGCGAGCTGACCAGCGTGGAGGTGAACTCCGTTGCCCCCGAGAGCAGGCTGGTCCAGTTGAAATCCCTGAGGAAATCCAGATTGTTGGTCAGATCCAGATTCAGCTCGGCGGAAACCTGCTCCACCCATTTTGTCACGTTCTGCACGTAGATCGGAATGTTGACGCGCGCCGTTTCACCGATCAGCTCGAGAGACTGGAAGATTTCCGGCACAATGTACAGCACAATGGCCAGAAAGATCAGGATCACGACGGCAAAGGCGAGCGCCACGCAGAGCGGGCGCCGGATGGTGTGCCAAAATTTGTTGGTGCCGCGCGTCAGGCGGCCGAAAACAAAGTTTTCAAACAGATTGACAAAGACGTTCAGAATGTAGGCGATGAAAAAGCCCGCGAGCAGGGAGCCGAACGCGTTCAGCAGGACATTGCCCACGTGCAGCAGGCTGTCAAAACAGAACAGCACGTAAATCAGGCCGATCGTAAAAGCCGAAACGGCGATCGCCGGCTTCACGAAGGATTTCGGCGTGGGCTTTTCCGGGGAACGCATGCCGGGTTTTGTGTCTTTATCCAAAGCTTACCCTCCAGTACGCAAAATCAGAATGTGAATTTTGCGCCGGTCTCAAAGGCCTTGTATGCGCCGTCCATCAGACGGGTGAGCATGACGGCTTCGTCCACGGTGGACGGTGCGGGCGTGCCCTCTACAACGGCGTCAACCCACTGGTGGATCGGCAGAGGCTCCTCTGCAGGCAGCTCGAGATCGACCCATTTGCCGCCGGTCGCCTTGCCGCCCCATTGCGCGGATTCACCGTGAATCATCAATGCGCCGTCTGTGCCGCTGAGCTCCAGCGTGTAGGGGTTGCATTCGGAGACAAAACCCGTTTCCGAAACACCGATGGCGCCGTTCTCAAACTCAATGACGGAAACGGCGTTGTCCTCGACGCCGCGGCCCGTGACCTGCGTGAACGTGGAGGTGATGGATTTTGGGGTGCCGAGCAGCCAATACAGCGTGTACATCGGGTGCGCGCCGAGGTCCATCATCGCGCCGCCGCCGCACTGCGCCTTGTCATAAAAATGCGGGGGCAGCCAGTCCGCCGAGCTGCCGTTGTGGACGTTGCGCACACGCGCGTAGGTGATGCGGCCGAGCTTGCCGGAATCGAGCATCGCCTTTGCGGCGCGCAGCGTGGGGAACGTGCGGTGCGGATAGGAAATCGTAAAGACTTTGCCGGACGCCTTAATGGCTTCAGCCACCTTTACGGCGTCCGCAACACCGATGGTGAGCACCTTTTCGGTGAAGATGTTTTTCTTCGCGGCCGCCGCTTTCTGCAGCAGGGCCGGATGGTCGCAGGTTGCCGAGCAGAGCACGACGCTGTCGATGCTTTCGTCGTTCAGGATGCTGTCGAGATCGGCCGTGAACGGCAGCCCCATTTTCTCCGCGAATGCCCGGCCGCGAGCTTCGTCGCTGTCCCAGACCACAGCGGCCTCGGCCTTCGGGTTTTCCAGAATGGCCCGCGTGTATTCTTCGGTATGCACATGCCATGTGCCGATGATTGCTGTTTTCATACTTGTTCTGACTCCTCCGTTTGATCAGGTCTTTTTTGTTTGATCAGGTCTTTTGATTGAACTGCTTGTGGCAGCGCTGGCAGGTGACGACAATCTTGCCGCGCCCGCGCGGCGCACGAAGCTGCTGGTGGCAGTTCGGGCATTTGAAGTACTTGTACTGCTTGCGTTCCCGGAAAGCCGCCACCCTAATTCTAAACCATTTTTGCAGCGGTGTCCACACTTTTAGAAAAGAATAATATTCTTTTTGCCTCTGGGGGATGTTGCGGGACAACATGCGAAAAATCGCGTAAATGTAAAATATATAGGCGACAATCGTCAGCGGCCAGAAACGCGTGAACTGCCCGATGAATGCAATCACGAGACCGGCGACGAGCAGGACAAGGTTCAGCGTATCCGTGCCGTACCGCCCGTACATAAACCTTCTGAGCTTTTCAAAAAACACGTGAAAACACGCTCCTTCGAAATTTTACTGCTTCTAGTATAATGCGGCTTCACCTGTTTTTCAAGAAACCCGCAAGTTCTTTCATAGTAAATTTACAGTTTATTCTTATACGTATACGGGGCGACAGACCATGGAAGAAAATACCTCTTGACAGAGAAGAACACATGTTCTATAATGAATCCAAAAGAAGCGAACAGATATTCGCAACACATGTTTGGATTTGCGCCCCGGGGGTGGAAAGATGGACCGCGTGATTCTGCACATCGACATGAACAATTTCTATGCTTCGGTGGAAACACTGTATGACCCGTCGCTTCGGGATATCCCGATGGCTGTCGGCGGGGACAGGGAGCGCCGGCACGGCATTGTGCTTGCGAAAAACATGCTCGCAAAGGCAAAGGGCGTGAAAACCGCGGAAGCGCTTTGGGAGGCCGAGCGCAAATGTCCGGGAATCCGTTTCGTGCCGCCGCACTTTGACCGCTACGCGAAGTATTCACGGCTGGCCAAATCCATCTATGCGCAGTATACCGACCTCGTCGAGAGCTTTGGCCTCGACGAATGCTGGCTGGATGTCACCGGCAGCACGCGGCTGTTCGGTAGCGGTCGGGAAATCGCCGAGGAGATCCGCGCCCGTGTGAAGGAGGAGCTTGGGCTCACGGTGTCCATCGGCGTTTCGTTCAACAAGATTTTTGCAAAGCTCGGCAGCGACTACAAAAAGCCGGACGCCGTGACGGAATTTACGCGGGAGAATTTCCGGGCGCTGGTTTGGCCGCTCGATGCCGCCGACATGCTGTTCGTTGGAAAATCGACGCAGGCTGCGCTGCGCAAATACGGCCTGCGCACAATCGGCGACGTCGCACGCGCGGACCGCCGGCTGTTGAAAAGACTGTTCGGCAAATGCGGCGAGCAGCTCAGTATTTATGCGAACGGCGAGGATACGTCGCCCGTGTCGAACATCGCCCACCGGGAAGCGCTGAAAAGCGTCAGCAACAGCACCACAGCCATCCACGACCTGCGCGACGACGGCGAAATTCGCGCGGAGCTGTACATGCTCGCGGAAAGCGTCGCCCATCGTTTGCGCGAAAAAGGGCTTTGCGGCTACAACGTGCAGCTTTCGGTGCGCAAATACAACCTTGAGACGTACCAGCGGCAGCGGATGCTCGATGTGGCGGTCGCCGATTCGGAGAGCATTTTTCGGGCGGCGTATGCGCTGTTCCGGGAAAGCCATACCGGCGAGTCCATCCGCAGCATCGGCGTGCGCGTTTCCACCCTCGTGCCGATGGGGATGACGCAGTGCTCGCTGTTTGCCGATGCCGCGCGCAGCCAGCGGCGCCAGAAGCTCGAAACCGCGGTGGATTTTCTGCGCTGCAAATATGGCGACGGTGTGATCGAGCGCGGCATCCAGCGCATGCACAGCGGGTTGTTTGAAACAGAGGATGATCGCCGACGCACACACATCGAAAACCCGTTTCGGGGCGTGGAACTGTGAAAGGAGGGACACCATGGACACGATGGAAAAGCTGCGGATTCTGACCGATGCCGCGAAATACGACGTGGCCTGCACCTCGAGCGGCGTGGACCGCGGGGGCGTAAAGGGCGGCATCGGTTCGGCGGCCGCCTGCGGCATCTGCCACAGTTTTGCGGGTGACGGGCGGTGCATCTCCCTGCTGAAGGTGCTGATGAGCAATGCCTGCGCCTATGACTGCGCGTATTGCCTGAACCGGCGCACGGTGGAGACGAGGCGCGCGACGTTCGACCCACAAGAGCTCGCGGATCTCACAATCCGCTTTTACCGCCGCAACTATATCGAAGGGCTGTTCCTCAGCTCAGCGGTGGTCGGCACGCCGGACTATACCTGTGAGCTGATGCTGCGCACGCTCACCCTGCTGCGCCGCACGCACCGTTTTGGCGGGTATATCCACGTCAAGGCGATTCCCGGCGCGGACGAAGCGTTGATTCAGGCGCTGGGGCTGCTTGCGGACCGCATGAGCGTCAACATAGAGCTGCCTTCGAATGAGAGCCTGACGCGCCTGGCGCCGCAGAAAACGAAAGCGGGTATTCTGGCGCCGATGACGCGCATCCGGAACGGAATCCGGCAGAATGCGCGCGACCTCGTGCAGTATCGCAGCGCGCCAAAATTTGTGCCGGGCGGGCAGTCGACCCAGATGATCGTCGGCGCGACGCCCGAAAGCGACAGGCATATTTTACAGCTTTCCGAAGGGCTGTACAAAAAGTATTCTCTTAAACGGGTGTTTTACTCTGCGTATATTCCACTCGTGGAAGACAGCGCGCTTCCGGCGATTACCACCGCGCCGCCGCTGCTGCGGGAACACCGCCTCTATCAGGCGGACTGGCTTTTGCGTTTCTACGGCTTTTCGGCGGACGAGATCCTCGACGACGCCCATCCGGATTTCAATCCGCAGCTTGATCCGAAATGCAACTGGGCGGTAAACCACCCGGAGGCGTTCCCCGTGGAGGTGAACCGTGCGCCTTATGAAACGCTGCTCCGTGTGCCGGGAATCGGCGTGATCAGCGCAAAGCGCATCCTTCGGGCGCGCCGCACGGCAAAGCTCGATTTTGAGGGCCTCAAACGGCTCGGTGTTGTGCTGAAACGCGCGCGCTATTTCATCACCTGCGGGGGAAAATCCATCGGCCGCATACGAACCGACAACCCGGCCGTACTGGCGGGCATCCTGCGGGATCGCGGTCTGCCCCAGGGCGGGGTGCAGCCGGAAATGCCCGAGCAGCTCTCGCTATTTTCACCGACGGAGGAGGATGCTGTAAAATGTCTGACGGGCCAACTGTGATCTACTACTACGACGGAACGTATATGGGCTTTCTCAGCTGCGTGTTTGAGAGCTTCGCCGCGCATGAGATCCCCGTGGCAATCTGTCCAGCCGATGCGGCCGACCAGACCGCGCTGTTTGGCGCAAAGTACATCGAGACCGATCGGGAACGTGCGGAACGCGTGCGCGTTTCCATTCCGAAAAAAATGGGGCTCGAGGCGCAGGAACTGCTCGAGCGCGCGTTTCTCACTTGTCTGCCGGAGAAGGAAAAGCATATGCTGGCGTTTTTGCGGCTGGGCTACCGGGTTGGCCGACCGGTCTGCGGGATGCTCACAGACCCGGTTGTCCACCGGATCGACAAGGCCGTGCGGTTTCTCGAGCGCGAAGCCCATCTGCTGCTCGGTTTCCTGCGATTTTCGGAATATGGAGACGTGCTGATTGCGCAGATTGAACCGAAAAACAGCGTGTTGCCCGTTATTGCGCCGCATTTTATCGCGCGTTTTTCCGGCGAGGATTTTATGATCTTCGACCGCACGCACAAGCTCGCATTGGTTTACCGGGACGGCGAGCCGGCGCTTCTGCACGCGGATGCGATCGAGCTGCCGCCGGAGTCGCCGGATGAACAGCGTTGCCGCGCCATGTGGCGGACGTTTTACGAGACGGTGGAAATCGAGGGGCGGCGCAACCCGGTTTGCCGCCGGACGCACATGCCCAAACGCTACTGGAAGAATATGACCGAGCTACAGCACCTGACCTGAAAACGGCGGGCCTCCTTTTTGGAAGGCCCGCCGTTTCTGGCACAGGCAAAAATTCAGTTCTGCACGGTGATCCACTGCATCGTCTGGGGCAGGTTGCGCAACGCAGTTTTGAGGAACGACGGCGCCAGGTCGATTCCCTCCAGATCGTCGAGCGACACCCATTTGAAGTGCGAGCCGGGCTCGGCGCCCGGAAAACGGTTCCCGCGGCTCAACAGGTTTGACTGGTCGGCGTCCACGGCGAAGCAGGTGCAGATCTCATGAATGCGTTCGTTCTGGATGCCAGCGGTGTAAAAGCTCTGAATCATCCAGAGCGGCCGGCCCACCTGCACTTCCAGGGCGATCGATTCCTGTAGCGTGCGGCTGAGCGCGTCCTCCGCCGTTTCGTTGATCGTGACGCGCCCGCCGGGCAGATAATAATGCGGGGTTTTGGCGTCGGTTTCAAGCAGCACGCGCCCGTGACCGTCAAAAAGAACGGCGGCGCTGCGCAGTTTGAAGCGACCTTTGTTGGTTGCCAGATTGATGTCGGGATTGTAGGAAGCAAAAAGCTTCGAAAGGCGCACGGCCAGCGCGACGATATTTTCGTTCGCATGGGACTTGTCGAAGGCGCGGCAGCTTTCGCGCATCCGGCGCAAACGCTCCTTGTGCTCGATCAGCGAGGAAATGACGGCGGCAAAATTCTGCTTTGTGATGCGCACGCCCATATCGTGCGTTTGCAGGAAATTCGCGTTGTCCTCTTCCTGGCCGGGAATCGCGTCGAATACGGCGAGCGGTAGATTGCAGGCCAGCGCTTCGGAAACTGTGAGGCCGCCAGGCTTTGTCACGATAAGGTCGGCGGCGTGCATGTAGCGCTCCACCTCTTTGGTAAACTGGACCAGCTTCGTCTTTTTGGGAGACGTGGGAATCTGCTCGGCAAAGAGATTGTAAAGCTTTTCGTTGTTGCCGGTGATGATGATGATTTGCAGATCGAGCGGCGAAGCACACAGCTCGCTGTAAAGCTGCACGATGTTCGTAACGCCCATGCTGCCCGCCATGAACAGCACGGTGGGCACGTCTGCATCCAGCCCCATCTCCCGCAGCAGCTTCGGTTGGTCGCCCTTGTCAAAGAACACGTCGTGTACGGGGATGCCGTAGGGATATACGCTTTTTCTCGGGACGCCGAGCCGGACGAGGTCGTCCACCATGTCGTCGCAGGCGACGACATAGGCGTCCACGTACGGTGCGATCCACGCCTTGTGCACGCCGTAGTCGGTCATGATGCAGATGAGCGGACAGGTGATTTTTTTATTCTCCTTGAGGCTCGAAACCATCTCTGTCGCGAAGGGATGCGTGCTGATGATTACATCCGGCTGAAGCGCGTCGATGTGTGGAAACAGCTGGTAGGCGAGCAGCTCGGAGGTGCGCGGCACAAAATCGGCGAAGGTGTTGTCCTTGTTGGCCGATTTGTACAGTCGGCCGAACAGAGCGGGCGTTTTTTTGGCCATGAAAAGGTAGCCGTCGCAGATGGTTTTGTCCAGCAATTTGCCGATGCTCTTGAGAAAATCCATCTGGATAACCTCATGGCCGGTGGTATCGCGTATGTAGCTTTCGAGCGCTGCTGCGGCGCGCAGATGGCCGCCGCCGGTGGCGCAAGTGAGAATCAGGACTCTCATAAATTAACTGTCCTTTCGTAAAAATCATACGGGCTGGAAAGCCGGCCACGACGCGCGGATGCGTCCGTTCCGGGCCGGATTCCGTCTTTTTTTTTCAGTGTACCACACTTTTTTCGGAATTTCCATATGGGGCGCATTTTCACAGCGAATTTTTAAGGCACTTTTAAGAAGTTCGACTTTACAACCCGGCGCCCGGCGGGTATAATGAATTTATCCGATTTGAAAATGAAGCCGGGCTGCGGGTATTGCGCCCAAAAACCGGAACCATATAGATGGGAAAGCGCTTTGGGATGCGCTTCGTGAAAGGATGGGAAAAATGGAGAAAAAAAGGATGCGGCGGTTTGTGGCGGCATGCTTTGCCGCGGTTTTGATGATGTGCGCATTTTCTGCCTGCCAGAACACGGAATCGGTAGAAGAGGAAAGCAGTGAGACATCCACCGAGCAGAGCGCCGATACCTTCCCGCAGGATACGCAGATGGGTGACGTGGATATTTCCGGCATGACGCTCGAGGAGGCGGTAGAGGCCTGCCGCAAGGCCGCTTTGAAAGAATTCGAAGACCTCAAGGTGACGCTTGTCATCGATGAGGAGAAGCTGGAGGTGTCGGGCAAGGACGTCGAGCTCGTGGACGTGCTGGATATGGCGCTGCCAAGCATCCTGCGCGACCAGGAAGCGGGCGCACATAAATTTGTCTACAAAATCAAGCTGCCCAAGCTTGAAGAGGAGCTGACGGCGCGCAGCGCGGACTTCCTCGTCGAAGGAAAGGACGCTGCGGTTGAATCGTACGACTACGACAAGGGCGAATTTGTTTTCACAGAAAGTGTGGATGGACAGGCGCTGAACGTGCAGAAAACCGTTGAAGCGGTCTGCGCACAGTTTGAAAAGGGCAAGAGCGGCACGGTTGAGGCTGTGATGGACCGAACGCCGGCCAAGATCACGACCGACCAACTCAAAAAGGATTTTGTGAAGATTTCCGAATTTGAGACAGTTTCCACCAACACGGCAAACGGCAACCACAACATGGCGCTCGCGCTTTCCCGTGTGGACGGCACGGTGGTGGGACCCGGCGAGACGTTCTCCTATGAGCAGACCGTCGGCGATTCCACCAGCGCGGCTACCGGCTTTTTGCCGGCGGGCGGCCTTTCGGGCGGCGCGCTTGTCGATATGTACGGCGGCGGCATCTGTCAGGCTTCATCTACGATTTACGGCGCTGCGCTGCGTGCGGGCATGACGATTACGGATCGCGAGTGCCACTCGTCTCCGTCGACGTATGTGCCGATCGGCCTCGATGCGACGGTCAGCTACGGCGAGCTGGATTTTCAGTTCCGAAACGATCTCGACACGGCGGTCTATATCATGGCGTGGATGGATGGCGTGACGCTGCACGTACAGTTCTACGGGCAGCATCCGGAGGAATGGGATAGCATCGAAGTTTATTCTCAGGAAACCAGCTCGATCCCGCCGCTCGATACGGTCCGGTATGTGACGGACTACAACCTTAAAAAAGGCGAAAAAGTGCTTTCAACAAGCGGCAACTGGGGCTACACGGCAGAAGCGTGGCGCGATTACATTAAGGACGGCGAAGTGATCAAAACCGAGAGCCTGCCCTCGTCCTATTATGGCCCAAGCGGCACGATTTACCGCATCGGACCGGGTACCGACGTGAACGCGACGCCGACCCCGAAGCCAACAGCAACGCCCACAGCGAAGCCCACGGCGACGGCGAAACCGACGGAAAAGCCTACGCAAGCGCCGGTGACCACGCCCGCGCCGACTCCGGCGCCGACCCCGGCACCGACCCCGGCACCGACGCCGGTGGTGACACCGGAACCGACGCCGGTACCGGTGACCACGCCGGATCCGAATGCGCCGGTTGCGCCGCAAGAATGACGGTTTGGAAACTGTGAAGGTCAAACCGATTTGGGAGAATTCCCCCTGCTCGTTTTGGGCAGGGGGTCTTTCTGGAAAGGAAGAAAACGGATGGATAAAAAGCTTCTGGCGGACGGGTTTGTCCGCATTGCGGCAGCCACGCCCCCGGTTCGGGTGGCGGACTGTCCGTATAACACGGAGGAAATATACAGGATGATCTGTGCGGCGGAGGAAAACGGCGCGGCGGTCATTGTTTTTCCGGAGCTCTCGGTGACAGGTTACACCTGCGGCGATCTGTTTAAGGATAGAAAGCTGATGGAAAGCGCGCGGCAAAGCCTTCTGGAGCTGATGGAGAAGACAAAAGCGCTCGATATTCTGTGTGCGGTCGGCATGCCGGTGCCCTCCGGCGGCGCGCTGTACAACTGTGCGGCCGTATTCTGCCACGGCGAACTGCTGGCTCTGCCCGCAAAGCAAAACATCCCGAATTATTCCGAGTTCTATGAGGCGCGCCATTTTTCACCCGCGCCGGAAAGCGGCATGCTGCGCTTTGGCGATGCGTGGTACCCCTGCCGCGATGTGCTGGTGGAGCTTACGCCCGACGTCGTCGTCGGCGTGGAAATCTGCGAGGACGCCTGGGTGGCGGAGCCGCCGAGCGTGCGGCTCGCGCGGGGTGGCGCAACGATTCTGCTGAATCTTTCGTGCAGCGATGAGATCATCGGCAAGGCGCAGTACCGGCGCGATATGCTCCGCCTGCACGCGGGCCGTCTGCTCGCGGCTTACGCCTATGCAGACAGTGGATTTGGCGAGAGTACGACCGACATGATTTTCGCCGGACACAACCTGATCTGCGAGAACGGCGCGTTGCTCGCGGAAAGCGCGCTCTTTTCCGACGGCATTACATACGGCGACGTCGATGTGGAGCGTCTCGTGCAGGAACGCCGCCGCATGAACACGTGGCGTGACGCGCCGGATTGCACGGTGGTGGAGGCCGATATGCGCCTGCCGCAGATCGAAACGACGCGTGTGATGAACCCGTATCCGTTCGTGCCGCAGAATGACGCGGATCTTTCGGCCCGGTGTGAAACCATCCTCAAAATGCAGGCGACCGGCCTTGCAACGCGGCTGCGTCACATCCACGGCAAAACGGCGGTCATCGGCCTGTCCGGCGGGCTGGATTCCACGCTCGCGCTGCTCGTGACCGCGAATGCGTTTGACCTGCTCGGCCTGCCGCGCGAGGGTATCCGCGCCGTTTCCATGCCGTGCTTCGGTACGACAAACCGCACAAAGAGCAATGCGCAGTGCCTCGCCGAAGAGCTTGGCGTGCATTTCGACGAAATTCCGATCCAAAAAGCAGTGGAGCAGCATTTCAGGGATATCGGGCATGATCCCCAGACGCTGGACGTCACGTATGAAAACGCACAGGCCCGCGAGCGCACGCAGCTTTTGATGGATATTGCAAACCAGTACGGCGGCATTGTCATCGGCACCGGCGATCTTTCTGAATTGGCGCTCGGCTGGGCGACGTACAACGGCGACCACATGTCCATGTACGCGGTGAATGCTTCCATCCCGAAAACTCTGGTGCGCCATCTCGTGCGCTTTGCCGCGATGCAGGGCGGGAACGCGCTGCGCCGCGTGCTGCTCGATATTCTGGACACGCCGGTCAGCCCCGAGCTCCTGCCGCCCAAGGACGGCGAGATCGCGCAGAAGACGGAGGATCTCGTCGGGCCCTACGAATTGCATGATTACTTTTTGTATTATATGCTGCGCTTTTGCTTTACTCCGCGTAAAATATATGCGATGGCGCTGCGCTCCTTCGCGGGTCTGTACGACGCGGAGACGATCCGGAAATGGCTGCGCACGTTTTACCGCCGCTTTTTCATGCAGCAGTTTAAGCGTTCCTGCCTGCCGGATGGCCCGAAGGTCGGCTCGGTCACGCTTTCGCCGCGCGGCGATTTTCGCATGCCGAGCGATGCGTGCAGTCGAATCTGGATGGAGGAAGTCGAAGCGCTGTAAAGCCGTACCCGGGACTGCGCTTTGGCGGGTTTAAGAAATCTATGCGCCGTGCTTTCATATTTGAAACTGTTTTTTGTTTTCGTGCCTTTTGGCGGGCACAGGGGAAAGGAAGTTGTTTTTATGCATGTATTGGTAACTGTTGAAACCAAACCACACCACCGCGCGCTGCTGGAGGCGGCCGCGCCGCAGGCGGAATTTGTCTATAAGGAGCAGGGCGCCGATCGCGCGGACATCGCTTGGGCGGACGTGCTGCTCGGCAATGTCAGTCCGACGCTTCTGCGCCCAACGGACGCTTTGCGCTGGATGCAGACGGCGAGCGCCGGCGTGGACGGATACGTCCACGGTTGTTTGCCGGAAAACACGGTGCTGACGAACGCAACAGGCGCATACGGCCTGGCCATTTCGGAGTATATGGTTGCCGTGTGGCTGATGCTGCTGAAAAAGCTGCATGGCTACCGGGACGCGCAGCCCACCGGCGCGTGGACGGATCTTGGACCGGTGCGTTCGGCGTGGAATTCCACGGTGCTTGTGCTCGGCCTCGGCGACATCGGCGGCGCGTTTGCAAAGCGCGCCAAATCACTCGGCGCGAAGGTCATCGGCGTGCGCCGTGCGGGTGTGGATAAGCCCGATTTTGTCGATGAGCTGATCCACACCGACCGGCTGGACGCGTACCTCCCACAGGCGGACTGCGTGGCGATTACACTGCCCGGTACGGCGCAGACGCAGGGCATGTTCGATGCCGCCCGCATCGCCAAAATGAAGGATGGTGCGATTTTGCTCAACGTGGGTCGCGGTACAATTGTCGATTCCATGGCGCTGTGCGCGGCGCTCGAAAGCGGAAAACTTGCGGGCGCGGGTCTCGACGTCACCGATCCGGAGCCGCTGCCGGCAGATCACCCGCTTTGGAAGCAGAAGAATGCGATCATTACGCCGCACGTTTCGGGCGGCTTCCACCTTGCGGAGACGCATGAGCGGATCATCCGCATTATGGCGGAAAACCTCGCGGCGTTCTGTGCCGGCAAACCGCTTCGAAATGTGGTGGATTTTGAAACCGGTTACCGGAAACTGTGACGGCGGGCAAAAATCAAACGGTCAGGAAGAGTATGATGCAGGAAATTTATCTCGACAACAGCGCGACGACGCGGGTCTCGAAGGCCGCGGCAGAAAAGGCGCTTTATATGATGACGCGGTGCTACGGCAACCCCTCCTCGCTGCACAGTCTCGGCTTTGCGGCGGAAAAGGAGATGTCGGCGGCGCGCGCGGCCATTGCGGAAAGGCTTTCCGCCCAGCCGAATGAAATTTATTTCACTTCGGGCGGCACGGAAAGCGACAACATCGCGATTCTCGGCGCGGCACACGCGAAGAAGCGCGCCGGCCGCCGCATTGTGACGACGGCGATCGAGCACCCGGCGGTGCTCCGCACGATGGAACAGCTTGAAAAAGAGGGCTTTGCCGTCGAGTACGTCGCGCCGGAGATGGACGGCAACATTCCGGTGGAGAAATTTGAGCAGGCCATCGACGCGAATACAATTCTCGTCAGCGTGATGGCGGTCAACAACGAGACGGGCGCCGTGCTGCCGCTCCGGGAAATTGCGGGGGTGATCCGTCGGAAAAAAGCGCCGGCGCTGTTTCACACCGACGCGGTGCAGGCGTTCTGCAAGCAGCCGCTTGCGATGAAGCGCCTCGGGTTGGATCTGGTTACGGTTTCCGGCCATAAGGTGCACGCGCCGAAGGGCGTGGGCGCGCTGGCGGTGCGCAACGGCGTGCATATCCTGCCGCACAGCTACGGCGGCGGACAGGAGAAAAACTTGCGCCCCGGCACGGAAGGGGTGCCGCAGATCTGCGCGTTCGGCGCGGCGGTGTGTGAGATGCCGCCTGAACGCGAGGCCGAAGCGGCGGTACGTGCGGTGCGCGACCATCTGCTCGAGCGGCTCGAAGCGTTGGACGGCGTCGTGATCAACTCGCCGGCGGACGCCTCGCCGTACATCGTCAATCTTTCGGCGGGCCGCGTGCGCGCTGAAACCATGCTGCATTTTCTGGCAAGCCGGAACATTTTTGTGTCAAGCGGCTCAGCCTGCGGCAAGGCGAAGCCGAGCCACGTGCTGGAGGCGATGCGCCTGCCGCAAGCGCGCATTGAAACCGCGCTGCGCGTGAGTCTGTGTGCCGAAAATACAAAAGAGGAAATCGACGCGTTTGCCGACGCTTTGCAGGCCGGCCTGCAAACGCTGTCGCACACATAACGCCGCGCGCCCGGCAGGGACCGCCGCGGCTTTCCACAAACGAAGAAATGGTGGTTGAAACTATGCAGGAAGTGATTCTGGTCAAACTCGGCGAAATTGTCCTCAAAGGGCTGAATCGCCGCGTTTTTGAAGACCGGCTTTTGAAAAATATCCGTCGGCGCATCCAGCGCGCCGGCAATTTCGACGTCTATTCCATGCAGTCGACGATCTACATCGTGCCGAAGGACGAGGACGCGGACATCGACGAGGCGGAAGAACGCGTCGCGAAGGTATTCGGCGTCATCGGCTATACGCGCGCGTGCGTCTGCCCGAAGGAAATGGACGCCATTTTGAAGACGGCGCCGCAGTATCTTGAGGACACGCTCGCCGACGTGAAAACCTTCAAGGTTGAGTCCAAGCGCGCCGACAAAAAGTTCCCACTCGATTCCATGCAGATTTCCCGCGAGGTGGGCGGTGCGCTGCTGCGCGCCAACCGGCATCTCTCGGTCGATGTGCACAACCCGGATCTCGTCGTGCGCGTGGAGATCCGCGAAAAAGGCGCGTACATCCACGGGGAGACGAAGCCCGGCGCGGGCGGTATTCCGGTCGGCACCGGCGGCCGCGCGGCGGTACTTATCAGCGGCGGCCTCGACAGCCCGGTTGCAGCGTGGATGATGGCGAAGCGCGGTGTCGAGCTGACGGCCATCCACTTTGCAAGCCCGCCGTACACGAGCGAGCGCGCGCATGAAAAGGTCGTATCGTTGCTCAAAAAGGTCGGCGAATATGCGGGCCGTATCGAAATGATTACGGTGCCGTTTACGAAAATTCAGGAGGAAATCCGCGACCATTGTCCCGAGGAGCTGGCGACGGTGCTCCTGCGGCGCTTCATGATGCGCGCGGCCGAGCGGATTGCACGCGAGAAGGAATGCGGCGCGTTGATCACCGGCGAAAGTCTCGGTCAGGTTGCGAGCCAGACGATTCAGGCGATCGCCTGTACGGACGCCGTGGCCAATATGCCGGTGTTCCGCCCGCTGATCGGCAGCGACAAAGCGGAAATCGTCGCACTGGCACACCGCATCGATACGTACGACATTTCGATTGAGCCGTACGAGGACTGCTGCACGGTGTTTACACCGCGTCATCCGCGTACACGTCCGACGCTGCATCTCGTGGAAGCGGCGGAAAAAAATCTCGATGTGGAGGCGCTGCTCGCGGACTGCCTTGCGCAGGTTGAGACGCGCCACCTGTAATCCCAAAGGAGAAGTGAAAGCCATGCAGGCAGAAGTTCTTTCGGTCGGCACCGAGCTGCTGCTCGGGCAGACGGTCAATACCGATACGACGATTGTGGCGAAGGCGCTTTCGATGCTCGGCATCGATCTGCTGTATGCGGCCGTCGTCGGCGACAATGTAAAACGGCTGGAAAAAGCCGTGTATGATGCGCTGGACCGCAGCGATATCCTGATTACGACGGGCGGCCTTGGGCCAACCGGCGATGACCTGACGAAGGAGACCGTCGCGGCGGCAGCGGGCAAAAAGCTCGTGCTGCACGAGCCGAGTTACCGGCGGCTGATGGAGTATTTCGCGCGGGGTGGCCTGAGTGAAAATCAGGTGAAACAGGCGATGCTGCCCGAAGGGTGCACCGTGTTGCAAAACGATAATGGTACAGCGCCGGGCTGCGCGTTTCAGACGGCGGCGGGGAAAATTGTCCTCATGCTGCCCGGACCGCCCTCGGAACTGGAGCCAATGCTCAGAAATTACGCCGTGCCGTATCTTGCGCAGTTTCAAAACGCGGTGATCGCTTCGCACAGCGTGCATGTGTATGGGCGCGGCGAAGCGGCTGTGGCGGAGAGAATCGCCGACCTTACGGAAAACAGCAACCCGACTGCCGCACCGTATGCCAAGGAAGGCGAGATGTTCGTCCGTGTCACAGCAAAGGCGGCTACACAGCGGGAGGCCGATGCGCTCTGCGCGCCGGTCATCGAGGAAATCCGCCGCCGCGTCGGGAACTTTGTCTACGGCATTGATGTGGACACGCTCGAGGAGCTCGTGGTGGATAAGCTCCGTGCGGCCGGCAAAACGCTTGCGACGGCGGAATCCTGTACCGGCGGCCTGCTCGCGAAGCGCATCACGGACGTTCCCGGCTCGTCGGATGTTTTTGAAATGGGCTGCGTCACCTACGCGAACCGCGTGAAGGAGAAACTGCTCGGCGTGCCGCATGAGACGCTCGAAGCGTACGGCGCAGTGAGCGAGCAGACGGCCCGTGCGATGGCCGAAGGCATTGTGCGCGCGAGCGGCGCGGACATCGGCGTCGGCATCACCGGCATTGCAGGGCCGGGCGGCGGCACGGCAGAAAAGCCGGTCGGCCTTGTCTATATTGCGCTCAGCGACGGGAAAAACACGTGGGTCGCGAAACGCCAGCCGGCGGGCCGCATGAAATCGCGTGCGTGGCACCGCCATTGCGCGGCCTCCAAGGCGCTCGATATGGTGCGCCGGTATCTGACCGGTTTGCCGGTCGATGAAGACTGACCTGCTCCGACGGGCGGAAAGGAAGGGGAAAGCGAATGAAACGGAATGCAAAGAAACAGATGCCGCAGCCACAGCAGCGGGTACAGGTGATCGAAGATGCGCCGGCGCCAGCGGCAAAAAAAGTGAGCAGTGTTTGGCTGACCGTCCTGATCATTATTTTTGCGGCCGTTTTCCTCGTTTCGGCCGGTGTGCTGATCTGGGAGATGGTGATCAACCCGTTTGTGACGGATCAGAATACGGAACAAATTCAGGAGGTATTCGTAGAAGCGGGCGGCGTTGCGGGAACGCCGGTGGAAGAGGACGAGACGCCGGACGAAGCGTACGACCGCCGCGTGGAGGCCATCCAGAAGCTGCAGGCTATTAACCCGGATATTTCGGGCTGGCTGCGCATCGACAATACCAACATCAACCAGCCGGTGCTTTCGCCGCCGGCCGATGACCCGGAGTATTATCTCTACCGCAACTACAAAAAAGAGGACACGAAGTATGGCAGCATTTTCCTCGATGTGATTTCGCCGGTGGATGCAGATAACCAGCTTATACACGGCCACAGCATGCAGGATGGACGTATGTTCTGGAGCCTCATCAGTTTCGGTAATCCGGAGGTGGTCAAGCAATCCCCGGTGATTCAGTACGACACGGATGTGGAGGCCGGAGATTGGAAGATTATTTCCGTTTTTAAGACCAATACGCTGTCCTCCTAGGGCGAGCTGTTCAACTATTTGCAGGCCGATTTTTCCTCACCGGAGGAAAAGATGCAGTTCTATTATGACGTCATGAAGCGCAGTATGGTGGATACCGGCGTCGATCTGAACGAGAACGACCGCACGATCATGCTTTCCACATGCTCGTATGAGTACGACAATTTCCGTACCGTTGTGGTGGCCCGTAAGGTGCGCGAAGGGGAAGACCCGAGCGTCGATACCGACAAAATTCAGGCGAGTGAAAATCCGCTGTTCCCGGACGTCTGGTACGCTTCCGGCAGCGCGCCGGACTATTGGCCCGAAAAGTTTGAGGACGCGCTTAAGGCCGGCATGATCGACTGGTATACGGGCGAATTGTATTCATGATTTGCATAGGAGACAGCCATCCCGTTGGATGGCTGTTTTTTGTGCAAAAAACAATCTTTTCAAATTGAAATATTGACGAATTTGTTAAAATAGTATATTATAAAATACAGAAAATCAAAAAGCTATGGATCGACATACCAGCACAAAACCATGAGATTCCCCGACTCCGCAAATTCAGAGTACACGACAGCTGCTGTTCGGATGGGAGGTCTTTGAAATGAAAAAAGGAATCACGCTGGGTCTGTTGTTTTTCACCGCCTTGCTTTTGACGGGCTGCAAAGATGCCGGGCCGCTGACGGTTCTCGTCGATATCCAGACAGAGATGGGCGTTTCCGAACGGAACGTGCTGGCCGCGACGAACGAGATCCAGCAGGCGCTGGCGGAGCGCGGCGGGCCGGAGGACGTCGAGTTCATCTCCCTGCCGCCGAGCGGTTCGGAGCGTGCAATTGAACTGGAGCGGCTGCGCACCGAAATCATGTCGGGCGAAGGGCCGGACGTCTTTGTGGTCAACCTGAACCGGCTCGGGGAAAAGCTGTTCCCGATTGTCGAAAGGGAGATGGAGCAGGGGCTGTTTTTGACGCTCGACCCGTACATGGCGGACGCACAGTACATGGACTGGGATGCCCTGACGCCCGTGGTGATGCAGGCGGGCCGGACGGCCGAGGGACAGCAGCTTCTGCCGATGACGTACACCTTCCCGGTGACGTATTATGACGATGCGGCCGTGCATGACACGCCGTCCGCCGCGCTGACGTGGTCGGCTATGCTGGACGAAGACGGTGTTTTGCGCAATGCGGCGTCCCCGATATATCTGGCGGACGGGTTTTCCATTTCCTCGCCGTTTGGCGGGATCCTGGGTGCATTCGGGAAACTGGCGGATTATGCAGACGGGACGCTGTGCTTTACCGAGGAGACGCTGCAGCAGCGGCTGGAGGAGGCTGTCGCGCTGCAGCAGCAGACGCAAACGGGCGCGTTTGCGGATCTGCCTTTGCACCACAAGGGCAGCATGAGCGTGGGCTATGACGACTTGTGGGGAAAGATGATCACGGGCAGCCTGTCGCAAGCGTCCGAGGTGGAAATGGTGCCGCAGTACAACGACGCGGGTGGTGTGACGGCGGTTGTGACGAGCTTTGTCGGAATCAACCGCAATACGGACCGGCCGGAGGACGCTTTTTTTCTGGCCGATTACCTGATGAGCAGCGAGGCGCAGCAAAACCTGAAACTGTATGAAGCGCTGTTCCTGAGCGCGTCGGTGCCGACGCATGAGGCGCTGCTGCAGCAAGCGTATCCGGTGGACGGCTGGTCGATGTCTAAGAACAATTATGCCGAGTTCTGCGCAGCGCGCGATGTCATCACACAGGCGCGGATTTACAGCGAGCTGGACGGCAATTTACAGAAGCTGTTTTATGCGTGGTACACAGCGGAGGTCGAGGGGCAGGACGGCGCAGACCTTGTGGCGCAGACGTACCGGTCCATGACGCTGCAATTGCAGGAATAAAACAAAAGAAAGGCCGCGTCCGAAAGCGAAAAACTTCGGACGCGGCCATCTTAATATATGTACAAAAGATATATGTACAAAAGATGCGGCGTTTACAGAATGTGTTGTTGCAGCGCTTCGGCCGTGTCGGCCAGATAAACGGCGCCGTTTTCCCGCAGTTCTTCCGCGCCGCGGAAGCCCCAGGTCACGCCGACGGTCGGGATGCCCGCGTTGCGGCCTGTCTGCATGTCCACGCCGCTGTCGCCGACGTAGAGGCAGTCGTCCGGTTGCACGCCGAGCGCGGCGCAGATCTCAAATACCGCAGTTGGATCCGGCTTTTTGGGCACGCCATCCCGCTGGCCGTGTACAAGATCAAACAGGCCGGGAAAGAGCGCGTCTGCGATGAAGCAGGTCATATTGTCCGGTTTGTTGGAGAGCACGGCGGTCTTCACGCCGGCCGCGCGTACCGTGTGCAGCAGCGCCACAATACCCGGATACGGCGCGACGAGGTGTGTCGGGTCGCTTTCATACAGCGCGTCATACGTGGCACGCAGCGCCTGCACGTCCGCCTCCGTATGCGGCCGGCCGGTTTCGCGCAGCATCCGGCGCATCAGCGTGTCGGCGCCGTTGCCCACCAGTTGGCGGTAGCGCGCGGTTTCGATCTCCGGATAGCCGTGCGCCCGCAGCGCTGCGTTTGCAAAGCCCGCGATGGAAGCGAGTGTGTTGACGACGGTGCCGTCCATATCAAAAATCACAGCATGTACTTTGGCCATAAACAGATCATCCCTCTTTACTGCGCGCCGGCTTGGACGCGCTGGACTCCGGCTTTCAGTATACCGCTTTTCGTTCAGATTTGCAAGCCAACAAACTGACCTTAAAGAAAAATAGAAAACTGGTTATTGAGAAAAGGTCAGACGCGTGCTATACTGAACGCAATCAAACGGCGGGACCAAAAGCGCGTGGCGCACAGGCCCGGGCGGCGGCTGTTGAAAGCTGGGCCGCATCGCCGGCAAACCGAAGGAAATGGGGTATTCCTATGAACACGAACAATCGAAATTCCATCTATAAAGTGGTCACGGTGGGCCTGCTCGGCGCGCTTGTGTTTGTCTCCAACTACTTGAGCATTCCGATCCCGGTTCCGGTGGGCGACATTTCCCGCGTGCATCTGGGCAATGTCTTCTGTCTGCTGGCGGGCTTTGTCATGGGTCCGGTGGGCGGCGGCCTTGCCTCCGGTATCGGCGCCATGTTGTATGATCTGACCAACCCGGCGTATGTGGCGTCCGCACCGTTTACATTCCTCTTCAAATTCCTGCTGGCGTTCGTGTGCGGCATCATTGCGCACAGCGGCAAGCTTTCGGGCAATATGCTCGGTTCCTGCAAGATCTCTACGCCACGGTATTTTGTCGCCGCGATTGCCGGCAGCGTCACGTACATTATCCTGTATCTGGGCAAGTCTTTTGTCACCCTGCTTCTGGAGGGCAGCGCGCCGGAGGCGGCGGCCATCGCGCTTGTCACGAAGCTCGCGACGAGCAGTGTCAATGCGGTGCTGGCGATTGTGATCTCCGTGCCGCTGGCGGCCGTCATTAAAAAGGCGCTTTCGAGCACAAAGCTTTCCGTGTAAACCGCTTCGGGCAGGTTCTGTGAAAACCGCCGGCATCTTGTATGCCCGGCGGTTTTCTGCTATACTGGTAACGGTTAAGAAAGTCCGGCGTGCCGGGCGGGGAGAAGCCCTGCTTTTGCACGCGGGGCGGAGTTATGGAAAGGAAATGGTGATTCTCATGCTTTTGATTCGAAATGGTACGATTTTTGACGCGATTCATCCCGACCCGTATACGGCGGACATCCTCGTACGGGACGGTAAAATTGCGGAAATCGGCGAAAACCTGCCGGCGGATGGCCCGGTTCTGGATGCGACCGGATTGAACATCTATCCCGGTTTTGTGGAGGCGCACTGCCATATCGGCCTTGACGGCAGCGGTATTGGCTTTGAGGGAGACGACTGCAATGAGATGACCGATATTCTGACGCCGCAGCTGCGCGCGATCGATGGTATCTATCCGATGGACCCCACGTTCCATGAGGCGCTCGCTGCGGGCGTTACGACGGTTTGCACCGGCCCGGGTTCGGCAAATGTGCTTGGCGGACAGTTCGCCGTGATCAAGACGGCGGGCCACCGTGTGGACGATATGATTGTCAAGCCCTATGCGGCGATGAAGTGCGCCTTCGGTGAAAATCCCAAGCGTTGCTACCGCGATAAAAACAACTACTCGCGTATGTCTACAGCAGCGAAGCTGCGCGAAATGCTGATGAAGGCGAAGGAGTACGACCGGAAAAAGCAGGCGGCAGGCGACGACGAGGCCAAACGCCCGCCTCTGGATATGAAATTGGAGGCGCTGCTTCCGGTTTTGCACGGCGAGGCGCCGCTCAAGGCGCATGCACACCGTGCGGACGACATCTTCACCGCCATCCGTATTGCCCGGGAGTTTGGCGTGCGCCTTACGCTCGAGCATGTCACGGAGGGCCATCTGATCGCAGCGGACCTTGCCAAAGAGGGATACCCGGTTGCGGTTGGCCCTTCGCTGACGCATGCGACAAAGTTCGAGCTGCGCAACAAGACATTTGCAACGCCGGGTGTTTTGGCCAAGGCGGGGTGCCACGTCTCGATTATCACCGACTCGCCGGTCATTCCCCAAAGCTATCTGCCGTTGTGCGGCGCGCTGGCTGTGAAGGCCGGAATGGACCCCTTTGAAGCGCTGCAGGCCATCACCATCCATCCGGCTGAGCATATCGGTGTGGCGGACCGTGTGGGTTCGATTGCGTGTGGGAAGGACGCGGATCTTGTCCTGATGGACGGCGCATGGAACGACGTTTCCGCCGTGGTGCGGGCTGTCTTTGTCAACGGCGAGCAAGTCTGCGGCGCCGACGGCGTCGAAAGATGAACGGAGCATAAAAGCCGTTCAGGTCAATTTCTCGGATTTGTCATAAAAAAGTTTGACATGCTTCACATGAAATTCACATAAGATCGAGATAATAGAAGCAACCCGAAGGGGAAAAATAATGGTTGAAAAATCCTTCGGAATATGGTATTATGTGAAAGGAGTTAAGGAATCATGAGTGACAATCATGAGAAATTCCAAAATGGCTTTGGGTCCGCACAGGAATCAAATCCCACAGGTACGCCAAAAACCGCAGAAACGCCGTACGCCTACGGCAGCACATACAGCGCCAATCAACAGAATATGCCGCAAACCTATACGTGGAGCGCCCAGAACGGGCAGTATGGCACAGGCGGCTATTCGGCGCCGCAACAGCCCGCACCGAAGAAAAAGCGCGGCGCGGCGCTTGGCGTAAAGATTGTTGCGGTACTTCTGTGCTGCGCAGTGGTTTCGGCGGCGACGCTCGGTACCTTCATTCTTCTGATTCAAAACGGCGTGGTCCGCATTGAATCGGCAGATAACAACGCAGCGTTCACGATTTCCCGCGTGGTCAACAGCGAACCGGAAGAAACCGATTCGGTTTCCGCGATGAGTGAGCAGGACATTGCTGAAAAGCTGATTCCGTCTGTCGTGTGTATCCAGAATTATCAGGTCACGCAGCAGTATGGCTTTATGCAGACGGATACGGACAACAGCAGTGTTTCCCCGGCCGGTGAAGGCTCGGGCATTGTGTTCAGCTCGGACGGTTATATCATTACGAACGCGCATGTGGTAGAGGATGCGACCTCTTTGAAGGTCATCCTGTCCGATGGTACGACGTATGAGGCAGAGCTTGTCGGCAGCGATACGCTGACGGATCTGGCGGTCATCAAGATTGATGCCACCGGTTTGCAGGCTGCAGAGTTCGGTTCTTCGGAAGATCTGCGCGTGGCGGATCAGGTGATGGCCATCGGCAATCCGGGCGGCTATCAGCTCAACTCCAGTGTGACGATCGGCTATGTTTCCGCTTTGAACCGTGCGATCACAAACAGCTCTACAGGCTATACGATGGAATACATCCAGACCGATGCGGCGATTAACCCCGGCAATTCCGGCGGTGCGCTCGTCAACCAGTACGGTCAGGTGGTCGGCATCAATTCCGCAAAGATCAGCGCGACGGGCTATGAAGGCCTTGGGTTTGCGATCCCGGCGGAGACGGCCCAGCCAATTGTGTCTGACCTGATAGAGTACGGCTATGTCAAGGATAGGGCGATGCTCGGTATTTCCGGTCAGTTCATCGACAGCCTTACAGGTCGGTTCTACGGTTTGCCGCAGGGCGAATATGTCGGCGCGTTGAATTCTCCGCAGGCACAGTCCTCCGGTCTGCAGGTGGGCGATGTGATCACAGCCATTGACGGCACGGAGCTCACGAGCGAGACGGTGCTCCGCTCGGCAATCAATGCCAAGAAGCCGGGTGAAACGGTGGAACTCACGGTTTACCGTCCCACCAACGACAAAACGCTGACGATCACGCTGACGCTCTCCGAGGCGACAGGCAGCTGATCCCTTTATTCAGAGTACGAGTCTTTTTCATAAATCTCCTTTTTCAAGCAACGAAGCCCGGGGGTGACCCTGGGCTTCGTTGCGTTTTCTGATCCTGTAGAGCTGTAAAAAAGGAGCAGGCTGCGGAACATCCTAGAATGTCCAAAGCCTGCTCCTTTGCTATATGGGCGGATAGCGCGCCGGCGGGTTACAGATAAGATTCGACAACCGCCATCATATCGTCCCACTGCGCTTCCATCTCTTCCACAAGACGGAACTGGTTGCGCGCGCGGTCCAGATTGTGCTGCGGATAAGCGATTTTGAAATAGACGTCGCCGTTCAGGTAGTCGGCGAGAAAACGCATGCCGACTTCGAGCGTCATCAGTTTGGCGCCGACGGGCAGCGTGCGGATTTCAGTCTCGGTCAGTGCGCCGCCGGCTTCGCGCAGAAAACCCTCGGCATAGGCCTTGAACAAATCGAGGCTGAAATGAACCTTCGAGAGGTCCGTCTCATCTTCCGCCGCCGTGGAAGCGCCCGCGCGGATGGAATCACCGAAATCGAACGCAGTCAAACCGGGCATCACGGTGTCCAGATCGATGACACAGACCGCCTCACCGGTTTTGTTGTCGATCAGCACGTTGCTCATCTTCGTATCGTTGTGTGTCACCTTGAGCGGCAGCTCGCCTTTCTCGAGCAGATCCATCAGAATGGCACAGTCTGCTTTGCGGTCGTGCACAAATACAATTTCATCCGTCACTTCACGCAGGCGGTTCATCTTGTCGTTGACGGCCGCTTCCGCCAGCTGGTGGTAGCGCGCGGGGGTATCGTGGAAATGCGGGATGGTTTCGTGCAGCGTTTCAGCCGGGTAATCGGCGAGCATGCTCTGGAAAGCGCCGAACGCGGCGCCGGATTTTGTGAGCATCTCCGGGGAATCCGCCGTTTCAAACGCCGTGGTGCCTTGGATGTTCAGCGTCACGCGCCAATACTGACCGGTGCTGTCCACGTAGTAATCCGCGCCGTCGCGGGTTTTCAGAATCGTCAGCGTACCGCGTGCGGGGTCTTCTCCTTGGGCGGCAAGCTTCTCCGCAATGAAGCGGGTGATGCCGAGGATGTTTTCCATGATTTCATCCGGGTGCTGGAAAACAAAGCCGTTGATGCGCTGGAGGACGTATTGGTTGTCCGCGCAGGTGACGAGATACGTGTCATTGATGTGTCCGCCACCGTAAGGGGTAATGGATTGAATTTCGCTGCCGAAGTCGTAGGCTGCGGCAGCCTCCTGATATAGGGGCTCATTGGACATGTTCTATCGTTTCCTTTCAAGCTGAAAATTATGAATCAAGACAAACGTCTCAGTTGTTGATGACAATGCGCAGGATCTCCGAATCGCCGGCCGCACTGCGGTTCATGGTGCCGCTGGTGCGCGCGAGAATGCCGTGTATGGTTTCCAGTTGCGGGTTATCGTTTTCCGTCTTTGGCTCGATCAGCGACGCCACAAAGGCATTGACGGATTGTGCGGTCAGTGCGCGGCGCTTTTTGGCCCGCGCAGGAGCGGAATAAACGGCTTCGAAGGTGATGCGGTTTTCAACGGGCATCACCGTCATGCGCACGAGTTTATCCTCTCCAGACGCCTGATTCGCACGGTTGATGGCATATGCGAGCGTGTCGTTGAGAATTACGCAGAATTCAATCGTTTTCAAATGTGTTGTGCCGAGCTCGATGTTGCTTTCCAGCGTGATGCCGCAGTGTTTGGCATACGCGGCGTTTGCGGCTACCACGGCATTGATGTAAGGATTGTCGCTGTATTGGTCGAGCAGCGGGTCGCGCAGATCGCCTTCTTCAGCGATGGTGCTGTGGATGCTTTCAAGATCGCCGTGTCGCGCCGCTTCGGTGATTTCCCCGAGAATGAAACGATGGTGGTCACGGGCCGTGCGGGCGTTCGTCACGTTGCCAACCATTGCGTTAAAGTAGTTGGCCTCCGCCTGAAAAAGCGCGTCGCGGAAGTCCGCTTTGCAGGTGCGCTCGCGGAATTTCGCCGCATTGTAGGCGGCGCGCACGGTAAAAGCGATGGCAACATAGAAAAACACTGTGATGAAAAAACGCGGTGCATATGCCGTAACGTCGAAAAACGCGAAGAAACTGCCGTTTGCGAGCAACAGGCAAAACAGCTGGGCGCAGCAAAGGCCGGCCGAAAGCACGGAAAAGCTGCGGTCCGCAAAGTAATGCAGCGGCCGCACAAAGGTGATCAGGGAGAGGAAAGAGAAGAAAAGGTACAGCACGATGCCGATCAGGACCGCGAGAGAGCCACCGGTTCCAAACGGCATTGCCCCGAGAAAATATTCCGTAAATTCGTACAGAAAGCTGTAGTTGCTCAGAAGCAGCAGAGCCAGAAAGAGCTTTTGCAAAAAGTTGTTTGTGTATAGAAAAACGGCTGCCACAAGCAGCAGGAAAACGTTGATCCCGTTGCCGATCTGTCCCGTGACGTCGTGAAAGGCCGGGGCAAGAAAGAGGTTCAGAAGAAGCGAAAGCGCATAGGCAGCGCCAGAAGCGATCAGACTGGTCAGCATCCGGAAGCGTCCGTTCAGGACGACGAGAAAAAGAAAAGCGTTGCACAGAAAAACAACGGGCAGACAAAGCATGGTGCATTCTCCTTACGTCTAAATCTCCTTACTTCGTGGACGGCGCCGCCCGAAATGACCGGAGCGTGTCCGCGAAAAAACAGCATAGAATAGCTTTTTTATTATACCATAGCCTGCGCAGGCTTTCAACAAAGAATTGCCGGATTCGTCCAATTTTGCAGGCAATTCCATTTTTTTGAAAATATACCTTGACAGATGAGGTATATTGATATATTATTTATGTAGAAAAGTAGAAATACTTCCTGAGACAATGAAAGGAGGCGATGCGGCCATGGCGATTGCGGCGGATCTGATTCGCGGGCATACGGATACGATCATTTTGGCGCAGCTTATGCACGGCGACAGCTATGGATACAACATCAACCGCGTGATTCAGCAGATTACCGGCGGGCAGTACGAGCTCAAGGAAGCCACGCTCTATACGGCGTTTCGCCGCCTCGAGCAAAGCGGGATGATTGTTTCCTACTGGGGCGATGAAAACACGGGGGCGCGCAGACGGTATTATTCCATCACTTCCGCAGGACGCAAGTATTATGAAACGCTGCTTGCGGAGTGGGACTATTCCCGGGATATCATCGAACAGCTGATTCGTTAAAACAGCCTGCGGGCACAAAGGAGTGGAGATTCTATGGAATACAACATCAGAGCATATGTCGACGAGCTGTTTCGGGATGCGCCGAACACGCAGCGCGCCTATGAGATGAAGGTGGAGCTGGTGCAGAATCTGCTCGATAAATACAACGACCTCGTCGCCTGTGGAAAATCGGAGGAGGATGCGTACAATATCACCATCTACGGCATCGGCGACATTTCGGAGCTGCTCGAGGAGATGCGCCGGCAGGAAACGGCGCAGATAGGGGGCGGGGCGTCGGGCAACACCTATTATACGGCGATCGGTTATTTCCGCCGGCGCAGCGCGGCGTCGATCGCGGTGGCTGTGGCGCTGTACATTTTCAGTGTGATCCCGGTGATTGTGCTGGGGGTGCTCAGTGAGGAAGCGCAGAACGAGTATCTGGCGGCGCTCGGTATCGCGATCATGCTTGCCATCGCCGCCGTCGCCACGGGGCTGTTGGTCTGGAACAGCCTGACGCAGCCGAAGCGCGACGATCCGCCGGAGATAGTCATCGACCGGTACAACCGCACGCGGGGCGGCAGCGCCTGGCTCAAGGCCGTGGAGTCCGGCTTCTGGCTGCTGGTGGTCGCGGTGTATTTCCTCGTGAGTTTTCTGACACGCCGCTGGGACATCACATGGATCATCTTTATTGTTGCGCCGGCCGTTTCCGCGATTCTGCATACGGCGGCGGAGCGCAAGTAACGGGGAAGGCAGGGGAATGACATGCATACACAGAAAGCACTGAAAATCGCAGCGTTGAGCTGTGTCGCAATCTTTGCAATCGGCGTGCTGGCGTTTGGTCTTGCGACCGGCTTTGGCATCGACGATCTGCTGGGTAGGGGAAAAACGGAAAACTATGATACGCCGTATACCTATACCGAAGAGCTGGAATACCTCGACGCGCTTGTCGTCGAATGGGCAAACGGCCCGGTGGAGGTTTCCGTCTATGACGGCGACGTTGTGACCGTCACAGAAACGGCGAAGGGGACGCTTCGTGAAGACGAAAAGCTGGAGATCGTCATCAACGGCGGCACGCTTTCGGTGCATTGGGACAGCGCGTGGATGCCGCTCAAGGTGATGGAAGGGAACGAAAAGGCGCTCAAGGTGCAGCTGCCCAAGGCGCTTGTGGAGGATTTGACGAGCCTCTCCGTACAAACCGCCTCGGGCGACGTTTCGGTGCAGGCGCTCACCGCACGGGAAATCAAGCTGCAAACCGCTTCCGGCAGCATTGCGGCCGCCGAACTCAGCGCGGGCCAGATGACGCTTGTCTCGGTTTCCGGTACGGTGCACGGTACGGATCTCACGGGCACGGAAAGCATGAGCGTCAGCAACGTCTCCGGGGAAACGGTGCTCGATGGTGTAAAAGCCGATGTGCTGACGCTTTCGACGACCTCCGGAAAGATTGAGGCGGAGGGACGGGCCGACTCCATTTCCTGCAAGAGCGTTTCGGGTGCTGTAGCGCTTTCGCTGCAACAGCTTGCCGAGAAAACAGAGATTTCCACGGTTACAGGCAGCGTGGAGCTGCGCGCACCGGAGACGGACAAGGGCTTCACCGGCACCATTCAAACGGTGTCCGGCGACGTTACATGCGGCTTTGCGGCCAAACAGGACGGCGACGTCTGGACCGCCGGTGACGGCGAGGCCGTACTTCGGATTTCCACCACCTCCGGCGCGGTGACGCTGGAGCCCGCGGCATGAGTTCCGGCACATAGGAAAAAGCGGCTTTCGAAAGAAGGCCGCTTTTCAATATGGTTATGGTTTTAGCGTTAGGCTTTGGGCGCGTTTTGCTTTCCGGTGATGGATTCCAGCTCCACACACCACACGCCGGTGTGGTCGGCGCTTTCGGTGGCGCATCGGTTTCCTTTTTCCGCAAATTCCGGGGCGTAGCGCATACAAAGCAGCATCAGCGCGCGCCGCTTTTCCTCGATCTGCACGACCTCCCGCGCCGTGCCGCGCACGAGCGCCGAAGCGTAGTGTGTCGTCAAACCGGCCTGGTCAATGGCCGCGTTGTCCACAAACAGAACGCAGACCTTTGGGTTTTGGCGCAGAAAATCGACCTTCAGGCCTTCGCTTGCGCAGTGAAAATACAGATGGTCCCCGTCGCGCACAAGGTTTAAAGCCACGGCGTACGGCGTGCCGTCCGGCGCACACAGCGAGAGGACGCCAAATACGCAGCGGTCCAGTGTTTCCAGCGCGGCTTTCCGGTTTAGGGCGCGGTCGGCGCGACGCATTTCTCTGTTTTCCAAGGTTAAACGCCTCCTGCGGTTCCGCCCATGGGTGGAACCTTTTTTGTTTCCAGTATACCACGCGCACTTCTTTGGAGCAAGCGGCGCGCGCATCTCGCGCACATCTGTGCAAAAGAAGCGCAAAAAAGCTGGAAAACCCTTGCTTTCCGGGGCGGTTTATAGTACAGTAGGGTGGAATGGCAAAATCAAACCGCGCGGCTTCCCGGCGCGGTCCATCGAATGGAAGGAGTCCGTTCCTATGAAAGAGAGAAAACCGATCCGGCTTGTGGCGTTTGACCTAGACGGCACGACGCTGCACGGCCATGCCGAACTTTCGGCGCGCAACCGCCTCGCCATGGAGCGGGCGCACGCGGAGAATATTCTGCTGGTTCCGGCGACAGGGCGCGTGAAAAATTTTATCCCGCCGTGCATCGCGCAGCTGCCGTTTGTCCGCTATGCGATTACGTCCAACGGCGGCGCGGTGTGGGATCTGCGCGCGGATAAGCTCGTGTGCGGCAACCGGATTCCGACGGAAACGGCGCTTGCGGTACAGCGTATTTTTGATGATTACCCGCTTTACGTGGAATACTATGTGAACGGGCGCGGCGTGACGCGCCGCGGCGATCCGGATAAGGCCAAAACGGTGTATGGCCTGCCCGAGAAGCTGTTCTATTTTCTCACAAAGGAATACACCTTCGTGGACAGCCTGTCCGGCTATCTGCGCGAAACCGGCGCCGAACCGGAAAAAATCAACATGATGTTCATCCCGGAACACGTGCGGGACGAGGTGCTCCGCCGGCTGCGGGAAATCGACGGCATCGAGATCACATATTCAAATGTCGACAACATCGAGATCAACCGCAAGGGCTGCGATAAAGGCTCGGCGCTGCACGCGCTGTGCGGCGCGCTCGGACTCGATCCCGCTGCGACGATGGCTGTCGGCGATAACGGCAACGACATCGGGATGTTGCGCGCGGCGGGCTTTGCGGCCGTTGTCGGCAACGGGATCGAAGCGGCCAAGGCGCTGGCCGACGCGGTTGTGGCGCCCTGTGTGGAGGACGGTTTTGCCGAGGCCGTCGAGCGTTTTGCGCTTGGGGCCGGCGAAAAGGAGATCTGATTTTAGAAAGGTATTTGTATTATGCTCAATGTTTCCGGGGTGGCCATCCAGTTTGACGGCCAGAACCTCTTTTCCAATGTAAACCTGCAATTCCTGCCGGGCAATTGCTACGGCATCATCGGCGCGAACGGCGCGGGAAAATCAACGTTCCTGCGCATCCTTTCCGGTGATCTGGAGCCCTCAAAGGGCGACGTGTCGTTTGATCCGAAATACCGCATGTCGGTCCTCAAGCAGGACCACTTCGCCTACGAGGATCAGACAATTTTTGAAACGATCCTGCAGGGGAACGCGCGCCTGTTTGCAATCTCCGAAGAAAAGGAGGCGCTGTACGCGAAACCCGATTTCAGCGAGGAGGACGGCAACCGCGCCGCCGAGCTCGAGGCGGAATTTGCCGAGCTGAACGGCTGGGAAGCCGAAACGGAGGCGGCCAAGCTGCTGCAGGGCCTCGGCCTCGACAGCCGCGACATGTACAACACGATGAGCACGCTGAACCAGACCGAAAAAGTCAAGGTGCTGCTTGCGCGGGCGCTCTTTGGGCAGCCGGACATCATTTTGCTCGACGAGCCGACGAACGGCCTCGACGCAAAAGCAATCACCTGGCTCGAGGATTTTCTGATCGAATACGAGGGCACGGTCATCGTCGTCTCGCATGACCGTCATTTCCTCAACAACGTCTGCACGCATATCGTTGACGTCGATTACGGCAAGATCAAGATGTACGTCGGCAACTACGACTTCTGGTACGAGTCGAGCCAGCTGATCCAGCGGATGTTGCGCGACCAGAACCGCAAGGCTGAAGAGAAAATCAAGGAACTGCAAAGCTTCATCCAGCGTTTTTCGGCCAACAAATCCAAATCGCGTCAGGCGACTTCGCGCAAAAAACTGCTTGAAAAGATCACGGTGGAGGAAATGCCGGCGTCCTCCCGGCGCTATCCGTACGTCGGGTTTACGATGGACCGCGAGCTCGGCAAGGATGTGCTGACGGTTTCCGGCCTCACCAAGACTGTGGACGGCGTCAAGGTGCTCGATAACGTCTCGTTTACAGTCGGCCGCACAGATAAGATTGCATTTGTCGCCAGTAACGAGTTTGCCGTGCCGACGCTGTTCAAGATCCTCATGGAGGAAATGGAGCCGGATGCGGGCACATTCAAGTGGGGCGTTTCAACGAGCCGCTCGTATTTCCCGCAAGACAATTCCGCGTATTTCAATGGCTGCGAGGATACGATTATCCGGTGGCTCGAGCAGTATTCCAAGGATACGACCGAGACGTATCTGCGCGGCTTCCTCGGCAAGATGTTGTTTTCCGGTGAAGACGTCTACAAGCCCGTGCAGGTGCTTTCCGGCGGCGAGAAGGTGCGCTGCATGCTTTCGCGCATGATGATGTTCGGCAGCAATGTCCTGTTGCTCGACCAGCCGACGAATCACCTCGATCTCGAATCGATCACAGCGGTGAACAACGGCCTCATCGAGTTCAAGGGCGTGGTGCTCTTTGCCTCGCACGATCACGAGTTTACGCAGACCGTCGCGAACCGCATCATCGAGATTCTGCCGGAGGGCGGCACGTTCGATCGCATGACAACTTATGACGAATATCTGGAGATGAAGGGCTGAGCAAAGCCGGCCTGGCCAGAAGCCCGGCGTCGAAGCAGGCGCCGGGCTTCTGATTTTTTTTCGCAAAATGTCCCGAAACGGCGTAACCGTTCCAGCGGTTACGCTTACATAAGGGGTGGAGGGACAGGAAGGAGCGGTAAAAATGCTGGAAGATGAGAAAATTCTCGCCCTGTACTGGGCACGGGATGCGGCGGCTATCGAAGAAACCGGCGCGAAATACGGGGAGCGGCTCCTGTGCCTTTCGAGCAGGATGCTGCACATTCGGGAGGATGCCGAGGAGTGTGTGAACGATACGTATCTCGGTGCATGGAATGCGATTCCGCCTACATGGCCCGCGCATTTTTTCGCGTTTCTCGCCAAGCTCTGCCGCAATCTGGCCTGCAACCGGCTGGATTGGCTGCACGCTGGTAAGCGACATGCCGAAGTCGTCCCGCTGACGGAGGAACTCGCCGCCTGCGTGCCGGGTACGGACGGCGCGCGGGAGCAGGAGATGCGGGAGCTCGGCGTGCTGCTTTCGGCCTTTCTGCGCAGCCTGCCGCAGGAGAGCCGCCTTTTTTTCCTGCGCCGCTACTGGTTTATGGATTCCGTCAAGGACATCGCGGCGCGGTATGCGGTCAGTGAGAGCCGCGTGAAAACCAGCCTGTTCCGCACGCGCGGGAAGCTGCGCGCATACCTCGAAAAGGAGGGCGTTTCGGTTTGAAAAAGGAGATGCAGTGCCGGAGAAAAGGAGCGAATACGGCGATGACGGGAAAGGATTTGTTTTTGGCGTTGAGCTTTATTGACGACGAGCTCATATCCGAAGCGGAGGAAGCGAAGCCCCTGCGCCGCGCGGCCATTTTGCCGGCCATCCGCTGGGCGGGCGCGCTGGCGGCCTGCGTATGCGTGCTCGTCGGCTGGGCGATCGCGGCCAATTTCGCGAACCAGGCGGATAGCGGCGCCGCTATGACGACGGGCGGCGCCGCGCCGGAATCCGAGTGGAGCACGGCGACGGACACGGCGGAAGCGGCGGGAGAAGCGGGCGCAGAGACAGCCGACGCAGCCGAAGGCGGAGAAGCTGGCGCTTCCGAAGGGGGGGTCCGAATCATCGACCGGTATTTGGGCGAAAATGAAGTGGTGACCTGTTACGCGGCTCCCCGGAACGGCACGTGGACGATGGAGCAGCCGCTGCGGGACATGCTGGACGAATTCGCCGGTGCGGACGTCCGTTTTCTGGTGACATTTGAACTGTTCTCAGATGGCGAGGCGATTGAGCATGACGCATCCGCCTATCTGGAAGAGGTCAACCGGCTTGCAGCGGCCGGCTACATGCTGCGCCGCCTGCCACGGGATGACGGGGAAATGCTGGTTTGCGGTCTGTTCACCGCCGAGGAGCTGAAGCACTTTGACGCACTCGAAGCATACGGCTACGACTTTGCTTTTCCGGCAAATGCAGACGGCACGCCGCTCGACTGGGACGACCCGGCGGCGGTGCCCGTAGAGTAAAAGATGAAGGGTGTGGTGCGGATGAAAAGAAACCGGATACGGCCTGCACTGGCCGGTGTACTGCTCACGGGGCTGTTGCTTGAGGCGGTGCTCGCGGGCTGCACCACCGGGATCGAACGGATCGAGCCGAACAACGTGGAGCACATTGAAGTGGCGTCGTCGCCGGCGTCGGACACATTGCCGGCGCGCACATATGCGGATCGGGAGCAAATCGGCCGGATTGTTTCCTATCTGAACGACTTGCGGCTGACAACGCACTTTTCGGAAAACCCGGACGAATACTGCGGGCAGACATTTTATCTGACGCTGGTGTGTACAGACGGCTCCATGCGCAAATTCACACATTTTGGCAATCTGTTTTTCCGGGAAGGGGATGGAGCATGGCGGCGCATGGAGTACGAGCAGGCCGCACAGCTTGAAACGATGCTGCGCGAACTGTCTGAAGACGGTTCGTCGGAAAACGGTGCGGCGTGGGATGGCTGAATTTTGATGCGGGGCTTGCAAATTACCGTTTCCTGTGCTAAAATGTAACAAGATTGTAACAAGTGTGGAAGACTTGTCATTTTTAAACCGCTCGTGCACGATTGCGCGCCGCGGCAAGGTATGGTGATGGAAATGGAGAAAGCGTTCGCCCGGCGGATGGTCAGCCGATTGGGTGCCATATGGCTGGCATTGCTGCTGGTTGTAACGCTGTGTGCGCCCGTGTGGGCCGACGAGGCCGGACAGGCGACGCAGGAGCCCTCGAGTGTTTACGAGGATACGGATTCCTTTGCGGCGGTTGAAGCGCAGCTTGCGGCGGTTGCGCGGGCGAAGGGCCGCGCCATTGCGGAGCAGATGCTGTTTGAATCGTTCCGCGCACTTTCGCCGGTGGCACCGGTCGAGGCGGAGGCGACCGCCGCGCCGGAGAATCAGGCGTCCGGCGCGCCTTCGGTGGTCGTCCACGCGGAGCGGAAGGTCACATGGTCGTTTTCGGGACTGTTGCCGTTCCTTGTTGTGCTGGGCGCGGCGGCCGTTATGCTGCTCGCGCTGTCTGTGCGTCGCAGCCAGACGGCGTCGGCTCCACGCAGCTACCGCCCGATGTCCGACAGAACCTTTCGCGATCAAACGTTGGAAAAGCGCGATTTGTTGCATCTCGATTAAAAAAGCAGCGCGTCCCCGACAGGGGGGCGTGCTGCTTTTTGCTATATACCTGTGGCGTCAGCCAAGGAGCCCGGCGTATCCGGCCGCAATACCGAGAGCTGCGGAAAGGCAGATGACCAAAATGGGGTGGATTTTTCGGAAGGTAAATACCGCGCAGACTGCAAAAATTGCGAGGGAGATCCAAATAGCCGTTCCGGTGAAGGCAACGGACAACAGGCCGTCCGGGAAAAACACCGTTTGGCCGACGGAAAGGACAGAAGCGCCGATGAGGCCGACCACGGCGGGCTTCAGACCCGTCATACACCCACGGACGATTTTGCTGTTGCGAAATTTCTCGTAGCCTTTTGCCACGAGCAGAATGATGACAAACGACGGGAGCACAACGCCGAGCGTGGCGCACAATGCGCCCGGGATACCGCCTGTTTCCGTTCCAACGTAGGTGGCGATGTTGATGGCGAACGGGCCTGGTGTGCTTTCACTGACGGCGACAAAATTGACAAGCGCGGCGCTGTCCAGCCAGCCGTGCGCGGCAACCTCTTCCTGGATGAGCGGCAGCATGGCGTAGCCGCCGCCGAAAGTAAACGCGCCGATTTTCAAAAACGTGAGAAAGAGTTCGAGCAGAATCACAATTTGCGCCTCCCCTGATACAACGAGACAACCAGACCGACAGCGGCACAGCCGATGATCACCGGCAGAACGTCTGCGCCGAGAAACGCCACAAGCACGAAGGCGGCCGCCATGACGGTGTAGGACAGGGCATTTTTCGGGCATTGCTTATACATCGACCACAGTGCTTTGAAAATCAACGCGAGCACGCCCGCGCGGATGCCGCAGAACGCGTACTGTACGGCCGTCAGACTTTCAAATTCGCGCAGTACGAAGGAGATCGCGAGGATGACCACGAAGGATGGCAGCACGACGCCGACGGTTGCAAGCAGGGCACCGAAAACGCCGCAGGTGCGGTAGCCTACAAAGGTGGCGGCGTTGACCGCGATTGGCCCCGGTGTGGATTCCGCGATTGCGACCACCTCGAGAATGTCGTCGTTTGTAATCCACCCGCGCTTATCGACCACTTCGCGCTGAATCAGCGGCAGCATGGCGTAGCCACCGCCGAAGGTAAATGCGCCGATTTTCAAAAAGGTGAGAAACAGGGTGAGCGCGCGGGAACGCACCGCGCGCGCCGCTTTATCCGGCATAAGAAGACCTCCCGATTTTTTTAAATTTATTATAGCTTTATTATAGCGTTCGCTTTGACATAAATCAATTTTCATGTTACTATTTTATTCATAAGTGTTTACTTATATATAAAAGGAAAGAGGGAGCACGGTATGACGTTGCGGCACTTGCAGATTTTTAAAACGGTGTGCGCCAGGATGAGCGTCACCGCGGCGGCTGATGCGCTCCATATGACGCAGCCGGCTGTGAGCATTGCGATCCGCGAGCTGGAAAGCTTTTACGCGGTCAAACTGTTCGACCGCATCGGCCGCCGGATCTATCTGACAGAGGCCGGACGACAGCTGGAGGTGGACGCAGAAGCGATCCTGAGTCGGTTCGAATCGTCGGTCAGCGCGATCCGGGGCGGAGCAGGCCCGGCGTCCTGTCGGATTGGCGCGAATGCGACGGCGGCGGAATGCTTCCTTGCGCCGTTGCTTGCGGCGCTGCGGCAGTCGCTGCCGGCCATGGAGTTTTCCGCTTTTATCGGCAATTCGGGCGAGATGGAACGGCGCCTGCAGGAAAACGCGATCGATTTCGCACTGCTTGACGTGTTGGGCAACGCGGCAAACCGCACGGATCAGCTTTTATTCCATACGGAGATGGAAGCCGTTTGCGCGCCTGGTTTCGACTGTCCATCGTCGCTGACGGTATCGGCGCTCGCCCGGCAGCCGCTGCTGCTCCGGGAAACGGGCAGCGGCGCGCGCAGTTGCGTAGACGCCGTGCTGGAGGCGCATGGCTGCAAGGCCATTGCGCGGGCGGAGGGCACGACGAATCTCGGCCTGCTGCGTTTGGCGGAAGGCGGCTTCGGGGTGGCGGTTTTGCCGGCGGCACTCGTGCAGCCATCCGTTAAAGCTGGGACACTGCGCCGCATCGTCGTTTCAGACGGCAAGTTTTCACGCCGGTATTATCTCGCGTTTTTAACTCGAAAGTATCGCTCGCCCGCTATGGAGCGCGCGATGGAGGCGGTGCGGACCTTTTTCCAAACGACGTGACCGGCGCCCGGCGCCGCGCTTTGCCTCTTGCATTTCGCCGCGCGCTACAGTATAATGAAAGCGGAGTTGTACCAAAGTTGTTGGTAAATTCAAAAAGAAAGGTTGATTTACATGCAGATTCAGAAAGTGACGGACGCCGCGTTTTCCAAGTACGGCAAGATCATTGAGGGGCTCGACTGCACCGATATTCTCGAGGCGATGGGCGCCACGCCTTGCCCGGAGAATGTTGTCTACGTGCCGGGCGATGCGTCTCTGGAGGCCTGCGCGAGCGCAGAAGACATCGCCTACACGCTGTATGGCGGGATGCCGATTCAGATTGGCTACTGCAACGGCAACAACCACAAGCTCAACGGCCTGGAGTATCACCGCGACAGCGAGATCAACATCGCTGCGACGGATATGATTCTTCTCATCGGTGCGGAGCAGGACATTGTGGACGGCAAATACGATACCTCGAAGGTAGAGGCTTTCCTGGTGCCGCAGGGCACGATCATTGAGGTCTATGCGACGACGCTCCATTATGCGCCGTGCAACGCGAATGCGGGCGGTTTCAAGTGCGTTGTCGTGCTGCCCAAGGGCACGAATACGGGCATCGAAAAGCGCGCGCCCAAAACGCCGGAGGATGAAATGCTCTTTGCCCGCAACAAGTGGCTGCTTGTCCACCCGGAAGCCGCTGCTCCGGGCCAGTATGTCGGTCTTGTCGGCGAGAACATCACGCTGGAATAAAGGGAATTTAAAATCAAATGGCCGGATGCGCCGCGGGTTGCCGTGGATCGTGTCCGGCCTTCTGTTTACAGGCGGAGGGCGGCCAATTTTCCGCGCTTGCGGCGATGATGACCGCGTTTCCGGCTCACGACAGGCGGACAGTGCATTGGGCCGAAGCTTTTTCTGTGAAAGCCAAGTGCGTTGTGCCGCGCCAGCAGGAACTTGCCCGAATTGGCGACGGATGCCGGGCATAAATTGAAGATATTCGACAAAAGATGCGATTGCGGAGACGGAGGGCTTGCAGACCGTATCTTTTTTTTGTATACTGGAACAATATACGGCGCAAGGATAAGAAAAGTGTGTGCATCCTGTGCCGTTGGGAAAAGGGATAGCTTTGCGGTGCGCAAAATGCGCAACACGGAAAGGGAAGTATGTAAACATGGAAAAAAACAGCAAACGGGGAACCTTTACGGGACAGATTGGCTTTGTACTGGCGGCGGCCGGTAGCGCGGTGGGGCTGGGCAACATCTGGCGGTTTCCTTATCTGGCAGCGAAGGATGGCGGCGGCGTGTTTCTGCTCTGCTACATTGTGCTCGCGCTGACCTTCGGCTTTACACTGCTGACAACAGAAATTGCGATCGGGCGCAAAACGGCGCAGAGCCCGCTGACCGCTTACAAGAAAATTCATCCCCGATGGGGTTTCCTCGGTGTTCTTGCGAGCCTTGTGCCCGTGATTATCCTGCCGTATTATTGCTCGATCGGCGGTTGGGTGCTCAAGTACCTGTCGGTATTTGTGACAGGCGGCGGTGCGCAGGCCGCGCAGGATACGTATTTCAAAGGCTATATTTCGGGCACATGGGAGCCGATTGTCTGGATGATGGTGTACCTGCTGCTGACGGCGGCCGTCGTATACAGCGGCGTCGAAAAGGGTATTGAGAAGTTTAGCAAGGTACTCATGCCGATCCTGTTGTTGCTCGTGGTCGGTATTTCGGTGTTCTCTCTGACGCTGACCCACACCGACGCGTCCGGCGTGACGCGCACAGGACTTGAGGGCCTTTGGATTTACCTTGTGCCGGATTTCACCGGAATGACGCTCGGCCGGTTCCTGATGATTTTGATGGATGCCATGGGCCAGTTGTTCTTCTCCATCAGCGTGGCCATGGGCATCATGGTTGCATACGGTTCGTATGCGAAAAAAGAGACAAATCTGATCAAGTCCATCAACCAGATCGAAATTTTCGATACCCTTGTCGCGCTGTTGGCCGGCATGATGATTGTGCCCGCGGTGTTTACCTTTACGGGGACGGAGGCGATGTCGGATGGCCCTGGGCTTATGTTTAAATCCCTGCCAAAGGTTTTTGAGGCCATGGGCGCGGCCGGCGGCGTGATCGGCGCGCTGTTCTTCCTGATGGTCGCGTTCGCGGCGGTGACCTCCTCGGTTTCCGTCATGGAGGCGATTGTCTCGAGCATTATGGATCGATTCCATTTCAGCCGAAAAAAGAGTACGGTGCTTGTAACGCTTTATGCGATTCTGCTCGGCACCGTGGTGTGCCTCGGCTACAACTTGCTGTACTTCGATTTGACCCTGCCGAACGGCACCGTCGCGCAGATTCTCGACATCATGGATTATATCAGCAACAACTGCCTGATGCCGCTGGTCGCCCTGTTTACCTGCGTGCTGGTCGGCTGGGTTGTGAAGCCGAGAACGATAATCGACGAGGTTACGATCGGCGGTTACCGGTTCCGGCGCAAAACGCTGTACGTTGTGACGATCAAGATCGTCGCGCCGATTTTGCTCTTTGTCCTGCTGCTGCAATCCTTCGGGCTGTTCCGCTTGTAAGCGCCGGGAAAGGATTCCGTATGGTTCGTATTGCCGTCTTGACAGCAAACGCAAAAAATGTATAATAAGTAATAGGTTACTTATTTATGGTTGGAAGAGAAATCAGGTGTTTTCGAGCATGATGCCCTTTGGATTGAAAATCGCAATTATCAACCGCGCATTCCGCAAGAAACTGGATGAGAAGGCAGGTACCTTGGGTTTGACGTCGGTTCAGCTCCGTGTGCTGGGATCCATCAGCCGGCTGGAAGCATCCGGCGAGCCGGAGATTCATCAAAACGATCTGGAGCGCATCGAGCATGTGACGCATCCCGCAATGACCAAACTGCTCCAAAGACTGGAGAGCAAGGGGTTTATTCGCTGTGTCCCCAGTGATAGGGATCGGCGATACAAAAAAATAACCTGCACGGAGCAGTCGGCGGAGATCTACA
The DNA here is from genome assembly GCA_002305575.1 of Ruminococcaceae bacterium UBA1417. Lineage (GTDB taxonomy): Bacteria > Bacillota > Clostridia > Oscillospirales > Acutalibacteraceae > Hominenteromicrobium. The sequence continues at coordinate 45,156 of DBPP01000015.1, forward strand.
AAATGATTCTGGCGCAGGACACGGACGTTTTCGATGAACTGTGCAGGACACTGACGGCGGCACAGAAGGACGAACTGCAACGGCTGGCCGACCAGATCCTGAAAAACATCGACGCTCTCTAAACCATTTTTCAAGGCAGCGCGCCGAGAAAGCCGCTCGGTTACGCTGCCTCTTTTCCAGACCAATAGGTAACCAATTACTTATTTACAGGAGGAATAACCATCGATGGAAAATGCAGTACCCGAAAAACAAAGTCCTTTTGCGACAGAACCGATCGGGCGGTTAATCGTGAAATTTGCCGTACCCAGCGTGATCGCTTTGCTGGTGAACTCGCTGTACAACATTGTGGACCAGATCTTCATCGGTTGGGGCGTCGGTTATCTGGGGAACGGAGCGACCAATGTTGTGTTTCCGATTACCATCATTGCGTTGGCGCTTTCAATGATGATCGGCAATGGCGGCGCCGCATACCTGAGCCTTAAGCTTGGGGAAGGTGAGGTGGACGCCGCCCGAAAAGGCGTTGGAAACGCCGTCACACTGGTGGCGGTTGTCAGTGTCGTTCTGACGGTTGTGTTTCTTGTGTGGATCGATCCGATCCTCTCCCTGTTCGGCGCAACAGAGGTGCTGCGCCCCTATGCCCTGCAGTATGGCGGCATTATCGGCATCGGACTGCCGTTTATGATGATTTCCGCCGCCATCAATTCCATGATACGCGCAGACGGAAGCCCGAAGTATGCGATGTTTTCCATGGTTATCGGCGCGGTCATCAATGTCATTTTGGATCCCGTTTTGATTTTTATATTTGATATGGGGGTAGAGGGCGCGGCCATCGCCACGGTTATCGGGCAGGTCGCTTCGTTTATCATCTCGGTCGTGTACGTGCCCCGGTTCAAGAGCATCCGTCTGCAGGCGGCTGCCTTTCGGTTGGGCCGAAGGACCTGCGGAAACATTGTGACGTTTGGGCTGAGCAGTTTTATCACGCAGTTTGCCATTACAATTGTTATGGCGCTGACCAACAATCTGTTGGCCAAGTACGGTGCTTCGTCCATTTACGGCGCGGAGATACCGCTTACAGCAACCGGTATCGTTATGAAAGTCAACCAGATCATGATTGCGATTCTGCTGGGCATTGCCACTGGCGCGCAACCGATTATCGGTTTCAACTATGGTGCGAAAAATCACGAGCGCGTAAAAAAGGCGCTGGAGATCGCGCTGATTGCGTCGGAGGTTGTGTCCATCGCCGCTTTCCTGATTTTCCAGTTTGCACCCATGAGCGTTGTTTCCCTGTTCGGCTCCGAAGAAGGGCTGTACAACACATTTGCCGTTATGGCGTTCCGCATTTTCCTTCTACTCTGCCCGTTGACCGGATTTCAGACCGTCGCTGCGGTCTATCTGCAGGCAATTGGCAAGCCCGTAAAATCCGCGATTCTTTCTCTGGCCCGGCAAATCCTGTTTTTTGTGCCCGCCGCGTTGATCCTGCCCTTATATCTGGGTGTGACAGGCGTGTTGTGGACGGGTCCCGTGGCGGACGGTCTGGCGTTTATCCTGTCGCTGGCACTGCTTATATATGAAAGGAATCATTTAAAAAAACATGCGGCGCATGCCGCGAATCTTCAGGAAAAAGGAGGCTGCTGAAAATGAAAAACAGAGTCATCACAATCAGCCGTGAATTTGGAAGCGGAGGCCGGACCATCGGGAAGACCGTGGCCAGCGCGCTCGGAATTCCGTGCTACGACAATGAGCTTCTGCAGGAAATTGCGGAAAAAAGCGGATTTAGCGAGAGTTATGTCCAGGAAGCTGGCGAGTACGCGCCGGGCGGATTCCTTTCTTCAGCGTTTTCTCATCGTGGCGCCCTGCCCAATAACGCCGATTATCTTTGGGAAATCCAATATAAGCTGATTGCTGAGATTGCGGAAAAGGAGTCGTGCGTAATAGTCGGCCGATGCGCCGACTATATTCTGCGCGATAAAGCGGATTGCCTGCGGGTTTTCATCCATGCGGATCTGGCGTTTCGCGCCCAGCGGATCACAACCGTCTACGGCGAGCGGGAAGAATCCCCTGAACAACGCCTGCGGGAGAAGGACAAGCGACGCGCCGCCTATCATCGCTTCTATACCGATATGAAGTGGGGGCATGCGCAAAACTACGATATTACACTGAATAGCGGGACGCTCGGCATTGAAAGGTGTGTTGAGATCATCAAAAGCCTTTACTGACCGCGAAATCTGCGGCACCCATGGGGCGGGACGTGTGCGGAAACTATGTTGTGTTCCATCGTGTCCGCGGCGCAAAGACGGAAAGAAAACGCCCGTAGACCCCGGGGCTGGAGACGATGGGCGATGCTCTTGCGATATTGCAATGCGGAGAAAACTGCATGGGTGCGGGGGCCCTTGCAGCGGCAGTCCCGATCTGGTGCTTAACGACCAGCGCCGGGCGTTTGCAGAGGCACACGTCAACCTGATTCTGGTAGTCAGCGGGATGTGTGTGGAGATCTCGGCCCCCAACGCGACGGCATCCCTTTCCGCCGTGACCACCGGGCGCTGAAAAACACGCCCTGCATTTTGGTGGCGTCCAAGGAACAGCGGAAGATTGAGCGCGAATACCACCAATCCATCAGGAGACTGCAGGGGGAGTTCCTCCATGCAGAGAATCTGGGCGAAGAATCTGGAAGAAGCCCGGCTGCTTGTCATCGACGGCCAGAATTTTCTGCCGGTTGCGGGGAAGGGACGGCCGTCCCATTGCGATACGTCTATTCGACGCGTCTCGCTTTGCCGAGGAAAGGATCACACCACCCGCAACACCTGATTGCTCTCTAAAAAAGAAAATTTCGCGTACTATATTGAGAAATTGGCCGATATTTCAAAAAGCAAATTTATTTAGGGCCACCGCAGATGAAAAAAGTGGCTCTCTGTATGGAACCGGCTTCAAACACACTTTTTCAAGTCCGATATTTGAAACAGCAAAGGCGACGGCAAGGGATGCCGTCGCCTTTGCTGTTTAGATCGCTGGAAAGAGAAAAACGCCGGACACAGGCTAGATTGCTGTGCAAAAGGCGGTCTGTTATGGTATAATACAGCTGGCGTGCTTTCCAGGACAGAATTTCCGGGACGGAAAGGAATCGGAAGCTCGAAAAAAGTCTCATGACCGACCCAAAAGACCGAAACGGAAAGTCCAAAACAGCACGATACAACGGCGCGGATTTGTATGCGCTGTGTGGTAAAAATGTTGAAAAGTCCGTAAAGATCAGGGCTTGCAGGTTTATGGAGGGACAAAACCACAATGACCAAAATACTTTTTGTGTGCCACGGCAATATCTGCCGCAGTCCAATGGCGGAGTTTGTTATGAAGGAAATCGTGCGGCGGGGCGGGGATGCACAGCGGTTTGAAATTGCGTCCTGTGCGGTCAGCCGCGAGGAAATCGGAAATGATATTCACAGCGGCACGCGCCGCAAGCTTATCGAAATGCACATTCCCTTCGAAAAGCGTGCTGCGGTGCAGCTCACGCGCGCCGACTATGACCGCTGGGATTATCTGATCGCAATGGATACCGCCAATGTGCGTGGCATCGAACGCATCACCGGCGGTGACCCGGCGCATAAAGTCCATCTGCTGCTGGAATTTGCCGGAGAATATGGCAGCATTGCCGATCCTTGGTATACCGGCGATTTCGACGAAACCTACCGTGATGTTCTGCGCGGATGCAAGGCACTGTATCAGTCGATAAAAAATCGTCAAACATTGCAAAGAACATGTTGACAAAATTGATGCGTACCGCTATAATGAAATCGATAAATGAACAAACGCTCATATGTTGAATGGAGAGCGAAAGCATGGCGAAAAAAGAAAAGGGTAAGACAGCGAAAATTGAATCGAAGCCTTCCAAGAAGAAAGCGAAAAAAGAGGTGCCGGAATGTGCTGGAGAGCATGCCCACGCCGATTTGCAGGCGGTGCAGGCGAATGTTCCGCCGCTCGATACGCTGTTTCAACTTGCGGAACTGTTTAAAATGTTCGGCGATACAACGCGTATCCGCATCATGTGTGTTTTGTTCCAGCGGGAACTGTGTGTCTGTGAAATTGCAGAGTTGCTGGAGATGGGGCAGTCTGCCATTTCCCATCAGTTGCGGCTTTTGCGTAACGCGCATCTGGTTAAGGTCAAGCGCGATGGCAAGCAGTCCTATTATTCGCTCGATGACGCCCATGTCCGCGAGATTTACCTGATGGGTCTCGAGCATATTTCAGAATAATCCCTTCGGGATTATTTTTTAATAAAAATATGAATAATTGAGCATATATTGCAAAGAGAGGGATAGGGATGAAGAGCAGAGAAGGCGTATGCGTATGCGGTCACGATCGCGCG
>DBPP01000015.1:49612-163701 GCA_002305575.1 Ruminococcaceae bacterium UBA1417
AACACAGCCATGAGACGAGTTGCGCATGCGGCTGCGATCACGGCGCAGAAATGCCTGAGTGGATGCTGCCTGTGGCGGCCATCCTGTTTGCCGCGGGCCTGATCAGCGAGTATCTGCTGCATTTGCCCGGTTGGACGGCGGCTGTGCTGCACGGACTTGCAACGGTGCTTGCCGGATGCGGTGTTTTTGCGGACGGCGCCAAGAATCTGATCCGGTTGAATTTCACGGAAAACGTGCTGATGTCGATTGCGGTTGTCGTGGCGTTTTGTCTCGGGGAATTTGGCGAAGCAGCCGCCGTTGCAATCCTGTTCAACCTCGGCGAACGTGCGGAAGAAATTGCGGAAAGTCGTTCCCGGCGCAGTATTGCGGCGTTGACCGAAATGCGGCCGGATACGGCGCGTGTGCGCCGTGACGGCGTGGAGCAGACCGTTGCGCCGACGTCGGTTGCCGTGGGTGAAACGGTGGTTGTCCATCCGTATGAGCGTATTCCGCTCGACGGCGTTGTGCTGGAGGGTTGCTCCTATCTGGACAATGCGGCGTTGACCGGTGAAAGCGTGCCGGTGGAGGTCGGTCCGGGGGATAGCGTGCTTTCCGGCGGCGTGAACGGAGGCGCAAGATTGACGCTTCGCGTCACAAGCGCGTTTGAAGATTCTACCGCAAGCCGCATCCTGCGCATGATCGAAGAATCGGCGGCGCGCAAAGGCAGAGCAGAAAAGCTTATCACGCGGTTTGCGCGCGTCTACACGCCGATCGTCCTTGTGCTTGCCGTTTTGGTGGCGGTCCTGCCGCCGCTCTTTGGCCTCGGGGCCTTCTCTGTCTGGCTGTACCGTGCGTTGACCATGCTTGTCGCTTCGTGCCCGTGTGCGCTTGTGATTTCCGTGCCGCTCGGCTTTTTTGCGGGTATCGGCGCACAGTCTAAAAGCGGAATGTTGATTAAGGGCGGCAAATATCTGGAGGCGCTTGCAAAGGCCGATACGGTGGTGCTCGATAAAACCGGAACAATCACGACCGGTGCGCTCTCTGTATCGACGGTATGGGTGGCGGACGGCCGGCCGAAACAGGCGCTTTTGCGGCTGGCGGCGTCGGCCGAAGCGCTTTCCACACATCCGGTGGCCGCAGCCATTCGCGCAGCGGCCGGCGAAACGGCTGAGGCGCAGGACATCACGGAGATTGCCGGACACGGCATTCGCGCGACAGTGGATGGGCGTCCGGTACTGGTTGGCCGCACCACCTTTTTAAAGGAAAACGGCGTGGATGTTTCCAAGCTACCGCCCTGCACCGTTGCGGTTGCGGAGAATGGCCGGGCGGTCGGCACCATCTCGCTTGCGGATACGGTCAAGCCCGATTCCAAAGCGGCTGTGGAAGCTTTGCGGAAAATCGGCGTGCGCCGGGTTGTCATGCTGACCGGTGACCATGAGTCGGCGGCACAGGCTGTAGCGGCGCAGGTGGGCATATCGGATTTTCGTGCGGGACTTCTGCCGCAGGATAAGGCGGCGGCCGTGGAGACAATGGCAGGTACGCGGGTGTTTGTTGGCGACGGCGTCAATGATGCGCCGGTTCTTGCGGCGGCGGACTGCGGAGTGGCGGTCGGTTTGGGCTCGCAGGCGGCGATTGAAACCGCGGATGCGGTGCTTTCGAGCGGCAGCCTGTCGCTGCTGCCGCGGGCGATCCGCCTTGCGCGGCGCAGCATGCGCGTCATCCACTTCAACATCCTGTTTGCGTTGGCGACGAAGGCTGCGGTACTTTTCTGCATCCCCTTCGGCTTTGTGCCGATGTGGATCGGTGTGTTTGCGGATGTTGGCGTTACCGCGCTGACCGTTTTGAATACCATGCGCATCCTGCGCTTTAAAGCGAAATAAAAAAGTGTGTTCTCGGGGGCGGTCCGCACAGGCGGGCGGCCCCCGTGTTTTTCTGTGGAGATCAACCGGCTTTGGAGAGCGTTGTGCCGGGATAGAAATACGCGAGGATTTCAGCATAGTCCGCGCCCTCCTCCGCCATGTAAATGGCGGAAGCCTGGCTCATGCCTACACCGTGCCCGAAGCCGAGCGTCGTGAAGAGAAAGGTTTCTCCATCGAAAGCGACGGTAAAGCTCGCGCTGCGCAGGCCGAGCGCTTCGCGTACCGCGACGCCCGAAAGCGTTTGCCCACACAGGTCGATGCTCTCGACGTAGCCGCTTTCAAAATAGCGCGCGTCCGTAAACCAGCTGTCAGGGTCGTCCGAAAAAGAAACGTCTGGAAACGCTTGGCGTACCGCATCTGCCGAAATGGCCGTGCTGGTCTGGTAGCCGTCGTACAGCATGTCAAACGGGCAAGCTACGGCCTGCAAATACGGATAGCTGGTGTCGTCCCACACATTTTCATACGGTTGCGTACAACCGGCGGAAATCGCGAAATAGGTGGCTTCGATCGGTTGGCCGTCGTAGAGCAGCAGCTGCCCGGCAACCTCTGCACAGATGGCGTCAAGCCGTGTTTTGGCGTCATCCCAATCTTCTCCGTACAGAGCGGCGAGGTCTTCGTCGGTCATGTAGATCTGCTTTTCCGCGCTGTTGCAGGTAAAGTCCGCATCGTTTCCCTCGTTTTGCAGGCGCCGCGTACTGTAAAACGTGTAGATTGCAACGGCCTGCGCCTTCAGCGCTTCGTCCGGTGCGTCCAGCGTCATCTCACAGGGGAGCGCGCCGCGGAGAAAATCCGCATCGGGTACGGATAAAACTTGTGCGCGGGCTTCATCGTAAATGCGGAACACCGCTTCATCCGCAGTTTCCGGTGCGCTGGGGGACGCAGTGGCCTGCGGCCCGCTGGCACAGGCAAGCCGCAACGCGAGCGGGCTGAGGCCGAGCAGCAGGTACAGCGCGGCGGCAAACAGGAGTAAACGGCGGACAAACGGCTTCATGGCGGAGCATCCTTTCTTTTTCGAATCGGTGGCACAAAGCAAAGCTATTGCAAAATCCTTGAAAGAAACATGCAAAAATAAACGCTTAAAAGCGCAATTTTTGCGAATATCTTCAAAGATATGAAAGATTGAGGCGGAAAATATGCAGAAGGCTTGACGAAAACACTTTTGCGCGCTACAATAGAGCCAATACGCTTCAGGCGGAATTTTGGAAAGGGTGAGCGCTGTGCGGAGATTGATCAATGAAAGTGAAACAAGCACAACTGTCAAAGAACTTTGCGAGGAATACCGCGCAAATAATGTGATAACCAAAGACGAATACGAGTATTACCGCGTCAAACGCGGCCTGCGCAACGCGGATGGCACCGGCGTCATGGCCGGTCTGACGCATGTGTGCAACGTGCACGGCTACCTGATCGACGACGGAGATAAAATCCCCGATGAAGGCCGGTTGAGCTATCGCGGCCTGAGTGTGACGGATATTGTAAACGGTTGTCGCGCCGAGGGGCGTTTTGCCTTTGAAGAGGTCGTGTGGCTGCTGATCTTTGGCAAGCTGCCCGATAAGCGACAGTATGGCCGGATCTGCCAGCTGCTCTATGAGAATCGTGAGCTGCCCGAATACTTCCCCGAGGATGTCATCATGAAAAACCCTTCCAAGGATGTGATGAACAAGCTCGCGCGTGCGGTGCTGACGCTCTATTCCTACGATGACGATCCCGACGATCTTTCGCTCGAGAACAATATGCGCCAGAGCATTTCGCTGATTGCGCGGATGCCGGCGATCATGACATATGCCTATCAGGTAAAGCGCCGCCATTTCGACAAGAAGACGATGTTTTTCCACCCATTTGAGCCGCAGCACAAAACGGCGGAGGCGATTTTGAACGCGCTGCGGGAGGATCGCAACTTCACGCGCGAGGAGGCCGAGCTGCTCGACCTGTGCATGGTGCTGCACGCGGAGCACGGCGGCGGCAACAACTCCACGTTTACCGCGCGCGTACTGTCCTCGGCACACACCGATATTTATTCGACGATTGCCGCGGCCATCGGTTCTCTCAAAGGCTTCCGCCACGGCGGCGCAAACCATAAGGTTCGCCAGATGATGACCGACATTATGCAGAATGTGCAGCATTGGGACAGCGACGACGAGGTGGAAAGCTATGTCGAGCGTATTCTGCGGCGTGAGGTCGGCGACAAGAGCGGCCTGATCTACGGCGTGGGCCATGCAATCTACACGCTTTCCGACCCGCGCGCCGTAGTGCTCAAGCAGCAGGCACGCACGCTGGCGGCAGAGAAAGGCTACGCGGATAAATTTGCGCTGTACGAGCGCATCGAGCGCCTTGCGCCGGAGGCCTTTAAAAAAGTGACTGGGAACAAGAAAGTCATATGCGCAAACGTGGATTTTTATTCCGGGCTTGTCTATGAGATGCTCGGCATTCCGGAGGATCTCTACACGCCGATGTTTGCCGTTTCCCGCATCGCGGGCTGGTGCGCGCACCGCATCGAGGAGCTCATGACCGGCGGGCGCATCATCCGTCCGGCCTACCGTGCACTTTTGACGGAGCAGGCCTACGTACCGCTTGACGAGAGAAAATAACATAAGACATTCTGTGACCGCCTGCCGGGAAAACCCGGCGGGCGATTTTTGTATAAATTTTGCGTGCGAAAAGGGAAAAATATGGTATACTATAAATAACTACTGCCCCGAATTGGAAAAAGGGAGGAGAAAAAATGGATATGCGCAGAAAAGCGGTGCGGGACGTGCTGCTACAAATCAACACCGTTATCCTCGGCAAGGAACGCCTGACGCTCGAGGTGATGGCGGCGCTGCTGGTTGGTGGGCATGTGCTTTTGGAGGATATGCCCGGCGTCGGCAAGACGACGCTGGCCATTGCGTTTGCAAAGCTTCTCGGTCTCGATTGGAAGCGCGTTCAGTTTACCCCCGATGTGCTTCCCTCGGATCTGACCGGCTTTTCCATTTATCACAGGGAGCTGGGCCGGTTTGTGTACCAACCCGGCGCGGTGTTCTGCAATCTTCTGCTGGCGGATGAGATCAACCGCACCTCGCCGAAAACGCAGTCGGCACTGCTCGAGGTGATGGAGGAACGCCAGGTGACGGTGGAGGGGGAAACGCGCCGCCTGCCCGAGCCGTTTTTTGTGATTGCAACGCAGAATCCCGCTGGAGCCGTCGGCACACAGCTTTTGCCCCCCGCGCAGATGGACCGCTTTATGATCTGTACGGCGATTGGCTACCCGGATTTCGAAAGCGAGTGCGAGATGGCAAAGGGCGCGAACAGTGCGCGGCGCGTGGATGCGCTCAGCCCACAGATGGATGCGAAAACGCTCTGTGCCATCCGGCAGGAGGTGGAGGCCGTTTTCGTCCACGATTCCATCGCGCGTTATGCCGTGCGGCTGGTGGAGGCCACGCGTCAAAGTTCCCAGCTGGAAACCGGCGCGAGCCCGCGCGGAACGCTTTCACTGGTGCGTATGGCCAAGGCTGTGGCGTGGTTGCAGGGAAACGCGTTTGTCGCGCCGGCGGATGTTGCCGAGCAGTTCTTGCCCTGTATCAACCACCGTGTCCAGCTCAGCGTCCGCGCACACATGGAGAACCTGGACCGCGAAACGGTTTTAAAGCAAATCCTGGAGAGTACGCCGCGCCCGAAGCTGCGCGATAAAGCTCAGGCATAGGATTGGCAGCGTGCGTACCGTTATCTGCGCCGGCGTGTGCGCGTGTTTTGTACGGAGTAAGGGGGGATGCGTGTGCGAATTCTGGTGACTGTATTTTTTTTCGTGATTCTGCTGTGTTTGGGCGGCTTATACCATGCGCCGGCGCTTGCCGTGGTTGCGGTTTCCGTTTGGGTGGCCGAGGCGGTGCTCGTTGTACTGGCCCTTCTTGCACGGCACGGCCTTCATGTTTCGGTACGACTGCCGGAGGGCGGTGTGCGGCGGCTTGAGCCATTTGCCTGCGCGGTTGAAATTCAAAACCGCTCGATCGTGCCGGTGCATCGGTTTTCTGTTCAGCTGCGCTGCGGCGTGCAGGGGGAACCGGCGCTGGTGCGGGAGGTCTCCGGCGGTGTTGCAGGCCGCGGGCGGGTGCAGATCAGCCTGCCTTTGACGGCGCTTCATGTCGGTTTGCTGACGGTGGATGTGGAGCAGCTGCGCGTTTGGGACTTATTCACATTTTTTTCTTTCCGGAAAAAGACAGGGGACTGCGCGCAGGCTGTGCTGCTGCCCGCCCTTCTGGTGATGCCCGTCGCGCTGGAGCGGGCGGCGCTTTTGCCTGCCGAGGAGGACGGTGCGCCCGGCGTACTGGACGGCGCGCCGCCCGAGGTGCGGGAAATCGACGCGTATCGGCCGGGCGACGCCATGCGCGATGTGCACTGGAAGCTCAGCGCGCGGCAGGATACGCTGCTCACCAAGCGCTACAGTTTGGAGACGCGCCCGCGCTTTTGCGTCTGGTGGGAGCTGTGCGGGCCACCGCCGCAGAATCCGGGTGCGGCAGACGCCTTCTGGACGCTTTGCTATGCGCTTTCTGCCGGTCTGCTTGCGGCCGAAGCGCCGCACGACCTGTGCTGGTATGACCCGGAAACACAGCGTGTCGAAGTGCACCGCGTGGAGGACCGTACAGAGCTGATGCGGTTGCTTGCAGCGCATTTGCGCCGGCCAAAGCCGTTTTCCGACCATCCTTTGCCGGACGTCGTGCGGCAGGCGCGCTTTTTGCGGGCAGATGCAGGCGAAACCATCTTGGTTGTGGATGCGACGCCGTGCCTGTATTTGGATGAATATGCTGTTTTGAAGCTGGATGGAGAGCATTATGTGGAGCAAATCGAAGAAAACAGAATCCAGCTCTGAGACGCTTCGGGTGGGAAGCGTCAGCGTTCGCGAGGCCGCGCGGCATGCGCCGCTGGGCCTTACGGGCCTTGCCGCGCTGTTTTGTGGGGCCGGCGCCGTGCTGCTTTTGGCGGAAGCGACGTTCAATCTGCTCGTCTTCGATTGCCGGATAGCGCTGCTTTTTACGGCGGGGACAAGCGTGCTTATCTGGGTAACGCGCCTTTTCACGCGTTACCGCGGGCTTTGGGCCTGTGTTGCGGCGGGCGTTGCGGCCCTCGCCGTCTGGCGCTGGGAGCCGGACGCCCTGCTGCCGCGATGCCGTCTGCTGTGGCGGTTGACGCTGGAAAACCCGTACGCGCTTTCCGAATTGGATATGACGCAGGTGATCTGCCTCGCGGCGGTGGTATTTGTCCTGCTGCTGTATCTCGTTGCGTTTGTGTTCCGACTCAGCTGGATTGCGTACGGCGTTTCCCTGCCGTTTACAATACTAGCGGCCGCTTTGGGCCGGCTGCCGTTCTGGCCGGTGCCGATGCTGCTCCTGTTCCATACACAGGCGCATCTGGAATCCGCCCGGCGTCAACCGCCGGCGCAGCATCGGGACATGCGGTCGCGGCGCCGTGCGTCCGGTCATGGGAGCATGCTGCTTGCCGCCGTATGCCTTGCGGCCTTTTTTGGCGTCTATGCCGTTTTGCAGCCGCATATGGACGCGATTCTGGCGCTGCCGCGCCGCGTGCAGGCGGTTCTGCTGCCGGACAATACGGACGCGGATGACCCGGATCGCACGAGCGCCGTATCCAGTGGACGGTACATCACCGGGGATGACGTGTTGGCCGTGACCGTAGACGTGCGTCCTGAAGGGCCGATTTATCTGCGCAACTTTTTGGGCGGCGTTTATGAAAGCGGGCGTTGGTCAGCGGTGGACGCAACAGCGGTTTTTGAGGCGCTGGAGGCCGATGGATTGGATCATGCGCGCGAATGGATGGAAAACGGCGCGTATATGCGCTGTGCACTGGCGGGAGAACAGGCGCAGACACTGGTTGTCACGCGGTTGAATGGCAGCGCGGCGGGGGATTACACGCCATACGGCGCGCAGCTGCAAAGCACGAGCGACAACCGGGACAGCTTTGCGTATTACCCGCAGGCTGCCGAAACGAGCGCCTCCGGCGCGGCCATTTTTCCGATAGACAGCCTGCTTTTGCATTCCGAACCGAATGGGGGCGAAATGCAGACGAGCGGCGGTACGGCGCGGTATGCGCAATTTGTGGAGGAAGCGTACGCCGCTGTGCCCGATGCACTCGAACAGCTGCGGGCGTTCTGTCGGGAAAATCCGCAAACCGGCTTCGAAAACGTGCGCGCATTTATTTTGGAGACGCTGCATGCAACGACTGAATACACGCTTTCGCCGGGACTTGTGCCACCCGGGACGGACCCTGCGGAATACTTCCTGTTTTACAACAAGCGCGGTTACTGCGAGCATTACGCAACGACGGCGGCGCTGTTGTTCCGCCTGTACGGATACCCTGCGCGGTATGTGACCGGCTATGTGGCCGACGGTTTTCACCGGCAGGCCGACGGCAGCTATGCGGCTGTTTTGACGGATCGCGAGGCGCACGCCTGGATAGAGGTGTTTGTAAACGGCGCATGGGTGCCTGTGGAAGCTACGCCGCCGGGCAGTGTGGTGGACGCGCGTCCGGAAGGGGCCGCGACGGCGTCGCCGGAGGCGGAGGAGACGATGCAGCCGACCGAAACGCCTTCGCCGACGGCGACAGCGACGGCATCGCCGACGCCGCAGACGCAGGAGAACGCCGTGACGGCAACCGAGACGCCGGTTCCCCGGCCAACGGGTGTGCGCCCGGATGAGACGGAGAGCGCTTTGCGGGAATGGCCGGCCTGGCTGTTTCCGCTTCTGGTGGGATTGGGCTGTATGGCGCTGACCGCAATCTGCGTGGCGCTCGTCCGGCGCAGGCGCTTCCGTCGCCGGTGTGCGGATGCTCGCGAGATGCTCGCCCAGTGCCTGAAGGTGTTGCAGCGGGCGGGAATGCTGCGTGGGATGGACGGCACGGAACGCGATTTTCCGGTGCGGCTGCAGGCGGCGGTACCTGAAATCGGAAGAGCGCAGGCGGAAAAACTGCAGGCTGATGCACTCGCATCGGCCTTCGGCTCCGCTGACCCGCGGCCCGCAGAGCCGGAGATCTACCGCAAGTGCAGAAAGGCGGCCGCCGCAAAAAGAATGCGCCGGAGGAAATAATTCTAAACAAATATCCAAACTGCATATGGTTTTTCTGCATGTTTTTTACAGGCTGGGACTTGAAATTTCAATGTAGAATGTAGTATAATGGCTGATAACGACGGCCTGGGCACGGCAAATTGCAAAATGTGTGCCCGCCGTCTCAGAATTTTTCAGCAAAGGAATGACAAAACCACCATGAAAATCAGCTTTTCAACCCTGGCGTGTCCGGACTATTCATGGACGGACATCTACTCGATGGCCAAAGACTTGCAGTTCAACGGTATCGAGGTGCGCGGACTAGGCGACGATATCTTTGCCGTTAAGGCAAGACCCTTCACAGACAGCCAGCTGCCGCTAACGGTGAAAAAGCTAAAGGAACTTGGTCTTGAAATTCCCTGCCTGGCTTCCGGCTGCGGCCTGAAGCTGAAGGAAAACCACAACCAGAATATCGTTGAGATTACGCAGTATATTGTGTTGGCCCAGAAGCTCGGTACGCCTTACATCCGCGTGCTGGGCGACCTGCATCCTGAAGCGGAGGGTGAGGTGGACGATGCGTACGTCGCGGACGTGCTCCACGTACTCGGTGTGATCGCCGAGGGCTTTGGCGTCACGCTGCTCGTCGAGACAAACGGCGTGTACGCCGATACGAAGCGTCTGCGCAGATTGCTCGACTCGGTCAATTGCAAGGGCGTTGCGGCGCTGTGGGATATGCACCATCCGTACCGCTACATGGGCGAGTCTCCCGAGGAAACGGTGCAGAACCTCGGCAGCTACATCCGTCATGTCCACGTGAAGGACAGCGCGATGGTGGACGGTGTGCTCGAGTACCGCATGATGGGCGACGGCGACCTGCCGCTGCACCAGATGTTCGACGCACTGCTCGGCATCGGCTATGAGGGCTACATTTCGCTCGAATGGGTCAAGCGTTGGTCGCAGGAGCTTTCGGACGCCGGTGTGGTCTTCCCGCGCTTTGCCAATTACATGCGTGATTACCTCGATGAGCGCCTCAGCGAGACGCCGCTGCAGAAGAACCACGCGGGTACTGGCGAGTATGTGTGGCCGAAGGAAACGCTGATCGATATGACTTTCCCGGACGTGCTCGACAAGATGGTCGAAAAATTCCCGGATCAGCCCTGCTTCCGCTATACGGAGCTCGACTACAGCCGCACCTATAAGGAATTCCGCGACGACGTGGATACCTTTGCCCGCTCTCTGATTGCGATGGGCGTCAAAAAAGGCGATCACGTGGCCATCTGGGCCACGAATGTGCCGCAGTGGTACATCACCTTCTGGGCAACGACGAAGATCGGCGCGGTGCTCGTCACCGTCAATACGGCTTATAAAATTCACGAGGCGGAATACCTGCTCCGCCAGTCGGATACCCATACGCTCGTCATGATCGACGGCTATAAGGACAGCGACTATATCGGCATCATCAAGGAGCTTTGCCCGGAGCTGGAAACCTGCGCGCCGGGACAGCTCAAATCGAAGCGTTTGCCGGTTCTGCGCAATGTCATCACAACCCAGAGCGTCCAGAAGGGCTGCTATTCGTGGGAAGAAGCCATCGCGCTTGCGGACAGCGTGCCGATGAGCGAGGTGGAGGCCCGTCGTTCCCGCATCAACAAGGACGACGTCTGCAACATGCAGTATACCTCCGGCACCACGGGCTTCCCGAAGGGCGTTATGCTCACGCATTACAACGTTGTCAACAACGGCAAGGCCATCGGTGACTGCATGGATCTTTCCACGGCAGACCGCATGATGATTCAGGTGCCGATGTTCCACTGCTTCGGCATGGTGCTCGCCATGACGGCCTCGATGACACACGGCACGACGATGTCGCCGATTACGGCGTTCTCGCCGCGCAAGGGCCTCGCCTGCATCAACCAGGAAAAGATCACCGCGTTTCACGGCGTGCCGACGATGTTTATCGCGATGCTCGAGCACCCCGATTTTGAAAAGACCGATTTCTCGTACATGCGCACCGGCATTATGGCCGGCTCGCCCTGCCCGATCAAGGTCATGCAGGACGTTATCGAGAAGATGCACATGAGCGAGATCTGCATCACCTACGGCCAGACCGAGGCTTCTCCGGGCTGTACGATGAGCAAGACGACCGACTCCATCGAGACACGCGTGGCTACCGTTGGCGGCGCGATGTTCGGCGTCGAGTGCAAGATTGTCGATCCGGAGACGAACGAGGATCTGCCGGATAACGTGGACGGCGAATTCGTCGCGCGCGGCTACAACATCATGCGCGGCTATTACAAAATGCCCGAAGCCACGGCGGCGGCCATCGACAGCGAGGGCTGGCTGCACACAGGCGACCTGGCGCGCCGTTTGCCCGACGGCAACTACCAGATCACCGGCCGCATCAAGGATATGATCATCCGCGGCGGCGAGAATATCTACCCGAAGGAAATCGAGGACTTCCTCTACACGAGCCCGAAAATCAAGGATGTGCAGGTCATCGGCGTGCCGGATGAGCAGTATGGCGAAGAGATCATGGCGTGCGTCGTGCTCAAGGAGGGCGAGACCGCGACTGAAGAGGAAATCAAGGACTTTGTGCGCACGCATATGGCCAAGCACAAGGTGCCGCGCTATGTCGATTTTGTCGATGGCTTCCCGATGAATGCCGCCGGCAAGATCCTGAAATACAAGATGCGCGAGGATGCGGTCAAGAAGCTGCAGCTGCGCCAGAAAACAGCGTTCGAAGCGAGCACTGCGGGCGCGCCGGCCGATCTCGGCGTCAACGCCGCCGTTTCCACACTCCGCGACAAATACGGCTTCGTATTGCCGGTGGAGATGCGTCCGGACTTCCGCGAAGAGGTCAAGCGTTCGAGCGATGCACTCGGTCGTCCGATGAGCCCCGAGGAACTGTATACGCTCTTCGAAAACGAATACGTTCAGCTCCACGCGCCCTACGACCTCAAGAAATACAAGCTGTTTGAGGAGAACGATCTCGGCGGCGAGGTGATTGTGGACTTCGAGGGTACCATGGAGCATAATGGCGAGGCGAAGAAGATCAGCGGCAAGGGCAATGGACCGATCGACGCGTTCTTTAAGGCGCTCGAAAGCGTTGGCATTACGGACTACAAATTTGTGTCCTACAGCGAACATGCCATTTCGAAGGGTGCGGACTCCAAGGCTGTTTCCTACATCCATCTGGAGCGCGACGGCAAGGCGCTGTATGGCGTCGGCGTCGACAACAACATCAGTCTGGCTTCGATTAAGGGCATTGTCGCGGCGATCAACCGCTTTGAAAGAAATCGATAAAACCGTCTGTAAGGGCGCCGGTCACGCAGGTGCGGGCCGGCGCTCTTCGCATATTTTGGGAAACAGGAGGAGAAACCATGAAAACACCGGTTACATTTGCGATTGCCGGCTTTGGAGACCGCGGAAGCACGTACGCCTCGATGCAAACGCTGTTCCCGGACAAAATGAAGGTGGTCGCGGTGGCGGATATCCGCCCGGAGCGCGTCGAAAAGGCGCGGACACTCTACGGGATTCCGGAAGAAAACTGCTTTTCCAGCGCGGAAGAAATGCTGGCGCAGGATCAACTTGCGGATGTGATGGTCGTCTCGACGATGGACCGCCAGCATGTCGGACACGCGATCCCGGCACTTGAGAAGGGCTACAACATCCTGATGGAAAAGCCCATCTCCCCGGATCTCGCGGAGTGCCGCCGGATCATCGAGGTCGAAAAGCGCTGCCCGGGCAAGATTATCGTCTGTCATGTCCTGCGCTATACGGCGTTCTACAACACGCTGAAAAGTATTCTGGACAGCGGCCGTATCGGCGACGTCGTTTCCGTGTGTGCGAATGAAAACGTCGGTTACTGGCATCAGGCGCATTCGTTCGTGCGCGGCAATTGGCGCAACAGCCGCGAGACCAGCCCGATGATTTTGCAGAAGTGCTGCCACGATATGGACATCTACACGTGGCTGCTCGGCAAGACGTGCACGGCCGTGTCGTCGGTCGGCAGCACATACCTGTTTCGGCCGGATCGCGCGCCGGAGGGCGCCACGCCGTACTGCCTCGGTGGCTGCAAGGCGAAGGAAACCTGCATTTTTGACGCAGAGAAGATCTACATTACCGATCCGCGCACAGGTATCCGGCACGGAAATACGTGGATGCCGGGCGTTGCCTGTGGTGTGGACCCCACAGAGGCGCGCACATACGAGGCGCTGCGCAGCGGCCCTTATGGCCGGTGCGTCTACCTGTGCGACAACGACGTCGTCGATCACCAGCAAATTCTCCTGCGTTTTGCAGATGGTGCGACCATGAGCTTTACAATGTGCGCCTTCACGGAAAACTGTTACCGCTATTTCAAGGCGATGGGCACAAAGGGAGAAATCGAGGCCGACATGCGTTCGAACGAGATTCACGTCCGCGTGTTTGGCGAGCCGGAGGAAATTGTCGACGTCACAAAACTTGCGGATGACCTCAAGGGCCACGGCGGCGGCGACAGCGGCATCGTGCAGGATTTTCTCGAAATGCTGATCGAGGAGCGTGAAGCGACGGCGCGCACGACGACGCTCGAGCATTCGCTCGAAAGCCACTTCATCGCGCTGGCGGCGGAGCGGTCGCGGCTCGAAGGCGGCCGTGTGATCGATATGGAAGATTTCCGCAACGGCAAAACGGTATAAGTAAAGAAAAGGCTGTAAGCATGAAGCTTGCAGCCTTTTTTTGTTAGTTTTTCGTCAGATCCTGTGGTTCGCACAGTAAAAAACAAAGCCCAGATGGGATTCCATTGGTGTAGAAACAGGTCAGCCTAAAATAATTGGCGTTGTCTTTGGCCCACCAGGTTTTGTTGGTGAATGTGTCAGTCGTTTCGCTTTCGCTTGCAGTACCGAAAGCAGATTCAAAATAGGCGAGCGCTTCCGCATAGGCAGCCTCAATTTTCTCCGGCTCTTTGCTGGGGGCGGCAGCATTAAAAGCTAGAAAAAATAGTGTGCCTGTTTGAGAAAAATCTGCATCGTAATGAAACGGTAGGCCGAGCAGTTGAAAGGTCGGCGCGTAGTAGGGGGAGGAAAGCGCCGATACACTGTGCCCAAAGAGCGAGAGCATCTCTTCCTGGGATGTGCCAAACGGGGCAGGCAGGAAGGTGTAGCCGGTATCCGGGGTATAGGCAAAATCCTCGAGGCGGATTTCCTGCACGGCCGGCTGCGGCGCCTCTGCGTCAGGGCGCATACGAGATTTATAGACCATGAAAAACAGACAGCCAAGCAGTACGATTACCACCAGAAGAAAAAGTCCAAAACGTTTTTTCATGAAAATCGCCCCCCCTTTATTTTTGGTTCCGGAACAGGAAATCAGCAAACGGTGTATTGCTTTTTTTCAGTATATCAAAAATGTAGGTTCACGTAAAGAAACTTACGCTACATGCGCGAAAAAAGCCAGATAAAAAACGGTGCCCATCGGCGGCAAAAGCCGATGGACGCCGTTTTGCGCGACAGAAATAAATTAAACTTTATATGGGGACGCTTTAGGTGCCGAGTGCGTTGAGCGCGGCGGCGATGACCTGACCGGCCGTGTACAGGCCGGAGTCACCCTCCTGCACGCATACAGCGAACGCATACGGCGCCGCCGGGTCGTCGGAGAAGCCGACAATCCAGCAGTTTGGCTTCTGGTTGTCGAGCTCGGCGGTACCGGTTTTCGCACAGAGCGTGTAGCCGCCGAACATCCCATCGCCGTAGTAATTCGCGACGTTGTTGCGCATCATCGTATGCAGCGCTGCGGCGGTGGTACTGTCCGTCAGCGCGTATTTTGTACCGGTACCGCTGCCCATGAGGTATGGCTCCGGCGTGGAACCGCCGTTCGCAATCGCACCCATCAGCAGCGCCATGTGGTACGGGTTGGCCAGCACATCCGCCTGGCCCACTGCGGACCACGCGAGCGTGAGGTCGTCGGCGTTGGAAAGGTCGATGGAACTGGCGTATGTTGAAACGGAATCAAACTGAAAAGCTTCGCCGAAGCCCATCTCTTTCGCTTTTTTCTGGAGCGTGTCTGCGCCGAGGTCGAGCGCGAGCTTTGCAAAATAGATGTTGCACGAATGACCGAGAGCCTGTTCAAGCGTCAACTCGCCGTGGTAATCGAGGCATGTAACCTGACCGTCGCCAACGGTACACGTCTCCTCGCAGGTGTAGGTGCGTGTGTTCCAGTCGGGGAAAGCCTCCATCGCCGCCGCAGCTGTGATCAGTTTAAAGATTGAACCGGGCGTATAGCTGGAGGAAAGCGTGTGGTCGAGAAAAACGCCTTCATACGCTTCGTTTTCCGAAAGGTCCTCTGGCACGTTCATTGGATCGTAAGTCGGCGCGCTGATCTTGACGAGCACTTCGCCGGTTTCGTAGTTGTAGAGGAAGGCTGAACCGTCGCGCACGCCGAACGCGTCAAAGGCGGCGGCGTTCGCATCGGCGTCAATCGTCAGGCGGATGTCGGTGCCAAGGCCGGAAAAAATTGTGTCGTTGAGACCGGTCAGCAGGTTGTAGCCGATCAGTCTGGAGCGGTGCACGGCCTGTACCGCTGTGCCAATGTAGCCGCTCGAATCGCCGACTGTGTGCAGCAGGGAGCGGCGCACGCTTTCGCTTTCAGCGTAGGTGCGCTTGCCGTCCACGGTTTTCGCGAGGATCATGCCGTCGCGGTCGGTGATGGTGCCGGCAGAAAGTGTGCTGTCTTCGGCGTAGATGTAACCGTTATACGGCTGTGCCACCCAGTTTTCGCCGTTTACGACGAGCATAACGAGAAAATAACCGAGCCCGCCCAAAAAAGCTGCGAGCAGAATATAAAGCACAAAGGAACGAAAGCCGGTTGTTTTCATCTGCGGTCACTCTCCTTTCGGCGCACATGCCGGCCTGCGCCCGGCGAAAGCTTGTCCTCCGGGATGCGGACCTCCATGCGGCGGGGGCGCGCAACGGTGTGCTGGGGCGCCACTTCCTGCGCACGTTTTGGCGCCGTGTTCGTTTTGCCCCGGCTCGTAGAAGCGGGTTTTTCCGGCGCTTGCATGTAACTGTTTTCCACGCCGGGACGGCGACGCCCACCGCGTTTTGCGGCATAGGTGCGTTCATCGGAAGCCTTGAGAAAGGCCATCAGGCCCCACGTGGAGAGAATGCTCGAGCCACCGGAACTGATAAAGGGCAGCGTCACGCCGGTAAAGGGCAACACATCGGTCGGGCCGAAGATATTGAGACAGGCCTGAAACAGCAGCATACCGGCCGAAGCGCAGGCGGCAATCGCGTAGAAAGTGGAACGGCTGCGCGTCACGTCGCTGCGTGCGTAAAGAATGAACAGTGCGAGACCCGCAAGTACGACGAGGCCCATGAAAAGCCCCTGCTCCTCACAGAGCATGCCGAAAACGAGGTCGCTGTCGGAAGCGGCGATGTATTTCAGATAGCCGTTGCCGATGCCCGTGCCAAACAGGCCGCCGCTCGCGATGTACGTCAGCGTGCGTGTCTGCTGGTAGCCGAGGCTGTCCGGATAATCCCAAACGTGCATCCAGCCGTCGAAGCGCTGCGTCACGTGCGGTAAAAACTGCACGATCAAAAAAACGCCGAAGGCGGCCGCCGCAAGGATCAGGAAGATTGTGCGGAAGCTGCCCGAACGCATGAATGCGATGATCAGGAAGGTCGCGAAGAAGATCAGCGCCGTGCCGAAATCCTTCATCAGGAAGAGAAAGCCAAGGCACGCGCCGGCAAAGACGATGAATTCGGTGATGTTCTTTTTCGTTTGCAGATGGTCGAGCGTCGAGGCGCCGACGAAAACAAACGCGATCTTGATGAGCTCGGAGGGCTGAATGCTGATGGGTCCGATGATGATCCAGTTCTTGGAGCCGTAAATCTCCGTGCCGATCAGGAGGTTCAGCACAAAGAGCAGGATTGCCGCAATGGCGATGTATAGCCGCACCTTCATCACACGCTCCAGATCGCTCAAAAACCAGACGAGGAAACAGAACAGGACGATGCCGATCAGCATGGCGGCGATTTGCATCTTTACGGCGTCGAGGCCCTGACCGCTAAGAAGCAGAATGCCGATGCTGCTGAGCAGCAGCGCCACAGTCTCAATTTCAAAGCTGACGCGCTTTAAAATGCGCCGCGAGAAGAAGTACAGGCTCCAGCCTGCGAGAAACAAAACGCCGAACGGCGCGATGGGGAACAGCCGAAACTGTCCCGTCCCCAGCATGAGCTGCAGCGTCATCGAGAGCTGGACCAGCGTGACGCAGAGCATCAGCTTGAAGGGGGAGGCGGCTTCTTTGGAAAAGCCGGTGAAAATGCTATGCTTTTTTTGCGGGACGTCCGTGGCGTTGCGCAGGATCAGCGTCGTCGTGCCCATCGAAAACTTATCTCCGACCTCGACGAGCGTCGGTTCCGTGATCTCTCGCCCGTGCACGCGTGTACCCAGATGCGAGCCGGTGTCGCAGATGAACCAGCCCTCGTCGCGCCGCATCAGCACCGCGTGATCGCGGGAGACGGAGTTGTCCGGAATCTGAATGTCACAGCTGCGGCTGCGACCGATGGAGTTCTCCCAGTACAGCACGGGGAAGTGGGCGCCGGTCGCCGCATCCTCCAGCATAATGACCGGATCTTTGCGGCGCTGCCCTTTCTTAAAGGAGGTGTAGGAGCGCCAAATGACGTACAGCGCAATGAACGGCGTAACCGCGCGCACCGCGAGCAGAAACGTCGTGAGCAGGCTGGAATTCAGCACCCGCTCCAAAATGGCTTGTATGGTTTCGAGCATAGGCTGCTCCTCTCTCAATCGTGGATTTCAGCGATCTCCCCGGCGCGCTTGTAAATGCTGAAGCCCGGCACAAAGCCGCGCACCATCGAAAGGGGATAGATGCGTGCGCCGCGGCCCACGACGGTGCCCGGGTTGAGCACGCTGCCGCAGCCAACCTCTACGCCGTCGCCGAGCATGGCGCCGAATTTCCGCATGGAGGTTTCCACACGTTCTCCGCCGGCAAGGATTGTGACCGGCGAATGGTCCTGCTTGAGGTTCGAGGTAATCGCGCCCGCGCCGGTGTGCGCCTTATAGCCGAGAATCGAATCGCCGATGTAGTTGTAGTGCGGTGCCTGTGCGCCGTCGAACAGAATCGCGTTTTTGATTTCCGTCGAGTTGCCGACGACGCAGCCAGCGCCGATCAGCGCGTTGCCGCGGATAAACGCGCCGGGGCGCACCTCGGTGTTCGGGCCGATGATCGTCGGGCCCGCGATGTAGGTGTTCGGGTACAGTTTGGCGCTCTTTGCCACCCAAATGCTCTCGCCCCGCAGCTCGTACTCGTCAGGCGAGAGTGTTTTGCCAAGCTCCAGAATGAAGGAGCCGATCAGCGGCAGCGCCTCCCACGGATAGGTGAGATTTTCCAAAAGCGGACGTGCCATGGTGTTGCGCAGGTCGTACAGATTCTGAATGGTCATATTTTCTTTCACGGTGAACCCTCCTGTTTTATAATAAAGATTGAAGTTGTGCACGCGGCCTGGCGGCTGCAGGGGAACGATAAAAAACCAGTATAATTATAGACCAAATCCCCGCACATTTCCAGTCTGTGCGGGGAATATTAAGGGTTTGTTAACTTTTTACGGCGATTCATTCCAAAATCAGAGCGCCGCTGTGCCCGTAATGAGCTCGAGCAGATGCACGGCGTTTGCGCCCCCGGTCTGCAAACCGGCCTTGCAGCGGTTGCAATAGGTGACGGCCCAGCGCTCCGTGATTTTTTCGGCTTGCTCGCGCATGAGTGCTGCCTCGAGCGCCGCAGGCATTTCCCAGATCGGCCGTCCAACCTGCGCGGCGACCTGTGCCTGCAGATCGGGGGCTTTCGGTTCTGCGTGCAGGTTGCCGCAGAAATCCGCCTTTTCGCGGTTGGCGTCCAGTTCAACCACGTCGATGTGCATTTTATGCAGTAAGCTGCGCACAGCCGCGTGAATCTCCGGATGCGCGCGGTCGCGCCAGCAGTCCTGCAGGTTCATGCGCAGGCCGTTGTAGTCGGGAAGCGGGAAATCGGATGACTCGTCCAGAAATTCCCACAGGCTGCGCGTTTGCATGTGGTCTTCCAACACCTCGCGGCAGGCCTGACAAAAGTAGATGGCGGTGTCGTCCGCAGCGCGCGGCGTCTTATCCAGACGGCAGCAGCCGGCTACCGGCATTTGATCCCGCATCCAGGCGCGGATTTTTTTCGCGGCTTCCGGGCTGGCTTTCGTGAAATTGCAGCTGGGAAAATAAATGTTCATATATCTGCCTCCTGCTTGTTCTGCAAGTTGCGCAGCGCCTGTATGGCGATTTCCATATATAATGCACCGCTGTCCAGATCCAGATGGCCGAGGATGCGCGAATCCCATGCTTCGCCCGAGAGCGAATCGGCCGCCCAGAGGAACTGCGCGAAGGAGAAGCCGCGGAATTCGGCTACGGCGGCCATCGAGGCGCATTCCATCTCGACGACGGCGCAGCCCTGCTGCAAGCGCTTGTTCACCTTGCCGCGGGTCTCACGGAAGATGCCGTCCGTCGTCCAGGTCTTTGTGCGGGTATACGGCACACCGAGTGCGTCGAGCGCGTCGCAGACGGCTGCTACGCCGTCCGGCTTCAGGGCAATTTCCTCTGCGGGCGGCAGGTAGTGGTAGGAGGTCCCCTCGTCCCGCACGGCCGCCGTCGGCACGAGCAGGTGGCCGGCCGTAACTTGGTGGTCCAACGCGCCACAGGAGCCGAACGTCACGAATTGCCGAACGCCCATCGCGTGCGTTTCTTCCAGCATGTCCGCCGCAAACGGCCCGCCGATCGGCATGCTGACGAGTGCAAACGTAAAGCCGTCGGGTAAAACGCAGCGGTAAATCGGCAAATGCCCCATACAGCTTTTGAAGACGGTGATCGGCTCACTGCCGGTGCGGGCCACAAAAGCGTCGACAATTCTGTGCGAGAAAACGCCGACCATGCTCTGCGGCATATGGTCGACCGGCTCAATGACGTCAATCGGGCTGATGACGGCGGTGCGGTCGGGGTCGAAATCGGTGTGCAGCATGGTGTACCACTCCTTCTTCGAGTATTTCTTGGGATTTGTAATACTGTACCATGGCGACGGGAAAAAAGTCAAGCACAGCGCGGGATCTGTGTGGAAAAGCATCGATTTCCTCTTGCAATTCGGTAAAGTACATGGTAAAATAGTTGCAAATACAACTAAAAGCGGTGGAGACGCCGCAAGGGGCAAAAGGAAGGGAATTGTATTGAAACGACTGGCTGTCTATCTGAAGCCGTTCATCCCACGCATGAGCGTCGGCTTCTGCATCAAGGCGGGCGGCACGCTGGTGGAACTCGTCATCCCATGGATTCTGTCCTACATCATCGACGATTTGATCCCGCTTGGAGAGATCGGCCCGGTGTGCGTTTGGGGCGTGCTGATGATCGTCTGTTCGTTGCTCGCCTGGATCGGCAACATCGCGGCAAACCGGATGGCATCGGCCGTGGCGCGGGACTGCACGCGGCAGATCCGGCATGACCTGTTCCGCAGGATCTCCTATCTTTCGGAACGGCGCGTCGACCAGTTTTCCATCCCGTCGCTGATTTCGCGCATGACGAGCGATACATATGTGCTGCACCAGACCGTCGGCATGATCCAGCGCCTCGGCGTCCGCGCGCCGATCCTGCTCGTCGGCGGCGTGATTGTCACGCTGACGCTCGACCCGGTGCTGACGCTGATCATGGTGGCGACGCTGCCGATTGTCGGCGCGATCACCTTTTACGTTTCGCGCAAGGGCGTGCGCCTGTTCCGCATCGTGCAGAAGGCCTCGGACGGCATGCTCCGTGTGGTGCGCGAGAACGCCGTCGGCATTCGTGTGATCAAGGCGCTTTCGAAATCCGCCTATGAGCGCGAGCGCTTCAAACGCGTCAACGACGATCTGACTGAGAAGGAGCGCACGGCGGAAAAAACCATGGCGCTCATCAACCCGGTGATGAGTCTGCTTTTGAATCTCGGCATTGTCGCCGTCATTGTGGTGGGCGGTGTGCGCGTCAACAACGGCACGACCGAAATCGGCAAAATCATCGCGTTTATGAATCTGTTTACGATCGTGCTCAACGCGCTGATGGCCATCAACCGTATGTTCACGATGCTTTCCCGTGCGGCGGCCTCCTCCGCCCGTGTGCTGGAGGTGCTGGACACGCCCGTCGAGCTTTTTGAAACGGAACCGCATTACAGTTTTCTGCCCGAACACGCGCCGCACATCGCGTTCCGTAATGTCGTGTTTCGCTATGACCGCGGTACGTTTACCGTGCGCGGCCTCAATTTTGAATTGCAGCGCGGCGAGACGCTCGGCATCATCGGCGCGACCGGCGCCGGAAAATCGACGGTGATCCGCGCGCTGATGCGCTATTACGACGTCAAAGAGGGTGCGATCGAAATCGACGGTGTCGATATCCGCCACTATGCGACGACGGATCTGCGCGCAAAATTCGGCGTTGTTTTTCAGAACGACACGCTGTTTAAGGATACCATCCGCGAGAATATCCGCCTGGGGCGAAACCTTTCGGATGAAGAACTGATCGAGGCGGCGCGGCGCGCGCAGGCCCTCGATTTTATCGAGGAGCAGGGCGGGCTGGACGCTCCGGTCGCCATCAAGGGCGCGAACTTGTCCGGCGGTCAGAAGCAGCGCCTTCTCGTGGCGCGCGCGCTGGCCGGCAATCCGGAAATTCTGGTGCTCGACGATTCCTCGAGCGCCCTCGATTATAAGACGGACGCCCGTCTGCGCGAGGAAATCCGCCTGCACTACGCGCAGGCGACGAAGATCATCGTCGCGCAGCGCGTCAGCTCCATCATGCACGCTGAGAAAATTCTGGTTATGGAGAACGGCCGCGTCATCGGCATGGGCACGCACGACGAGCTGATGGAAACCTGCCCGCTGTATCGGGAAATCGGTGAATCGCAGATTGGCGAAGGGCGCGTTGGCCCGGCAGCCGGAGAGGGGGTGCTCGCATGAAGGAAAAGGTAAAAATGAAAAAAGGTGCGATCCTTTCGCGGTTGCTTCCGTACCTTCTGCGCTATAAGCTGCTGTTTTCCATCTGCATCCTGCTGACGGTCGGCGGCAATCTGCTCGCGCTGGCCGGCCCGTATGCCTCCGGTCTGGCCATCGACGCGATGGAGCTCGGCACCGGTCACGTCGATTTTTCGAGCGTCGGTTTTTATGCCGTTCTGATGGTGGTGCTTTATGTGGCGTCCTCCATCTTGTCCTACGCGCTGGCGCGGCTCATGATCGTCATCAGCCGCCGGGTGGTCAACACGATGCGGCGCGACGTATTCAATAAGCTCACAGAACTGCCGGTCGGCTATTTCGATATGAACCAGACCGGCGATATCCTCAGCCGCATTTCGTATGATATCGACACCATTAACACCTCGCTCTCAAACGACGTTGTGCAGGTGCTGTCGAGCGTCGTTACGGTGGTCGGCGCGCTTGCCATGATGCTTGCCATTTCACCGGTCCTTGTGCTGGTTTTTGTCGTCACGGTTCCGCTGTCCTTTGTGCTGACCAAGAAAATCACGGGCTTTACGCGCCCACTCTTTCGCAAGCGTTCCGCAAAACTCGGCGAGCTGAACGGCTTTGTGGAGGAGATGATCAGCGGCCAAAAAACGCTGCGCGCTTACAGCCAGGAAGAAAATACGATTAAAAAGCTGGACCGCCAGAACGACGAGACGGTCGATGCATACTACAAGGCCGATTATTACGGCAGTCTCGTGGGGCCCTCGGTCAACTTCGTCAACAATCTCTCGCTCTCGCTCGTCAGCTTTTTCGGCGCCATTTTATTTTTAAACAACGCGATTTCCATCGGCAATATTTCCTCCTTTGTGCTGTACTCGAGAAAATTCAGCGGCCCGATTAACGAGATCGCCAACATTGTCGGCGAACTGCAATCCGCTTTTTCGGCGGCGGAACGCGTGTTCCGCCTGCTGGATGAAGCGCCGGAGCCGGCCGATGCGGCGGGCGCCATCGATCTCAAGGCCGTAGATGGCGAGGTGGAGCTTTCGCATATCAATTTCGGCTATACGCCGGATCGGCAGATCATTAAGGATCTGTCGCTGCATGTGCCCAAGGGGGCGCTGATTGCCATTGTCGGCCCCACCGGCGCGGGCAAAACGACGATCATCAATCTTTTGATGCGTTTTTACGATGTGGACAGCGGCGAGATCCGCCTCGACGGTCACCCGGTACAGACGCTGACGCGCAAGAGTCTGCGGCTGAATTATTCCATGGTGCTGCAGGATACCTGGCTGTTCAGCGGCACGGTGTTCGAAAACATCGCCTACGGCAGCGAGACGGCCACGCGCGCCGATGTGGAACGCGTCTGCAAGGCGTGCGGCATCCACGAATACATTATGACGCTGCCCGAGGGGTACGACACCGTGCTCGATGACGATGGCGCGAACATCTCCAAGGGGCAAAAGCAGCTGATGACGATTGCGCGCGCAATGCTGCTCGACGCTTCGCTCCTGATTCTCGACGAGGCTACCTCGAATGTGGACACGCGCACGGAGCAGCGGATTCAACGGGCCATGCGGGCGCTGATGGCGGATAAAACCTGCTTTGTCATCGCGCACCGGCTTTCGACGATCCGCAATGCGGATATGATCCTCGTCGTGCGTGACGGTGAAATTGTCGAGCGCGGCACGCATGAAACGCTGATGGCGCAGGATACTTTTTATAAGCAGCTGTACAACGCTCAGTTCGCGTGATGCCATCGACAAAAGGCGTTCGATTGCAAAAAAATCTTACATTTTTTGAAACCGCTTGAAATTCCAGCGGCCCCGCTTTATAATGGCGTCAAACGGCAAAAAAGGGGGCGAAGGAAATCAGGCGGTTTCATACTTTTATCCGGAATAACCGGGTGGTGCTCGGCTGTCTGCTCGGCGCCCTGCTGCTCGACGTATTCATCGAGCTTTTGTACCGGCAGAGTTTGGCCGCGTTCTGGGCGTATCTTTCCGCGCGCCCGATTGCTTTTCTCGTGAATGTGCTGATTCTCATGCTCGGCCTGTCCCTGTGCCTGTTTACAAAGCGCAAGTGGTTCTATGCCGTGCTGGTCGGCGCCGTATGGGCCGGGCTCGGCATTGCAAACCGGTATGTGCTGAGCTACCGGTTTTCCCCGCTTTCGGCGATTGATTTTGCCATTTTGCAGCTGGACTGGTCGTTCATCGGCATCTACATGAGCGTGCCGATGTTCATCCTGCTGGTCGTCGCGGTGGTGCTGCTGCTGGTTGGCCTGGTGCTTTTGTACCGGCGGTCTCCGCGGAGTTCGGCGCAGCCGCGGCGCGGAATCCTGACGCTCTGTATTCTCATACTCTCCATTGCGTTCCTGCCCGAATTGCCGGTTTCCGCCGGCTTTGGGGGCAACGCCTATACGGACGTCATCAATCTGACCGAGCAGTACGGCTTTGTCTATACCTTCTCGCGCAGCCTCATCGATGTGGGCATCGATTGCCCCGAGGATTATTCGGCCCGCCGGATCCACGCGATCGCCAAAGATGTGCTGGATACCGAAACGAATGCGTCCGTGGATACCCCGAACATCCTCTTTTTGCAGCTCGAATCGTTTTTTGATGTTGCGCACCTGCAGGATGTCGAATTCTCAGAAGACCCCGTGCCGTTTTTTCGGCAGATGAAGGCGAACGGGCCCAGCGGCTTCTTCACGGCGCCTTCCGTCGGGGCAGGTACGGCGAACACCGAATTTGAAGTGATGACGCAGATGAACGTCCACGATTTCGGTACCGGCGAGTACCCATACAAAACCCTTTTGCAGAACAATACCTGCGAGTCCATCGCCTACAATTTAAAGGATCTGGGTCTGTCCACCCATGTGTTGCACAACAACACGGCCACTTTCTACGACCGCGACAAGGTTTTCTCCAAGCTCGGCTTCGATTCGTTCACCTCCATTGAGTACATGAACAATGTCGAATACAATGAAATTGGTTGGGCGAAGGACAGCATCCTGACCGAAGAAATTCTGGATCTTTTGGCGTCCACCGATACCCGGGACCTGATCTACACGATTTCCGTGCAGCCCCACGGCGCGTATCCACAGGATAGCGAGACGGCGACGATCGAGGTCGTTTCGGGGGTGGAGGACGAGGCGCTGCGCGGAGAGCTGGAATACTACGCGACACAGCTCAAGGAAGTCGACGACTTCCTGCGTGCGCTGACCGAGGCGCTCGGCGCGCTCGACGAACCGGTGGTGCTTGTCGTTTACGGCGATCATATGCCGAGCCTCGCAATCGACGAAACCATGCTCGATGACGGCAGCCTGTATACGACGGAATACGCCGTCTGGGCAAATTTTGAATTGGAAGCTGCGGACAAGGATGTTTGCGCGTATCAGCTCGTGTCGCATGTATTCGAAATGCTCGGCATCAACAACGGTACGCTCACCAAATTCCACCAGCTGAACGACTGGAGCGGCGCCTATGAAACAGAGCTGTATACGCTGCAATACGACATGCTCTACGGAGACCGCGTGGTCTACGGTGGCGAAAACCCGTTTGTGGAAACGGATATGCAATTTGGCACGCGCGACATCGTGCTGTACAGCGCGACCGTGCGCGGCGATACGCTGACCGCCCACGGTGAAAATTTCACGCCGTACAGTGTGATCTACCTGGACGGCGCGCCGTTTGAAACGACGTTTGTTTCGGAAACCGAGATTACCTGCACGGTGAAGAATCTTCCGGCAGACACCCGCGTTTCGGTTTGGCAGGTGGCCGAAGACGGCACAATGCTTTCGAGTGCCGTTGTGAAGGAATAAACGCAGGGGGCGAGGCTGCCCGACACTGGTGGCCTCGTTCTTTGTATTTGGGAGTGCACGGCAGTCGGCGCAGGGAAAAGATTTGCATCGAACGCATTTCTTTTTTGTCGAGCCTGTGGTACAATAGCCTTGTTTTGATTTGCATTTTCGTCCGGAAAGGAAGTTGACCGATATGGATTTGGAAAGAATCGAGAAGGCCGTTCAAGAGATTCTGCTCGCGGTTGGTGAGGACCCGGCGCGCGAGGGACTCGAGGAAACGCCTGCCCGCGTCGCACGCATGTATGCGGAAATTTTTTCGGGATTGCATGCGGACCCGAAGCAGTACCTCAAATTTTTCGATGCGAGCGGCCACGATGAGCTTGTGCTTGTGCGGGACATTCCGCTCTATTCGGTCTGCGAGCATCACCTGCTGCCGTTCATCGGGAAGTGCCACATCGCGTATATCCCGAAAAACGGGCGGATCATCGGCCTGTCCAAGTTTGCGCGCATTGTGGACTGTTTTGCGCGCCGCCCACAGGTGCAGGAGCGTTTGACCGCGCAGATCGCCGATTTCCTCGACGAACACCTCGAGCCGCGCGGCGTGGCGGTGTTCATTGAGGCCGAGCACCTGTGCATGACGATGCGCGGCGCACGGGCAGCCGGCGCCCTCACCAAGACCTCCGCGCTGCGCGGCTGCATGCGTTCTGACGCTCGGACGCGCAACGAGGTCATGCTGTTGCTTTCGAAATGAACGCGGCGGAAAGATGCGCGGCGTTTTGCGCGGCGGGCCGGCGCTTCCCGCTGCACAGGACGTATGTGATGGGGATTCTGAACGTGACGCCCGATTCGTTTTCGGACGGAGGGCTCTACCTTGCACCGGAAGTCGCCGTGCGCCGCGCCAGGGAGATGGAGGCGGAGGGCGTCGACATCATCGACATCGGCGGGCAGTCTACGCGGCCGGGCTGCGCGCGGATTTCGCCTGAAGCGGAATGGGAACGCATCGGCGCGGTGGTGCGGGCGGTCGCAGCGGAAACGCGGCTCGCGATTTCCGTCGATACGTTTTACCCGGCGGTTGCAGAAAAGGCGCTTGTGGCCGGCGCGCACATCATCAACGACGTGACCGGCTTTTCCGAAGCCATGTGGCGTGCTGTGCAGCAGACGGACTGCGGCTGTGTCGTCATGCATCCCGGCGATCCGAACGACCTCGCGGGCGGGACGCGTGACATTCTGGAAATCGTTCGCAACTTTTTTGAGCGCAAGGCACAGGAAGCGGCGCGATACGGCGTTCATTCGGCGCGCCTTTGCTTTGACCCGGGCATCGGCTTCGGAAAAACAAATGCTGAAAATCTCACGCTGATTGCAAATCCGGATGCGCTGCGCGTTCCCGGAACGGCGCTGCTGATGGCGGCCTCGCGCAAACGGGTGATCGGCGCTGTCTGTGGAGAAGGGCCGGCGTGCGAACGGGTTGCGGGCACTTTGGCGGCGCACACGGCGTCTGTGTTGTTCGGTGCGGACATGGTGCGCGTGCACGATACGCGCGAGGCGGTGCAGGCGGCGCGCATGGCGGACGCGGTCAAGCGGTACAGACGGGCGGCGCGGTAGGCGTGTATACAACAGATGCGTGTATTATTTGGGTATTCGGAAAGGGGCTTCCATGGAGATCATACGGATTAAAGGGCTGGAAATTTTCGCCTATCACGGCGTCAATCCCGAAGAAAAGGAAAACGGGCAGCGGTTCGTGCTGGATCTGGCGCTTACGGCGGATCTGTCCCGTGCGGCGCAGAGTGACAACCTGCTTGACACGGTGAATTACGCGGCTGTGCGCAAGACGGTGCATGCAGCGTTCACTGCGCAGAAATACGACCTGATCGAGCGCGCTGCGCAAGTGGTTTGCGACGCGGTGCTTGCAGATTTCCCACAGGTGGAGTCGGTTACGCTGGAGCTCAAAAAGCCTGAGGCGCCGATCCACGCCGTATTCGACTATGTTTCGGTCGAAATGACGAGGCGGCGCGCATGAGCCGGGCGGTGCTTGGCCTCGGCGCAAACCTCGGCGATCGGGGAGAAAATCTGCGTGCGGCGATCGAGGCGCTGGGCCGTTTACCGGGAACCGCTGTGGAGCGCGTTTCCGGGGTGTGGCAGACCGCGCCGTTTGATGTGCCCGACGTGCAGCAGGATTACTGGAATCTATGCGCCCTGTTGAACACTGCGCTTTCGCCGCATGCGCTGCTCGGCGCGTGCCTTGGCATTGAGGCGGCGCTCGGCCGTGTGCGGCGCACCTACCACGGCGCCCGCGTGATCGACATCGATCTGCTGCTGTATGAAGGCGTTGCCTGTACGGGGGAAGAACTGACTGTGCCGCATCCGGGCGTTTTGGCGCGCGCTTTTGTGCTGTTCCCGCTTCGAGAGCTTTTTCCGCAGGAGGAGGCGCTCGGGCTCGATTTTGCGGACGCGCCCGGCTTTGCCGATGCAAATGCCGTCTGCAAGATCGGAAGCGCAGCAGATTTGCTGAAAATCAAAGATTAAAGTACAAAAAAACTGTACGTCTTTAATTTTGCAGCGTAAAAAAATTCGGAAAATTACAAATTTATTTCAAAAAGGCTTGAAAAAGTTACCGATTTGTAATATATTATTAAGCAGAACAAAAAAGAGCCGCAGTTCACTGCGGCACAAGTATGGAGTTTTGCTTATGAAGAAGAGAAATGTGCGCATCGTTTCCGGTGTGCTGGCTCTGGCGCTGCTCGTTTCCACAAATGTATTTGCAACATCTACCGCCGAGTATGATGCGCAGATCAGCGCAGTGAAGGAAAAGCAGCAGCAGAATGAGGCGGAAGCAGCCGAGCTGAACGCGCGCTTGGATGCGCTGCGTGCGGAGACGGCCGATGCGCAGGAATATCAGGCGACGCTCGAAGAGCAGATCGCGAATTATCAGGAGAGTATCGATCTTGCGCTCGCGCGCATCGAGGAACTTAACGACAGCATCGAACAGCTCGAGGATGAAATCGATAAAGCGGACGCCGAATATGCGGATACGCTTGAGAAGCTCAAGGTTCGCCTGACTGCCCTGTATACGTCTGGCGGTGATCTGACTTCTCTGCAGATCCTGTTGGATTCCACCAGCCTATATGATTTTTCCATGCGTTCGGAGGCGATGCAGAGCGTTACCCGCCACGATAAGCAGCTGATGGAAGAGATCAAGGCTTATATGCTGGAAACGCAGGAGAAGCGGGACGAGCTGAAGGCACAGAAAGAAGAACTGGCCGAGCAGAAGAAGGAGCTCGAAAGCAAGCAGGCCGAATTGCAGGAACTGCAGGAAGAGAATCAGCGCCTTCTGGAGGAGCTGCAGGTTCAGAGCGCGGAGACGGAAGACATGATCGCGCAGACGGAAGCCGAAAGCCAGGATTACCTCGCGGAATTGGAATCACTGATTGCCCAGCGCAGCGAGCAGGCGGCGCGTGAGGAAGAGGAACGCCAGCAGGCCCTTCAACAGCAGCAGAATCAGAGCAATGTCTCGACGGGCAGCTCCAACACCAGTTCCGGTTCTAACAATGATAGCAGTGTTCTGAACACAGGCAGCCTTTCGTTCAGTTGGCCGCTGGCCGGCTATGGTTACGGCAGCATCACGCAGTATTACGGCAACAACGGCCATATGGGCCTGGACATCGGTATTCCTTACGGCACGCCGATCTATGCCGCGGAGTCCGGTCAGGTAATTTCGGCTGAATACCATTGGTCCTGGGGCAACAACGTCCTGATCTGGCACAATGATACATACTCCACGCGCTATGCGCATTGCAGCTCGCTTGCGGTTTCGGCCGGCGAGTATGTGCAGAAGGGACAGGTTATCGGTTACGCAGGTTCGACTGGTCAGTCCACCGGCTATCACCTGCACTTTGAGGTTTATCAAAACGGCAGCCGTGTCAATCCGCTGAACTTCGTGTAAATTGAATCAAAAAGGAAAAAGGATCGCCTTCGCGCCATGCGTCGGCGATCCTTATTTTGTCGTTTGGAATAAAGCTGTCACAACCTGCGCAAACTGAAACTATAAAGATGCAGGAAGGTGAAGGCGAATGAAAATTCAGAAGGTTTTTGCGACGGAAATTCTCGACTCCCGGGGAAATCCCACGGTGAGCGCGACCGTCGTACTCAGCGACGGTTCCGTGGGTGTGGCCAACGCCCCGTCAGGCGCATCGACTGGAAAATTTGAGGCGCGCGAAAAGCGGGACGGCGACCGGAAACGGTATGGCGGCAAGGGCGTGCTCAAGGCGGTTGCCAGCGTTTTGGAGACGATCGCGCCGGTACTCGAGCATATTCCGAAGGTGACGGTGCAGGAGGTGGACCGCATCCTCGTCGAGCTCGACAATACCAAAAACAAGGAGAAACTCGGGGCAAACGCGACATTGGCGGTTTCCCTGGCGGTATCCAAAGCGCTTGCAGCGCATTACCGGCAGCCGCTCTTCCGCTTTTTGGGCGGCGCCAACGCGCAGAAAATGCCGGTGCCGATGATGAACATCCTCAACGGCGGCGCGCATGCGGCGAATAACATCGATGTTCAGGAATTTATGATTATGCCGGTGGGCGCGAAATGCTTTTCGGAAGCCATACGGATGGGCGCGGAGGTCTACCATGCGCTCGGGCAGCTCCTGAAAAGTCGATCTCTCGCTGTTTCGGTCGGCGACGAGGGCGGCTTTGCGCCGAATCTGGCGAGCGATGAAGAGGCCATAGCAGTCATTCTGGAGGCCGTTGATGCCGCGGGATACACAACCGATGAGGTCAAAATCGCGCTGGATGCCGCCGCCAGCGAGTGGGCCGTGCAGGATGGCTACCGGTTGCCCAAGCGCGGCACGACCTACACGCCTGCGCAGCTGATCAGCTACTGGGAAAAGCTCTGTGAAAAATACCCCATTGTTTCAGTAGAGGATCCGCTCGGCGAAGAGGATTTTCCGGCCTGGACCACGCTGACCGAGCGCATCGGAAACCGCGTGATGCTTGTCGGAGACGACCTGTTCGTCACAAATCCGGCGCGGATCCAGATGGGCATAGAACGTCGTGCTGCAAACGCTTTGTTGGTCAAGCCCAATCAGATCGGCACGCTTTCCGAAACGCTCACAGCTGTGGGGCTTGCACGCGACAATGGAATGCGCACGATCCTTTCCCACCGTTCCGGTGAAACAGAGGACGCGACGATCGCCGATATCGCTGTTGCCGTGAACGCCGGCTTTATCAAGGCCGGCGCGCCGTGCCGCAGTGATCGAACCGCCAAATACAACCGCCTCCTGCGCATCGCGCAGGAAAACAACCTGGATGCGAAATACGGGATGGGATAAAACGGAAAAGCGCCGCAGAGGATGTCCTCTGCGGCGCTCGCCTGTTTTTTATGCTGCTTTCAGCCCATAAACAGAAGCGGATGGCTTACCAGTCAAGACCTTCAAACTTCTTGAAGCTGTCCATGCTGATGCGCACGCTCTCCATCTGTGTGAGCTGGGTATGATCCTGCTCGAGAATGATGTATTCCGCGCCGATCGAATTTGCGGTGTTGATGATCGACTGAATGTCCATGATGCCTGTGCCGATCTCGCAGAAATCCTTCGGATCTATACCCTCGCCAAAGGTTTCGCGCGTGATGAGCTTCTCCGGATCCTTGATCGTCCAAAGGTTGACCGGGGTAGTGGAGGTTTTGGAGAAGTCCTTCTGGTGGACGAGCTTTAGGCGCGAACCCAGGCGCTTCATGACCTCGGTCGGCTCCGC
This sequence comes from Ruminococcaceae bacterium UBA1417, assembly GCA_002305575.1. Classification (GTDB taxonomy): domain Bacteria; phylum Bacillota; class Clostridia; order Oscillospirales; family Acutalibacteraceae; genus Hominenteromicrobium. The sequence goes on from DBPP01000015.1 coordinate 81,051, forward strand.
GCCGCCGCGCATGGTCCAGAAAGTGTCCAGCTCGAAGCTGACATAGTTCGGATCCGTGTTGTCCATGATGTGGTAGAGGATCTCCTTGCCGTTCAGCTTCTGGAACTCATGGTAGTGGTTGTGGAGGAGAAACTGCATACCGTGCTCCGCGAGTTTCTTGCCAACTCGGTTGTAGTACGCGCAGCGCTCCATCAAATGGTCGTAGCCCTTATAGAAGTCCGCAGACTGGCCGAGATATTTCGTACCCACCTGCTCGTGGTACGCGATGATCGCATCGATCGTGTTCTCGTCAATCGGGCGGATGTGGCCGCTGATCAGCTTCGCGCCGGTTTCCTCGAGCAGCTTGCACATGGTGTCCGCGTCCACGCCGAAGCCCACGCCGGGATCGGTATCGGCGCAGGAGCTCGCAAATTCAAGGTTCTTATAGCCGATTTCTGCGAGCTGGCGGATGGCCGCGATCGGGTCTTTCTTCATTTCGTCGCGCACGGAATAGAGCTGAATGCCGACTTTCATTGCCATTGGAATCACCTTTCCTAATCTGATTTTCGGGCGCGACACCGTTTCCCGTGCACCGCGAACCGCCCCGCCGCATACACTGGTAGCAGAGAAAAAGGGGGGACATGTCTTATGGAACAAGCAGAAAAACAGCGGGCGCTCTCTTCGCTGCGATGCGGCCAGAGTGCCGTTGTCCGCGCCATCGAAACACAGGGCGCCATGCGCCGACGCCTGCAGGATATCGGGTTGATCTGCGGCACGCGCGTGGAGTGCGTGGGCGTCAGCCCGCTTGGAGACCCGGCGGCGTATCGAATCCGCGGCGCAGTGATTGCGCTGCGCCGCGAGGATTCGGACGGTGTTCAGCTGTGCACCTGAGTGTACCCTGGTTTCTATAAATCTATTGTATAACGCGCGGGAGAAAACGTCAAGCGGACAGGCCCCGCCGCACAGAAAAAAATTTGCGCCGCAGGACGCGCGTGTTATCCCGATACGGCGTCGACTGAAAAGGCGGCGCGCTTTACATATAGCCGGTACAGTGGACCCAAAAAGAAAGGGACATCCGGGTTGGTCAGTACAGCGCGAAAGGTGTCGTTGCCTTTTGTTTCGCAGGATTTAACGATAGGTTACAAAATTGTAAACACCACATGCACATTTATTTCAAAAGCGCAGAAATTTAACTAAATTTTTATAAAATGTATCAGTTTTAAAAAAATTAAAAAGTTGTACGGTTAAAAAATACGATTAAAGCCAATCCAGAAATTTTTGCAGGAAATTGGGGAACCGGTTCCACGTTCCTGCAAAACCAAATTTGTTTGTGACAAAAAAAGACGAAAAAGGGCGGTTTTCCCCCAACCGTTTTGACTTGCATTTTTCGAAAGCTGCAAATTTTGTGCCCAGCGTAGAAAAAACAGGTCAAACTGCACGGAAAACTTGTATTGAAAAAGTTCAAATTCTATCTTTTGACAATCTACGGAAAGGAAGCAGTCTCTGTGTGATTTTTGCGCAAAATACAAGGTGTTGACAATATTTGTTGTTGACATTCACAAAACCGGGTGTTAAAATTACAGCAGAAACCAAACGAAATGCTGCGTTTTTTGTGAGATGCGCCGGTTTTTAGAACAGGCGGATCCCGCTGCAGTATGCGCAGTTGCCGCGGACGAAAGACTTCCGGTATTTTTAAATCAAAACAGGGTACCCTGTTTTTTGTATTCGTCATACGAATACAAATGATTGCCTGTCTACATGTCCTGTGCGGGAACCTGTGAAATCGGTTTTACAAAATTCTTAGGAGGTAGACTTATGGTAGCAGCAGCCAAGCCGGTTCATGAGCTGAGTGCCTGGGAGCGGTTTCGTAAAGATGTTGTCCGCGATAAGTGGCTTTATCTTTTGCTTCTCCCTGGCATCGTTTTTCTGCTCATTTTCCGGTACATCCCGATCTTTGGCAACGTGATCGCCTTTATGGACTACAACCCGTACGATATGGGGGCAAGCACGTGGGTTGGATTCAAACACTTTGCCGACCTTTTGACGAGACCGCAGTTCCTGCAGGTTTTCGGAAACACGCTTTACATCTCCATTCTGAAGATGGTATGTGGCTTCCCGGTCCCGATTATTCTCGCACTGATGATGAATGAGATGAAGAACCTGAAGTTCAAGAAGGTTTCCCAGACGCTTCTGTACCTGCCGAACTTCATTTCGTGGGTTGTTCTGTCCGGTCTCATCATGAACATGTTGGATCCGGATACCGGCGTTGTCACAAGCATCATCAATTCCATTGCCGGTGAAAAGATTCAGGTCCTCACCGATACGCGCTACTTCGTCCCGATGCTTGTTGTGACCGACATTTACAAGGGCGCAGGCTGGGGCACGATCATTTACTTTGCGGCGCTCTCCGGCATTGATCCGCAGCTTTACGAGGCGGCCGAGATCGACGGCGCGCGCAAGTGGAAGCAGCTGCTGCACATCACGCTGCCCTCCATCACCCCAACGATCGTGATCATGTTGATTCTGACCTGCAACAACATCGTAAACGCAGGCTTCGACCAGATCTTTATGCTCTATTCTGCACTGGTTTACAGCGTGGCGGACATCATCGATACGTATGTTTACAGAATCGGTATTAAGAACGCAGACTATTCGTTCTCTACGGCGGCCGGCTTGTTCAAATCCGTGATCGCATTTGTGATGATCCTGATCGTCAATACCGTTGCCAAGAAGACCGGCAACGAAGGCATCTGGTAAGGAGGGAATGAAAAATGGCACATACGAATAAAATCAAGACCTCCACAGGTGAAAAGATTTTTACTGTATTCAACTACACGTTTATCACCGTCCTCTGCCTGATCATGCTTTACCCGTTCTGGCATGTTGTCATGCAGTCGTTCAGCTCGATGGAAGAGACGCTGAAAGGCGGCGCGTTCCTGTATCCGAAGGGCTTCAACCTCGATACATATAGATCCGTGTTCAACAACCCGCAGGTCTATACCGGCTTTGCTACCTCCGTTATGGTTACAATTGTCGGCACCGTGCTCGGCACGTTGCTCACAGCGATGACGGCTTACCCGCTTTCCAAGTCCCGCCTGCGCGGTGGCAAGGTGTTGATGGTTATTGTGTTGATCACGATGATTTTCTCCGCCGGTATGATTCCGAGCTTCCTGTTGATTCAGGAACTTGGACTGCTCGATAACCGTCTGGCTCTGATTCTTCCCGCTCTCGTGAGTGCCTACAACTGCATCATCATGAAGAACTTCTTCCTCTCTATTCCGGAGAGCCTTGAAGAGTCGGCGAGAATCGACGGTGCGAACGATATCCGCATTTTCTTCTCGATCATCGTTCCGCTGTCTAAGGCGACAATTGCGACGATCGCGCTGTTTATGGCGGTTGCTTACTGGAACGATTATTTCTCCACGGTTCTGTACATCCGCTCCAGCGAAAAGTGGGCGCTGCAGGCGGTGCTCCGCAACATGCTGACGAATACGCAGCAGGCGATGGCGCAGGCCGGTGTCAATGTCGTTTCCACCTCGAACACGAACTCCGAAACCATTAAGGCCGGTACGATCGTGATTTCCACGGTCCCGATCCTCGTTGTGTACCCGTTCGTCCAGAAATACTTTGTAACGGGCGTTATGATCGGCGGCGTCAAGGGCTGATTTTCAGCTTGCACATCATGTTATCCATTCAGTGATTGTCCCGGGGCGGTTCCCCGCCCTGGAATACCATACAATCAAATTTTTTTAGAAAAGGAAGGAATTTTCATCATGAACATGAAAAAAATTCTCTGCCTTGTTCTGGCACTGGCGCTGAGCATCAGCTTGTTCGCGGCGTGCGGCAACAACGGCGGAGACTCCTCCACTGCGTCGACTGGCGGCGATACGAGCACCGGTAGCGACAACAGCGATGCGGCGGACAGCGAACCGATTGACGTGCTCAATCAGTCCGAAACGATGGACCTGACCATTACGGTCATGGACGGCTTCTTGCAGCAGGACAGTGAGATTGAGAAGTGGCTCGAAGAACTCTATAACGTGAACATCACGCTGAACATTCTTCCGGGTTACACGGACGGTGCGTCTGCTATCCAGCTCATCATGGCTTCCGACGATCTGCCGGATACCATTTGGTGGTGGAGCATGGATACGCAGTATCAGGAGTGGGTCAACGCGGGCTTGCTCGTTGATGTTTCTCCCTATATCGATAAGTATACGAACATCCGCGACTACTACAACAAGATGGATCCGAAGACCCTGTTCTTTGCTTCCGATGATTCGGGCGCGATCTACAGAATCCCGGGCGACGTTGCAGAACCCTCCTGCGAGTGCCTCTGGATCCGTCAGGACTGGCTCGACAACCTCAACCTTGAGGTCCCGACCACGATTGATGAGCTCGAGGAAGTTATGCGCGCGTTCACGGAAGATGATCCGGACGGCAATGGTCAGGACGACACCTATGGCCTCGGCGGCGACGGTTACGATTTCCGTTCCTTCTGGCCGTGGATCCAGTCCTATGATCTGACGCACTATGATCGCTGGGTTGTGGACGAAGACGGCAACGTGGCTTATGGCCCGTCCACCGAGGGCACCAGAAGCTGGCTGACCGATGTGGCTGAGCTCTATAAGAAGGGCTACATCACCCAGAACATCACGCAGGACACAAACCGCGACGAAGAAATGGCGAATGGCGGCTTCGGCGTCACCTACAGCTGGTGCGCATGGAACAACCCGAGCGCTCAGACGATGATTTCGTTCTACTCCTCCAACCCGGATGCAAAGTGGGTTCCGATCGACATGGTAACGGGCGAAAATGGCAATCCGGAAGAAGATCCGGCGACCTCCGCTGCTTGGGCATACTTCGGCATCACGAAGGCTTGCGAGGATCCGGAGAGACTGTACGCGATCTGGGACGACATGACTGCTTCGGATAACTACATCCACAGACAGTACGGCGTTGAAGGCGAGCACTATGAGTATGATGAGGACGGCAACTATGTCGCAATCATCAATCCGGATGGCGAAGACAACAAGACCCAGAACATCGGCCTCAAGCTCTTCTACAACTGCGTAAACCGTAAGGATGAGTGCAACATCGGCAATACGCCGGAAACAACCGAACTCTTTAACAAGTCCGGTGAGAACAGCCGCGACAGAGCTGCGCAGCTCGTCGAGTGGAAGGATCCGAACGCCTTCACAACCTGGCTTGACTATGGCACTGATATCGGTGACCAGAAGGATCAGTATATGTGGGGTGTTATCGCTGGTACGAACGATACGGAAACCGGCTGGGACAACTATATTGCTACCCTGAACAGCCTCGGCCTCGAGGAAGCTACGGCGCAGGCCAACGAGCTCTATGCTTCTCAGGAAGCAGCGATGGAGACGTACCTTGCTGAGCACGAAGCGACGATCGCTGAAGCAGAGTAATAGAAGTCTGTTTTGAATCTTCAATAGGTTCCAGATGGGGGAAGGCCCAAAATGCCTTCCCCCATTTTGTATCTCATGCATTTTTCGAGCAGGTATCCTGGTGCCGACTTTGCCCAGCTTTGATACAGATCTTGCGCGGTTGGCATATTGCCTAAAACTTTCCTATAATTTTCTGGCGATTTATTGTGGCAAAGCGCTTGCATTTTCCTGCTTACATCGTATAGAATGGCTAAAGGGCCATGGTGCCCTATGCATACTCGAATCGGAGCGTTTGGAGGAGTTAATAAACGGGTGCGGCTATTTGCACCGCATGACTCGAAAAGGAAAGGATGATTTTTCTCTATGTACACCATTTCTCTCCATGGTACTTGGAAGCTGCGCGGCGAGTTTCTGGATGTTACGGCGGACCATTTTACAGACGTGCTTCGCCGAATGGATGCTGACCCTATTGCGCCAACGCTGCCCAGTTTCCTCAAGCTGGAAGATTTGCCGGAGGAAGCGCGTGCGCAGTTTGAAGCCGGCCCCAGCCGCGCGTTCACCGTATACACGGACCGCGGGCCGAACGCATTTCCCTCCAAAACCGGCTGGATTCCCATGACGGTGCCGGGTGATGTGACCAGCGCGCTGATTGACGCCGGCATTGTGGAGGAGCCGTTTCTAAAAACCAACACGAAGAAGAACCTCTGGATCCGCGACCTTTCCTGGTGGCTTGTCAAGGATTTTGAGGTGTCCGAGTCTGTGTTGCAGCAGGATATCGTCCGCCTGCAAATTGAAATGCTGGATTTCAATGCGGACATCATCCTGAACGGCACGCCTGTCGCCCACCATGCAAATGCCTTCTGCGCTTTTTCGGAAGACATCAAGCGCTTTTTGCGGGTCGGCGAAAACCGTCTGGTCATTCGCCTGACTTCGGGCATGGAACTGCATTATCCGAAGGACAGCGTCGCCTTCTACTGCGGCAGTGAAAATGCGATCTGTGACCAGCGTGTGTATACCCGCAAGCCGCAGTTCACCTACGGTTGGGATTGGTGTCAGCCGGTGCCAACCTGTGGGATCGGTCGCAGCATCGGCATCGAGGCATTCAGCGGTGCGCGGGTTTCGGCGTCCCGCGTGGATACGCTTGCCCTGCACGGGGAGGCGGCGGAAATCGAATTCCACTTTGAAATTGAAAAATCCAACATGGTGCAGAGTGCGGAAACCGAGCTCGAGTATGCGCTGGAAATCGACGGCAAAACGGCGTTTTCCGGCCAGCAGACGCTGATGCTCGTCGGCGGCGTCAACTACGCCTCGGCGCGCGTCACACTGGAAAATGCAAAACTCTGGTGGCCGAACGGCTACGGCGCACAGAACCTTTACACCTTCACGGCGCGGTGTACGGCGAACGGCATCACGAACGAAATGCCGGCCAAACACATCGGCGTCCGCACGCTGGAAATGGATACCTCGAAACGCGAGGACGGCACGCGCAATTTCTTCTTTAAGGTGAATGGTACGCGCATTTTCTGCAAAGGCGGCAACTGGGTGCCGACCGATTCGCTCTACCTGCGCACGCCGGATGAGAGCTACGAGACGCTTGTCCGGGAGGGCGCGGAAGCCAACTTTACGATGTTCCGCATGTGGGGCGGCGGCACGTATGAGCCGGACTGCTTCTACGAATATTGCTCGAAATACGGCATCCTGTTGATGCACGATTTCATGTATGCCTGCGGCTTCTATCCCGATCACCTCGACAGTTTCCTCTGGGAAGCGGAGCGCGAAGCCGAATATCAGACAAAGCGTCTTGCGCATTACCCGTGCATGGCGGTGTGGACCGGCAACAACGAGATTGCTGAATCCTACAGCGACTGGTTCCCGGCGCAGATCCGTCCCGACCGCTTCTACGGCGAAAAAATCTTCAACTACATCCAGCCGCGCGCGGTGCACCGCAACAGCCCGCTGATTCCATATCTGCCGTCTTCGCCGTATCTTGGCGAACGGGCTAATGTCACCGAGGAAGGCGACGTACACGCGTGGACGTATTTCGGTCGCGACCCGCGCACCAAATTCAAGTTTGTCTATGAGCTCGAGGCATTTGACCGCATTCCGGCGCGCTTTTCGAGCGAATACGGCTTCTTCGGCGCGCAGATGGAAAGCACGGTCCGCCGCTACCACGACGGGGAGCCGATGGCCTTTGACGGGGAAATCTGGAAGCATCATGGTGAATTTGAACGTAAGCGCGGCAACATCGACGGCGCGATCCAGCGCCATCTCACGGAGTTCTCCACGCTTGACATACCGGATTATCTGCTCTACAGCGGCATCATGCAGGGTCTGCTCTATGCGGAGCTTGCGGAAGCCATGCGGCAGAAGCCGTACGGTGCGGGCGATCTGATTTGGATGTACAACGATTGTTGGCCGGAGACGGGCTGGACGATTATCGACTATTATCTGACCCGCAAGGTTTCCTTCTATTTCCTCAAGCGTGCATTCCAGTCGAAAAAGCTGATCATCCGCCAGACGGAAAACGGCGCGCGCCTTACAGTCATCAACGAAACGCCAGAGCCGATTACGGCGGAAATTACCTGTGGTTATGAAACGTTTGACGGCGCCGTATCGGGTGTGTGCACACAGACGGTTACGGCTGCGCCGCATTCCTGGCAGCAGATGGATCTGGCGCTTGCGGGCGATTTGACGTGCGGGTATTACTTTGCGAAAGCCGAAGGTTTTGATACGGCGGACAGCCTGCGCGCTTATTACCGCGATTACACGTTCCCGGAAAGCCATGCGAAGGTCGAAGCGGTCGAGCGGGACGGCGATGACCTGCTTGTCACTGTTTCCGCTGACGTCTATACGCCGTTTGCGTATCTGATGACGAGCGACGACCGCGTCCATTACAGCGACAACTACTTCACACTGTATCCGAATGAGAAAAAGACGATCCGCGTGGAAAACTGCGCCGAAACGCCCGCGCTGCATGTTGCAGGGACGATGCCGGCGGAGAAAGCCGAGCAGGAGCGCTACACGGATTCCTGGTTCTGAGCGGATCGGGTCAACGGGGAGGCGGATGGAATTGTTTGAAAAGAATTGGTACACGGTACCATGGAAACTGGTCCCCAATAAAATTGTGCGGTATCCTGGCGGCCGGGAGATCGACCGCTTTCGCGGTATCTTCCCGGGTGCCGACGATGGCCGGCCCGAAGCGTGGGTCGGCTCGGATACGCGCACGGTAGACGCCGTGGAAAAGGGCGATCCGAACGACGGTTGCGCCGAAGTGATTTTACCCGATGGGTCAAAGCGCTATCTTTTTGAGGCGATTGAGGCGGATCCACAGGCGGCGCTCGGTGCGGCGCATGTGGCGGCGAACGGCAATTGTGTCGGCGTGCTGGTCAAACTGCTCGATGCGGAAAAGCAGCTCGGTCTGCAAACGCATCCCACGCGCGCCTATGCAAAGCAGTGGTTTGGCAGCGATTACGGCAAAGAAGAAAGCTGGTATGTGCTCAGCGTACGGACAGACAGCCCGGAAACCCCATACGTTTATATGGGGTTTAAAGAAGGCGTGACGCGCGAGATGTTTGAAGCGGCTTTTGACCGCGGCGATATCCGCGCGATGGAGGACTGTTGCCACAAAATTCCGGTGCAGCCCGGCGACGCGTTCTTCATCCAGGCCGGCTTGCCGCATGCGATCGGCTGCGGCTGCTTTGTCGCCGAGGTGCAGGAGCCAAGCGACATCACGGTCGGCGCCCACAAGCTCCAAAACGGTACGCCCGAAGAACAGGCCTTCCACAAGGAGCGCCTGCTCGGCTGCTACATCTATAATGGCGCAGATTACGAGGAGAATTTGCGGCGTTATCGAGTGGAACCGAAGCTGCTCCGTCAGGGGGACTGGGGCGACGAACGCGTTGTGATCGGCACTGCGCAGACGCCATACTTCTCGTTTACGCGCCTTACGGCGGAAAAGCCGGTGGCGCTTAAGCGCACGGGTGCGCCGCAAATTGCGATTGTACTTTCGGGCAGCGGTATGCTGCGCTGCGGCGATGCGGTGCTGCCGGTCCGAAAGGCAGACGAGCTGTTTATTCCCTACAGCGCGGGTGCAATCACGCTCGAGCCGGCAGAAAAAACAGTTTTGCTGCTGTGCAATCCGGGCGGCGCCGATTACGGCGAGTAAACACAAACAAAAGGGCTCTCGGCTTATGGCCGGGGGCCCTTTTGCACTTTTCTTGTGGAAGCCTTGACATTTTGCCGGAAAATGCGTATGCTATGAAATGCGGCAAATCTGCTGCCGCGGTCAGTCGCGACATCCTGACCTTAAATAAAACTAGCGCGGCCGGGCTGTGTCCGGACCGCGGATTGAAAGGAATGTATTCCATTGAAAAATGCAAACAAAGTCCGCTTTCTGGCGCTCAGCGCTGTGATTGCGGCGCTGTACGCTGTGCTTACGTATGCAGCCGCGGCGCTGAACCTCGCTTACGGTCCCTTCCAGTTCCGCTTTTCGGAGGCGCTCACCGTGCTGCCCGCTTTTACGCCCGCGGCAATCCCCGGCCTTGCCGTCGGCTGCCTGATTTCCAATCTGGCGAGCCCGCTCGGGATTGTGGATTGGGTGTTCGGTACGCTGGCGACGCTGCTGGCTGCCGGAAGCACTTATATGCTCCGGCATGTGAAATGGAACGGGATCTCGATCCTCGCGCCGTTGCCGCCGGTAATTTTCAACGCGCTCATCGTTGGGTTTGAGGTTTCCTGCCTTTCCGACACCGGCGTATTCAGCTTTGCCAATGCCTCGCTGGCCGGTTTTATTTCCGGCGCGATTTCGGTTGGCGTCGGCGAACTGGTTGTTTGCTATGTACTTGGGATACCGCTGATGCTTGCCATCCGGCGCACCAAATTGCATGAGCTTGTGCTCTGTTGATCGATGAATCCCCAGGTGGGGAAAGGAAGGTCGCTATGCTTTCACAGGAAAACGGTTTTCTACACTTTCTGAAAAACTGCTCGCCGACGCGTCTCATTGTGGTCAGCTTTGCCTGCCTGATTGTGGTCGGAACCGTGTTGCTGATGCTGCCGGTTTCTGCGCAGTCCGGCCGCTTTACAGACCCGGTGGACGCGCTGTTTACGGCGACCTCCGCCACGTGCGTGACGGGCCTTTCCGTGTACGATACATATAGCTACTGGTCGTATTTCGGCCAGGCGGTCATTCTCCTGTTGATTCAGTGCGGTGGGCTTGGTCTCGCCACATTTGCCACAAGTTTTACGCTGCTCCTGCGGCGTAAGCTTGGCCTTCGCGAATTGGTTCTTGTGCGGGAAAGCGCAGGCGGTAGCAGTCTTGATGTCGTCACGCTGCTGCGTATAGTCGTTTCCTTCACGTTCCTGTGCGAGGCGGTGGGCGCTGGCCTGCTGATGATCCGCTTCGTTCCAACATACGGCGGGCTCGGCGTATGGGCCTCCGTGTTCGTCGCGGTTTCCGCGTTCTGTAACGCCGGTTTTGACGTGCTCAGTTTTGTGCCCGGCAACACGAGCGCCTCTGCGTTCAATGGAGATCCGCTTGTCACGCTCACCATTTGCGGGCTGATCATTGCCGGCGCTATGGGATTTGTCATTTTCCATGAGATTTACCAGAAAAAGCTGGTGGCCCGGGTGCGCCGCCGTCCGGTCGAAAAGCTCAGCTTTCATGCGCAAGTCTGCCTGCGCGCCACACTGGTGTTGCTCCTGGCGGGCACGCTGTTGATTCTTGTGTTTGAATTCAACAATACGCTGCGGGATATGAATTTCTTTGAAAAGCTGAACGCGGCGTTTTTCCAGTCCACCAACACACGCACGGCTGGCTTTGCCTCCGTTTCGATTGCAAAGGAAACGGATGCAGCGAAGCTCGTTACCATTGTGCTGATGTTTATCGGCGGCTGTCCCGGTTCTACGGCGGGCGGCATCAAGGTTACAACCTTTGTTGTGCTGCTTGCAACGGTCAAGTCCACCATGCGTGGTGACGAGGAAAGCACCATGCTCCGCCACCATTTTGGCAAGGCAATGGTTTATAAATCGCTGACGGTTCTGGCCTTTGGCTTGCTGGTCGTCGCGGTGGATACCGCGCTGATCGCCACACTGCACGAGGACGTCAGCGGTGTGGACGCCATATTGGAATCCGTCTCCGCCTTTGCGACCGTAGGACTGAGTGCCGACCTTACGCCGCAGCTGCACGCCTTTGCCAAGCTCGCGCTTGTTGCGACGATGTTCATCGGCCGGGTCGGTCCGGTTTCGCTTGGCCTCGCTTTCATGATGCGCGGCAAGAAAAAAAGCGGCGCCGTCCTGCCGGAAGGGCGCATGCTTATTGGATGAACCTCAGGTCCCCGTCTGGATATCCAGGCGGGGACTTTTGCTTTCCGGATTCAGCCGGTGTCAAGTACTTGTGTTACAGCGGCTTGCAATACCGTGGGGCGGAATGTAGGTCGCGATTGTGAAAATAAAATCTCTTTTGTCCATTTACACCACAAGAACAGCATGATATAGTGTAAATAACAGGAACAGCGTGCAAATTGGATGGAAGATTTCGTGCTATAGTCCGTAAGCCGCAACCTTTTTTTCGGTACATAGACATGGACAACAGCGTTTTCTGCGCGGACTTGGGAGTTGCCGCGCGTATGATTTGGATCATAGCGACTGGATGGACATGAGCGTGTTCCGCTGCGCAGGACGTTCGGAGCCGGGTTTCATCCCTTGGGGAGGGCGCGCTTCCTAAATCATTTCAGAAGGAGTTGTAGAAAATGGCACTTATGAAGGTCAAGGACATTCTACAGCATGCCACGGAAAACCACTACGGTGTCGCCGCCATCAACGTGTTCAATTACGAGACGGTCAAATGGGCGGCGGAGGCGGCAAAGCGCGAGCGAATTCCGCTCATCATCCAGCTGTATCCGGGCTTTGAGTCCTACATCAGCCTGCACCATGTCGCATCCTTCGCCAAGGAATTCGCGCAGAATGCCGATGTGCCGATTGCCGTGCACCTCGACCATTCCGCTTCCTACGAGATCGCCGTGCGCGGCATCAAGGCCGGGTTTCCATCCGTGATGGTAGACGGCTCCGCTCGCCCGTATGCGGAGAATGTGGCGATGACCAAAGCGGTCGTGCAGACCGCCGCGGTGTTTGATGTCGATGTGGAGGCTGAGCTCGGGCATGTCGGTTCCGGCGCAAGCCTTGATGACATCATCAACAGCGACAATTATACGAACGTCGAGCAGGCGGTCGATTTTGTCGAGCAGACGGGCTGCGGATCGCTGGCTGTTGCAGTGGGCAACGCGCACGGTGCATATGTCCAAACGCCCAATCTCGATTTTGACCGCATCCGCAAACTGCGCGCGGCCGTGCCGGTGCCGCTCGTGCTGCACGGCTGCTCGGATATTCCGGATGAACAGCTGCAGGAAAGCGTGCGTCTGGGCATGAGTAAGTTCAACATTGCGACGGAATACTTCCGCGCGTGCTACGCATCTTTGTGCGCGGCAGCCGATCCCGAAAAGAAGGACGGCAGCTTTATGTCGATCCTGAACGAAGCCAGCGAGGGCGCCATTGCGTTTGTCCGCGGCAAAATGCGCCTTTTGAATCCGAACGGCTTTTCCCTGTGAAACGCATGAGAGGAGCATAAACGTGAAAAAGAAATACCAGATAGCGGGCTATGACATGCCCTGCGTCGATCTTGCCGTCAATGTGGATGTTTTCCCGAAGCCGAACGGCGGCACGGGTGTGCGCGACCTTTCCTGGCAGGGCGGCGGCAAGGTGGCGACCGGGATGGTGGCCGCGGCGCGGCTCGGCGCGAAATGTGCGATGCTCGGCGCCGTCGGCGACGACGATTACGGCATGTTCGTCCTGCATGACTTTGAGCGTCACGGCATCGATGTGCACGGCATGCAGGTGCGCCCCGGGCAGACGACTTCGCTTTCGATTGTGCTGAGCGACCGCGAGACGAACGGCCGCAGCATTGTGTACCGCAGCGGTACGGCAACGCCGCCGGCGCCCGGTACGCTCGACGAAGCAGTTCTGGCAGACTGCGAATGGTTCTTTATCTCGCGCGGTTCGGAGGTGTGCCTCGACGCCGCCCGCAAGGCGAAAGCCGCTGGGGCCAAGGTCATCATCGATGCGGACAGCTACGATTCGAGCGTGATGGAAAACCTCGACCTGATCGATGCGTTCGTCGCGTCGGAGTTTGTGTACGACGTGCTGTTCAAGGATAAGAACTACGCGGAAAACTGCAAGAAAGTGTACGAGATGGGGCCGCCCATTGTTGTGTTTACGTTGGGCGCCAAGGGCTGCGTCGGCTACAGCGCGGACGGTTTCTTCCAGCTCGACTCCTATGACGTGCACGTGGCCGATACGGTCGGCGCGGGCGACGTTTTCCACGGCGCATTTGCCGTGGGCATGGTGGAGGGCATGACGGCAAAGGCCGCTGCGGAGTTGGCCACGGCCGCTGCCTGTATCAAATGTACGCGCATTGGCGGTCGGGCGGGAATTCCGGATCGCGCGACCGCAGAGAAATTCATGCAAACCGGAGAAATCGATTACACGGAGATCGATCAGCGCACCGCATTTTACGGAAAGGGGCTGCAGTTGTAATGGAAAAAATCAGACTGGGCGTTGCGCCCACCAAACGGGGTTTCCTCAGTATGGAGGAGGCTAAGCGTCAGAAAGATAAATTTATGGCGGTGATCCGCTCGATCCTGCCCGATCAGGTGGAGATCATCGACATCGACGACCTGTGCGAAAACGGCATTCTCTACGAGACGGCCCGTATCCCGGCGGTCGTGGATAAATTCCGCAAGGCCAACATCGACGCGCTTTTCACGCCGCACTGTGATTTCGGCGAGGAGCAGTGCGCAGCCGGTGTGGCGGCCCAAATGAAGGTGCCCACGTTGCTGTGGGGCGCGCGCGACGAGCGGCCCAATACGGATGCAGGTCGCGGGCGCGATACCCAGTGCGGCATGTTTGCCTGTTCGAAGGTTATGCGTCGTTTTGGCGTGCAGTACAGCTACATCTGGAACTGTGAGACGGAGAGCGACGATTTTAAAAATGGCTATGACGCGTTTATCCGCGTGGTTTCTGTCATCAAGACGATCCGGACGCTGCGTATCGCAAAATTCGGCGCCCGTCCGGTGCCGTTTATGAGCGTTATGGCAAATGAAGCGGAGCTTGCCACGAAATTCGGCATCACGACCGTGCCGATTTCCCCAACGGCCATTGCGAAGCGCACCGACGCGCTGATTGCCGAAAACGGCGAGGCACTTCAGGCCTATTACGCCGATCTTACCGCACGCATCGATACCACGGCGATGGAGCCGGACAAGGTGCTGCGCTGCGCGGCTGTCGCAATGGCGACCAAGCAGCTGATGCTGGAGAACAACTGCTCTGTCGGCGCGATGGAATGCTGGAGCGCGACGCCGATCATCGGCGTGCCGATCTGCATGACGCTCGGCGAGCTGGCGGATGCCGGATTGCCGATTTCCTGTGAGACGGATCTCAACGGCGCGGTTACGCTGGCGATTCTGCGCGCGGTCACGTTGGGGCAGGCCTCCGGTTTTTTGGCAGACCTCACGATTCGGCATCCCGAAAACGACAACGCCGAGCTGCTTTGGCACTGTGGTCCGTTCCCGTATTCACTCAAGGATCCGGCCTCCAAGGCGCGTCTGGTCGGTGGGCAGGAGCGTTGGGAGTTGAAGAAGGGGAATATCACAATTTCCCGCTTTGACGATATTGACGGCGAATATTATCTCTTCGGCGGTGAGGGCAAGGCTGTAGACGGCCCGGAGACGACCGGTACGTACGTCTGGTTTGAGACGGACAATTGGAAGCGCTGGGAAGAAAAGCTGATGTTCGGCCCGTATATCCACCATGTTGGCGGCGTATACGGCAATTACAAAAAGGTGCTGCGCGAAGCGGCGCGCTACCTTGGCCTGAAATTTGACGATGCGGACGAGCAGGGGATTTACAGCCTGTAATTTCGGCCGCGTCACACGGATTATGCATTTGAGAACCCCCTTTTTGTGCGGCAGGCACCCGATTACCGGGTGTCTGCCGCCTTTTTCCTGCGATTTCTCCGCCTTTTGTTGCGAAAACAGTAAAAAGATGGTATACTAATCTTTCAAGAGTGGTTTGGGGTAGGGATATGCCGCGCGCAATGCGTTGAACTTAAGATACGGGAGTGATTTTTTTGGCGGAGCAGAAAGGGCAAAGCTTTTTAAAGGGCACGGTAATCCTGACCGCGGCGACGTTCGTCGTCAAATTCATCAACATATTTTTTTCCATTCCGCTGTCCAATTTTCTTGGCGGCGAAGGTATGGGGCATTTCTATACGGCGTATGATATCTTTATCTTTTTCAGCGTTCTGGCCTCTTCAGGTACGCCGGTGGCCATTTCGCGTATGGTGAGCATGGCGTATGCGCAGGGCAGAAAGCGGGAGGCAGATAAGATTTTCCGCGTTTCCTTTACGCTTTTTTCCATCATTGGCATGCTTGGCTGCGTGGTTATGATTGTCTTTTCCAGACAGCTTTCCGTTTTGATGACGCAGGGCGACCGTTCCATGTATGCCATCGCGGCGTTGGCCCCGATGGTGCTTTTCATGTCTTTGTCCTCCTGCCTGCGCGGTTACTTCCAGGGACGTTCCAACATGACGCCTACCGCGGTTTCGCAGGTTCTGGAATCCCTTGTCAAGCTGTTTGTCGGCATTGGGCTCGCGCTGTATTTTCTGAATACGACGGGTCTGCCCGAGCTGGGCGCCGCCGGTGCGATCGTCGGCGTTTCGGTCGGTTCCTTCTTTGCGGTGCTGTATATCCTGCTCTACTATTTCAAAAAGCGTTCCGAAACGCGTTATATGGTGCAGGAGCCGCCGGTTTCCACCACCAAGCGCATTTTGCGGGATATTCTGGTTTTTGCCGTGCCGGTGATTGTGGGCTCTACGTTTTTGAGTCTGCTGGATCTGGTGGATTCGAGCGTGATGATGTACCGCCTACAGGATGTCGCCGGGTTTGACGAGACCACGGCTATGATGATGAAGGGCTGGCTCGGCAATGCGCGCAAGTATTTTGATTTGCCCAACGCCGTGATTGTGCCGATTTCCACAGCGGTATTGCCGCTGCTTTCCGGGGTGATTGCGCGGGAGGACCGCCGGGGCATCCGGGAAACCTCCACGCTCGCCCTGCGCATGACGCTGATGGTCGCGATCCCGGCAGCCGTCGGTCTGTGCGTTTTCGCCTCGCCGATCTGCGACTTGCTGCTGTACAATCAGCCCGGAGACGCCGCCGGAACAGCGCCGCTGCTGATGCTGATGGCGCCGGCTGTGATCACGGCGAGCCTTCTGTATACGACAAACGCAATGATTCAGGCTGTCGGCAAGGTGTATATTCCCATTGTCAATATGGCGATCGGTACGGTGGTGCGCATCCTGATTGTCTTCGTGCTCTGCGGTATCCCGGAAATCAACGTAAACGGTGCGGCGGTGTCCACCTTTGTTTCTTATCTTGTAATGATTGTGCTCAATATCCTTGCGATGCGCCGCATTCTGCCCGGCGTGCCGAGCGTGGTAAAAATGGCGGTCCGCCCGCTTCTGGCGGCGCTGATCATGGCGGCGGTTTCCTATCCGTTTTACCTGTTGCTTGCGCTTTGGCTTGGCAGCAAAATCGCCATCATCGCGTCCATTCTCGTGGCCATCGGGATCTATGTCCTGGCGGCGATTTTCACCAAAGCGATCACGCGCGATGAGATCGTGCATATGCCGAAGGGCGAGCGCATCGCTGCATTTCTGCACCTGAAATGACGGCTTTTCCCTTGTAAAGGGCGTGGCGCCATGGTAAAATAGAGATAAGGATTTTATGGGGAAGGCGCGCCCGGCGCGCCGCAAATTCAGAAAGGATGGGTTGTATTGGAACAGACACAGCAGAGAAAGCGGCCGAAGGGGTTGCTGCGCCGCTTTGCGCCGTATTTTGGGAAGTACAAATGGATTTTGATCTTTGATCTGTTCTGCGCGGCGATGACGACGGTGTGCGAGCTTGCGCTGCCGCTGATCGTGGAGCAGCTGACGGATATGGGCATCAGCAATCTGGCCGGCATCACGCTCGAATATATTTTGCGCATCGGCCTGCTGTACATGTTTTTAAAACTTGTCGATGTGGGCGCCACGTTTTTCATGGCCTCTGTCGGCCACATCATGGGTACGAAAATTGAGACCGATATGCGGCGCGATCTGTTCGCGCATCTGCAAAAGCTTTCTCTGGCGTATTTCGACAGCACGAAGGTGGGGCAGATCATGTCGCGCATCACGTCCGACCTGTTCGATGTGACGGAGTTTGCGCACCACTGTCCGGAGGAATTCTTCATCGCGGCCATCAAGATTTTCGGCGCGTTTGCGATCCTCTGCACGATGAGCGTGCCGCTGACGCTGATCATTTTTGCGGTGCTGCCGTTTATGCTGCTTGCCGCCATGTTTTTCAATAAGAAAATGCGCCGGCAGTTTATGAGCCAGCGCCGGCAGCTCGGTGAAATCAACGCGCAGGTGGAGGACAGCCTGCTCGGCGTGCGTGTTGTGAAATCCTTTGCGAACGAAAGCCTGGAGGAAAAGAAATTCGAGGCCGGCAACGTCAAGTTCTACAACACAAAGCGGTTGCGCTATATGTATATGGGCGGCTTTGAGGCTTCCAACAAATTTTTCGACGGCCTGATGTACATCGTTGTGGTGATTGCTGGTGCGATCTTCATGATGCACGGTGCGATCACCCCGCCGGAGCTCGTCGCGTATCTGCTCTACATCACGACGCTGATCAACTCGATCCACCGCATCGTGCAGTTTACGGAGCAGTTCCAGAGCGGCATCACCGGCGTGCAGCGTTTCTTTGAGATTATGGACGCCGAAATCGACATTTTCGATGAACCCGACGCACAGGACCTCGGTGCGGTCCGCGGTGATGTGACGTTTGATCACGTCGGCTTCACGTATATGGACGACGGCACCGAAGTGCTTTCCGACATCAATCTCGAGGTAAAAGCCGGTGAAAACATTGCGCTGGTTGGACCCTCGGGTGGCGGCAAAACGACGCTGTGTAACCTAATCCCGCGTTTTTACGATACGACCGAAGGCCGCATCCTGATCGACGGCAAGGATATCCGCCACGTCACGTTGCAGTCGCTGCGTTCACAGATCGGCTTTGTGCAGCAGGATGTCTACCTGTTCTCCGGCTCGGTGTTTGAAAACATTGAATACGGGCGTCCGGGTGCATCGCGCGATGAAGTGATTGAGGCTGCGAAGCTGGCGGGCGCGCACGACTTTATTGAAGCGCTCTCGGACGGCTACGATACATACGTCGGCGAACGCGGCGTGAAGCTCTCGGGCGGCCAGAAGCAGCGCATTTCGATTGCGCGCGCGTTTTTGAAAAACCCGCCGATTCTGATCCTCGACGAAGCGACGAGCGCGCTCGATAACGAGAGCGAGCGCATTGTGCAACAGTCGCTGGAGAAGCTGGCGAAGGGCCGCACAACCTTCACGATCGCCCACCGTCTGACGACGATCAAGAACGCGACAAAGATTCTGGTCCTGACCGACAAGGGCATCGAGGAGTCCGGCACACACCGGGAGCTTATGGGCAAAAAAGGCATTTATTACGGTCTGTATAAAAGCTATACGGAAATGACGGCCGATACCAACGACTGACACACGGCCGTCCTTCAACCAGGAAGCATTGGAAAACCGACGGACGCACAGAAGGAAAGGTGATTTTATGCAAATGGTAACGCTTGGCAGCACAGGGATTACAGTGAACCGCAACGGCTTTGGTGCGCTGCCGATTCAGCGCGTCTCTGTCGAGGAGGCAGGGCGGTTGCTCCGCAAGGCGTTTGACAACGGCGTTGACTTTTTCGATACGGCCCGCAGCTATTCGGACAGCGAGATGAAGATCGGCCTCGCGCTTTCCGATGTGCGCGATCAAATCTATATCGCGACCAAGACGCCGTCCACAACGGTGGAAGGCTTCTGGAACGATCTCGAAACCAGCCTCGCACTGCTCAAAACGGATTATATCGATATTTATCAGTTCCATAACCCCGCCTTTTGTCCGAAGCCCGGAGACGGTACCGGTCTGTACGAGGCAATGCTGGAAGCAAAGGCGCAGGGGAAAATCCGCCACATCGGCATCACCAACCACCGTCTGGCGGTGGCCCAGGAGGCCGTGCTGTCCGGACTGTACGAAACGCTGCAATTTCCGTTCAGCTATCTGGCAAGCGAAAAGGATGAGGCACTTGTCCGGCTTTGCGCAGAGAAAAACGTCGGCTTTATCTGCATGAAGGCGCTTTCCGGCGGCCTCATCACGCGTAGTGACGCCGCATACGCCTACCTCGCGCAATTTGACAATACACTGCCAATTTGGGGCATCCAGCGTGAGAGCGAGCTGGATGAATTCCTCCGTTATCAAGGAAACCCGCCGCGTATGACGGAGGAAATCACCGCGTTTGTGGCGCAGGAACGCATCTCGCTGGCCGGCGATTTTTGCCGTGGCTGCGGCTACTGCATGCCGTGCCCGCAGGGGATCGAAATCAACCAGTGCGCGCGCATGTCGCTTTTGCTGCGCCGTTCGCCTTCGGCCAACTGGCTCACGCCGGTCTGGCGGGAAAAGATGGAACAGATTGAGAACTGCACGCACTGCGGCCAATGTATGAAGCGTTGTCCTTATGGGCTCCATACGCCGGAGCTGCTGCGCAAAAATTTGGAGGATTACAGAACCTTCCGCCCATAAGCCGACGCATTTGTCGGAAAGAAAGGACCATCACCATGACTGTAAGCGAGTTTTACAGCGCGCTCAAAGGTAAGCGCGTTTCGTTCGTCGGCGTCGGCCGCACCAATCTGCCGCTGATTGAAAAATTTATGGCCTGCGGCGCCGCGGTGACCGTGCGCGACCGGCGCGCCGAAGAGGCGCTCGGCGCAGACGGGGAGTACCTGCGCAAGCTCGGCGCAAAGCTGATCTGCGGCGAAGGGTATCTCGAGAATATCGACGAGGATATGCTCCTGCGCACGCCAGGCGTGCCGTATCTGCTCGAGGCGCTACAGGCGGCGAAAGCACGCGGCACGGCGGTGACGAGCGAAATGGAGCTGTTCTTCGACCTTTGCCCGTGTAAAATTTACGCGGTGACGGGTAGCGACGGCAAGACGACGACCACTTCCGTGATTGCCGAAATGTTGAAGGCTGCCGGTAAAACCGTCCATCTTGGCGGCAATATTGGCCGCCCGCTGTTGCCGGAGATCGAGGAGATTTCCCCGGACGACGTGGCGGTGGTGGAGCTCTCCAGCTTTCAGCTCATCTCAATGCGCCGCAGTCCGGATGTCGCGGTGATCACCAACCTTTCACCGAACCATCTTGACGTGCACAAGGATATGGACGAGTATGTCGGCGCCAAGAAAAACATCTTCCTGCATCAGAATGCGTTCGGCCGCACGGTGCTCAATGCCGACAATGCGCTGACGGCGGCCTGTGCGCCGGAAACGCGCGGCGAGACGCTGCTTTTCTCGCGCCGCACAAAGACGAACGGGGCGTGGTGCAGCGCAGACGGCAAAATTTATTTTGGCGATACGTTTGTGCTGCGGGAGACGGATATTTTGATTCCGGGCAAGCATAATGTGGAGAACTATCTGGCGGCGATCTCCGCCGTGTGGGGCGAGGTGCCGGCGGAAACAATCGTGTCGGTTGCAAAAAGCTTCGGCGGCGTCGAGCACCGCATGGAACTTGTCCGCACGCTGGACGGCGTCCGCTGGTACAACGATTCGATTGCCACAAGCCCTTCGCGCGCGATGATCGGCACACTTTCGCTGTATGATTTCAAAATTATCATGATCGCGGGCGGCGCGGATAAGAAGGTGCCGTTTGACGAACTCGGCGGCGTGATCTGCGACAAGGTCAAAACGCTCGTATTGCTTTCGCCGGAAGCGCCCTTGCCGGGCTTTAAGCCTGCGGCGGCCGGAAAGATTGAGGCGGCGGTGCGCGGCGCGGCGCATTACCGGGAAGGCGCGCCCGAGATCCTGCATGCGCACACAATGGAACAAGCTGTGGCGCTGGCGAGAAGTCGCGCGCGTGCGGGCGACGTGGTATCGCTCTGCCCGGCGGCGACCGGCTTTGACATGTATAAGAGCTTTGCGGAACGCGGCGATATTTTCCGCGCGGTGGTGCAGGGGCTCTGAGATGGGGGCGGAAAGCCGCCGTGGAAAAACTTACAAGGATTTTAGAGAGATTTTTGCGCACTCGGCGCCGTTCTGTGGCAGAATAGAAGCACAGAATGTCTGGAAAGAGGATGGGATAGGATACGTATGAGACAGAATAAGGAATTTCAAAACAAGAGAAATCTGCAAAACAGAAACCGATTTGAACGGAAAAGCGACGCGGTGATGAGCAGTGTGGAGGAGAAGATCCTCACGACACTGCGTGAGGAAGAGATTCACGACTGGGGCGCGCGTCGACTGCTGCGCAAGTCCGGCATTTCGAATGAGACGGCCTTTTATGATGCGCTGCACAGCCTCAAGGACAAGCGATTGATCCTGATGGATCGCCAGCACAATGTCAAGCTGGTTCCGGTGGAGGACGATGTGACGGCGACGCTCGTTTCGCTTTCCAAAAACTTCGGCTTTGCCCGCCCGATCGATGGCGGCGAGGATATTTTTATTCACGGCAGCGCACTCAAAGGGGCGCTTGTCGGCGATACCATTGTGGTGGGCGACATCCGCAAAGAGGAGCGAGGCCCCGCGGGCCGTGTGCGCAGCATTGTGGAGCACAAGAAAGCGGAAACCACCGGAACCGTTTCGGTGACGCCCGAGGGCTATGAAGTGATTCCGGATAACGCGATCCGCTACAACCTGAAGCTGCATCAGCGCGATTTGAACGGCGCGAAGGACGGCGATAAGGTGCTCGTCGCCCTGGAGCAGGATTACCGCGGGGACTGGACGCGCGCCACCGTGCAGAAGGTGTTCGGTACAGGACGCAGCGCGCGCGTCTGCGCGGATGCGATCATCGAGCGCTATGGCATTCCGACGGTGTTCCCGAAGGAAGCGTTGCAGCACGCCGAAAACGTCGGCAATGCGCCGATTCCCGAAGCGGAATACGAAAAACGCCTCGATCTGCGGAGCGAGGCCATCTTTACGATTGACAGCGCCGACGCGAAAGACCTCGACGATGCGATTTCCGTCACGCGCACGGCAGACGGCTATGCGCTCGGCGTTCACATTGCGGACGTCTCCCACTATGTCCGCGAAAATACGCCGGTGGACCGCGAGGCGCTGGTGCGTGGCACATCGGTGTATTTTGCAGATCGCGTGATTCCGATGCTGCCTGAGGCGCTTTCGAATGGCGTCTGCTCGCTGAATGCGGGCACGGATAAGCTCGCGTTTTCGGCGCTCGTGTCGCTCGATGCGCAGGGTCGAATCACAAGCTACGATTTTAAGAAAACCATCATCAATTCGAAGGTGCGCGGCGTGTATAAGGAGGTCAACACGATTCTCGACGGCACGGCCACACCGGAAATTCTCGAAAAATACGCGCCGGTCATGGAGTCGCTCCGCACGGCAAAGGAACTCGCGGATATCCTGAAGGCGAATTCCTCCGCACGCGGCACGATGGATTTTGACAGCGGGGAGTCTCGCTTTGTGCTCGACGAAAACGGCGTGTGCATTGACATTATGCCGCGCGTGGCGGGAGAGGCCGAGCAGCTGATCGAGCAGATGATGATTACAGCCAACATCGCGGCAGCGAAATTCTCACTCGACCATAAGCTGCCGTTTTTGTATCGTGTGCACGGCACGCCCGACCCGAAGCGCGTCGAAGAGCTTATCAAGCTGCTGAAGCTTGTCGGTGTTCCGTGTAAGGAAATCGAGAAGCCGAAGCCGGAAACGCAGGATTTCGCCGCAATTCTCGACCGCGTTCGGGGCTTACCTACGGAGTCGCTCGTCTCCCAGCGGCTGCTGCGCACGATGGAAAAGGCGCGCTATGCTACCGAGGAGACCGGCCATTTTGGTCTGGCGCTCGCAGACTACAGCCACTTTACTTCGCCGATCCGTCGCTATCCGGATACCTCGATCCACCGCATCCTGACCGCGTTTGTCAACGGGATGCCGGTTGAGGAGATCCGCCGCCGGTACAGCCAGTTTGCGGAGGTTTCAGCCCGCGACTCCTCACAGAATGAGATCCGCGCGCTGATGGCGGAGCGCGATGCGGAGGACTGCTATATGGCGGAGTTTATGGGCCAACACATCGGCGAGCATTTCGACGGCGTTGTCAGCGGCGTCACGCAGCGCGGTGTGTTTGTGCGCCTCGAGAACAGTGTGGAAGGCTATGTGGCGCTGGAGAGCTTCCCGGGCGAGGACTTTGTCTACGACGGTCTGATCACGCAACGGAGTGCAAAACACACCTTGACGATCGGCACGGCGCTTCCGATTGTTGTGGCTTCCGCCTATGTGGCGACCGGTAAGGTCGATTTTCTGCCGGATCTTGAAAAAGAAGCGCAGGCCTGATGCGATAAATTCGCCTTTGTCCGCATATAGTTTGTAGAGGGTGTCCGCCGTTTGCGGCGGGCGGCTCAAAAACGGCAAAGGAGAATTTCGCCATGCGGATATTGAAAACGCTGCTCGGCTCAGCGCTGCTCGGCGTGGGCGCGCTTGCGGCTTTGTATGCGCTTGCGCCGTATACCGGCATCCCGATTTCGGTCAGCCGGTTGAGTCTTTTGACGGCTGCGGCGCTCGGTGTGCCGGGTGTGACGCTGCTGGTGCTTTTGGATATGCTCTGAACGGGCGGTGCAAGCCGGCCGAAGGAAAAAAACCATAAACGGCCGTTCCGCACCCGGTTTCGGCCCGGACTACAAAAGACAAGGATTGGTGATTCTGAATGATTTTTAAGAACGCACGGATTCTCGACGGCGATTTCCAGCTCAGAAAGGCAGATCTGGAAATTAACGAAGAAAAAATTGTCCGCTTGGCGGATACGCTCTCGCATACGGAGCAGGACCTTGTCGTCGACTGCTCGGGATATACGATTGTGCCCGGCTTTGTCGATATCCATGTGCACGGCGGTGCCGGCGCCGATACCTGTGACGCGGATGCGCAGGGCCTGCGTGAGATGGCCAAATTCCTGCTGACCAAAGGCGTCACTGCGTTCTGCCCGACAACGATGACTGTTTCGCATGCGGACATTGCCAAGTCACTTGAAACGGTGAAAAGCTGCATGGCGGATACCGAAGGCGCGCGGATTGTCGGCGTCAATATGGAGGGACCGTTTATCTCGCCGGCCAAAAAGGGCGCGCAGGGCGATGAGTTCATTCAGGCACCGGATTTCGAGGTGTTTAAAGCGTTGTACGACGGCTGCGGCGGCATCATCAAGCTGGTGGATATTGCGCCGGAATGCGATGTGAAAGGCGATTTCATCGAGCAGGCGTCGAAGCTGTGCACGGTTTCGGTTGCGCATACGGCGACCGATTACGACGGCGCGAAGGACGCGTTCCGCCGTGGCGCGACCCATGCGACCCATCTGTTCAACGCGATGTCCGGCATGTCGCACCGTGCTCCGGGTGTTGTAGGCGCTGTGTTCGATACGGACACCGTTTGCGGCGAATTGATCTGCGACGGCATCCATATTCATCCCGCCGTGGTGCGCACGGTCTTTAAGCTGATGCCCGGCCGTATCTGTGTCGTCAGCGATGCGATGCGCCTGTCCGGCATGGAAGACGGTCAGGGCATGCTTGGTGTAAACCTTGTAACCGTCAAAAACGGCAGGGCCACACTCGAGGATGGCACGATCGCGGGTTCCGTGACGAACCTGCACGATGAGCTGAAAAACCTCGTTGCCTGGGGCATTCCGCTCGAGGAGGCGGTGCGCGCTATGACGCTTACCCCGGCGAAGGAAATTGGAATGGATCACGAAATCGGCAGCATCGCCGTCGGCAAGCGTGCCGACCTCGTGGTGCTGGACGAGAACCTCGACATTGTCGCCGTGTATCATTGATTGGAAATCAGCGGAGCAATCCGCGGGAATAAGGAAATTGGGCACAGAAAGGCAGGAAAGTCTTATGTTTTGTATCCATTGCGGAAGACCGCTTCCGCAGGAAGATTCGTATTGTGTTTGCGGCGGCTTGCAACCCGGACAAAAACCGCGGGCCGAGGCGACACCTGTAGCGCCGTCGGAGCCGCAGCGTGTTGTGCCGCCGGTTGAGCCGGAGCCTGTAGCGCCGTCGGAGCCGCCGCGTGTTGTGCCGCCGGTCGAGCCGGAGCCCGCAGCACCGTCGGAGCCACGCGTTGAAGCGGAACCCGCAGCGCGGCCAGAGCCTGTGCATGCCGAAGCCAGCCGGCCCGTTCCACCGATGCAGTCGCCGGTGGGATATCCGCAGGCAAACGCTTATGCGCCGCAGAATGCGTATCCGCAGCAGGGTCCGTACCCGCAGCAGCAGGCGTACCCGCCGCAGAACCCATACCCGCAGCAGCATGTGTATGCGCAGCCGTATCCGTATCCGCAGCAACCGATGCAGGGACAGTACCCGCACAATCCATATGCGCCGCCTGTATCCACTCCTTATGCGCCCGCTGCACAGCCGGTGCAGCCGTCGCCAGCGGTACATAGCGCGTTAAAAGCGCTGGCCGGTTCGCCCCTGTTTTTAATTGGCACCATCTTTGTGTCACTGGGCTTTGTGCTCAGCGTGATTTCCTGTTTCCTTCCGACCGATTTACTGCGCGTGTTTTCCATGCTGCCAGGGGAGCTTTCCTATGTTGTGGATCTGTCGGAGATCCAGTACGAGCTGTATGCCTATCAGAGCGGTTCTGCGTTGGCCACTTTCTTCATGGCGTTGCCGGGGTTGATCCTTTCGGCGCTCACCGTGGCCGGTCTGTGGATAACCTTTGCGTCCGGCAAAAGCAGGAAGAGCGCGTCGCTTAAAACCTCAGGCCTTACCATCCTGAAGGTGCTGCAGATCATCGGGATGATTGGCTATGCGATTTTGGCCTTGCTTTTTGTTGTTTTTCTGGTGATTGCGCTTGTGGCCAGTGCGGCGGCCGGCAGCACCGGCGGCTATGCAGCCGAGGCAGCCAGCGCGGTGTTGCTGGTTGTTTCTTTGCTGTTGCTTGTGTTCCTGGCCTTCATCGTGGTGATGATCGTCTATTGTGCAAAAGTGATCGGTTCACTCTCCGCTGTGAAAACAGCGGCGCAAACCGGCGCCTTTTCAAAAAAGCCTCGATGTTCGTCGCCGTATTGAATTTCATTCTGGCCGCGTTCATGCTGCTCGACCTGTACGGCGTATTTGTGTTTTCGGGGTGGGTGGCGTTGTTTGCCTATGTATGCAGTGCAGGCGCGAACATTGCTTTTGGTATCTGCATCATCCGGTTTAATAAAAAAGTCACGGCACTCTCTGCACAGTCGTGATTGAGCGCCGGTTCTAAATTTGGAGTGCATTCCTTTTTGAAGGCGTGCACTCCTTTTTTATCCATATACAGTTGGTGACATTGACAAAGAAAAGCAAAACCCTTATACTTTTATGGGTAAAAACAATAAATTCGATGAAAGGATGATGAAAATGGGTGTTTACGATCACGAACGCGTCAAGGGCTTTCTGCACAATGATCGCGGTATCATGCGCAACGGAGACGGCGAGGAGGTCATCCTCCGTGGCTGGGGCATGGGAAACTGGGACAATCCCGAGGGCTTTATGCTCGGCTGCCAGAACGGTTTCGCGCCGTTTACGCCGGGCCAGTACGCACCGATGCCCCGCATGGACCGCGGCAGGGCCATGGATCAGATCCTGCGCGAAACCTGCGGCACGGTGTACGCGCGGGAATTCTGGAAGCGCTGGCGCCGCGCGTACCTGACCGAAGCGGATATCCGGCTGCTGGCTGAGCGCGGCTACAATTCCGTGCGGTTGCCCATCCGCGCTTGGAGCTTTCTCGAGGAGGAGCCCGGCATCACGTTCAACGAAGATTCCTTCGAAATGCTCAACGATGTGCTGGATTGGTGCGAACGGTATCGCGTTTACGCGGTGATTGACATCCACGCCTGTACGGCGGGACAGTCCGGCATCCCGTGTGACGACGGCATGGACAATTGCCAGCACTTCTATTACGACGAAGAATCGATGGAGCGCATGTACATCCTGATGGAAGAATTCATGCGCCGGTACAAAAACCGCTGGATCGTTGCGGGGTACGACTGCATCAATGAACCGCTTTCGCTTACCCCGCGCAGGGAAGAGTTGACCCCGGTGCTCGTGGCGTTCTATGCAGAGATGATCCGCCGCTGCCGGAAAATCGACCGGAACCATATGTTCCTGCTCAACGGCACGCAGTTTTCGACACTGACCTACATGTTTGATCAGGATTTCGACCCCGAGTGCCACAACTGGGGCATCAGCCTGCACGCCTACGAGCGTGTTATTCCGGAACTCGCCTCGTTGGCCGATGTGTTGCGCACATGCAAGGCGCTGGGCATTTGTTTGTGGATGGGCGAGACCGGCGGGCGGAATGAGCACGCTTGGCAGACAACGATGTATGAGATTCTGGCAGAGTACCATGCGGGCTACAACCTCTGGTGCTGGAAAACCGTGCGCGGTGCGGGGTGCGCGTCCGTGTTGAATTTCGAGGTGCCCGAGGAGTGGCACCGGATCACCGATTATGCGCAAAATGGCGGTCCGCGGCCGTCTTTTGAACACGCGCAGCGCATTTGGGACGCATACCTTGAATGTCTGGCCGTGGAAAAATGCACCGAAAATACGCAGTACCATCCGTACCTGCTGCGGGAGGGAAATTTTGAAATTCCCGCCATCGGCTACAACGCGCTGCCGGCGGACACACATAACGGTATGGCTGCGCTGCCGAATGTGGTTGGCTATCGCCTGTACGACCGCTTTGAAATGGTATACGAGGAAGGCTATCACCCGCCGGTTGGTCCCTCCGGCTTTGGCGCGCCGCTGATGCATCCGCGCGACCACGTGCACCTGCGCCTCACAGCTGGAGAGTACGCCTCCTACACGGTTCGGTCAAAAACGCCGTACACCGTAGGCGCGACCTACTGCGCGAAAGAACCCGTGCAGGTGCGCGTTTCCGTAGATGGCGCAACGCTGTTCGAAGGTACGCTGCCCGCGGCGGCTGAGACGCCGACGGACGGAAAACACCCGCTTTTTGCCGGAGAACCTGCGCCGAATACGCTTGCGGCGTTCACCTTTGGTACGGCACAGGGCGCGGGACTTGTCCGGCTGGCGGTGGTTGCCGGCACGGCTGATTTCGGAGAAATTGTGATCCGTCGAGCCTGAGCGCGCTTTACAAACGGCGCGAGTTGCGGTACAATAGCAGAAACGGCCTTGCGCCGGCGCGCGCGTGCCGGCCGGCCGATTCCGTAAAAGGTGGTTGATCTGCATGGTTATTGTTCCGGAAGGGTATGTGCCGAGCCTGGGGCTTTATGAGACGCAAAAGGCGATCGGGCTGATTAAGAACGTGTTTCTCGTCAAAATCTGCGCTGCACTGCATTTGAAGCGCGTGACCGCGCCGCTGTTTGTCGACCCGACAACCGGCCTCAACGACGATCTGAACGGCGTGGAGCGTCCCGTATCCTTTGATATCCCTGCGGCGGCGCTGAATGCGCAAGTTGTGCATTCACTGGCCAAGTGGAAGCGCCTTGCGCTGCACAATTACGGTTTCTTTGTCGGCAACGGCCTTGTGGCTGATATGAACGCGATTCGCCGCGACGAGGAACTCGATAACCTGCACTCGGTTTATGTCGACCAGTGGGACTGGGAAAAGGTCATCGACCGCGAGATGCGCACCACAGAATACTTGGAGAATACCGTGTGCCGCATCGTCAGCGCGATCTGTGGCACGCTCGACGAGTTGAAATGGCAGTTTTCGGGACTTACCACCGAGCTTTGCCGCGATGTGTTTTTCATCACCGCGCAGGAACTGGAAGATCGTTATCCGGACCTCACGCCGAAGCAGCGCGAAAACGTGATTGCGCGCGAGCACCGCACCGTATTCATCGAGCAGATTGGCGGCGCGCTGAAAAGCGGCAAGCCACATGACGGCCGTGCGCCGGATTATGATGACTGGAGCCTGAACGGCGATCTCCTGTTCTGGCATGAGCCGCTCAATTCGGCCATTGAAATCAGCAGTATGGGTATCCGCGTCGATGCGGAGTCCTTGGCGTCGCAGCTCAAAATTGCGGGCTGCGAGGCACGCGCGGAGCTGCCGTTTCATAAAATGCTGCTGAACGGCGAGCTGCCGCTCACAATCGGCGGCGGCATCGGGCAGTCCCGCCTGTGCATGCTGTTGCTCGGCAAAGTGCACATCGGCGAAGTGCAGGCGTCTCTCTGGGACGAGGAAACCTGCAAAGTCTGTGCCGAAAAGGGCGTTGTATTGTTGTAAGGACTTTTTGTTTAATCCATTGTAAAAAAGCCCCGTTTTCCGGTTCGTTTTGGGCCGGGAAACGGGGCTTTTGCAACGGTTGCGTCATCCAGCGCGGACTCGACGCAGCGGGGATTGCTTTGAATCCATTTTACATTGGACTTGTTTCAAAGAATGCCCAACAATTGTATAAAGGGGGGATGCGACCACGGGGATAATCGAATCTTTCTGGGATATGACTGCCGGCCTGTGATCAGAGATCATCGTCCGGCGCCTGCCCATCATGCGCGAGCCATTTGCAGTCCGTCATTTCCATTTCGGTAAAGACTGCACGGAAACAGGAATCTTCCGGGCTGCAAGCATAGATGCCAAACTGAATTTCTCCGGTTGCCTCGTGCAAATGGCAGATGCGCATCTGGCGGAACACCACGCCGTCTTCCGAACACTCGATGCAAAAATCATCTTCCCGCCGGCTCAGACGGTACCACATGGATTTTATGTCGGCGGGAATTTCTGTCGTAGCCCAGTCTGAATAACCGTGGTTGGTCACGACGCTGCCCAGATGTTGGAAACGCTCGTTTTCATATTCAATGGATCCTTTGAGCCAGTTTTCGCTGTCCAGGTACAGAACCACCCCGCATTGGTCAAAACGGTGGTGCGTTTCGGTAAATTCCGTTTTAACCACAAAGGAAAAGAATTTTTCTTCCGTGCACATTTGCAGAACCGGAGCGTTATCATTGCGGAAGTGGTAGTAGGTTCTCTGCCACAGGTCGGTGTGCGGCTTGGTGACAATCTCGATCCTATCCGGAGAAATCACGCAGCTTTCCGGCTGCCTGGTCCATTTTAGTTTTGTTACGTCAAATTTCATTTTCATTCCTCCAATATTTCTTTTTGTCTTCTTCCGTAATTTTTCGAAGAACCCGACAGGGATTGCCGACAGCCACCACACCTGCAGGAATATCCCGGTTCACGACGCTTCCCGCACCGATGACGGTATTGCTTCCGATTGTTACGCCGGGCAATACCGTCACGGACGCCCCAAACCATACGTTGTCGCCCACCGTAATCGGATAGGCATATTCCAGCCCCCGATTGCGTTGCGCACTGTCCAGCGGATGCCCTGCTGTGGAAAATATGCAGTTTGGTGCGATAAAGACGTTATCGCCAAAAGTAACCTTTGCACCATCCAAAATAACACAGTTATGATTGGTATAAAAATTTTCCCCGATTTTAATGTTACATCCGTAATCGCACCAAAACGGAGCCGTAATACAAAAACGGTTTCCTGTTTTTCCCAAAAGTCTTCGGATCATTTCTTCCTGATCTGAAATTTGGGAGGGTCTTAACTGATTGTATTCAAAGCACAGGTCTTTACATCGCGTTCTTACAGCAATCAATTCTTCATCATAATTGGCGTCATAAAGCCATCCTTGCTGCATCTTTTCCCGTTCGGTCATGGTTCTCCATCCTTTCTGTTTATAGCCGTCCAATACATACCCATCAGATAGTACGCATCGGTATTGTGGATAAATTCAAACGCTGGCATATAAGCTTCCGGTATACATTTTAGACATGCCGTGCGAATGCGCTCGAGGTCGCTTTTCTGTATCAGATCTCCGGTAAACAGCAATTTGTGTGGATTCAGAATGGAGATCAGGGCGATGGATGCCTGAATAATCAAAGGTTCGGCGGTGGGGCGGTGCATTTTCTGAATTTGCTCCTCCAGACTCATGCCATAATCTAAAAAACCAACCATACCGGCAAATAGGTTTTGCCCTGTGAGCACCGTTCCGTAGTGAACGGTGGCCGTCCCCGGTAATACGCCGGCTGGATAGTTGACCAAGGTGATAATTTGATCAAAAATCTGTTCCTGCTGAAAATAGCCATATATTTTGTAGTACATATCGTTGGCGAGAAAGACCGGCAAGTGGTATTGCGTTTCTAAAATGGAGACCAATTCCACGCCCTCCAATTCCGGGATATCGCTGTGTCGAATAACACCGTTTTCTGCAATGCTCGGCGTCCCCACAATGATCTGGCGTGTATTAGGAAATTGATTCAAAGCTTCGGCAAGTTTGCGCTTTATGGCATCCGTGTCCAATACAGAAAACGGGCTTACCTGAAAATACCGGATTTTCCCTGTGGGGGAGAGGACGGCTGTTGTAAGCGATTTAATGCCCTGAATCCATTCGAAATAGATACAGACGGTACTTTCATACGCTTCGTTCAATCTGTAAACAACCGAGCTTCTCCCCACATCGTGGAGCTTCTGTTTTTCGCCAATTACTTCCCCGCAATGTTCCATTTCATTTAAATAGGTATTGCAGCTGGCAACACTGAGCCCCGACTGCATGGAAATCTGTTGCTTGGAGTAAGACTGACCTCGAACCAACAGCTTCCGAATTATGGATTTATTTCGCCGTTTAATATCGGCAGAATCATTCATACGGATCACCCTGTATTTTTATATTCATTATTATAACCATTGTAATAATGAAAGTCAAGGACAATTTACCCACTGTTTCGCCCACAAATTCCAGGATCAGGCTTCCGTGTGTGTTCCTCTATATTTCGAAGAGTTTGCTATACGTGTAGAATTTCCTTTTTTCGAGAAATCTCTCGAAAAGCTTAACCATTTATCATCCTCAAAAGAACCCCCGTTTTCCGGCTTGTTTGGGACCGATAAACGGGGGTTGCTGCGTTTGATTCTTGAATACATTCCGCGCTGGATGGGCGCCGCGTCAATTGCGTTGGGATCCATTCTGTTCTATGCTTATGCCAGAGCGATGTTCCGCGTGTGTTGCGAGGCGATACCGCCCTCTTCCGATTTTTTCTATTTCACCTTCCGCGCAAAGCTTTTGCAGAACGCGCTGCAATTGACGCCGGCTGCACCGCAACTGCAGAACCGCTGCTTCTATGCCGTTGAGCTCGTGTGTGGGGCAAAAATTTTTGAGATACAACAGCACGCGGTCGGCAATGGTTTCTGCCGGGGCTTCCACAAAGGCGAAAAGCTGCAATTTTTCGGCATAAGCATGCAGCAGTACGTGGAGAAAACGAATGTCCGTATGCAGCAGCTTTTCATAGGGCTGTATTGCCAAAGCTATGCAAATGACGTCCGTTACAGCTTCCGCGAAAAAAGGCGTGGGGCCCTGCTCGGCAAATTCGATGTCGCCGAGCAGGATCGGGGCGTTTTGCTGGTTGACGGGGGATATCGTTCCGTTGTTGCGCAGTCCATATACCCGGATCGTGCCTTTTACCACAAACAGCAGTTCCTCCAGCCTTTTGTCCGGCGATGTAATTTGCTCCCCTTTTTCATACCGGTAAAGTTGAAAGTCCAAATCGGGGGTGGAAAAGCAATCTCGGATGTTTCCTTTTTCCATCCACATGTGGATTTGCGCAGGATCTCTAATTTTTTTCATAACCGTTGCCTCCCGCATCTATTGTGCCATATGACACAGAAAAAATCAATTCCAAAGCGTACAATAAAAGGGACAAAAAGATGTGAGGGAACCATATGGAAAATGAAATCTTTCAGGAAACCAAAGTATCCAAAGCGTATATACGACTGTCCGTGCCGCTTGTACTCAGTATGGTGGTGACGCTCATATACAATCTGGCGGATACCTTCTTCGTTGCGCAAACCAACCCAACATTGTGGCGGGTGTCTCGCTGGGCATGCCG
Organism: Ruminococcaceae bacterium UBA1417; assembly: GCA_002305575.1. Classification (GTDB taxonomy): domain Bacteria; phylum Bacillota; class Clostridia; order Oscillospirales; family Acutalibacteraceae; genus Hominenteromicrobium. The sequence goes on from DBPP01000015.1 coordinate 114,474, forward strand.
CTGTTTACAATGCTGATGGCCGTGGGCAATATTTTCGGCCAAGGCGGCAGCTCCCTGATCTCGCGCCTGTTGGGGCAGAAAGATCAGGCCGGCGTGCGGCACGCCAGTGCATTCTGCTTTTATACCACCATTTTTCTCGGCATCCTGATCGGTGCGGCCATGCTGCTTTTGCGCGTTCCACTGCTGTATGTTCTCGGGGCCAGTGAAGAAACCTTTTCCCACGCGTCCAGTTACTATACATATCTGGCGATTGGCGCACCGGCGATCATGCTTTCGTTTATTCATTCCAATCTGCTGCGTTCAGAAGGGCTGTCCAAGGAATCCATGGCCGGTACCATTCTGGGCGCTGTCGTCAATATCGTCTTGGATCCGATTTTTATTTCCGTTTTGTGATTTGGCGCCGGTGGAGCGGCCGTGGCGACCGTGGTCGGCTATCTTTTTTCGGATGTATTTTTTATCCTGATCGTTGTCCGGAGAAGCCGGATCCTGTCCGTTTCCCTAAAGGAGATCCGCGTGCCCGCCCGGCATATCGGGCAGATTCTGGGCATTGGTATTCCGGCCGCCATTGTCAACCTGACGCAAAGCGTGAGCGTTGTGTTGGTCAACCAATTCCTGCTGCCCTTCGGCAATGATAAGATTGCAGCAATGGGGATTGTGTTGAAAGTGAGCATGATTGCGCTCCTGCTTCTGACCGGTTTTGCGTTTGGCGGTCAGCCCCTGTTCGGCTATTATTTTGGGGCCGGGGATAAAAAGCGGCTTTTGGAGTTGTTTCGCTTCTGCATGCGCTTCATCAGTATTCTGGCGGTAGGCCTGACGGTTGTGATCCTTCTGCTCGCCCCTGTCCTGATGCGGTGCTTTATGGACAACGACAGTATTGTTGCCGACGGCGCTCTGATGCTTCGCTGGCAGGTTGTAACGATGCTGTTTGTCGGCGTCGTTCTGCTTATGACGATCGTCTTTCAGTCTATGGGAAAAGTGGTGGGCTCTTTTATTCTTTCCATCAGCCGCCAGGGCGTTGTCTTCTTGATTGTTTTGGCCGTGGCCTACAGTACGGCAGGGTATATGGGTATCGTTGTGTCACAGGCCATTGCGGACATCCTCACGGCTGGAATCGCGGTGATTCTGTTTCGCAAACAGCTCTACCCGGTGTTCCACTGAAGATGGCGTCAAACCACGAAAAAGAAGGCCGGGTTGGGCAGATCGGGAGGAATTCCCTGCGGCGCATCCGGCACATGTAAAGAAAAACGGCGCGCTCGCTTGGGCGCGCCGTTTTGCTGACCGTCATGTTCAGGTATCGATCCTTGTGATGGCGCACAAGGCCTTGTTCCGATAGACAAGATCGTCTCTGGCGATAAACCCGAGCCTTTCCCAGAACGCATTGCCGGCCTGATTGCGTTCAAACACAACCAGGCCCACCTTGTGAATCCCGATATGCTCCAGCTTATGGAGCGCCTGCTCCACAAGCGACTTGCCGATGCCCCGTCGGCGGTAATCGGGATGGACGGCCAAGTGGTATATATACCCCCGCCGTCCGTCGGACCCGACGAGGATTGCGCCGACGATTTTTCCCTCAACGGTTGCAACCAAGCAGGTCTGCGGGTTGTGCCGCAAGAAGCCTGCGATGCCGCACGGCGAATCATCGAGATCATTCAGCCCCATGCCTGAGCAAGCTGTCCACAGCGCATAGACGTCGGTGTAATCGTTTTCCAACATGTTGCGGATTTCCATTTCGTAAATCTCCTTTCTATTCGGTGTAAACAATAATTTATCCCTGTAAAGCATCAAGTTACGAATAATCTTTACGAAAAAACAGATTATTGTTGCAAACTTTAATGAAATATGCTAACATTAAATCGAAGGCTGGAATGTCGCTTGGCATACGGCAATCCTACAATCGATTATGACAAAACCCGCTGGTACCGGACCCTTCCTGATTTGGTTGCCGGCGGGTTTCTTTTTGCAGAATACATGTTGTTTCACCGAATCGCAGAAAGGTGGGAGGCGGATGAAGGCTTTTACGACCATTTGGGTGGCGGTTTCGCTTTTGGTGATGACCGCATTTTTTGTTATTTACGCGCAGACCCGCCCGCTGGGCGTTACGCTCTGGCGCTCGGTTGCAAAATGCGGCGCGACGTTCATGGCGGTTGCGACAGCGGCGTTCGGCGTTGTACTGCATGACCGCGGCCCGCGCGGGTGGCTGCTTGTGCTGGCGCTCGCGCTGTGCTGCGCGGCGGATTTTGCACTTGAACGCAGTTTTGCCGCGGGCGTGACCGGCTTCGCGTTGGCGCATGCCGTGTTTATCGCATACATGCTCTGTACGACGCGGCCGGTGTGGGGCAGCCTTCCGATCGGGATCCTTCTGTTTGCGGTGTGCGGCCTTCTGTTTTGGCGGGAGTTGCATGCGCTCGGCGGCAAAGGCGCGGCCATGCTGCTGTATCCGGCTGTGCTGGCCGCCATGGCGGCGCTCGCCGTCGCGCTGCCCTTCACGGTGGGGCCGCGATATTGGTTCTTTGCGATCGGCGCGGTGGCGTTTGTCGTGTCGGACGTGTTTGTCGCGAAAGACGTGCTCGTCGGTGCGCCGGACGTGGAACGCAACGGCGCGCTGCTGCTGTATTACGCGGCCGTTTACGTGATGGCCTGTACGGAGCTTTTTGCGTTCAACAGCGCGTGATCTTCATGAGGAGCGCCTTGGGCAGCACGTGGGCAAGGACACGGTAAAGCTTGTAAAACGCGCCCATTGTATAAACGCTGCGCCCGCGCAGGCCGGCCTCGAGTGCGAGGCGTGCCATTCTGGTCGGGTTCTGATGCGGCAGCATATCGAAGGTGCGGCTTTTGCCCGCGTCGCAGCCGGCGACGGGCAGGAATTCCGTGTCCATCGGGCCGGGACAGACGGCCAGCACGTTGATCCTGCGGGGGCGCAGCTCCTCGCGCAGCGCGCGGGAGAAACTCTGCACATAAGCTTTTGTGGAGCAGTAAACGGTCATGCGCGGCGTCGGCGCGAACGACGCGATGGAGGAGACGTTCACGATCAGGCTGCCAGCCGGCATATGCGGCAGGCAAAGCCGCGTCACGGCCGTCAACGCACGGCAGTTCAGATCCACCATGCCGGTCTGGTCGTCCGGATCGCTCTCGGCAAAATCACACAGACGCCCGAAGCCCGCGTTGTTGATGAGCAACGACACCGCGGGCTTTTCCGCGTCCAGAAGAGCCTGCAGGTTCTGAAGCGCAGCCGGGTCGGTGAGGTCGAGCGGCACAGCGCGCAGTGTTTTTCCCGGAAAGTGCGGTGCGAGCGCTTCCAGACGCGCCTTGCGCCGTGCGATCAGCCAGAAGCTTTCAATGTCCGGACACAGCTCCACGGCGGCGCGCAGGAACTCCACGCCAAGGCCGGAGGATGCGCCGGTAATAACGGCAATTTTCATCGTTCAAGACTCCTCGTCGGATTGAATTTGCAGGCGGGCCTGTGGGAAATCCACCGGTCCTCAGCTTTTTTGCGCTTTCATTGTACCGCCGCCGGCATCGGGTGTCAAATTTCTTTTTGACCAGTTTGTAAATAAAAGAAAAAAATCAGAAAAACGCTACAACTTTTTGTAGAAGTGTGGTACAATGGCGGTAACACTTTTGAATTCGCGCCGGTGTTTCCCGGTGCGGAGAAAGGATCGGCAAACATGAATACCAGAAAAAGAACATGGGGACGTTTTACCGCGGTTCTGCTCGCCGTTTTCGTGCTGGCGGCCGCGTTTTGTCTGCCCGCCGCGGCTGCGGAAACAACGTACACGCTGCCGGATACCGGCATGACGATCACACTGCCGGAGGGCGCCCAGCTGCTCACCGCGACCACGCCGTCAGACGATCCGGTGTGGGCCACCGCGAAGGTACTCGACGTCAATGAGAAGATTCTCGAATTGAGCGAGGATGGGATCCTCGCGGAAATCTATGCGTTTGACGGTGCATGCGTCATTGCGGTATCTGCCAAAACTTCGGATTATTCGCAGGCGATCTACAATCTGAACGATGTGAGCCAGGAGACCAAGGACGATTTCATCGAGCGCATGCAGCCGTCTTCGATGGACGGGCGCACCGGCGGCACGGTGACATGGTACGAGCATGAGGCAATTCCGTTCTTCTGCATCGATATCCATTCGGAGGCCGTGGAAGAGGGAAACGTTGTTTACGAACGGCTGTACGGCACGATTTTTGATGGTATGCTCGTGTCGTTCGATCTCTACAACGGTTCGCAGGAGATTCCGGAGGAGTACGACGCGCTGATGCGGCAGATCGTGGATTCGGCGACGTTTTCGGAATTTAAGGAAGCCCCGAAGATGAGCATCTCAGGAGATCAGATCTGGATGTTGCTGATCGCGGTGGTGCTGATCCTGGTGATCATCGCATTCTTTGTGTACCGCTCGGTGGTGCGCCGGCGCGAGAAGAAGGAAAAGCGCGTTCTGGCGGACCGTATCGCGTCTTACCGGCAAGCCAAGGCGGGCCACGAGGACGAGGGCGACGGCGCCCTGCGCTTTGTCAACGAAACGGAACACAGCGACAACGCCATCAAGGTATTCGCGAATTTCCACGCATACCGGCGCAGCCTCTGGTTGCCGTTGTTCACGATCATCATCGGGGTTGTGGCCTTCGTGGTGGTGTGGCAGTCCGGCTCAAGCGACAACTGGTGGATGCTTTTGCTGCTCGGCGCGTGCATCGTGTACTGCGGCTACAAGATCGGCACCGCGAGTACGACGACGACAAAAGCCATGATGCGTTCGTACAGCAAGCTCCGCAGCCGCAAGGCGGCCTACTATTTCTACGAGGGCGATTTCCGCATCACGGGGCTACAGGCTTCCAACCTGCACCCGTATTTCCAGATCACCCGCATGTATGAGACGAAGGACTACTTCTACATGTATTTCGGAGAGGAAAATACGTACTTCATCGCGAAGGATGGCTTCCGCGAGGGCGATGCCGAGAGCTTCCGAACCTTCATGCGCGAAAAGATCGGCAAGCGTCTGAAGTGACCCATACAACAAAATAAAAGCAACTTGCAACAAATACGGAATGCCGGAACCGGCCCCGGATGATACAATCTGAGGAGAAGCCGGTTCCGAGAAGCAGAGAGGAAACCCACATGATCGGAATCATTGGAGCTATGGAAATGGAAATCGCGGGACTTGTCGCCGCGCTGGAGGCGCCGGAAACGGCGGTGTACTGCGGGCAGCGTTTCACGAGCGGCACGCTCGGCGGCGCATCGGTTGTCGTCGCCAAATGCGGCGCGGGTAAAGTGAACGCCGCCATGTGTGCGGCGGCCATGCTGCTGCGCTATGCACCTTCGGTGGTCGTCAGCACGGGCGTTGCAGGCGGTATCGGCGACGGTGTGAAAATTGGCGATTTGGTCGTTGCAACGCACGCCGTGCAGTACGACTACGACACGACGGCGATCGGCGAGCCGAAAGCGTTCGTCAATGTCGCGGGTACAGAGATGACGGAACTGCCTGTGAGCGAAGCTCACAGTGCGCTGCTGGCCCAGTATGCCGCGGATATTTACAGCGGCGTCCACCGCGGCGTGATTGCCACCGGCGACCGTTTTGTGGCAGATCCCGCGTTCTGCGCGGCGCTCAGGGCGGAATTCGGTGCGATCGCCTGTGAGATGGAGACGGGTGCAATCGCGCACGTCTGCGCGGCAAACGGCACGCCGTTCTGTGGCCTGCGCGCGATTTCCGACAACGCCAACGACGACGGCAAGGTGGATTTTCTGACCTTTGCCTGGGACTCGGCAGAAAAATGTATCGCGCTTTTGCAGGCGTCCGCCGCGGCGCTGGACAGCGCGCCACAGAGAACCGGAAAGGAAGTTTGATTATGCACAACCAATACCTCGCCATGACGCCCCCGATGGGCTGGAACTCCTGGAACACCTTCACGTGGAACATCAATGAAGCGCTTGTCTGCGGTGCGGCCGACGCGCTGTGCGCAAGCGGGCTGCGGGACAAGGGCTACGAGTACGTCGTAATCGACGATTGCTGGAGCCTCAAGCAGCGCGACGAAAACGGACGCCTTGTGGCGGATCCGGAGAAATTCCCGAACGGCATGAAGGCTGTCGCCGATTATGTCCACGCGAAGGGCCTGAAATTCGGCATGTATTCCTGCTGCGGCACGCACACCTGCGCAGGGTATCCCGGCAGTTTCGAGCACGAGTTTGAGGACGCGGAACAGTTTGCCGCCTGGGGCGTCGATTACCTCAAATACGACAACTGCTATAAGCCGCAGCATATCGACGGGGAAATCCTGTATAAGCGCATGTCGCTTGCGCTGCGCAATGTGGGCCGCGACATCGTGCTTTCCGCCTGCAATTGGGGCCACGAAAACGTGCACAGCTGGATCCAGGGCTCGGGCGCGCAGCTTTTCCGCTCCACCGGCGACATCCAGGACAACTGGCAGTCCGTGAAAAATCTGTTTCTTTCGCAGGTCGATAAGACCGCATATTCCGGCCCGTTCTGCCACAACGACATCGATATGCTGGTCGTCGGCATGCACGGCTCGAGCAACAACGAATTTATCGGTGCGCTCGGCGCCTGCACGGATATCGAATACCGCACGCATTTTGCACTTTGGGCGATCATGGGGTCGCCGTTGATGATCGGCTGCGACGTGCGCCATATGTCGGACAAAACGCTCGAGACGCTCGGCAATGAGGATCTGATCCGCATCAACCAGGACATCGAGTGCCGCGGACCGTACTGCATCCGCCAGTGGAATAACCCGGAAAGCGTGATGGCGCTGGTGAAGCCGCTTTCGGACGGCACGCTCGCGATCTGCTTTGTGAACCTCGGAGACGTCAAGAGTGAGATGTCGCTCCAGTTCTGGGATCTGGGTATCCCCTATGCGGCGAACCGTGGACTCGAGTTCTACAACTGCTACACCAAGGAGAACGAAGGCAAATTCGCGGAGCGCTACGTTGCCGTCGTCGAGCCGCATGATTCGATGGTGTTCATCGCAAAGCCGGTGAAGCTCAAGTAATGGCCAATTACAAAACGTGCCGTGCATGCGGCGCGCCGCTCGGCGGCGACGATATCGCGATTTACCGCAAGCTCGTCTACCGCGGGGCGGAAGATTTTCTCTGCATCGCGTGTCTCGCGGATTATTTCCGCTGCCCGCGGGAGGAAATCGAGAAGCGCATCCGCTATTACCGGGAAAGCGGTACCTGCACGCTATTTCGCTGAACAGGGCGGGTGGGGCCAAAGGCTTTCACCCGCTTCGTTTTGGATTTGGGAAGGGGAAAGGAAATCGACATGAAAATTTACGACCTTGCAAAAGAGCTGTTTTCCGCCGCGGTATTCCCGGGCGATCCGGCGCCGGCGAAGACGCCGTTCTGCACGATTTCGGAAACGTGCCCGTGTAATCTCACGGTTTTGACGCTTGGCAGCCACAACGGCACGCATATGGATGCGCCAAAGCATTTTGTGGCGGGTGCGAAGGATGTGACGCAGATCCCGCTCGAAAAATGCGTCGGCCCATGTGCGGTGGCTTCGCACAGCGGCCCGGTGACGGTGGCGGACGCGCGCCGGTTTTTGCAGGGCGGTGTACAGCGTCTGCTGCTGCGCGGGGAAATCGAGATCACGGTTGAGGCGGCGCAAGCCTTTGCCGAAGGCGGCCTGTGGTTCCTCGGCGTGGAGGGGATGACAGTCGGCAGCCCGAAGACAGGCGCCGATGTCCACCGGGCGCTGCTTTCGGCCGAAATTGTGATTCTCGAATCCGCCGTGCTCGACGGTGTGCCGGACGGACAGTACTTTCTGTCCTGCGCGCCGCTCAACATGCAGGGACTCGACGGTTCGCCTTGCCGCCCGCTGCTGATCGATTTTGTTGAGAAAGGATAAATCTACATGACCGATATCATTTCCATTTCCAACACCGTGTTCCTCATGCTCGGCCTGGAGTTGCTGTTTTCCATTGCACTGCCGGTTGTGGCGGTTATCCTCTGGAAAAAGAAGACGGATGCGAGCCTCAGCCCGCTGCTGATGGGCGCGGCCGCGTTCTTCGTCTTTGCCATGGTGATTGAGCAGATCATCCATTTCCTTGTGCTCGGCTTGAACGGTTCTGTATCGGCCTTTATCCTCAGCCGGCCTTGGCTCTATGCGGTTTACGGCGGATTTATGGCCGGCTTTATCGAGGAAAGCGCGCGATTCCTCGTCTTCAAAACGATGATGCGCCAGCATATCGGCCGCGAAAACGCTGTGACTTACGGGCTCGGCCACGGCGGTATCGAGTGCATCTGTATTCTCGGCATGTCGATGGTTTCAAATCTTCTGCTCGCGCTGATGTTCAACACGATGGGCGCGGAAGCGTTTATCGCGCAGTATTCGCCCGGACAGACCGAAGCCGTGACGGCAGCCATTGCGGCCATCAATGCGGTCGATCCGTTTTCGGCGCTGCTCGCCTGCTTTGAACGCGCGTGCGCGATGGCGCTGCAGGTGGAGCTCTCCGTGCTTGTGTTTGCGGCGGTGCGCCTGAATAAAGTCTGGCTGTACCCGGTGAGCATCCTTCTGCATATGCTGATCGATTTCTTCGCGGCGTTCTACCAGACCGGCGCGATTACGCAGGTTTGGATCATCGAAGCGGGGCTGTTCGTCTATGTGGTTGCGCTGTTCTTCGTGGTGCGCCGCGTGTATCAGAAGTTGCCCGCAGAGGGGCCGACAAAAATGCTCGATCATTTCGGGCGTGTGGTTTCCGGATGAAACTTGCCGCTTGCGACAAACGGAGCCGCAGCGTGCGCCGGAATTTTATAATTTCTAATAAAAACCGCAAAACCTATTGAAAAACACCGCAAAATCACGTAAAATAGGCTTGTACGCGATCAGTGGAGCAAAAAACTCGGAGGTGCGGGATGGTTTGTCTGGTGTGCAAGTTTTTCGTATCCGCCGCGGGGTTTTGCGACCAATTTTAAAACATAAGGCTGTGTATTTCGCACAGCCTCTTTCTTTTGCACGCAGCGGGACTGCGATTTTTTGGAAGGATTGGTGAACAGGTATGAGCAAGAAAGTAGCCGTAATCATGGGCAGTGACAGTGATTTCCCGACCGTAGCGCCGGCGATTAAGCGCCTTAAAGGCTTTGGCATTCCGGTGGAGGTTCGCGTGATGAGTGCACACCGCACGCCGGACGCTGCAGCGGCGTTTTCGAAGAACGCAAAGGCCGAAGGTTTCGGCGTGATCATCGCGGCAGCCGGCAAAGCGGCGCATCTTGGCGGCGTGCTGGCGGCGCACACAACGCTGCCGGTCATCGGTATCCCGGTGAAGTCCTCGACGCTGGACGGCCTCGACGCGCTGCTTGCCACGGTGCAGATGCCTTCTGGTATTCCGGTGGCCACCGTTGCCATCGACGGCGCGGACAATGCGGCGATTCTCGCGGCGCAGATGCTCGCGCTTTCCGACGAAGCCATTGCCGCGCAGCTCGAACAGATGAAAGTCGACATGGAAAAGGGCGTGGAGAAAAAGAACGCAGCGCTGCAGGCGAAGGTTGCGGAGCTGTAAGGGATTTGACCAGAAAGGCTTTCATATGAACAAGACGATTCTTAAAAAATATGCAAATCTTGTCATTCGCATGGGCGTCAACCTGCAAAAGGGACAGGGCGTTCTGTTGATGGCGGAAACCGATCAGGCGGAATTTGCGCTGATGGTGGCCGAAGAGGCCTACAAGGCCGGCGCCAAGTGGGTCGATATGCGCTGGACAAACCAGAGCTTCACAAAGCTCCAGCTCAGGAAGGAGAGCCTCCGGGTGCTTTCCCATACGCCGGAATGGGAAAAGGCGCGCATGCAGCAGCAGGTCGAGGACCTGCCGGTGCGCATCTGGATCGATTCCGATGATCCGGACGGCCTCAAGGGCGTCAACGTGGAGAAAATGCAAAAGGCAAATCTCGCACGCATGCAGGTGAGAAAGCCCTACCGCGACGCGATGGAAAATAAGCACCAGTGGACGATCGTCGCGGTGCCCAGCGTGAAGTGGGCGAAGAAGGTTTTCCCGGGGATGCGCTCAAGCGCAGCGGTGCAGAAGTTGTGGGAAGCGATCCTCCAGACGGTCCGCGTCACAAAGGACAATGACCCGGTCGAAGCGTGGCGGGCGCACAACGCGTCGCTCAAAGCGCGTTACGAAAAGCTGAACGCCTGCCGGTTCCGCAGCCTGCACTACTACAGCGAAAACGGCACGGATTTCACCTGCGGCCTGATTCCGACAGCCAAATGGATGGGCGGCGGGGATACGCTGCTGAACGGCACGTTCTATAACCCGAATATGCCGACGGAGGAGATTTTCACTTCGCCGATGAAGGGCGAAGCGGAGGGAACGGTCGTCGCGACGATGCCGCTCTCCTACCAGGGCAACTTGATCGAAAATTTCTCCATCACGTTTAAAAACGGACGCGCCGTTTCCTGCCAGGCCGAAAAAGGGCAGGCGCTGCTCGAGCATATGCTCGCTATGGACGAGGGTGCAGCGCAGATCGGCGAGCTGGCGCTGATCCCGCACGATTCCCCGATTTCAAACCTCGGCATTCTGTTTTACAACACGCTGTTCGACGAAAACGCGGCCTGCCACATTGCGCTTGGCGCGGGCTTCCCGAACACCGTGGAAGGCTATGAGAATATGACGCTCGAGCAGGTTCACGCGCTGGGCGTCAACGATTCGGTCATGCACGTCGATTTCATGATCGGCGACGGCACGCTGAACATCGACGGCATCATGGCGGACGGCACGGTGGTGCCGGTGTTCCGCAACGGAAGCTGGACGGCGCAGTTCTGCTGAATGTCGGACCGCAGTATGCATTCAATTTTTTAGAAACGGAGAGATCAACGATATGAAAAGCTTTAGCGACAGCTATAAGGCCGCAGGCGTCGATGTTACGGCAGGCTACAAATCTGTGGAGCTGATGAAGGAGCATGTGAAACGCACGACGATTCCCGGCGTGGTTTCGGGCATCGGTGGGTTCGGCGGCCTGTTCCAGCCGGAGCTTACCGGCATGAAGGAGCCGGTGCTTGTCTCGGGTACGGACGGCGTCGGCACCAAACTTGTCCTTGCCATGCTGCTCGATAAGCACGATACCATTGGCATCGACTGCGTCGCCATGTGCGTCAACGACGTCGTCTGCTGCGGCGCAAAGCCGCTCTTTTTCCTCGACTACATCGCCTGCGGCAAAAACTTTCCCGAGAAGATTGCCGAGATCGTCAAGGGTGTTGCAGAGGGGTGTGTGCGCTCCGGCTGCGCGCTGATCGGCGGTGAGACGGCGGAGCACCCGGGCGTCATGCCCGAGGAAGAGTATGACCTTGCGGGCTTTACGGTCGGCCTTGTCGACAAGGATAAGATCATCGACGGCTCGAAAATGCAGGCGGGCGACGTTATCCTCGGCGTTGCGTCCTCCGGCGTGCATTCGAACGGCTTCTCGCTCGTGCGCAAGGTGTTTGGCCTGACGAAGGAAAAGCTTGAGACGTATTACGAAGAGCTCGGCCGCACGCTCGGTGAAGCGCTGCTTGAGCCGACGCGGCTCTATGTGAAGCCCGTGCTCGCGGCGATCGAGGCGGCGGATGTCAAGGCGATTTCCCACATTACAGGCGGCGGCTTCTATGAGAATATTCCGCGCATGATGAAGGACGGTCTGACCGCGAAGATCAACCGCGCCGCTGTGCCGGTGCTCCCGATTTTCGACCTGATTGCGAAGACCGGCGAGATCCCGGAGCGCGATATGTTCAACACGTTCAACATGGGCGTCGGTCTGTGCATGGCAGTGTCGCCGGAAACGGCGGACGCAGCCATCCGCGCGCTCCATGTAGCCGGCGAAAAGGCGTTTGTGCTCGGCGAGGTTGTCGAGGGCGACGAGGGGGTTGTCCTGTGCTAAACATTGCGGTGCTGGTTTCCGGCGGCGGGACAAACCTGCAGGCGCTGATCGACGCCGAAAAGGCCGGAAAAATTGAAAATGGGCGGATTTCGGTCGTTGTTGCGAGTAAGCCGGGCGTTTATGCGCTCGAGCGCGCGAAGAACGCCGGCATCGAGGGCGTTGTGCTGGCACGCCGCGACTTTGCGGATGTTGATGCATACAGCGCGGCATTGGAAAAGCTGTTGCGGGAAAAGAAAACAGATCTCATCGTGCTTGCCGGTTTTATGACCATTACAAACGCCGCCTTCACGAAGGCGTTTGAAAACCGCATCATCAACGTGCATCCGGCGTTGATCCCGTCGTTTTGCGGCAAGGGCTACTATGGTCTACACGTCCATGAGGCGGCGCTTGCACGCGGCGTCAAGGTGTCTGGCGCGACGGTGCACTTTGTCAACGAAGTGTGCGACGGCGGACCGATCATTCTGCAAAAGGCCGTGCCCGTTGAGCCGGGCGACACGCCCGAAACGTTGCAAAGACGGATTATGGAGCAGGCGGAGTGGAAGCTCCTGCCCGAGGCGGTTTCGCTTTTCTGCGCGGGCCGTCTTTCCGTAGACGGTGCGGTTGTGACCATTCACGATTAAACGAATACATGTACATCTGTGCATACGTTAAACGAAGCGGATAAAGCGCGCTTCACATTCTGAAGAATAAAGGAAGGATTAAGGAAATGGAAATTCTCGACATTAAGAAGGAACTCGCCGGCAATTCCTATCCGGGCCGCGGCATTGTGATCGGCAAAAGCGCGGACGGCCAGTACGCGGTGATCGCGTATTTTATCATGGGCCGCAGCGTCAACTCCCGCAACCGCGTGTTCGTGGAGCAGGGCGATGGGATCCGCACACAGGCGTTTGACCCGGCCAAGCTTTCCGACCCGTCCCTCGTCATCTATGCGCCGGTTCGCGTGCTGGCGAACAAGACCATCGTGACGAACGGCGATCAGACGGACACGATTTTCATGTATCTGAAAGAGGGCAAAAGCTTCAAAAAGGCGCTGAAAACGCGCAAATTTGAGCCGGATGCGCCAAACTACACGCCGAGAATTTCCGGTCTTGTCAAGCAGAAAGACGGCGATTTTACCTATAAGCTGTCGATCCTCAAGAGCTGCGACGGCAATCCCGATGCCCCGCAAAGCTTTTTCTTCGATTACACGCCGGTCAGCGGTCTCGGCCATTTCATCCACACCTATAAGTGCGATGGTTCGCCGCGCATTCCTTCTTTTGAAGGCGAACCGAAGATGGTGAAGATTGAAGGCGACATCGACGCGTTCACAAACGATCTCTGGGAAAACCTCAACGCGGACAACAAGGTTTCGCTGTTTACGCGCTTCATCAACCTCAAGACCGGCAGGACAGAAACGCGTATTGTCAATAAGAATCAGTGATTTTTGGGGAAAGGACTGTTACGGTTATGAAAGAACTCGAACTCAAATACGGATGTAACCCGAACCAGAAGCCGTCGAAAATCTTTACGAACGACGGCCGTGATCTTCCGATTCAGGTTTTGAACGGCAAGCCGGGCTATATCAACTTCATGGATGCGTTCAATTCCTGGCAGCTCGTGAAGGAATTGAAGGCGGCCACCGGCATGCCGGCGGCGGCTTCGTTCAAGCATGTCAGCCCGGCAGGCGCCGCAGTGGCGAAGCCGATGAGCGATACGCTGAAGAAGATCTATTTTGTCGATGATCTGGAGCTTTCGCCAATTGCAACGGCGTATGCCAGAGCGCGCGGCGCGGACAGAATGTCCTCCTACGGCGACTGGGCGGCGCTCTCCGACGTCTGCGATAAGGAAACCGCAACGCTGCTCAAGCGCGAGGTTTCGGACGGCATCATTGCGCCCGGTTATACCGAGGAGGCGCTCGCAATCCTCAAAACAAAGCGGAAGGGAACGTACAACATCGTGCAGATCGACCCGGATTACGTGCCGCAGCCGATCGAGCACAAGGATGTATTCGGCATCACGTTCGAGCAGGGTCGCAATGCGCTGAAAATTGACGCGGAAATGCTGAACAACATCGTCACGGAGAACAAGGTGCTCACCGAGGAGGCGAAGCTCGATCTCGTCCTTTCCCTGATCACGCTGAAATACACGCAGTCGAATTCCGTCTGCTATGCGAAGGATGGCCAGGCTATCGGTATCGGCGCCGGTCAGCAGAGCCGTATCCACTGCACGCGTCTTGCGGGCAACAAGGCGGATATCTGGTATCTGCGCCAGCATGAGAAAGTGCTGAACCTGCCGTTTAAGGCGGATATCCGCCGCCCGGATCGCGACAACACAATCGACGTTTACATCAGCGACGAGTGCGACGACGTGCTGCGCGACGGCGCGTGGCAGCAGTTCTTCACCGAGCGGCCGGAACCGCTTACCCGCGAGGAAAAGGCGGCGTGGCTGAAGACCTTCAAGGGTGTTTCGGTCGGCAGCGACGCGTTCTTCCCGTTTGGCGACAACATTGAGCGCGCGCGCAAGAGCGGCGTGGAATTCATCGCGCAGCCCGGCGGTTCAATCCGCGATGACAACGTCATCGAGACCTGCAACAAGTACGGCATCGCCATGGCCTTCACCGGCATCCGCCTGTTCCACCACTGAGTTTTAGGGGGAATCGGGATGAACAGGACGGTTGCACCGGCAAGCACCAAGGCATTTGCATTGGTCTCGGTGATTCTGACTGCGCTGGCGCTGGTGGTGTGTATCGGCATAATCCTTTTGCAAGGGTTGTTTAAAACGGCTTTTTCGGGGATTCCAGAAGTGGATGAAATCTTTGTATTTCCGGCAATCACCTTTCTGGGGCATTTTCTGCCTGCGCTTTTGAATGCGGTTTTCTGTGTCCTTTTTCTTGCGAGTGGACGTAAACCCGTTTGGACAAAGGGAAAAGCTGTGGCGTTTGCGGTTGTGATGGCAGTGGTTTTCGTGCTGTTTGTGTTGCTTGAAACGCCGCTGGCGACGCTGGAATCGCAGCTTATGGCGCTGCAGGGCAGCTATATGCTGGCCAGCTACAGCGTGCTCTCGGCAATATTGAGCTGGGGATACGACCTGCTTTGGTGCAGTGCGGTTGCGGCGTTCGTGAGCATTTCTGTTTTGACATATCGGGCGGCGCTTGACGCGAAGGCGCAAATGCCGCCATATTTTGGAGGCAATACATGAATATTCTGGTAATTGGCAGCGGCGGACGCGAGCACGCGATCGTCCGCAAGCTGAAGGAAAGCCCGAGAACCGGCAAGCTCTGGTGTGCGCCGGGCAACGGCGGTATCGCGGCGGATGCGGAATGCGTCAACATCGGCGCGATGGATATCGACGGCGTCGTAAAATTTGCGCAGGAGAATCCTGTGGATCTTGTATTTGTCGCCCCGGACGATCCGCTCGCTGCGGGGATGGTCGATGCGCTCGAGCGCGCCGGCATTCGCGCCTTCGGTCCGCGTGCAAACGCGGCGGTGATCGAAAGCAGCAAAGTGTTTTCGAAAAACCTGATGAAGCAGTACGGCATTCCGACGGCGCAGTACGCGGTGTTTTCGGACCCGGCCGCTGCGGTCGCCTATATCGAGGCGGAAAACAAGTTCCCGGTCGTCGTCAAGGCGGACGGTCTGGCGCTCGGCAAGGGCGTGATCATCGCGGCCGATCTCGACGCCGCCAAGGACGCCGTGCATTCGATCATGGAGGACAAGGTGTTCGGTGCGTCCGGCAACAGCGTCGTCATTGAGGAATTCCTGACCGGCCCGGAAGTTTCCGTGCTGGCGTTTACGGATGGCAAGACGCTGCGCCCGATGGTTTCCTCCAAGGACCACAAGCGCGCGCTCGACGGCGATAAGGGCCTGAACACCGGCGGTATGGGTACGATCAGCCCAAACCCGTATTATACGGATGAAATTGCAGCGCAGTGCATGAAAGAGATTTTCCTGCCGACAATCCGCGCGATGCAGGCGGAGGGCCGCCCGTTTAAGGGCTGCCTGTATTTCGGCCTGATGCTGACGCCGGATGGCCCGAAAGTCATCGAGTACAACGCACGCTTCGGCGATCCGGAAACACAGGTCGTTCTGCCGCGTTTGAAAACCGATTTTGTCGATATTCTCGACGCTGTGATCGACGAGAAGCTCGACACGCTCGACATCGAGTGGAGCGAAGACGCGTGCGCCTGTGTCGTCATGGCGAGCGGCGGCTATCCGCAGTCGTATCCAAAGGGCATTGAGATCACCGGCCTCGACGAAAACGGGCAGGTGGAAGGCGTGACCGTCTACCATGCGGGTACCAAGCGCGACGGAGACAAGCTTGTGACAAACGGCGGACGCGTGCTGGGCGTTACCGCTACGGCGGAAACGCTCGAAAAGGCGCTGAAAAAAGCGTACGCCGGTGTGCAGAAGATCCATTTCGACGGTGCCCATTACCGCCGGGATATCGGACGCACGAAATAATGCATATAAAAAGGGCCGGACAGCCGGAAATGAGCTGCACCCTGTTTGTTAGACAGTATCGTATACTGGATAACAAGTGGGGCACAGTTCAGAAAAGCTGTCTGGCCTTTTTTGGACTTGAATTCGTTTGCGGGGAAAGCCGAAAATGCAGTTACAGGCGGGCTACATCGCGGCGGCAGGCTTCGATGGCCGTGCGATCCGGCAGCGCGGGGATCGCACCTTTCTTCGTCGCGCAGACGGAGCCTGCGGCGTTTGCAAAATCCGCGGCATCACAGAGTGTGTCGGCATCAAGCGCAGCTAAGGGTTGGTCTGTTTCCATCAGCTTCGTGAGGAACGCGCCGAAGAAACTGTCGCCCGAGCCGGTGGTATCCACAACGCGCGTGTCAAATGTGGAAAGTGCGCGCGAAAACGACGGGGTACATACGACGCAGCCTGCAGCGCCGCGCGTGACGACGACAACTTGGACGCCCTGTGCAAAGAGAGTCTTAGCGCCGGCTTCGATTTCTACGCAATCGGTCAGCATTTCGAGCTCCTCGTCAGAGACCTTCACGATGTCGGCAAGCGGCAACAGACTGCGCATGGCCTGCACGCCCGTCTCGCAGTCGGGCCAGAGCGGTGCACGCCAGTTGGGGTCATACGCCGTGATGACGCCGTGCGAACGCGCATATGCCGCAATCTGCGGCACGGCGGAACGCCCCGGCTCCGCCGTCAGCAGCAGCGAGCCGAAGCAGAGGATCTTCGCCGTATCCAGCTGGGCCTTGTCGATCTCTTCAAATCGGATCTGCGTGTCTGCGCCGGGGTTCCGGTAAAAGCTGAAATCGCGGTCGCCGCTTTCTGAAAGCTGCACAAAGGCGAGCGATGTGGCGGTGTCTTCTGCAAACAGCAGGTTGGCTGTGTCTACGCCGTTGCGCTCGAGTGTCTGCCGGAGAAATGTGCCGAACATATCGCGCCCGACCTTGCCGATGAAGCCCGTGGAAACGCCGAGCCGCGCGGCCTGTACCGCGACGTTTGCCGGAGCGCCGCCGGGGTTTTGCTCAAAAATCGGGATGCCTGCCTCCGTTTTGCCGGCAGGGGTAAAATCGATCAGCATCTCGCCGAGCGAGAGAAAATCTGCCATGGTGATCACCCTTTCTTGGCTTTTCAAAACGCCGGGTTTCCGCCGCACAGACGGAGACCCGGCGCATCGTTTCGAGGAGAATCAGAGAATGCCCTCGTCCAGGCACTTGAGGACGAATTCACTGAACAGCGAGTTCGACCAGGCGAACCACGGGCGCGTGAACTTCGCCGGGTCATCCTTGTGGAAGCCCTCGTGCATGAAGCCGGTGCCGGCGTCGGTCGTCGTCAGCATATCCAGCAGTGCACGGCACTCTTCCGGGTCTGTGCTCGTGAGCCCCTGCATGGAAAGCGCAATATGCCAGATGAAATTCTTCGGTGTATGTGGACTGCCGATGCCCTTTGCCGCTGTGCCTTCAAAATAGAACGGGTTCTCGCTGCTGAGCACATAAGCACGGGTATTCCGGTAGATTTCGTCATCCGCGCTGCAATAGCCGAGGTACGGGATCGACAGCAGGCTCGGTACATTCGCGTCATCCATATAGGTGTAGTGGCCCATGCCGTCCGTCTCATAGACGTACATACGGCCAAACTTCGGATGCTCCACGACGCCGTATTTTTCAATGCCTGCGCGGATCTCCGCGGCCAGCGCTTCGGCGCGCTGGGCAAACGCTTCGTCCTTATAGATCTCACGCATGATTTCCGCCGTGTAGCCGAGGGTGACCACCGCGAACATATTGGACGGAATCAGATACCCGTAGACGCACGCGTCGTCGCTCGGGCGGAAACCGGACCACGTCATGCCGGTCACGGCAACCGGTGCGCCGTGACCCTCGTTCGAAAGCGTGTCCGTTTCGGGGCAATGGGTGCGGTGGAAGTAATACGGCGATGCACTGTGGTTTTGTTCGCGGCGGAAGGTTTCGAGAATCCGCTCGGTGCTCTTCTTATACTGTTCGTCAAACTGCGCGGTGCGGCCCGTCTCCTTCCAGAACAGGTAGGCGAGCTGTACCGGGTAGCAGAGCGAATCGATCTCGTACTTGCGTTCCCAGACCCACGGGCTGACAAAGTCGGTGTCGTCTACCTCAAACGCGTCCTCACTGCGGTTCGGAAACAGCTCGCGCGCGTATTTCGGCCATGTGCGGCCGTTTGCCTCCATGTTGAAGGCGTTTGCGTACGGGTCAATTTCGATGCACTTGAACTGCCGGCGGATCAGGCCTTCGATGCAGTCGGCCACCTCTTCGTCCTTCTTTGCAACCGGCAGGTAATGGCGCACCTGCGCGGTCGAATCGCGCAACCACATGGCCGGAATGTCGCCGGTGATGACAAAGGTGTCCTTATCACCGAGCGTCTTCACCGTCGTATCCATGGTGTTCGGATAGCAGTTTACAAACAGCTTTTGAAGCTTCTCGTTGGCCGAGAGCTTTTCGGCAATGCGCTTCATTTCAAGGTCAATGGCTTTCATGGGAAACACTCCTTATGTGAATTTTAACCGTTTACAGACTCCAGAGGAATTCAACGGCGAGATCAAACCATTTTGCGTTGTGCGGGAGCATCTGCGTCTCGCTGTTCGAGGTCAAACGGTCGCAGAGCGACAGGCCATGACCGCCGGCGGGGAACAGGTGAAATTCCGTCTGGATGCCCGCTTTGTGCAGGGCGGAGACGAACAGCAGCGCGTTTTCCACCGGCACGCAGTCATCGGGCTGGGTGTGCCAGAGGAAGGTGGGCGGCGTGGCCTCCGAGACGGATTTTTCGAGCGAAACGCTGTCCTTTTCCGCTTCATACCGGTCGCCGAGCAGATTGTGGAAGGAATCGTGGTGGGCAAACGGGCCGGAGGTGATCACCGGATAGGCGAGGATCTGTCCGTTCGGGCGAAGCTGCGCGGGCGCACAGCCAAGTGCCTGCGTGACAAACGGCTGGTTCCAGAAATTTCCGTAGCTTGCGGCGAGATGGCCGCCCGCGGAAAAGCCGATCAGAAAGACCTTGTCCGGGTCACAGCCGTACTGCACGCCTTCTTCGCGCACATAGCGCACGGCTGTGGCCACCTCGAGCAGCGCCGTGGGAAAGCGCACCGGTACGACGGAATACCGCACGACCACAGCGTTCATGCCCGCGGCATTGAACCGCAGCGCGATCGGCTCAGCCTCGCGGTCACTTGTAAAGGCGTAGCCGCCGCCCGGGCAGACGATGACCGTCGGCCGCTTGCGGATCGGCACCTCGGGGGAAAGGTCCAGAAAATACGTGTACATGGCGGCCGAGGGCGATGAGCCGGCAACGGCCAGCGGAATTTTTTTATGCGTCATGTAAAAGGCTCCTTTTTGGTAATCACTGCGCACTTTAAGTATACCAGCACTTTGGTTTTTGTGCAATCCCCCTCTTTGCGCATTCCAAAAAAGCTTTTTCCAAAGCATCGCTTCGCGCACGTGCGTGTCGGCGGCTTCCCTTGCGCCACCGGGAAAAATCTGCTATAATCGGCGTGTACAATGCTATCGCTGGGAGATGGAATCTGATGAATATCAAACTGCAGAATCTGACAAAACGGTTTCCCGCCCGCGGCAAAAAAGCGCAGGGGGAGGTCACGGCCGTACAGGACCTGTCCTTTGAAGTTCCGGACGGGATGCTTGTAGGTCTGCTCGGCCCTTCGGGTTGCGGAAAATCCACCACGCTGAATATGATCTGCGGACTCGAAACGCCGACGGAAGGCAAGATCTTTTTCGGCGAAGAGGATGTGACCGCCTTGCCGCCGGAGAAGCGTGGCGTCGGCATGGTCTTTCAGAATTACGCGCTCTATCCGCATTTGACGGTGCTGCAAAATATCCTGTTCCCGCTCGAAAACCTCAAGGGGGCGGAGCGGCCATCCCGCAAGGAGATGCGCCGCCGCGCGCTGGAAACCGCGCATTTGGTGCAGATCGACGAGCTGCTCGAGCGCCGGCCGCGGGAACTTTCCGGCGGGCAGCAGCAGCGCGTGGCCATTGCCCGCGCCCTTGTGAAAACACCGCGGGTTCTGCTGTTGGACGAGCCGCTTTCCAACCTCGACGCGCGACTGCGCCTGCAAACGCGCGAGGAAATCTGCAAAATCCAGAAAAAAACCGGCATCACCATGCTGTTTGTGACGCATGATCAGGAAGAGGCCATGAGCATTTCCGATTGGATTGTGGTGCTGAACAACGGCGTTCTGATGCAGCAGGGGCGCCCGCAGACCGTCTACGACGACCCGGCCAACCTGTTTGTGGCGAAGTTTCTCGGCACGCCGCCCATCAATGTATTTGAGGGCGAGGTGCGCGGCGGCATGCTGCTTCTGGACGGGCAGGCGGTGCTCCCCGCGATCGGCGCCCCGGACGGCCCCGTCTTTGCGGGCGTGCGTCCCGAAGGATTCATCCCCGCTGTAGACGGCCCCGTGGCCTGTGGCCTGAACCGCATCGAGGTGCTCGGACGTGATACCAGCATCGTCTGCACGCATCCGGCCTGCGAGGCGGACACGCTGCGCGCCATCATTCAGGCGGAGCAGGCGGTTGTTCCCGCCGACGGAACGGTCCGTTTTTCCCTGCGGCCGGAAAAGGTGTTCCTGTTCGACCGGGAAAACGGTGCGCGTATCGCGACGGGCGACGCCCCGGCGACCGGTGATTGAGCGGGGAAAGGGAGGATAGCAATGGATCGAAATTCCCGAAAAGCCTGGCTGTATCTGCTGCCTTCGCTGATCCTGCTCGGCGCATTTTTGATTTATCCGCTGATCGACGTGTTGATCTACTCGGTGGAGGAATGCTACAATTTTGCTTCTCAAACGTATCAGGGCATTGGGCTGTACAATTACGCCTATGTGCTGCATGACCCGTATTTTCTGCAGGCCTTGCAAAATACTTTTGTGCTGGTGATCATCACTGTTCCCACCTCTACGGTGCTGGCGCTTGTGATTTCCACGGCGCTCAGTTCGATCCGCCCGTTGCGGCAGCTCTTTCAAACCATTTATTTCCTGCCGTATGTCACCAATACGTTGGCGGTCGGCCTCGTGTTTATGGTTTTGTTCCAGCGTACCGAGTATACCGACGGTCTTGTGAATCTGATGCTCGAGTGGTTTGGCGCGGGACCGATCGACTTTATCAACGGGCCGCACTGGGCCAAGATGTTCGTGCTTTGCTTTTACACCGTCTGGGTGGTGCTGCCGTTTAAAATTCTGGTGCTGACGAGCGCACTGGCCTCTGTCAACGAGGATTACTATAAGGCTGCCCGGGTGGACGGCACTTCCCGCGCCCGCATCTTCTTCCGCATCACACTGCCCATGATCGCCCCGATGCTCGTCTATCTCGTCATCACCGGCTTCATCGGCGCGTTTAAGGCGTACAGTGACGCTGTGGCGCTGTTTGGAACCGACTTGAATGCCGCCGGTATGAACACGATTGTGGGTTATGTCTACGACATGCTGTACGGCGACAGCGGCGGCTATCCGTCTTACGCTTCGGCAGCTGCCATTCTTCTGTTTGTCATCGTCCTGACCATTACCTGCGTCAACCTGCTGGTCACCCGCAGGCGGGTCCGAGCATGAGGAGGTTGCATGATGAATTCGAAAATTTCCCGCAAACCGGCGCCGGATGCCACACGCCGTAAAAACGGCTTGACGACCGCGTTGACGTATCTGCTCCTGAGCTTTTGGGCCGTGGTGGTGCTCTTCCCGTTTTACTGGATGGTGCTCACCTCGCTCAAGAGCTACGGCGCCTACAACGCGGAGCATACGCCCGTCTTCTTTACATTGTCGCCAACGCTGGAAAACTACCAGAATGCGTTTACCGCCGTTTCGCTCGGCGGCTATCTGCTGAATACGCTGATCTTTGCCGTGCTGACCACGGCTGCCATGGTGGTGGTCAGCACACTGGCGGCCTATGCTTTCGCCCGGCTGCGCTTTCGCGGCAAAAATCTCGTGTTCGGGCTGTTTCTTTCGATGATGATGATTCCGACGGAGCTGGTTGTCATCACGAATTTCGTCACGATTACAAATATGGATCTGCGCAACAGTTTTCCCGGCCTGATTCTGCCCTCGATCACCTCGGTATTCTACATCTATCTGCTCAAGGAAAACTTTGAGCAGGTGCCGGACGAGCTGTACCGCGCCGCCAAGGTGGACGGTACTTCAGATCTGAAATACCTATGGAAAGTCATGATCCCCATCTGCCGGCCCACGCTGGTGACCATCACGATTCTCAAGCTGATCGAATGCTGGAACGCCTACGTCTGGCCGCGGCTGATCACGGACGCCCCCGCTTACTTCCTGGTTTCGAACGGTATTCAGGAAATCCGAGAGAATGGCTTTGGGCGCGAGAACATCCCCGCCATGATGGCCACAGTCGTGGTCATTTCCATTCCGTTGATTCTCCTGTTTTTGGCGTTCCGCAAGAAGATCATGGAAGGCGTTTCCAGAGGGGGGACCAAAGGATGAAGCGAAACCATGCGTGGTTGGCCCTTTTGCTGGCGCTCTGTATGGTCTTTCTGACCGGCTGCCACGGCAGCCAGGAGCGGACCGCCTTCACGGTGCCGGAGCAGCTGGATATGAGCCGGAACTATGACATCACCTTCTGGGCGAAAAACGACACGAATATGCGCCAGACCGAAATCTACAAGCAGGCGATTTCGGCGTTTCAAGCGCTGTACCCCAACATCACCGTTACGCTGCGACTCTACACCGATTACGGCGATATTTATAACGACGTCATCACCAACATTTCCACCCAGACAACGCCGAACGTCTGCATCACCTATCCGGATCACATCGCCACTTATCTCACCGGCGACAATGTGGTGGTGCCGCTTGACGCGCTGTTCACCGATGCGCGCTATGGCCTCGACGGCAGCGAGGTGCTGTTCGACGCGCCGACGATGGAGGAAATCGTACCGGAATTCCTCGAAGAATGTCAGGTGAACGGCCACTACTACGCGGTGCCGTATATGCGCTCCACCGAGGCTTGTTATGTAAACAAAACGATGGTGGAAAAGTTGGGCTATACGCTTCCCGAAACGCTGACGTGGGACTTCATCTGGGAGGTCAGCGAGGCGGCTGCCGCCACGTTGGGGGAAGACGGCGTGTATGCCGTCAACGGGCAGAAGGTGCTGATTCCGTTCATCTACAAGTCCACCGACAACATGATGATCCAGATGCTTCGCCAGCTCGACGCCGGGTACTCCTCCGCAGCCGGTGACATCCAGCTGTTCAACGACACGACGGCCGATCTTCTGCTCGGCATTGCCGGTCACACCGCCGCAGGGGCCTTTTCCACCTTTAAGATCTCGGGCTATCCGGCGAATTTTCTGAATGCCGGTCAGTGCATTTTTGCGATCGATTCCACGGCGGGTTCCACCTGGATGGGCAGCGACGCGCCGCTCGTGGACATTCCGCCGGAGGAAATCGTCGACTTTGAAACCGAAGTCATGATGATCCCGCAGTTTGACCCCGAGAATCCCCAGATGATCTCCCAGGGGCCTTCCATCTGTATCTTCAATAAAGAGGATCCGCAGGAGGTGTTGGCGTCCTGGCTGTTTACCCAGTATCTTCTGACCGATGCGGTGCAGATCGCTTATGCCGAGACCGAAGGGTATGTCCCGGTCACGACGCGGGCGCAGAACAACGCGGACTATCAGGCGTATCTTGATGCCGCCGGAACGGACACCGACACGCACTACAGCGTGAAAATCGAGGCTACCGAGCTGCTGCTTGAGCACCTCGACGATACCTTTACAACGCCGGTGTTCAACGGTTCCACCTCGCTGCGCGACGCCGCTGGCCAGCTGATTGAGGATGTGACCAAATCTGTGCGGCGCAAGCAGACGGTGGATGCGGCTTCGATCGAAAAGCTGTACGCGGATACCGAGGCGCTGTATCATCTCGATTCCATTTCCCGGTCGGGTGGGAAAACCGAGCTCGGCGCGCTGCCTGCGGCTTCTGTCGCACTGCTCGTCGCGCTGGCTGTGGTCTGGGCTGGTATCCTCGCATGGGCGCTGGCAGCCTGGATGCGCAGGCGCCGCAAGCGCGGTACCCGGTCTGTTTAGACCGTTATCCCCTGTGAAACCGCGCATTTTGAAGATCCAACGCACCTCTTTTTACCGCGCTGTAATTGACTTTTTACGGAATTCGGCGTATAATATTTCCGTTTAAAACGCGGGCCTTTGGCCTGCTGACCGGCGGGTTCCGCCGGCGTGCGGCGCCGACGGATTTCCTGCGATACACAAAACAAAGGAGTCTTGCATCATGAGAAAGTTTATTTCTGTTATCCTTGCGCTTTGCCTTGTCGCGGCGCTGGCAGCCTGTGCGGGCGATACGACGCAGGAGAGCTCCACGGAGCCTTCGTCCTCCGCTTCCGAGTCCTCCGCTTCTGAGGAGAGCACGGAACCGGATACGAGCGAAGATCAGACCGACGCGGAGCCGGCCGATGTTATGAGCTACGATGAGTACGTCGCGGCGGAGCTCGATACGGAAGTGACCATCGAGGCTTACGTGCAGGCGAAACAGTCCTGGTGGGAGGACAAAGCCACCGTTTATGCGCAGGATGAGGACGGCGCATACTTCCTGTATGACATGGCGTGCAGCGAAGCGGATTACGAGCTGCTTACCCCCGGCACCTGCATCCGCGTGACCGGTTTCAAGAGCGAGTGGTCCGGTGAAGTCGAAATCATCGATGGCACGTTTGAGATCGTCGAGGGCGGCGATTCGTTTATCGCGGAAGCACTGGACGTCACCGATCTGCTCGGCAGCGAGGAGCTGATCGACCACCAGAACCAGTTCGTCCAGTTTAAGGGCCTGACCGTCGAGGCCAGCCAGGACGCGAACGGCAACGAAGCGGCTTTCCTCTACAACTACGACGGCTCCGGCAGCGATGGCGACGACCTGTACTTCAATGTTTCCTACAACGGCGAGACGTACACATTCACGGTAGAGTCCTACCTGTGTGACAACACGACGGACGTTTACAAGGCTGTTACAGCGCTCGAGGTTGGCCAGACCATCGACGCGGAGGGCTTCCTGTACTGGTATGAGGGCGTCAACCCGCACATCACTTCGGTGACGGTTGTCGAGTAATCCGGACACGTTGCTGCGTGCAACACAATACGATACGGAAAAAATCAGCGGGGATTGGAATCTAAAGAATTCCAATCCCCGCTTTTTGCGTAAAAAGGCGCGCCGCGGAATTTCCGCGGCGCGCCCGATGGCGTGTGCGTTTTATTTTCCGTAAGCCGCTGCGGCAGTCTTGAGCTCCTCGATGATCGAGATATGCTGCGGACAGTGCGCCTCACAGGAGCCGCACTGCAGGCAGTCGCCAGCCTTGCCGCCGTCCTTCGTTGCGTTTTCGTACTGGCCCATGTTGTACGGCTTGTCCGTACCCTCGAGACAGCCAAACTGCTTGTAGCCGTTCAGCGCCTTGAAGATTTCGGGAATGTTGATGTGCATCGGGCAATCGTCCACGCAATAGCGGCAGGCGGTGCACGGCACGGTCGGAATCGCCTTCAGAATCTCTACGGCCTTGCCGAGAACGGCGTTTTCCTCTTCATTCAGCGGCTTAAAATGCTCCATGTACGACACGTTGTCGTCGAGCTGCGCCTGCGTGGACATGCCGGAAAGCACCGTGATGATGTTGTCCAGCCCCGCGCAGTACCGTATGGCCCAGGACGGGATCGAAAGGTCGGGGTTTACAGCTTTCATCATGTCCTGTACCTCGGGCACCATCGCTGCGAGCGAGCCGCCCTTTACAGGCTCCATGATCACGATCGGCTTGTTGTGCTTGAGCGCGACCTCGTAGCACTTGCGCGACTGTACGTTGTCGTTTTCCCAGTCGGCGTAGTTGATCTGCAGCTGCACGAACTCTGCCTCGGGGTGCTTTGTCAGCGCCTCATCAAGCACCTCGGCGCTGTCGTGGAAGGAGAAGCCGCAGTGGCGGATCTTGCCCTCGGCTTTCATTTTGAAGATGAAGTCCCAGGCGCCGATACGGTCAGCCTTTTCAAATTTGGCCTTGTCCATAGCGTGCAGCAGATAATAGTCGAAATACTCGACGCCGGCACGCGCCATCGATTCGTTGAAAATCTTCTGCATGTCCGCTTCGGTTTCCACCTCGTCCCAAAGCGGGAGCTTTGTGGCCAGTGTGAAGCTGTCGCGCGGGTAGCGCTTCACGATCGCTTCGCGTGCCGCAACCTCGCTTTTGCCGTTGATGTAGACGTACGCGGTATCAAAATACGTAAAGCCCTTCTCCATGAATTTGTCCACCATGGATTTGACCTGCTCCATGTCGATTTCATCACCGAGCATCGGCAGGCGCATCAGACCAAAGCCAAGCTTCGGCGTTTTGTCGCCCAGATAACCAGAATTCATTGCCAATTCCTCCTACAAAGCATGATGCGGTTGACTGTACACAGCCTTCCAAGTATAATTATAAACAATACCTGGGAAAATTGCAAGCGGAAAGCGAGGAAGATGCATGCAGGACAAAAAACGGCGCATTTTTTATGTAGGCGCTGTGGCGGGAATGCTCGTGGTGCTCGGCGTCGCGCTGCTTTTCATACAGCCGCCCTGCCTGATCCATGCGGTAACCGGGCTGCAGTGTCCCGGCTGCGGCACGACACGAATGCTTTCGGCACTGTTGCGGCTTGATTTTGCGGGGGCGTTTCAGCTCAACGCGTTTATGCTTTTCTTTCTGCCCGGGTGCGGCGTGTGGCTGCTTTTAGAAGCTGTGCGCTATGTGCGGGGGGAAAAGCCGCTGCTGTACCGCCGCTGGGCGGTTGTTCTGTGGGGCGCGGTGTTTTGCGTTGCGCTGGTCTTCGCCGTCTGGCGAAATCTCGCGGCAGCCTGACCGTTCCAGCGTGACTGGTCGGTTTGTC
This sequence comes from Ruminococcaceae bacterium UBA1417, assembly GCA_002305575.1. Lineage (GTDB taxonomy): Bacteria > Bacillota > Clostridia > Oscillospirales > Acutalibacteraceae > Hominenteromicrobium. The sequence continues at coordinate 141,676 of DBPP01000015.1, forward strand.
CTACGATTGTTTCTAGTATTTTAAGAGATAAAGAAAGGGAAGAGATACGAATGGAGAATACCGAAAACCTTGTCGCGCGGCTTTGCGCACAGCGCGACCTGACCGACGAGGAATTTCATGCGCTGCTCGTCACCGACCGCTGGGACGCGCAGCTTGTTGAAGCGGCAGACCGCGTGCGGCGCGCGCATTACGGCGTCGATGTGTATATCCGCGGCCTGATCGAGTTCACGAATTACTGCAAGAACAACTGCTATTACTGCGGTATCCGGCGCGACAACCGGAACGCCGTGCGCTACCGGCTGACGCAGGCGCAGATTCTGGCCTGCTGTGCGGAAGGGTATGCGCTCGGCTTTCGAACCTTCGTCTTGCAGGGTGGAGAGGACCCGTATTTCACGGATGACCGGCTGTGCGCCATCGTCGCGGCTATTCGCAAAAATCACCCGGACTGCGCGATCACGCTGTCGGTCGGCGAGCGCACGCACGAGAGTTACCAACGGCTGTTTGACGCCGGGGCAGATCGCTATCTATTGCGCCACGAAACGGCGGATTTCACGCACTATGGCCGGCTGCATCCGGCGGAGTTGAGCGCTGAGAACCGGCAGAGGTGCCTGTTCGATCTGAAAGCGATCGGCTATCAGGTGGGGTCCGGGTTCATGGTTGGCTCGCCGTACCAGACAACAGAAAATCTGATCGCCGACCTGCGCTTTTTGCAAAAGCTGCAACCGGATATGATCGGCATCGGGCCGTATATCACCCATGCAGAAACGCCGTTTGCCGGGCAGAAGAGTGGTTCACTCGAGCTGACGCTGCGGCTTGTTTCCATACTGCGCCTGATGTTCCCGTACGCGCTGATCCCTGCAACGACGGCGCTCGGTACCATTCACCCCGAGGGGCGGGAAATGGGTCTGAAAGCCGGCGCGAACGTTGTCATGCCGAATCTTTCGCCCACCGATGTGCGCAAGCTGTACGCGCTGTATGAGAACAAAATCTGTACCGGCGAGGAGGCCGCGCAGTGTATCGGCTGCTTGAGTCGGCGTGTCGAAAACGCCGGGTATCGCGTCGTTACCGCCCGCGGCGACGTCAAAAAGGCGTGAACGTCTCCCGCTGCGAAAAGCGGCTTGCAGGAGCCGCTTCGTTCGAAAAGGTTTTCAATATGCAAGAAATAGGCAAGGCCGCCTCCGCTTTTGGAGACGGCCTTGCGGCTTTTCGGGGATGCACGGATTTTTACTGTACGGATTTCCGATTTCCCATCTGTTATTTCAACAGGCGGAACCGGCCGATCAGCGGCAGCTCACGGGCTTTGCCATTGGCGGCGTTGACAATGCCGATGATCATGAGAACCAGAATCAAGAAGCCGAGCAGGGTGGAGACAAGATTGAAAACACCGGGGATGACCGGCACAATATCGCCGAAGATAATTTGAAGCACGCGCGAGAGAATGCGCGTTGCCACCGTGTAGCCGATGGAAAAAATCAGCAGCACAAGGCCCTGATTTGCGTGAAAACGCGCGAAATAGGATCGCCGTGCCGCGAAAATCGGGATAAGCACCAAAAGGCCGAGATACGACAGAGCCGCCACGACGCAGTTGTCCTGCAGGTCGCGCGGATCGTATTGCGCGGTGTAATCGCTGGGGCTCATCGAAAGCGTGGATTTTCCACATACCGGGCAGCGCAGGGAATTTTCGGATATGGAGCTTCCACATTTTTTACAATACATAACCATCACCTTTTTCAGAATGAATACGGCAGCCATGATGGGCTTGGTTTTTCCATTATAGCGGTTTTTCCGCCGGGATGCAACAGCGTACAAAAAAAGTCAGGTAAATTTAAAAATTTGCTTGACAAACCGGAAGGAACACGCTATAATAAACACCGTTCCGAAAGCAACCGAATATGCGGACGTAGCTCATCTGGTAGAGCGCCACCTTGCCAAGGTGGAGGTAGCGAGTTCGAGCCTCGTCGTCCGCTCCACAGGAAACGGCAGCCATTTGGCTGCCGTTTCTGCATATTCGGAGGCTGCGCCGCGCGAATTTTGAAGGATACGGTGTTCCATTATGCAAAAATGTCGTTTTCCATCGGCAAAGCGGTTGATTTTTTCAGTGGGAAGTGCTATGATAGTAAAACATGCAGGCGCCTTTGGACGCTGTGTGTATTTTTTAAGAAAGGGCGTGAACGGGTGAACAGCAACATTACGGTGATCTGCGGGCATTACGGCTGCGGCAAGACGAATCTTGCGCTGAACCTCGCTGTAGAAGCCGCCGCAAAAGGCCGGCGCAGCGTTATCGTCGATATGGATATCGTCAATCCGTACTTCCGCTCGTCGGAATACGGCCCATTTTTGGAGAAACACGGCGTGCAGCTGATCGCGCCCGTCTTTGCAAATACCACGCTGGATACGCCGGTGCTCCCGCCGGAAATTTACTCCATTTTTAATATGGAGGATACCGATGTGTTCATCGACGCGGGCGGCGACGACGTCGGCGCGACGGCGCTCGGCCGACTGAGCCGGGAACTGACGCAGGCCGGCTATGAAATGATCTATGTGGTGAACCGCTACCGCATCCTTTCCACGAAGCCGGAGGAAACACTGCCGCTGCTTCGGGAAATCGAGGGCGCCTCGCACCTGCGGGCGACGGCGGTGGTCAACAACTCGCACCTCGGCGTGGATACGACACTGCAAACTGTGCGCGACGCCGTTGATTTTGCGGAAGAATCGGCACGGCTGTGCGGCCTGCCGCTTCTGTATTCGACAATTCCGGACTTTGCCGCCGGGGAAGAGATTCCCGAAGGCTTCAAGGTCGTTCGGAGATATGTACACTTCGTCTGGGAAGACGAAGCGGATTATTAACTAGGAGGAAAAACAATGGCCAGGATTATTGTGGACGAAAAAGTGTGCAAGGGCTGCTCCATGTGCATCAACGCATGTCCGAAGAAGATCATTGCGCTTGCGAAGGATCGCCTGAACGCGAAGGGGTATCACCCGGCACAGCTCATCGACGAAGCCGCTTGCGTCGGCTGCGCGGCGTGCGCGACCATGTGCCCCGATACGGCAATTACAGTTGAACGCTAACAGGGAAAGGAATGTTTCATTTATGGCAGAAAAGGTTTTGATGAAGGGCAATGAGGCGCTCGCCGAAGCCGCAATCCAGGCGGGCTGCCACCACTTCTTCGGCTATCCCATCACACCGCAGACGGAGCTTGCCGCGTATATGGCCAAGCGTATGCCGAAAATCGGCGGTACATATTTGCAGGCGGAGTCGGAAATCGCCGCGATCAACATGGTGCTCGGCGCCGCTTCGGCCGGCGTGCGCGCCATGACTTCCTCCAGTTCCCCCGGCATCAGCCTCAAGGGCGAGGGTATCTCCTATATGGCGGGTTCCGATCTTCCGGCTGTTATCATCAACGTGCAGCGCAGCGGCCCGGGCCTCGGCGGTATTCAGCCGTCGCAGGCGGATTACTGGCAGGCGACGAAGGCGCTCGGCCACGGCGACTTCCAGATCCTTGTTTTTGCGCCGTCCACGGTGCAGGAGATGGTCAACCTCGTGTCCGATGCCTTTGATAAGGCAGACCAGTACCGGATGCCCGCGATGATCCTTGCCGACGGTATGCTCGGCCAGATGATGGAGCCGGTTGAGTTGCCGGAGAAGAAGGAGCAGACCGCGATCGAGAAGCAGTGGGCTGCGTGCGGCCACGGCGGCAAGCGCAAGCACAACATCATCAATTCGCTTTATCTGACGCCGAACGCTTTGGAGGACCTCGTGCGCGAGCGCTATGCCCGCTATGAGACGATCAAAGCGAACGAGCAGCGCGCGGAAGAATACCGCACCGAGGACGCCGACCTGATCGTCGTCGCCTATGGCGCGTCCAGCCGCGTTGCGCGTAGCGCCGTCAACAAGGCGCGCGAGGAAGGCCTCAAGGTCGGCCTCGTTCGTCCGATCACGCTTTGGCCGTTCCCGACGGACGCGATTCAGCGCGCGGCCAAGCAGGCGAAGCAGCTTCTCGTTGTGGAGATGAGCATGGGCCAGATGGTCGATGACGTCCGCCTTGCCGCGAATTGCAGCGTGCCGGTCGCCTTTTACGGCCGCACGGGCGGTATCATCCCCACGCCGAAGGAAGTGCTCGGCGAAATCAAGAAACTCCTGAAATAAGGCGAAAGGACTGGAATAAAATGGCAGTAGTATTTAAGAAACCGTCCACCCTGACGGATGCGCCGCTGCATTATTGCCCCGGCTGCACACACGGCATCATTCACCGCCTTGTTGCGGAAGCCATTGAGGAGCTGGGCGTTGAGGGCAAGACCGTCGGTGTGGCGTCGGTCGGCTGCTCGGTTATGTGTTACGATTATTTTTCCTGTGATATGGTGCAGGCGCCGCACGGCAGAGCGCAGGCGGTTGCCACCGGCCTCAAGCGCGCCAGGCCCGAGAATGTGATCTTCACGTATCAGGGCGACGGCGACCTCGCGGCGATCGGCACGGCTGAAACCGTCCATGCGGCAACGAGAGGCGAGAACATCACGGTCATCTTTGTCAACAACGCGATTTACGGCATGACCGGCGGCCAGATGGCCCCGACCTCCCTGCCGAATCAGGTGACGCAGACCACGCCGTACGGCCGCGACGTCAATCTCGCCGGCTACCCGGTGCGCGTTTGCGAAATGCTTTCCACGCTCGACGGCGTCGCGCTCGCGCAGCGCGTCACGGTGGATTGCGTGAAGAACGTCAACATCGCGAAGAAGGCGATTAAAAAGGCATTCCAGAACCAGATCGAGGGCAAAGGCTATTCGATTGTCGAGGTGCTTTCCACCTGCCCAACGAACTGGGGCATGTCGCCGGTCGATGCGCTCGACTGGCTGCGGGAGAACATGATCCCGTATTATCCGCTCGGCGTATTTAAGGACGGCACGAAGGGGGACAGACTGAAATGAGAGATCTGAACATGGTTTTCGCCGGCTTCGGCGGTCAGGGTGTTCTGTTTGCCGGCAAGGTCATCGCGTATGCCGGCCTGATCGAGGGCAGAGAGCTTTCCTGGCTCCCGTCCTACGGCCCGGAAATGCGCGGCGGCACCGCGAACTGCAGCGTCTGCCTTTCGGATGAAGCGATCGGCTCGCCGCTCGTGACCAACTCGAACGTGCTGGTGGCGATGAACCGCCCCTCGCTCGACAAATTTGTGAACGATGTGGAACCCGGCGGCGTCATTCTGCTCGACAGCAGCCTGATCGACGTGAAGGTGGAGCGCGATGACGTGAAGACGTATTATGTTCCGGCTTCTACGCTCGCCGAAGAGAACGGCCTCAAGGGCCTTGCCAACATCATTCTGGTCGGCAAGCTGTTCAAGGAGGTCGGCTTCTGCACAGAGGAGACGCTCGACAAGGCGCTCCAGAAGTGCATCCCGGCCCGCAAGGCCGCCATGCTCGATTTCAACCGCAAGGCGATTGAAATCGGCCGCGCACAGTAAGGTTGCGCAGCATATACCAAGCAACGCAGAGACGAAACCGCTTGTGCCGTTTCGTCTCTTTTCCTGTCCGCACACTGTTTACAATCTGCTCACAGATTATTCACAGTACCGGCGGAATCAAAACCTATAATGAAGCGCAGGATAAAGAATGAAATTTTGGCAAGCTAAGGGAGAAGACCAGATGCTGCAAGTCAAGAATATTTCCAAACAATACAAAACGGGCGCGCTGGTACAGGACGCGCTGCGGGACGTCAGCCTCAACCTGCGGGACAGCGAATTTGTCGCGGTGCTCGGGCCGAGCGGCTCCGGCAAAACAACGCTGCTGAACATCGTCGGCGGCTTGGACCGTTACGACAGCGGTGACCTGATCATCAACGGGATTTCCACAAAGCAGTACAAGGACCGCGACTGGGATTCCTACCGCAACCATACGATCGGCTTTGTGTTTCAGAGCTATAATCTGATTCCGCACCAGACGATTCTGGCAAACGTGGAACTCGCGCTGACGATTTCCGGCGTTTCGCGCACAGAACGCCGGCGGCGCGCAAAGGAAGCGCTGGAGGCGGTTGGGCTGGGCAATCAGGCGCACAAGCGGCCCAATCAGCTTTCCGGCGGCCAGATGCAACGCGTGGCGATTGCCCGCGCGCTGGTCAATGATCCGGATGTGCTTTTGGCCGACGAGCCAACCGGCGCGCTCGACAGCGAAACGAGCGTGCAGGTCATGGAGCTTTTGAAGGCGGTTGCAAAAGACCGTCTCGTCGTCATGGTCACGCACAACCCGGAGCTTGCCGAGCAGTATGCCACGCGCATCGTCAAGCTGCGCGACGGCAAGATCATTTCGGATTCCGATCCCTATATTGTGGACGAGGAAGCGCTGAAAGCGCCGGAGCACAAGAATATGGGGCGTGCCGCGATGGGCTTTCTCACATCGCTTTCGCTGAGCTTCAACAATCTGCGCACCAAGAAGGGGCGTACAATTCTTACAGCGCTCGCGGGGTCGATCGGCATCATCGGCATCGCGCTGATTCTCTCGCTTTCCACCGGCGTCAACCAGTATATCACCGATATCCAGAAGGAGACGATGACCTCCTATCCGCTGACCATCACCGCCGAGACGTTCGATATGTCGGCGCTGATGGAGGCGCAGGGCACGATGGGCGGCATGCGCGGCGGCACGCAGGAGACGGTCGATACGGCGCGCAACGAAGTGTACAGCGACAACAGCCGCCTTGAAGCGGAGGAAACGCTGGAATCCAGCGTTACGGAAAACGATCTGACCGCGTTTAAATCCTATCTCGACGATCCGGACAGCGATATTGCTCCGTATCTCGGTGAAAACGGTGTCGTGTATACGTACGACGTTCACTTTGACGTGTACGCACGCGACGCGGAGGACACGCTGATCAATACAAGCATGGATGTCGAGGAGGCTTCCGGGAACAACCGGGAGGATTCGGACTTTACCGCGCTGATGAATCAGAACATGCAAAACGCCATGACGATGATGGGCGGTTCGGACAACAGCGCCGAAAACTTTGAACAGATGATGGCCGGTAAGGATACCGCTGTGAGCTCTGTGGTCACGGAAAGCTATGACCTGCTGTACGGCACGTGGCCCGAGGCGTACGACGAGGTCGTGCTGGTACTCGATGAGCAGAACGCCATTCCCACGGCGTCGCTCTATCAGCTCGGCCTGCTGACAAAGGACGAATATAAGGCCATTTGTGCGGACATCGAGGACGGAAAACAGCCGGATGCACCCGCGTGGACGTATGCGGATGTTTGCGACCGCACGTTCTGGCTTGTGCCGGCGTGTGACCGTTATACGGAAAACGAGGACGGCACATTCTCCAGCATCGAGGAGGAAAACGGCGGCATGGAGCAGCTTGTGGACGATGCACTTGCGCTCAAGGTTGTCGGCGTCATTCGCCCGAAGGAAGATGCGGCAAACGCAACCCTGCGCGCGCCGGTGGCCTATACGGCGGCGCTGACGGATTATCTGATCGAATACACAAACGACAGCGCCGTTGTCCGCGCGCAGGAGGAAACGCCCGAAACCAACGTGCTCAACGGCGTGGCGTTCGAAGCGGCGGATGACGAAAAGAAGGCTGAGGATGCCGCGGCGTATATCGAAAAGCTCGGCGTATCCGATAAAGCGTCCCTCTATACGATGATCCTGTACTACGGCGCGCAGGCGGAGCAGACGGAAGACGCCGCGGCCGGACAGGCGCAATCGGTGCCGGCTGCCGCCATGCAGATGGGACGGGCGGACGAGAGCCAACTTGCAGCGGCACTCGACGTCTGGCTCGAGGAAACGCCCGATCAGGATATTCTCATTTCCTTCTACGACGAGTATCTCGAAGGCGCCTCCTATGAAGATAACATGAAAGCGTTCGGCAAGGTCAGCTACGACGCCCCGGCGTCCATCAGCATTTACACAGACAGCTTTGAAGATAAGGAAGCCGTTTCTTCCTGTATCGAAACGTACAACAATTCGGTGGACGAGGACAGCCAAATCACATACACCGATTACGTCGCGCTGCTCACGTCTTCGATCACTTCGATCGTCGATGCGATCTCCTATGTGCTGATCGCCTTTGTGGCGGTTTCACTCGTCGTTTCTTGCATCATGATCGGCATCATTACGCACATTTCGGTGTTGGAGCGCACGAAAGAGATCGGTATCCTGCGTGCGCTCGGCGCTTCGAAGCGCAACATCTCGCAAGTGTTTAACGCAGAGACATTCATCATCGGCTTTTGCGCCGGCCAGAATATCCGTTGGATAATGAACGAAGAGGAAGACGCGTGAAAACGCGATCAGGGCTGCAAGCAAGAGAGCGGCAATCCCCGGCCGGCGGTGCCGCAGGAACAGCACCGTTGCAGCCGCAAAGCTGGATCCGCTGTGGCCAGACGGGAACGAATACGAGCCGGGGCGGGGAATGAGCAGCGGAATCTCCGGAAACGCGCTGCATGGACGCGGACGGCACACAATGTTTTTCAACAGCAACTCGCCGGTCAAAAACGTCAGCAGCATCGCCGCAAGCACCAGAACGCCGGTTACACGGGTGCGCCGGAAAAAGAGCAGCGCAACCGCGAGCACGATCCAAACGGCGCCCGCCTCGCCGAGATAGGTCAGAATGGGAAACACGGCGTCCGTCACGGCATTGTGCAGGTGATTTTGCACGAATTCCATTATCGCTGCGTCCAAAGCAGGAATACCTTCCAAATTCATTGTTTTCATCCTTCCTTTACGCGCGGATGGAAGACGGTTGCGCGTGTATGGTTGTAGTTTACCATAAAATTATGCGTTGCGCTAGCCCCTGATTCTTCTAAACAGCCGCGCCCCCGCATAAGCTTTTTCAAAAGGGGGCAGGGACATGTCAAAACAGACGACAGAAACGGCTTTTTGCGCGTTGGACGCGTCGGAAGCGCTGCGCATTCTGCAAAGTGACCGGAACAGCGGGCTGCGCACGGCGGAAGCCGAAAACCGACGGAAGCGATACGGCGCAAACGCCCTGAAGAAGGGAAGGAAAAAAAGCTTGCTGCGGCGATTTTTGCTGCAATTCGGCGACTTTATGGTATTGATTCTGCTGGCTGCCGCTGCGGTTTCCTTTGTGACCTCGTGCATGCAGGGCGAAGCAGACTACGCCGATACGCTTTTGATCCTCGGTATTGTGATGGCCAATGCCATGATCGGCACGGTGCAGGAGGCCAAGGCGGAACATGCGCTGGAAGCTCTGCGCACGATGGCCGCGCCGCACGCGACGGTGCTGCGCGACGGCAAGCGCGCCGTGCTTTCGAGCGAATCGCTTGTACCCGGCGACATCGTGCTGCTTAAAACGGGCGACGTCGTGCCGGCGGACCTCCGCCTGTTGGAGAGCACGCAGCTTTTTGCGGAGGAGAGTGCGCTGACCGGTGAATCGGTGCCTGCAGCGAAATCCGCGTCGGCGGTCTGCGCGGAAAAGACGGCGGCTGCGGATTGCGCCAATATGCTTTTTGCCGGTACGGGCGTCGCGTCCGGCCACGGCGTTGGCGTGGTGACCGCCACCGGCATGGAGACCGAAATGGGGAAAATTGCCGCGATGCTCGGAGGTGAAGATACGCCGGATACGCCGCTCAAAACACGCCTGCACAAAACAGGCAAAGTCATCGGTCTCGCGGTGGTCGGCATCTGCGCGGTACTGTTCGGAATCGGCCTGATTCAGCGCGTCGATCCGCTCTCCATGTTCATGATCGCGATCAGCCTCGCAGTGGCGGCCATTCCGGAAGGGTTGCCGGCTGTGGTGACCATCGTTCTGGCGCTCGGTGTGCGCCGCATGGCAGCCAAACGCGCGATTATCCGCCATTTGCAGGCAGTGGAAACGCTCGGAAGCTGCGAGGTAATCTGCTCCGATAAAACCGGAACGCTGACGCAAAACCGCATGACGGTGGTGCGCTGTGCGGACGGAGCGGGTGATCTCGACGGTGAGGCGGCCGCCGGCCTCCTTTCCGCAGCGGCGCTCTGTACGACGGTAGAGCTGGAAGACGGGCGGCTCATTGGCTTGCCGACCGAAACAGCCATCGCTGCGGCGGTGCCCGCGCTGGAAACGCTCCTTAGCGGCCGGGTGAAAGCGGCGGAAATCCCGTTTACCTCCGAACGCAAGCGGATGACGATGATCCTGCGCACGGCGGAGGGGTACCGCGTACTGGTCAAGGGTGCGCCGGATCTGATCTTGCAGCGCTGCGTTTCAGCCCGCTGCGGCGGGCAGACGCTGCCGCTCACCGCAGACCTGCGTGGGCGCATCCTTGCCCGAAATGCGGAGATGGCGCAGGCAGCGCTGCGCGTGCTGGCCGTTGCGGAAAAACAGACGCAGGCCCTGCCGGATTCCGACGACGCGGCGGAAAGCAGCCTGATTTTTCTCGGTTTGATCGGTCTGGAGGACCCGCCACGGCCAGAGGCCAGACAGGCGGTAGCCGAATGCAAGGGCGCGGGAATCCGGCCGGTCATGATTACCGGCGATCAGCCTTCAACGGCTGCCGCGATTGCCGGCCAGTTGGGTATCGATACGGCGCAGATTGTTACCGGTGCGGAACTTGAGCAAATGAGCGATACCAAATTGCTTGAAACGGTCAAAACCTGCTCGGTTTTCGCGCGCGTTTCACCTACGCATAAGCTGCGCATCGTGAAAGCCTTCCGCCGTTTGCGGCTGATTACCGCCATGACCGGCGACGGCGTCAACGACGCGCCGGCGCTCAAGGCGGCGGATATTGGCTGTGCGATGGGCCGGGGCGGCACGGAGGTGGCCAAAAACGCCGCCGACATGGTGTTGACCGACGACAATTTCGCCACCATTGTGGCTGCTGTGCGCGAGGGACGCACGGTGTATCAGAATATCCGCAAGACCATCCATTTTCTGATGTCCTGCAATATCGGAGAAATCCTCGTGGTATTTACGGCGTTTCTCCTGCATGCGCCGGCGCCGCTGCTGCCCGCGCAGCTTTTGTGGGTAAACCTCGTCACCGATTCCCTGCCGGCGCTCGCGCTCGGGAGCGACCCGCCGCGGGACGACGTGATGCAGGCGCCGCCGAACCCGCGTGAAAGCACGGTTTTCTCCGGTGGGCTCGGTTTTACCATGGCGGTGGAGGGCATGATGATCGGCGCACTGGCGTTGCTGGCCTTTTCGGCGGGACGCGCGCTGTTCGATACGGATCCCGCCATGCCGGTGATCGGCCGTACCATGGCTTTCGCGGTACTCAGCCTCTCACAGCTCGTACACAGCTTCAATATGCGCAGCACAAAGCCGGTTCTGGGGCACGGTATGCTTGCAAACCGCTGGCTTAACCTTTCGTTTTTGATCTGCGCGGCGCTGATGATCGGCGTCGTGGCCTTTCCGCCGGCTGCCGCGTTGTTCGGCACGGCATCGTTGACGGCGCCCCAGTGGGGTATCGTTGCAGCGCTTTCGCTGATGCCGCTTGTGCTGTGCGAGGCAGAAAAACGGCTGCTGGGCGGCCAGGGAAAAGCACGGGAAAAAGACCGCACAGGCAGACGATTCACTTGGCATTTTTCACGTTTTTTTCGGTGATTTTTACACAGGATATGTCTTGGCCGCTTGATTTTTTGATGCGTTTCCGGTATAGTATATATATTAAAAAGAAATGCCAGCTGGCTTGGATGTAAAAATAATACAAGGAGCCTTGACTATGAGAAAAACAAAAATCGTATGCACGTTGGGTCCCGCAACGGACGATGAAGCCATTCTCCGCAAGCTGATTCTCAGCGGCATGAACGTTGCGCGCCTCAATATGTCGCACGGAACCCACGAGGAACACAAGCGCCGCGCCGATGTGGTGAAGAAGCTTCGCAAGGAGCTCGATGTTCCGGTCGCCATTCTGCTCGACACAAAGGGCCCGGAAATCCGCACCGGCACGTTTGAAAAGCCGGTTGTGCTCGAGTATGGCCAGAAGTTTACGATGTCTACGGTGGATCGCCCCGGCGATGTAGACGGCTGCTCCGTTACCTTCAAGAAGTTGCCGCAGGATGTTTCCGCCGGGGTACACATTTTGGTGGACGACGGTCTGATCGAAATGATCGTTGAGCATGTGACGGAGACGGATGTCGAATGTCGTGTGCTCAACGGCGGTCCGATTTCCTCATACAAGGGCATCAATGTGCCGGGCGTTGCGCTCTCCATGCCGTATATCAGCGAAAAGGATAAGGAAGACCTCGCATTCGGCGTGCGGGAAAACGTCGATTTCATCGCCGCCTCGTTCACGCGCTGTGCAGATGACATCGTTCTGATCCGCAACGAGCTCGAAAACAACAACTGCCGCAACATCCGCATCATCGCCAAGATCGAGAATACGGACGGCGTCGAAAATATCGACGACATTATCCGCGTTTCGGACGGCATCATGGTCGCCCGCGGCGACCTAGGTGTTGAGATCCCGATGGAGGATATCCCGGTCATTCAGAAACGCCTGATTCATAAAGCGTATGCCGCCGGCAAGCAGGTCATCACGGCGACGCAAATGCTCGACTCCATGATCAAGAATCCCCGTCCGACGCGCGCTGAGGCGACAGATGTCGCCAACGCGATTTATGATGGCACAAGCGCCATCATGCTCAGCGGCGAGACGGCCGCGGGCGCGTATCCGGTGGAGGCGGTGCGTACTATGGTGCGGATTGCGGAGCGTACCGAAAACGATATCGATTATATCAAGCAGTTCAACCAGTGGCCGGTTGCTACGCAGAAGGACGTCACGTCTGCCATTTCGCACGCCACCTGCACCACGGCACATGATCTGGGCGCCGTGGCTATCCTGACAGTTTCAAAAACCGGCTTGACGGCGCGCATGATTTCCAAATTCCGCCCCGCGTGCCCGATCATCAGCGGCACGACGGACCCGAAGGTTCTCAACCAGATGGCGCTTTCCTGGGGCGTCGTCCCGGTGATGCTGGAGGAGAAGACCAGCACCGACGAGCTGTTTGAGCATGTCGTCAATGTCGCAGAGGAGCGCGGACTCGTCAAGGCCGGCGATATTGCCGTTATCACGGCGGGTATTCCGCTGGGCATTTCCGGCACGACCAACATGCTCAAGGTGCATCTGGTCGGCGACGTGCTGGTTTCCGGCTCCGTCGTCAACGGGCTCAGCGTCTGCGGCACGCTCTGCGTCTGCAAAACCGAGGAAGAGGCGCTGCAGAAATTCAAGCGCGGCGACATCCTCGTGATGCCCAAGACAACAAACGCCCTGATGCCGATTATCCGCCAGGCTTCCGGTTTGGTGACAGAGCTGGATGGCGCGAATTCGCACGCGGCTATTGCGGCCATGGCGCTCGATAAGCCGGCCATCATCGGCGCGGCGCATGCGACGGATATCCTGAAATCCGGCATTGCGGTCAAGCTGGATGGCGTGCGCGCGGCGATCTTCAGCGCGACCTCCGGCAATGTATGAAAACGCTCTACCTCTCTGACCTTGACGGTACGCTCCTGACGCCGGAAGCCTGCGTTTCCGCCCGCACGACAGAGATATTGCACAGCCTTGTGCAGGCAGGCATGACGTTTTCCTACGCAACGGCGCGCTCTTTTTCCACGGCGAAAAAGGTGACGGCGGCGCTCGGCGATCTGCGTTTGCCGGTTATCGTCTACAACGGCGAGGCCATTGTAGACACGGCGGACGGCTCGGTGCTTGACGCCGTGTATTTTACGCGAGATGAGGTAATCCATATCCGCCGTGTCCTGGAGGCGGCTGGGCTCCGCCCGATGGTTTATTCGCGTGCGGCGGCGCATGTGCGCGGCGAACGGGTGGCCTACTGCGCTTCGGGCTGTAGTCGGGGCCTTGCATACTATCTTGAAACGCGCCGCGGCGATGAACGCCTGCACGCCGTAGATGTGGAAACGCTTTATGACGGCCGTATTTTCTACATCACGGCGATTGAAGACAGCCGGGAAGCCTGTGCGGCGCCATACGCCGCGTTGTGCGCCGACGGGCGGTTCCATGTACTGCTGCAACGCGACCTGTACAGCGACGCGTATTATTTTGAGATTATGCCGAAAGCGGCCAGCAAAGCCAACGCGGCAAAGCGTCTGATGACCCTGTGTGACTGCGAACGGCTGGTTTGCTTTGGCGACGGCGAAAACGACCTTTCCATGTTTCACATAGCCGACGCGGGGTATGCGGTGGAAAACGCAGCCGATGTGCTCAAAACGGCGGCGGATGCGGTGATTCCCTCCAACCGGGAAGACGGCGTTGCGCGGAAGCTGTTGGCGCTCTGGGCGACGGAACAGCCCGAATAAATTTGCAGCATAATGGTAGTTTCGTGAAAAGCAAAGGCAGACACGCGGCGGGATCCGCAGTCTGCCTTTGCTTTTTTTACAGTTTCTTTGCGCAGAGTAAAGTGGCGCCGTCGGTTTGTGCGGCGACGAAGACATGCGGGAAGCCGGCGTCCCGCAAGGCCTGCGATTCATGTTCTACGGTCAGCGGCGTGTCGAAGTGGATGAAAACGTCCGCCGGGATGTTTTGCGCCGCGCGGCGGCGATCCAGCGTTTCGCGCAAAAGCGCCTCCTCCTCCGGGCAGCAGGCAAAATAATCGGCGTTCAAAAAGACGCCGCCCGGCGCAAGAGCGTCCCAAATTTTTCGGAAAAGCGGCACTTTTTGGGTGGCTGTAAAGTGGTGCAGCGATTCGAAGGAAACGACGGCGTCAAACGGCCCGCCCAGCGGCGTCGTGAAATAATCGCCGCAGAGCAACGTAAGCCGGCGGTCGCCGTGCTTTTCCCGCAGTCTCTCCAACATGGCCGGGGACATGTCGATGCCGACGACTTCCATTTGCGGGAAGCGCTCAAATATGCGGTCGAGTTCCAGACCCGTGCCGCAGCCCAGATCCAGAATGCGGCGGGTATCCGCCGGGATAGCGGCGGCAAGCTGCGCATAATCGGCGGACCAATGGGAAAGCATGTGTGTTTCGTAGCCTTCAAGCCGCGCGGTGAAGAAAGCGTCCATTTCCTCGAGCGGTGTGTCTTCCGTTTCTGCAAGCCAGTTTTGCAGGTCGCGCAGATGGGTTTCGTTGGGGTTCATAAAATGGCTCCTTTCTCAGATCTATTCCGGTAAAGCCGCAAAACGCGCGATAGCACACCGCACAAGCGCCTTAGCTTCCCCGGGGTCGAGCGTGACCGAGCCGGCATATACGCCCAGTGCGATACCGAAGGCGTAAAAGCGCACATCGCGGTAAACGGCTTCTGCTTCCGGTATGGAAAGCCCGTATTGTGTGGCGGTGCAGTCGATGGTTTCGCGGTTCCAACTGGATTGCAGGATCTCCTCCACGGTCCGCGTGCCGAACAGCTCGGTCAGAAACATCGCGTGGAACAGGTGTTTTTCTTCCTGCGCCAGCGCAATGTGCGCGAGACTGATCGTAAAAAGATAATCGGTCTTATCGATGTACCGGCGGATGAAGGCGTTGTAAACTGCGTCCAGCCCGCGCAGAACTTCGGTGCGCAGGTTTCCCATACTGCCGAAATTACGGAAAACCGGCTGGATGGAGCAGCCGGCCTGTGCGGCAAGGCTGCGCGCGTTGAGCGCGCCGATGCCGCTTTTGCGCACAAGCAGTACGCCGGCTGAAACCAGCGCTTCTTTTGTGATTCGCACGGTGCGTGCCATCGGGATGACCTCCGGTCTTCATAAAATATCAAGTGTTATGAAAAGGATATCATGGCCTGTGCAGCCTGTCAAGATAAAATAGCAAACGATATTTTATCTTGACCACCGGATGTCTGTGGCGCCTTGCAAAGCGGTGTCGGAGATGGTACAATAAAACGAGAAAATGCAAAGAACGGGAAAGGATGTTGCAGGATGACGATCAGAGAACAGCTTGCGGCCATCGGAATCATTCCGGTGATCAAAATTGAAGAAGCGGAGAAGGCGGTGCCGCTTGCGCGCGCGCTGTATGCGGGCGGCTTGCCGGCGGCGGAGGTCACGTTCCGCACGGCGGCCGCTGCCGAGGCAATCCGCCGCATTCGGAGCGAGGTGCCGGAGATCTGTGTTTGCGCCGGCACCGTGCTGGATGTGGAGACAGCCAAGCGCGCCGTGGATGCCGGCGCCGCGGCGGTCATCAGCCCAGGCACAAACCCGGACGTTGTCCGCTGGTGTCTTGAAAACGATGTGCCGGTGATTCCAGGCTGCGCCACACCCACCGAAGTGGAAGTCTGCATGCGCATGGGGCTGGATTTTGTCAAGCTGTTTCCCGCTGAGGTGGTCGGCGGCATCGCAATGCTTAAGGCGCTCAGCGGGCCGTACAGCGGCATGCAATTTATGCCGACCGGCGGTGTAAACCCGCAAAACGCCGCAGCCTATCTCGCGCAGAAAAACGTTGTCTGCTGCGGCGGAAGCTGGATGGTGCCGGAAAAACTGCTGAAAAGCGGCGATTTTGAGGCGATTGAACGGCTTGCCCGCGAGGCAGCGGAGATTGTTCGGAATCGATGACGCACAAGGGCCGCGCCGCCAAAAGGGACGCTTTTTGGCGACGCGGTTTTTGGCGTGCGGCGCAGCGCGTCCTGCCGGTGCGGGGATGCGCCGTGAACTGTACCTCGATCAAAACGCGGTCGGCAGCCGCTTTATGAATGGGAGGAATACCATGAAAATTCTTGTTTTGAATGCCAGCCCCAAGGGCAAAAATTCTGCCACCATCCACACGGCGCTGTATCTACAGGCCCTGCACCCCGAGCACGATTTTACCTTTCTGTCCGTGGGTCAGCACATCAAGGCCTGTGAAAAGGACTTCGCGCCCGTGCGCGCCGAATTGGAAAAGGCCGAACTCATCCTGTTTTGCTATCCGGTGTACACCTTCCTCGCGCCTTACCAGCTGCACCGACTGATCGAGCTTATCAAGGCGGACGGCGTGGATCTTTCCGGCAAATTTGCGAGTCAGATCACCACATCCAAGCATTTCTACGATGTGACCGCTCACCGGTATGTGGAGGAGAACTGCTGCGATCTCGGCATGCGGGTTATTCGGGGGCTTTCCGCCGACATGGAAGACCTGCTGTGCGCGCAGGGCCAGAAGGACGCCCGAAACTTTTTCGACCAGCTCATTTTTTCCTGTGCCCACGGGCCGTTTGTTACGCCGCCGGTTCAGGCTCCGGCGCGGGAAAAGCCGATCTACCAGCCCGTGTTGTCCGCCGTGCCCAAAACCGATTCGAAAGATGTGGTTATCGTGACGAATTGCGCCGAGGACGACAGGAATCTTCGGGGCATGATCGCCGACTTCCGTGCCGCGCTGCCCTGCGAAAGCCGCGTGGTCAATCTGCGGGAGTTCCCATTTGCCGGTGGGTGTCTCGGCTGCTTCGGCTGTGCCATTACCGGAAAATGCGTGTACAAAGACGGCTTCGACGAATTCCTGCGCAACACCATCCAGACGGCCGACGGTTTTGTCTACGCCTTCACCATTTCGGACCACTACACGCAATCGAGCTTTAAATGTTTCGATGACCGCCAGTTCTGCAACGGCCACCGCACCGTGACCCATGGCACGCCGATCGCCTACCTGATCAGCGGCGATTACCGGTACGAGCCCAACCTGCGCATGGTTGTGGAGGCGCGCGCCGAAGTGGGCGGCAACTATCTCTGCGGCATTGCGACGGATGAGGGGAATACCGCGGCCGAGATCCGCTCTCTCGCTGAAAACCTTGCTTTTGCAATGGGCAGGCGCCTCACCCGTCCGGCCAACTTCTACGGCGTGGGCGGTATGAAGATTTTCCGCGATCTGATCTATGTGATGCAGGGGCTGATGAAGGCCGACCACAAATTTTACAAGGCCCATGGCGTCTATGATTTTCCCCAGAAACAGAAAAAACGCATCTGGCAGATGCGTTTGGTGGGTGGCCTGTTGGCCATCCCGGCGGTGCAGAAGCAGGCCAAAAGCAAAATGACCGAGGCCATGGTCGGTCCCTATCGGAAAGTCGTGCAGGGGGTCACCCGGCATGACGCCCCGTGAGCGCCCTACAGGCGCGGAAACGGCATGGCCTTTCGGGCAAGGGCAAAAATACCGGCCATGTATTCCTCGTGGATGTCCGCCTGAATGCGAAAAGTTGGTAAGTGTTGTTCGGGGATGGTCTGCTTGCAGTAGTCCACGATATCCTGTGCGCAGATGTTGTGCGTCGCGGTGCCTGTCAGGTAGATGACATTCGGGTTGATCAGCGCGATCGTACAGATGGCGGCCGTGCCCATCAGCGATGCAGTGTCCTCCCCGCGAAGCATCCGCGCGATGGATTCGCTGACCGATAGCCCCGACATGGGGAAGGGGAGGCTGACGAGCTCGCCGGCGTACTTGGTGCTGCCGACGATGATGTGCCCATCCACCACGGTTCCGGCACCCGCGCATTTGTGGCTCGGCCAGTAGAGCACGGACAGGGAAAAGGGCGGCGTCTGCCGGCTGCGGATATAGAACCCGTAGGATGTGAAATACATGTCGTTTTCGGTGATGACCGTCAGGCCCAGCTGCGCTTCGAGCGCGGCCTTCGGGTTGAAGCCGATGAGTGAGCGGAAGCTGCATATTTCGATGCGGCCGCTGTGGTCGGTGACACCGGAAATACCGATGCCGACAGCGCGGATCAACGGGTCGGCGGCGACGGTTTGCGCGACGAGCGCGGTGAGATCCTCCGGCAAAATATCGCTCAGGGGGCAGAATTTGTCGGTGTGCGTCCGTCCAAGAAGATCGCAGACGCGCAGCGCAATGCCGGCGCCGTCCGTCGCATTGTTGTCGGTATACAGGCACAGAATGTGCGCGTATTCCGGGTTCAGGGCGAAGCGGCGCGCGGGCCGTCCGCCGTTCGGCGCGGCAAAGGTGAGCTCCTGCACCTGTCCGTCGTCGATCATCTCCGCGAGCAGTGCGGTGCAGGCAGCGAGGCTCAGCCCGCAGCGCGCGGCAATTTCCTTTTTGGTTGCAAATTCGGTTTGGTAAAGCACGGTGCGGATGGCCGCAATGTTGTTTTGCTTCACGGCGGCGTTGCAGCCGATTTCTCCCATGATAGATTCCCTTTCGTTTTTTTATTTCCCATTCTACCACAATCGGTACGCAAAAAACAATAGACATTTTGCGCGCCGTATGGTATACTATTTTGTAATTTGAATTTCGGAGTGATTTTGTTGGAGCAAAAGGCTTTTGAATTTATACAGGAAAAATTGCAGGAGGCACTCGGCGAACAGGGCTTCGGCGCAGCCACGCCGCTGGAGTCTGAAACCGGTAGAGCCGTGATGTTTTCGACCGGCGAGGTGGCTTACGGCCTGTTTTTCGAGGCGCAGAAAAAGCGCTTTGTGCTGCGCAGCACCACGATGAAAACGCCTGCGGAGCCGGGAGAATGGCGACAGCTTTCCATGTGGATCTTCGATGAAAAAGAGAACAATATGAGCGACGCCGAAAGCATCGCCAACGATTTTGTGGAGATCGTGCAGGGATCGAAGCGCCGCGAAATGGTCAAGGTGGCGAAAAAGCGCCGCAAGAAGGACGAGGAAAACAACGCGGATCCGCAGTTCTTCCTCAACCGTCTGGTACCAATCTTTCCCGAGTTGCGCCGTGAAATGAACGAGGAGCGCATTGTGTATGGTCAGGTGCGCGCTGCAATTTTCGCAAAGGAGAAGGTCGCCCCCAAGTGTGAGCAGCTGGCGCTGCAATATAAAGGCAGCGAACCGCTCAAGCGTCTGAGCACCGTGTTGTGCGAGATGTATGCGGCCGGCGACATGGATACCCGCGCGGTGATCCAGTTCGGCGTTTTGAACAACATCGGCGACAGCGCCATTGCGAACATCGTCGAGGGCTTCACGGAGGGCTGTGACCTGCAAAAGGTGTACAAGCACTCCAGAAAGCTGATTGGCAAGAAGATCAAGCCCGAAAAGAAGAAAAAACAGAAGAAAATCGAATCCCGGCTGAACGGCTGAGAACCGCATGAAATTTGAAAAATAGCCCTTGACAGAGCGCCGCGCCATATGGTATGATAGGTATACCTCAGTTTAGGGGCTATTTTTTTGCGCCTATTTTTTATGAGGGAGGCTGGGGCTGAACCCCAAATTTATTCCGTAAAACGGAGGTGCCGTCATGAGAGTAAAAGTCGTAATGGCCTGCACGGAGTGCAAGCAGCGCAATTACAACACGAAGAAAAACAAGAAAAACGATCCCGACAGACTTGAGATGAACAAGTACTGCAGATTCTGCAAGAAGCACACGCTCCACAGAGAGACGAAGTAAAGCGAGGACGTAAGTATGGCCGAGACAACGAAAAAAGAAAACGGCTTCGTTCGCTTTGTCCAGAAAGCAGGAAAATTTTTCCGCGACTGCAAGGGTGAAATTAAGAAGATTGTATGGCCTACGCCCAACACCGTGTTCCGAAATGTCGGTGTTGTGCTGGCGACAATCGTCATTCTGGCGATCTTCATTTTCCTGTTGGACACCGTCTTTATGAATCTGCTTGGTCTCGTCATGGAAGTGGCAAAGTAAGCCGCAGAGTGCAGACAGCGCGTTGATTTAGAAGCGGAGGAAACGAAATGTCGGACGAAGCAAAATGGTATGTTGTTCATACCTATTCCGGGTATGAAAACAAGGTCGCGTCGAATCTTGAAAAAACGGTGGAAAACCACCAGCTTCAGGATTTGATTCACGAGATCCGCGTGCCCACGGAGAAGGTGCTGGAGGTTGGTTCCAACGGCAAAACCAAGGAAGTGGAGCGCAAGATTTTTCCGGGCTACGTCATCATCAAGATGATTTTAACGGATGAATCCTGGTACGCGGTGCGGAATATCCGCGGCTGCACGGGCTTCGTCGGCCCGTCTTCCAAGCCGATCCCGCTCACAGCCGAAGAGGTCGAGCGCCTTGGCGTGGAAACGCGGAATGTGGAAGTCTCCTATAAGGTTGGTGACAGCGTCCAGATCACCGACGGACCGCTGGAGGGCTTCATCGGAACGGTGGACGAGATCGATATCGACAAGAATCGCATCCGCGTCACGGTTTCCATGTTTGGACGCGAAACGCCGGTTGACCTTGAACTGGATCAGGCTGAACCGGTCGATTGATTACGGTAAATTGCGGGTCTCCGCTTTTTATTGAGGGGGAGAATCCCCCTGTGGGAGGAACGTCAAAACTCAAACCGGACGTTCCGCCAGCAACCACGAATTTTGGAGGTGCAAAGAAATGGCTCAGAAGGTTACGGGCTTTATTAAGCTCCAGATACCTGCCGGTAAAGCGACTCCGGCGCCACCGGTCGGACCGGCTCTCGGTCAGCACGGTGTTAACATCATGGCATTTACAAAGGAATTCAACGAGCGCACCAAGAACGATGTGGGTCTTGTGATCCCGGTCGTTATCACAGTTTACGCGGACCGTTCCTTTACCTTTGTAACGAAGACGCCGCCGGCTGCCGTTCTCATCAAGAAGGCATGCGGCATCGAAACGGCTTCGGGTACACCGAACAAGACAAAGGTCGCAAAGATTACCCGCGAGCAGGTAAAGAAGATCGCCGAGCAGAAAATGCCCGATCTCAATGCAGCGTCCATCGAGAGTGCGATGAGCATGATCGCCGGTACGGCGCGCAGCATGGGCATCGAAGTTGTAGATTGATTTTACCCGGGTGGGAGGAAACTCTCTGAGAATCCGATATTCACCACTTTAGGAGGAACTTGAATGAAACACGGTAAAAAGTATGTCGACGGCGCAAAGCTGATCGAGCGCAGCCGTCTCTATGATACGGAGGAAGCGCTGGAGCTCTGCCTCAAGACAGGTACAGCAAAGTTCGACGAGACCGTTGAAGTCCATGTTAAACTGGGCGTTGACGGCCGTCATGCGGACCAGCAGGTTCGCGGCGCGATTGTTCTGCCGCACGGCACGGGTAAATCCGTCCGCGTGCTCGCAATCTGCAAGCCGGAGAAGGAAGAGGACGCCCGCAATGCCGGCGCCGATTATGTTGGCGGCAACGACATGATTCAGAAGATCCAGTCCGAAGGCTGGATGGATTTTGACGTTGTCGTGACCACCCCGGACATGATGGGTATGGTTGGTCGTCTCGGTAAGATCCTTGGCCCCCGCGGCCTCATGCCGAACCCGAAGGCCGGTACGGTT
>DBPP01000015.1:163726-184348 GCA_002305575.1 Ruminococcaceae bacterium UBA1417
CATCCACTGCCCGATCGGCAAGGTTTCCTTTGGCACGGAGAAGCTGCTCGTCAACTTCAACACGCTGCTCGAAGCCATCAACAAGGCGAAGCCGGCTGCTGCAAAGGGCCAGTATATCCGTTCCTGCGTGGTTGCGGCTACGATGGGCCCCGGCATCAAGATCAACCCGAATAAGGTTGGCTGATCCGATCGGAATTTAAAAAGGCCTTGACAGACTCTCTCTGTCATGCTATAATAATTAAGCTGTTTTCACCAGAGACAGCAGGTGCACGACATAATCCGCTGGGGTTATGTAGCATAAACGGTTTTCCGTGCCTGCCGAGGAGAGAGTAAAGCAAGGTTCGCTGTTTCAGCGTTATTCCGTGAATTTTACGCCCCCTCTGCAACTGCGGAGGGGCGTTTTTGTGTGCCAAAACTTTTATTTCACATTGTCGGAGGTGAAACGAATTGCCCAGTCAGAAAATTTTGGAGCAGAAGCAGGCTCAGGTCGCGGCGCTCACAGAGGCTCTGAAGAACAGCGTCACCGGCGTGATCGTCAATTATGAGGGTATCAACGTCGAGGACGATACGAAGCTCAGAAAGTCTCTCCGCGAGGCCGGCTGCACATATCAGGTTGTCAAGAACACCCTCCTTTCCCGCGCGTTGAAGGATGCCGGCATCGAAGGTCTGGACAGCGTCCTCGAGGGCACGACCGCCATCGCGATGAGCGAGACCGAGTATGCCGCAGGCGCAAAGATCCTTTCCGAGTATGCGGAAAAGGCGGCGAAGGACAACAAGAAGTTTGCGGTTAAGGCAGGCTTCATCGACGGCGCTGCGGTGGACGCGGCCAGTGTGGACGCGCTTGCCAAGCTGCCCAACAAGGAAGTGCTCATTGCGCAGGTTCTCGGCGGCTTCAATGCACCGATCCAGGGCTTTGCCAATGTCCTCAACGGTACCATCCGCGGCCTCGCCATCGCGCTCAACGCGATCTGCGAGCAGAAGGCGGCTGCTGCCGAATAATTTGTCCGTTCTATTTTATTTAACCTAAAAGATTATCAAATTTAATGGAGGTTCATACCATGTCTGAGAAGGTTACCAATCTTATTGAAGAAGTAAAGGCTCTTACCGTTCTCGAGCTCTCCGAGCTCGTTAAGGCCCTCGAAGAGGAGTTCGGCGTTTCCGCTGCTGCTCCGGCTGCTGTTGCTGTTGCCGCTCCGGCTGCTGCTCCGGCTGCTGAAGAGAAGACCGAGTTCGACGTTATCCTGAAGGCTGCTGGCGCGAACAAGATCAACGTCATCAAGGTTGTCAAGGAAGCTACCGGCCTTGGCCTGAAGGAAGCGAAGGCGCTTGTCGATGGCGCTCCGAAGGCTGTTAAGGAAGGCATCTCCAAGGACGACGCTGAGACGCTCAAGGCGAAGCTCACCGAGGCTGGCGCTGAAGTCGAAGTTAAGTAATTTCATTTCCGACCATTTGAAACCGCAGAAGCTGGGTAACCCGCTTTTGCGGTTTCTTTTTTGTGCACATATCGGTCCTACTTGGCCGGCGGGTTGGCCTGAACGCCGGTGGTTTCTTGCTTGAAACGCGAGCTTCCGCGCGAATTTTCGGCAAGCAATCCAAACGCCCCCTGCACAGGTTCCTCGCCTGTACAGGGGGCGTTTGGATTTGGGACACTTGCGCCGTCCATCCGGCTGTGCTTACATCATTCACAGAGGACTTTGGCCCGGGCAGAGCCGTCCTCGCCTTTGAAAACGCGGATCATCGCCGGGATGCGCTGCCGTAGCTCCGCCACATGCGAGATGATGCCCACGACGCGTCCGCTCCGGCGGATCATTTCCAGCGCGCGCATCGCGGTATCAAGCGTATCGGTGTCCAGCGTACCGAAGCCCTCATCGATAAACAGCGCGTCAAGCCGCACGGCGCCCGAATAGCTCTGCACCACTTCCGAAAGACCAAAGGCCAGGGAGAGGGAGGCCAGAAACTGTTCGCCGCCCGAAAGCGTTTCGATCGAACGCGCTGTACCGCTCATGCCGTCGAGTACCTCAATGTCCAGTCCGGCGTAACCCTGTCCGCCTTTTGGCCCCGCCATACGGCGCAGCGCGTAGCGGCCGCGGCTGAGAATGGAGAAAAAACGGTTGGCGCTTGCGGTGGTTTCCTCCAGCATCATGCTGAGCACATACTGTAAAATCGGCGTGCGCATTGCGTTTTTGCCGGAAAGCAGGCCATGCAGGCGGGCGTACCGACTGTATTCGCGATCGAGCGCAGCGGCTTGCGCTTCAATCTCCGAAACGGCTTCGCGCGTTTGACTGGCGGATTCCAACGCTTCAGCCACCCGCCCAAGCGAGACATGCAGCGTGTCCATCTGCTTTTGAATGTGGTTCAGTGTTTCGGCGCAGGCCTGTGGTGTGCCCGCCGGCGCATTGCCGAACGCATGCAGGGCAGCATTCGCCGCGGTGAGCCGGTTTTCGGCGCTTTGGCGGCGTGCTTTGGCAGCCGCGAGATTTTCGGCGGCCGTGCGCTGCAGCGTTTCAATCCGCTGCCTCGTGTCTTCGGCTTTTTTCTGTTCAGTTTGCAGGGCGCGCTGCGCCTCGG
Source organism: Ruminococcaceae bacterium UBA1417 (assembly GCA_002305575.1). Taxonomy (GTDB): domain Bacteria; phylum Bacillota; class Clostridia; order Oscillospirales; family Acutalibacteraceae; genus Hominenteromicrobium. The sequence goes on from DBPP01000015.1 coordinate 166,295, forward strand.
CGACACGATCCGGCGTGCGCACAGCGGCAAAAGCCTCGGCGCGCTCGTGAAGCTGACGCAGATTTGCGGTCTGTATGGCGCGCGTTTCCGCGATTGCGTGACCGCGCTGTTCGTTCTTCTGTGCCGCATCGCGCAGGGCCGCCAGACGGTTTTGTGCTGCCTGCCACTGGTCGGCCTTCTTTTGGAGCGCTGTCCGTTGGGCGACGCAGTTGGCAATCCGCTGTTCATAGGCTTCGGCGGTAAGCCCTTCATCGCGATAGGCCTCGGCGGCCTTTTCGAGCGCTGCGGCGGCAAAGTCAAGCGCCGCTTTGGCCTCGGCAGCGTCGCGCTCCGCCTTCTGCCGGGCACGGCGCAGCGTTTCCAGGTGTGTGCGCATCGCGTCCAATTCCGCATCGGAAAGCGTATCCGCTTCTGATGCGGCTGGCGCGGGATGGTGTACCGCACCGCAAACGGGGCACGGCTCTCCCTCCTGTAACCCGGCTGCAAGCCGTGCGGCCGCTCCGTGTCTGTGCGCGTTTTCCGCTGCTGCAAGCGCTTTGTCCTGCGCCGTTTCCGAGAGCCGGCTTTTGAGCACGCCGTCCTCCTTTTCCTTGAGCGCTTGTAGCCGCTGTGCATGGGTTTGCCGTGCGTCGAGCAATGTCCGCAGACCGTTGCGCGCCGTTTCAAGCGCGCTCTGCTCCGCGAGCTTTTCAGGCAGCGCTTTGGCGGCTTGCGCACATTCTTCCACATAGCGCTCGCCTTTTTCGATGCGCTGGAGCGCGTCGAGGCGTTCGGCTTCGGCCTTTAGGGCCTGCGCGTCCAGATCGCGCAGCGCATCTTCCGCCGTGCGGATATCCGCGGCAAGGCGCTGTTTTTCCACCGCTTTCTCCGCTTCCTGCCGCAGGGCCTCGTCGCGCCGCTCCATTTCCAGAAGCTGCGCCTGCAGGGTGCGCAGTGTCGTTTCGGCCGCCTGCGCGTCGCTTGCCGCCTGCGCGGCCTTTTGCAGCAACGCTTCCGCGGCGTCGCGTTCCTGTGCCGCCGTACGCTGTTCGGCCAGCAGGCGCGCGTAGGCGTTTGCCCGGTCGAGCGCGGCCTGCGCCTGTTCAGCGGCTTCATGCTGTGCGGACAATGTCGCTGTAAAGGACGCTTTTTGCGCCGCGAGGGATTCAATTTGCGCCGCAAGCGCTTCGGGATTGACGGCCTGGTGCTTGTCCAGCAGAGATTGCATCCGCACGGTGCAGTCCTGCCGTTTGGCGTAGACGGCGTTCAGGCGCGTTTTGAGTCGCGCGGGCAGTGCATCCCAGACTTCGCAACCGAACAGCGTCTTGAGAATATCGGCCTTGCTGGTGGAGTTTGCGCGCAGCAACCGCAGAAATTCCCCTTGCGGCAGCACAATCACCTGAGCGAACTGCTCGGCAGTCAGGAAAAGCAGGGATTGGGCGTAGTCCGTGACGCGTTTGGCCGCGCCGCTCGCCTCCGGCTTCCAGCTCCCGTTTTCCAGCGAAAAGCAGGCGTGCTGTTCGTGCAACTCATACACTTCGGTGCCGCGTTTTTTTCTCATGAAGAGCGTGCGGCAAAACCGGTAGCTTTTTTCACCAAGCGCAAAAGTGAATACCACTTCGGTGCGTTGGGTATTGTCGGCGCGAAGACTGCGCATATCGGAGAAGCTGCGCCGGCCGCCGGTCGATTTGCAAAACAGCGCGATGGACATTGCGTCGAGCAACGTCGTCTTGCCGCCGCCTGTTGCGCCGGAAATCAGAAAGAGACCGGCCTGGTTCAGTTTTTCAAAGTCGAGCACGGTGCGGTTCAGATAAGGACCGAACGCTTCGAGCTCCAATGTGAGCGGGCGCATGGCTATGCCTCCTTTCCTTCCAGTTCACGCATCATTTCGAGAAACAGCGCTGTATCGCCCTCGTGCGGTGTCTCGCCGCAGATATCCCGCAGAAAGCCGTCGAACACCGCGGCCTGATCCCGGGTCTGTGCGGCCGCAGCGGAAGCCGAAGTACCGGCCCGGAGGAACCATTCGCTGCGCACGCTCAGCAGATTCGGGTAGTACGGCCGCAGCCGGTCTGCCGGACAGAAAATGGGCGCATCGTCCTCCAGCAGGATTTCCACATAATCGTGGTCGGGCGCAGCTGCACCGGCCGCGAGCAGATCGCCAAAATTTCCCTGCAACCGCTTGACATCGTGCAGAGGCGCGATGGGTAAAAGTTCGATTTGCGGCTTCTCGCCGTCCGGCAGCGTGACGAGCGTCATGCTCTTTTTCTGGTGCGCTTCATCCACCGCATATTTGAGTGGAGAACCTGCGTACCGCGCCGTTTGGCCGGCCGGCTGGGCGGCATGCAGGTGGCCGAGCGCGGCGTAATCGAAGGGGGTGAAGCAGTCGGTCGGCACATCTCCGGCGCCGCCGACAAACAGGCTGGATTCGGAGTCCGAGGTGGCGGCGCCCGCCGCAAAACAGTGCGCGACAAGTATGTGACGCTTGCCCGGCGCAAACCGCGCCTGCATTTTTTCCACGGCAGCCCGCATGCACGCGCCTGCGCCGCGCAACGTGTCATCCCCCAGAAAGGCGCGCATCTGCGCATTTTCAAAGTACGGCAGCGCGAAGATTTGCGCATCACCCAGTTCGATCGGCTCAAACGCATCTTCGAGGGCCGTGACGATGTGTATGCCAAAGCGCGCGAGCAGCTTGGCGCCTACGGCGATGCGTTCCGGGCCGTCGTGGTTACCGGCGATCAGCACCGTTGGCACCGAACGGCTGCTCAGCGCGTCGAGTAACGCGTCAAACAGTGCGATGGCTTCCACAGCGGCGATGGGACGGTCGTACAGGTCGCCGGCAATCAGCACGCCGTCCGGCTTGTGTTGGTCGATGGCGGGCAGCAGATTTTCAAATAAAAAGTGGCGCTGATCCTCGATCAGACTGCGGCCATACAACAGCCGACCGAGGTGCAGGTCCGCAATATGCAGAAATTTCAATAGTGTTCACGCGCCTTTCCCTTCGCGTTCTGCCGTTGGATTCTTACTTTTTTGTAAAAACCGCCCGGCAGACCTTTTCAGAAAATAAAAATCGTGTTACAATAAACGAGGTTCCCGGCTGCGGCCGGAAAACCCGGTGAGTTAAGTATAGCATGTCTGGTGGAGAATAGATAGTGAGAAATTTTAGAATGGCCGCGTTTTGGTTGGCGGTACTTTTGTGGGTGACGGCGCTGACGCCCGCGGTTTTTGCTGCGGATACGACGGGCAGTGCGGATGCATCGGGCAGCGCAACGGCGACGCCTGAGCCGGTGCAGCCGGAGGAGGGCTTTGTCTGCGAAACACTGACGGAACCGAACAGCAAATCCATCTTTATGGTGAGTCTGGACACGGGCACGGTGGTGTTCACGATGAACCCCGACGAGCGGCTTCCAATGGCATCCCTGACGAAGATTATGACGTATATCGTGACCTCGGAAACGATCGAGGATCTCAAGAATACAGAAATCACGGTGCCGGCCAGCGTGGAAGAAGAGCTTGCCGGTACGGGCTCCTCTCTGGCGGAAATCTAGACCGGGGAACAGTTTTCGGCTTATGAGCTTCTAAACCTGATGATGGTGCCTTCCGGCAATGATGCCGCGCTGACGCTGGCCAAATATGTGGATGCGCTCGGCATCACGGCGGACGATCCCACGTACGACGAGAACGGTGACGGCAAGATGAGCTTTGTCGAGCTGATGAATCGTAAGGCGGCGGAGCTCGGTTGCACGAACACGCATTTTGTAAACCCGCACGGCCTGTATGACGAGAACCACTACACGACGGCCCGCGAGATGGCGACGATCACGCAATATGCGCTGACGCTGCCCTATTTTGCGGAGATCACGTCCCAGCTCTATTACACGCAGCCGCCCACCAATATGACGAGCGAGGAACGGACGGTTACGACGACGAACCGGATGTTGATTGAGTCGGCGGCTGAGTATTACACCTATGCGACCGGCATCAAGACCGGCTCGCTGAACGAATCCGGCTACTGCATCGCAGCTTCCGCATCCTATGACGGATACAGCTATCTCGTCGTTTGCCTGGGTAGCCCCTATATCGATGCGGATGGAAATCACATCGATTATCACGGCGAGATGTATGACGCGGCCACACTGTTCCGCTGGGCGCTGACGAGTATCGAAAACAAAACGATTGTCATGGACGGTGATCTGATTGCGGAGGTCGATCTCCTGTACGTTTGGAACAAAGATAGGTTGCAACTGCTCGCCAAGGGCAACGTCACAGCGATGATGCCGAAAGATCTGGATGAAAGCGAGATCAAACTGTCGCTTGACTTGCCTGAAAACGTCAAGGCACCCGTGCAGAAGGGCGATGAGGTCGGCACGGCCACGTATACATACAAGGGCGAAGTGCTCGCAACGGTGCCGCTTGTCGCGGCAGAGAGCGTGGAGCGCAGCGAGATCATCCAGACTATTGAACAGGGCAAGGCGATCCTCACGGCGCCGTGGTTCCTGATCACCGCCGCGATTATCCTCGTGCTGCTTGTGGCCTATGTGGCGCTGGCGGTGGTGATGAACCGTAAGCGTCGCAAAATGCGCCGCGTCAAGAAATACCGCGACCTGTAAGGCCGTAAAAGAGAGGCATTTGAAATGGTTGTCTTTGAAAAACCCGGTAGGGATAACACCGAGGCTGCGCTGCGCATAGCGCTGGAGGCTGCGACGGCAAGAGGCTGCGCCATTGTGACGGCGTCGAATACCGGCGAAACGGTCGACCGGCTGCTGCGTCAGATGGCGGAAACGCAAGCGGCTGTACCGGTTGTCATGGTGGGGCAGGTGGACGGTTTCGCAACGCCCGGAGAAAATGCGCTGTCGGCGCCGATGCGTGCCTCGCTCGAAGCGCGCGGTGTGCGGATTGTAACCGCTGCCCATGTGCTCAGCGGGGCCGAGCGCGGCATCAGCCGCAAATTTGGCGGTGCGTATCCCGTGGAGCTTGTGGCGCATACGCTGCGGATGCTGGGGCAGGGCGTGAAGGTCTGTGTGGAAATCGCGATGATGGCGCTCGATTGCGGCAGCATACCGTACGGTGAGCCGGTGGTTTGCGTGGCCGGTACGGGACGCGGGGCAGATACGGTTTGCATCGTCACCCCGGGCTATACGGCGGGCCTGTTTGAGACGAAGGTACATGAGATCCTCTGTAAGCCGGGGCTCTACGGTAACGGATGAAAATGCGACGATTCAACAACAAAAGCCGCGAGGCTGCGCAATCGGCAGCTCCGCGGCTTTTTTCTGCTCGGCAATTATACCTACTGGGCGGAGGGCGTATAGGGCGTTCCGTTGACCAGGCGCACGATGCTCGAGGGGTCGATCGCGAAATCGCCGGTGCAGTCGAGCCGGTCGATCTGGCAGTTTTTACCGATTATGACGTGCTCGCCGCTGACGACGCCCGCGCAGACGGATTCCAGCCGGATCGAGGTCGCCTCAATCAGATTGGCAGAACGCGTGTTGTCGCACAGATTGCTGCCGAAAACGCTGTTCAGGAAGCTCGCCGCGGCGCGCGCCGGGCTTTTGTAGCAGATTTCAATGCTGTCGCCGACGATCTCGTCCGCCCGAACCATGCCGTGCAGGCGGATGGTATCGGCAGAAATTTGCGCCGTCGCGGAGATTTTTCCGTCGGACTCCATGTGCTCCGCTTCAATGTTGCCTTGAACGGTCAGCACACCGTCCACATCCACCGACTGAGCAAACAGGCCGTTTTCCAAGCTGGCGATTCCATCACAGGCAAACGGGCCGGCGGTCATAACGCCGCAGCACTTCAGACGGCCGTCCACACGGACGTTTTCCGCATGGAGACTGCCGCTTACGGTCAAATTGCCATCGACACGGAGATCCTCTGTGCGCAAGTTTTCGTCCAGGAACACCATGCCGTTGATGCTCGTTGCTTTGGAAGTGATGCTGCCTTGCGCTTTCAGATGGCCGTTAACACAGAGCGTTTCGGCTGTAATGTCGGCCGTACTCAGGGAACCGTTCACGGTGATGTCCTGACAGGTGAAGGGTTCCGTGCAGCGGCCAAGTCCATTGACGGAAACGGAACGATATGCACCGCCGGAAAAAGTGCCGTGCCCGTCGATATGGATGTTTTGTGTCATCGTAATACACCTCTCTCCTTACAAGGCCGGGAATAGATCCCGGTATTTCATCTTGATGCCGGTCGCCGCTTCCGAAAGGGAAACCGTGCAGGCGTTGTGAATTGTGCTGTCAAAGACAAGCGGGGAATCGGCCTTAGAAAGCACAGCATGGTAATCGGCGCCGACGGCAAAGACCGTCAGCACCGAATCGAGCTGCCGCAGCGTCGAGGCCGAAATGGACCGTTCGGCGATTTCCCGCCGCTGTTCCCCCTCGAGCCGCAACCGTTCAGCGGCTTCGCTGATGGCGGCGAAAAGCGCGAGATCGTAGAGGTCGTAGCTTTGTTTTGGATAAAAATACAGGATTGCAGGGAGCAGATCCGGCGCAATTTCTTCAATCCGCGAAAGCGCCTTGCCGTCTATAAGCGCTGGCGCCGTCTCCGGGGAAAGCAGACGACTGAGCTCGGTGAGCGAGTATTTGTCCTTGTTTTCAAGGATGGCGGCGATTCGCGGAAGAATTTGCTCCCGTGGGAAAAAGGTTTCCTGACCGGTATAGGCGGACTGCTTGATAAACCATTCCTCCGGAATCAGCTTTTCGCGCTTCCAACGGTAAAGCTGCCCATAGGAAATGCCGGTCAACTGCAAAAGCTCCTTTTTTGAAATCAACGCCATGGCATTCCCCGTCCTTTCCGTGTGAAGAAACCCATTGGTTTCAGGTGTTTCAAAATAGTATCTCCTTTCTGCACGCGTGCGCAAATCTCCATTTTCAAGCATAGCACAAACCATATCACAATACGTAACAATGTTTTGTTACGGCTTAACTATAGCGCAACATTGTTGCGTTGTCAAGGTCTTTTCAACTTTTGGTCTCGGCTGTTCTTCATACTGTCGAAAAATAGGGCGTAGACAATTGAAAAAAACGGTTCCGCACTTGCCCTAAAGCCACAAACGTTTTATAATATAGCAAGCGGCGCGGTTGCGCCGGGAAAGGATGACCCCCATGAATACAGATCTCACCACGGGAAAACCGGCCGTAAGCCTGCTGCGGTTTACCCTACCCATGCTTTTGAGCGTGGCCTTCCAGCAGCTCTACAATATATCCGACAGTGTGATCGCCGGTAAATTCGCCGGAGAAGATGCGCTTGCCGCAGTCGGCGCATCTTACCCTGTCACGATGATCTTTATGGCGGTGGCGTTCGGCCTAAACATCGGCATTTCTGTGATCATCTCGCAGCTTTTCGGCGCGAAGGATTACGTGCAGATGAAAACGGCCGCGTTTACGGGATTCACGACGGTGGCGGTCATCGGAGTCGTCCTGACGGTCTGCGGCAGCCTGCTTTGCAGACCCATCCTCTACCTTTTGAGCACGCCGGAAAACATCATGGCGGATACGGCACTGTATCTGGATATCTACATCTGGGGTCTGCTGTTCCTCTTTTTCTATAATATTTCCTCCGGCGTTTTTACGTCGCTTGGCGACAGCAAAACGCCCCTGTATTTTTTGATCGTCTCCTCCATCGGCAACATCGTGCTCGACGCGGTGTTCGTCATTGTTTTCCATCTCGGCGTGGCTGGCGTCGCCTGGGCCACGTTTATCGCGCAGGGTGCGGCGTCCGTGTGTGCATTTTGGGCGGTGCTGCGCCGCCTCAAGCGCATTGAAACGACGGAAAAACCGCTGCTGTTTTCGGCTGCCATGCTTCGGCGTATTGCGGTGGTTGCAGTGCCCAGCATTTTGCAGCAGAGCTTCATTTCGGTCGGCAACATGTGCATTCAGGGGCTGGTCAACGGCTTTGGTTCCTCGGCGGTTGCCGGGTATTCCGCGGCTGTAAAGCTCAATACCTTTGCAATTACCGCCCTGACGGCGCTGTGCAATTCCATATCCAGCTTTACGGCGCAGAATATTGGCGCGCGCAAATTGGAGCGCGTGCGCAGTGGTTTTCGCACGGGCAGCCTGATGTCCCTGACTGTGGCGGCCGTTTTTCTCGCGCTGTATTTGCTGGCGGGTGGCGCGCTGCTGCTTCTGTTCATGGACAACAGCTCGGCCCAGGCGCTTGCGGTTGGCGAGCAGTTCCTGCGCATCCTTTCGCCGTTTTATCTTGCGGTCGCGGCCAAGCTTACGGCAGACGCCGTGCTGCGTGGTTCCGGCGCGATGGTGTTCTTTATGATTTCCACATTTCTGGATCTTCTGCTGCGCGTGGCGCTGGCGTTTGTGCTGGTTGGACCGTACGGCATCACGGGCATCTGGCTGTCGTGGCCGATCGGCTGGGTGATTTCCACTGCGCTTTCGTTGGTGTTCTATTTCCGCGGCGCGTGGAACCCGGAAAAGGATCGTCGCGTGGCGTGATGGTTTTGCCGGAGAACGTCGCGGGCAGGGCCGGCAGAAAGCGCCGCCATTCGGTTGATTTTTGCCGGGTGATCCGCTATAATAATACAAAAGGCGCTTTGTATAGGACGGCCTGCGCCGGCCGCTGAATCGGAATAAATCGGCTCTTGCCCTTTGAAAGGATGGTTGTTGCTATGTCGGAAATTTATACCTTGCCGCTTTCCAAAATCATTCATGAGCTGCAGCTTGAGGCGACCTACCTGCCCAAAAGCGCAGATGATATTTTGATCCAATCCCGCGACGTCGTGCGGCCCGGCATGGAGCTGAACGGCTATCTCGAATATTTTGACCCCAAGCGTATCGCGGTGATCGGCCGCGCGGAAACGGCGATGGTGCAAAGCTGGCGTACCGATAAGCGCAGCATGGCGCTGGAGAGCTACTTCTCCCAGCAGCCGCCGGCCGTCATCTTTGCGCGCGGTATCGAGCCGAGCGAGGAGATGCGTACACTTGCGGGCCGGTACGGCGTGCCGCTGCTGCGCACGACGGAGTCTACCTCCAACGTCGTTGCTTCGCTGGTCGCCTATATGAATGTGGAGCTTGCGCCGCGTATTACGCGGCACGGCGTGCTTGTGGAGGTCTACGGCGAGGGCATTCTGCTCGTCGGCGACAGCGGCGTCGGCAAAAGCGAAACGGCCATCGAATTGATTAAGCGCGGTCACCGGCTCATTGCGGACGATGCGGTGGAGATCCGCCGCGTTTCGAGTAAATCGCTCGTCGGCCAGTCTCCGGAAAATATCCGCCACTTCATCGAGCTGCGCGGCATCGGCATCATCAATGCCCGCCGGATTTTTGGTATGGGCGCCGTCAAGCTTTCGGAGAAAATCGATATGTGCATCAATCTCGAAATCTGGGACGCCACGAAGGTCTACGACCGCATGGGCATTGACAGCGAGTACACCGAGATCCTCGGCATCCGCGTGCCGGTCATGACGATCCCGGTCAAGCCCGGTCGAAATCTTGCCGTGATCATCGAGGTTGCGGCCATGAACAACCGCCAGAAGAAGATGGGCTTCAATGCGGCGTATGAGCTGCTTTCTGCGCTCGGCATGGATGCGTCCATGATGCCGCACGAGGAAATCAAGCGCGAACTGGATATCTGATTTTTTGAAGGGAACAAGATGTATACGATTATTGCAGATCTGCATACGCACACACTGGCTTCCACGCATGCTTACAGCACCGTGCAGGAAATGGCGGTTTCGGCGCGCGAAAAGGGCCTTTTCGCCCTGGCGCTGACCGACCACGCGCGCACCATGCCCGGCGCGCCCGGCCCCTGGTTTTTCACCTCCCTGCATGAGCTGCCGCTTGTGTATCAGGGCGTATTGTTGCTGGCCGGTATGGAGACGAATGTGCTGGATTTTTCCGGTGCGCTGGATATCAGCGACTTGGAGCGTCGGCGCATGGATTGGGTTGTGGCCTCCATCCACAACCTCGGCCTGCCGGGGCTGGAGAATCCGACGGTGGAAAAGTGCACGCAGCTTTGGATGCGCGTCGCGCACGACCCGGTGGTCAACGTCATCGGCCACAGCGGCAGCCCGGAATTCCGCTACGATTACGAGGCGGTGATCCCGGAATTCGGCCGCTACCACAAGCTGGTGGAAATCAATGCGCACTCGTTTGAGGCGCGTCCGGCGAATATTCCCCATTGCCGGGAGATTGCGCTGTGCTGCAAAAAATACGGCGTGCCGATCGTCGTCAGCTCAGACGCGCATTTTGAAACGAGCGTCAAGGATCACGATGCAGCGCTCGAGATGCTCGCGGAAATCGATTTCCCCGAAGCGCTGATCCTCAATGCCAACAAGGGCCGCCTGCTCGAATATCTGCGGCGGCATACGAATATTCTGCAAAACAGAAAGAACGCGGATGCGATTTTAAGGAGTATGGAGAATGCCTGATTACACCCTTTTGGACGCCGCCCTGCTGCGGGCAGGAATTCCGTCTGAGAAAGACGAAAACATGTGTGCGCACACGAGCTTTAAGATCGGCGGTCCCGCAGACCGTTTCCTCCGCCTCGCGGACGAAGCCGCGCTCTCGGCGGCGCTTCGCGCGCTGCGGGAGACGGATACGCCGTATTTTGTGCTGGGCAACGGGTCAAACCTGCTGGTGCCGGACGAAGGCCTGCGCGGCGCTGTGTTGTCGCTCGAAGGGGCGTTTAAGTCGGTCGAGTTGTCTGGAAATGCGCGGCTGCGTTGTGGCAGCGCGGCTTCTTTGGCTTCCGTGTGCGCTTTTGCGCGCGGCAACGCGTTGACGGGGCTGGAATTTGCCTGGGGCATTCCCGGCTCGCTCGGCGGCGCGCTGTACATGAATGCGGGCGCGTATGACGGCGAGATGAAGCAGGTGACCTCGCGCGTTTGGTTCCTCGAGGCGGACGGCACGCCGGCTTCTCTTTCGGGTGATGCGCTGGGCTTCGGCTACCGCACAAGCGCTTTTATGGGGACAAAGCGTGTGATTACCAAGGCAGAATTGCAGCTCGAACACGGCGTGGAGGCGGAAATTACCGCCAGAATGGACGACCTCATGCAGCGCCGCAAATCGAAGCAGCCTGTGGAGTTGCCGAGCGCCGGCAGCGTCTTTAAGCGCCCACAGGGATATTTCGCCGGCACGCTGATCGAACAGTGCGGGTTGAAAGGCTATGCGGTCGGCGGGGCGTGCGTCAGCGAAAAGCACGCGGGCTTTATTGTGAATCGCGGTGGCGCGACGTGCGCGGACGTCGAACGCCTGATTGAATTCATTCAGGAGACGGTTTTGCGCAAGACGGGCGTACAGCTGGAGCCGGAGATCCGCCGCGTCCGTTTGTAAAGCGGCTCAATGGCCGGAAATTTGCGGGATGCCCGCGGAAAGGAATGGGGAAGGATATGGAATTTGTGATTGTGACCGGGCTTTCCGGCGCAGGTAAAACGCGCGCGATGCACGCGATGGAGGATATCGGCTTTTATTGCGTCGATAACCTGCCGCCGGCCTTGATTCCCGTTTTTTATGACCTGTGTGATAAATCCGAAGGCATTCAGCGCCGTGTTGCGGTGGTGACGGATACGCGCGGCGGCGAGCTGTTCAAGTCGTTTTTCAAGGCGCTGGAAACGCTCAAGTCGCAGGGCAATCCCTACAAGATCCTGTTCCTCGACGCATCGGACGCCGTGCTGGTCAACCGCTTTCAGGAGACACGCCGCAAGCACCCGCTGGCCGAAACGATGCAGGGCTCGCTCGCGCAAGCGGTGCGTCTCGAGCGCGATATGCTGCGCCCCGTGCGGGAAATTTCAGACTATGTGATCGATACGACGAACTATCCGGCGGCACGTTTGAAGGCGCGTATTTCCAGCCTCTTCCTCAAAAACGACAGCGATGCGATTGCGGTGCACTGCGTCAGCTTCGGCTTCAAATACGGTCTGCCGCTTGAGTCGGACCTCGTGTTTGACGTGCGTTGTCTGCCCAACCCGTTTTACATTGAGGAACTGCGCCACTAGACCGGTCTGGATGCACCGGTCCGCGATTATGTGATGCAGTCCAAGGAAACCGAGGGCTTTAAAAACCGGTTTACCGACATGGTGGACTATATGCTGCCGCTGTATATCCGGGAGGGCAAGAGCCAGCTGGTCATTTCGGTGGGTTGCACGGGCGGCCACCATCGTTCTGTGGCACTGGCCCAGTATATGCACGATCATCTTGTGGAAAAGGGCATCCGCGCAAGCGTGACGCACCGGGATATCGCGAAGGATTGAACGGTCAGAGAAAAAAACGCAAGATCTGCGGAAGGGGGAGAGGGCCATGTCCTTTGCATCGGACTGCAAGGAAGAGCTTTGCAAAATTGAAAATAAGCGATCGTGCTGTCTAAAAGCAGAATGCTACGGCCTTCTGCTTTTTTCGAAGTGTTTTTCCCCGCGGGAAACGCGGATGATCTGCGAAAACGCCGCGGTGGCCCACCGGCTGGCGGAGGCAGCGGCTGTTTCGGCGGACGTGTACGCCGAGGTACGCGCGCAGCAGCGGCGGAAAAATACCGGCGCATTTTCCATTGCAATTCCTGGCGAGGACGCGCGGCTGCGCATGCTGGCCTCGTTCGGCCACACGGACCGTGCGGTCAGCCTGCATATTCATGAAGAAAACCTGAAACGGGATTGCTGTGTCGCATCGTTCCTGCGCGGCGTGTTTCTGGTCTGCGGCACCATCACCGACCCGAATAAAGAATACCACCTCGAGTTTTCAACGCCGCATTTCCACCTTGCACAGGAGCTTGCGGCACTTTTGCAACGGGTGCCGGCGGCGCAGCTTTCGCCGGCGGTCGCCAAGCGCAAAAGCGGCTATATGGTCTATCTCAAGGAGAGCGGCGCCATCGAGGATTTCCTCACGTTGATCGGCGCGGTCAACGCCGCGATGGCGCTTATGCAGATCAAAATGTATAAGGAAGCCTACAACAATATGAACCGCGTTTCGAACTGCGAGACAGCTAACCTCGACAAAACGTATTCTGCGGCTTCCCGGCAGATCGCAGCCATCGCACTGATCAACGACAAGGTTGGGCTGGATGCATTGCCGGACGATCTCCGTGAGGCGGCGGTGTTGCGGCTGCACAATCCGGAAATGTCGCTGCGCGAGATGAGCGGCCGGCTTTCCATCAGCCGCTCCGGTGTCAACCACCGCTTGCGCCGCATTTTGGAATTTGCGGAAACGCTTGGTTCGCCCGAAAAAGAGGCAGCCGCGCAGCGCACGGAAAAAAACGGAAACGCATAAAAACAGAGCGGCCGGTGTGGACCGGCGGCCGGAAGGGGGAGCGCATGGCGTTTACACATCTGCATCTGCACACGGAGTACAGTCTGCTCGACGGCGCGTGCCGCATTGAGAAGCTGTTGGACCGGGCTAAGGCCATGGGCCAGACGAGCGTGGCCATCACCGATCACGGCGTCATGTACGGCGTGATCGATTTCTACAAGGCGGCTTTGGCGCGCGGCATCAAGCCGGTTATCGGCTGCGAAATTTATGTTGCCAAACGCGGCATGACCGATAAGGTGCACGGCATCGACAACGAAAACCGCCATCTTGTTCTGCTCTGTGAGAACGAGGAGGGCTATCGCAATCTGGTTGCGATCGTTTCCAAGGCATGGACGAACGGCTTTTACAATAAGCCGCGCGCCGATCTGGATTTGTTGCGCCGGCACAGCAAGGGTTTGATCGCGCTTTCGGCCTGCCTTGCAGGCGAGATTCCGCGGGCGCTCGCAGTCGGCGCATACGACGTGGCAAAGGAAGCGGCGCTGCGCTATCAGGAGATTTTCGGCGCCGGAAACTTTTACCTGGAGCTGCAGGACCATGGGCTGAAAGACCAGAAATATGTAAACCCGCAGCTGATCCGCCTGGCACGCGAAACGGGCATTCCGCTCGTTGCGACGAACGACTGCCATTATATCGAAAAAGAGGATGCGCAGATGCACCATATCCTCATTTGCATCCAGACGAACCGCACGGTCGAGGACGAGGACGTGCTCGAATTTGGTTCGGATGCGTTTTACTTCAAGAGCGAGGAAGAGATGCGCGCGCTGTTTCCGGATTGCCCGGAGGCGATTGAAAATACACAGCGCATCGCGGACCGATGCAATGTTTCCTTCGAATTCGGACACACCAAGCTGCCGCGCTTCGATACGCCCGATGGCAGCGACAACCGCGAATATTTCCGCCGCCTGTGCTACGACGGGCTGCACCGCCATTATGGCGAACATCCCGAAAAAAGCATTTTGGATCGGCTTGAATATGAGATTTCGACGATCGACTCCATGGGTTATGTCAATTACTATTTGATCGTCTACGATTTCATCCGGCAGGCGAAGAGCATGGGTATCCCGGTCGGACCGGGACGTGGCTCCGGTGTTGGCAGCCTTGCCGCCTACTGCGTCGGCATTACGGGCGTTGATCCCCTGCGCTATGACCTGCTTTTTGAACGCTTTTTGAATCCGGAACGCGTCAGCATGCCGGATTTTGACGTCGATTTCAGCGATGAGCGCCGGCAGGAGATCATCGAATACGTTGTGGATAAATACGGCGCCGACCACGTGGCGCAGATTGTCACTTTCGGTACCATGGCGGCGCGTCTCGCCATCCGCGACGTCGGCCGCGCGATGGCGATTCCCTACAACGTGTGCGATACGGTTGCAAAGCTCGTGCCCATGGAGCTGAACATGACGCTCAACCATGCGCTTGAAACTGTCACAGAGCTGCGCGACAAATACGAGGCTGACCAACAGGTGCACGCGCTGATCGACATGGCGCGCAAGATTGAAGGCATGCCGCGCCACACCTCGACACATGCGGCCGGCGTTGTCATCACGGACCGGCCGGTCGTCGAGTATGTCCCGCTGAGCATGAACGATGATGCGGTTGTCACACAATTTACAATGACGGCCATCGAAGAGCTCGGCCTTTTGAAGATGGATTTTCTCGGTTTGCGCAATCTTTCGGTGATCGACCACGCTGAGCAGATGATCGGCAGGCGCGTCCCCGGTTTTTCTGTAGAGCGCGCACCGGAAGACGACGCGCAGGTCTTTGCCATGATCACAAGCGGACAGACCGAAGGCGTGTTCCAGTTTGAATCGGCGGGCATGCGGCGCGTTATCATGCAGTCCGAGCCGGAAAGTATCGAGGATCTCATCGCGGTTATTTCCCTGTACCGGCCTGGCCCGATGAAATTTATCCCGACCTATATCGAAAACCGCCGGCATCCGGAAAAGATCACCTACCGGCATCCGCGGCTTTCCAAAATTTTGGACGTGACGTATGGCTGCATCATTTACCAGGAGCAGGTCATGCGCATTTTCCGCGAGCTAGCCGGCTATTCGCTCGGCCGCGCGGATATTGTGCGCCGCGCGATGAGCAAGAAAAAACATAAGGTGATGGAGGAAGAGCGCCAGTACTTTATACACGGCCTGCGGCGTGCAGACGGCACCGTGGAGATCGAGGGCTGTGTGGCGCGCGGCGTCGATGAACGCACCGCGGAGATCATCTACGATGAGATGGAGAGCTTTGCCTCCTACGCGTTCAACAAATCCCACGCGGCGGCGTATGCGGTGGTCGCATATCGCACGGCGTACCTCAAGTATTATTACCCGAAGGAATATATGGCGGCGCTGCTCACGAGCGTGCTTGGCTCTGCCGGCAAGGTAGCGGCCTACATGACGGAGTGTGCGCGCCTTGGCATCCCGGTGCTTCCGCCGCACGTCAACGAGAGCGATACAGGCTTTTCTGTATCGGAAAGCGGCATCCGCTTTGGCCTGCTTGCGATTAAAAACCTCGGCCGCGGCGTTATCCAGCGTATGCTGCTCGAGCGATCCCGTGGCGGCGCGTTCCGCAGCTTTTATGATTTCTGCAAGCGGATGCAGGGCAGGGATCTGAACCGCCGCGCGGTGGAAAGCTTGATCCGCTGCGGCGCGCTCGACGGCCTCGGAAATAACCGGCGTGAAATGCTCTTAGCCGTGGAACCGGTGCTCGATAGCCTCGACGCGGACAAGCGGCGGAACATCGAAGGGCAGATCGGCTTTTTTGATCTCGGCGGTTCCGAAAGGGCCGAAACGTACCAGATGCCCGTCGCGGAGGAATTCCCGCAGGCGGAACTGCTGACCATGGAGAAGGAGGTCACGGGCATGTACCTCTCCGGGCATCCGATGGCGCCGTATGCGGAGGTGTACCGCCGCGATCTCGTGGCACGCACCGATGAAATCGCCCAGAGTGCAGCAGGGGAAACGGACAAATACAGCGACGAACAGTATGTGGACGTGTTGGCTATTGTTTCCGAGATCCGAAAAAAAGTGACGAAATCCGGTGCAAATATGGCGTTTGTCACGCTGGAGGATATTTACGGCTCGATTGAAGCGCTTGTGTTTCCCAAGGTGCTTGAGCGCTGCGGCGATCTTTTGACGCCCGGAAGCGCGGTGCAGGCGCATGGGCGCATCAGCTTTACAGAGGAGAAAGATCCCAAGCTGATCGCTGAATACTTCACACAGCCGTACGCGCCGCAGGCCATGCTGGCGCAGCATACCCACCGGGGTACTGCGACAGAAGAAAAGCCTGCGGTACAGATCAGGGGCTACAACGCGGCGTACCGCGGTTTGTACCTGCGCGTGCCGTCCATGCACGACCCGCTGTGCACAAAAGCGCTGCAGTATGTGGAGATTTTCGATGGTACGACCGATCTGTACCTTTATGCCTGTGATGAAAAGAAACTGGTGCGTGCACCGGCTCGGTATCGCGTGGCGGTCAACTATGCGCTTGTGGCTGCACTCAAACGCCTGCTGGGTGAAGAGAACGTGGCACTGCGGGAAACATGATGGCAAATTCCACGCGGAAACGTGTTTTTTCCTCTTGATTCTAGGCCCGGAATATACTATAATGATAAACAAACGAATACTTGTTTTTTGGCATTTATTATACAAAAATGGAGGAATCTCAAATGTGTGCAAAGAAAATCGCAGTACTGACAAGTGGCGGTGACGCCCCAGGCATGAACGCGGCGGTTCGTGCTGTCGTCCGAACCGCGATCTCCTTCGGCATGGAAGTTTATGGTGTCAAGCACGGCTATAATGGTCTGCTGCATGGCGAAGTTGAGAGAATGTACCTGCGCAGTGTTTCGAATATCATTCAGCATGGCGGCACGGCGTTGTTTACGGCGCGCAGCCCGGAGTTTAATACGCCGGAAGGCGTTGAGAAGGCGGCGGCGAATTGCCGCGAGATGGGCATTCACGGCGTCGTCGTGATTGGCGGCGACGGTTCGTTCCGCGGCGCGCGCGATCTTTCGAATGCGGGCGTCCCGTGCATCGGTGTTCCGGGCACCATCGACAACGATATTTCCAGTTCTGAATATACGATCGGCTATGACACCGCGATGAATACCGCGATGGATATGATTGACCGCATCCGCGATACCACAGAATCGCACGACCGCTGCAGCGTCGTCGAGGTTATGGGCCGCCGTTGCGGCGATATTGCGCTGAACACCGGCATTGCCGTCGGCGCCATCGCGACGCTCGTGCCCGAAGTCGAGATGGACTTCGATCGCGATCTGATTGAGCGCATCCGCTTTGCACAGAAGACCGGTAAGCGCCACTTCATCGTCGTTGTTGCCGAGGGTGTCGGCCATGCGGAGGAGATCTGCAAGCGCATCCAGGAGGCTACCGGCATTGAGAGCCGCGCCACCATTCTCGGTCATGTACAGCGCGGTGGTTCGCCGACGCTTCGCGACCGTGTTGTCGGCAGCCAGATGGGCTATCATGCTGTTGAGCTGCTCCGCGATGGTAAGAGCAACCGTGTCGTTGTCATGCAGGGCGAGCGCATCACAGACTACGACATCACGGAGGCGCTCAATATGCCCCGTGTGTTTAACAAAAAGCTCTATGAGATTTCGCAGAGCCTTTCCCGCTGAATTCAGTATGTAAAAGAAAATGCCTGCCGCAATCCGGCGGGCATTTTTCGTTCTGGATGACAGGTTGTATGCGTTATTTTATAAAAAAGCCTTGACATTTTTCGCGTGAAATGGTAGAATAATCGAGCGGTCAGAAATGGCCGGCAGATAGGGGCATAGCTCAGTTGGTAGAGCAGCGGTCTCCAAAACCGCGTGCCG
>DBPP01000021.1 GCA_002305575.1 Ruminococcaceae bacterium UBA1417
ATCCCAATTGACCAACCCGGACAAAAAAGCAGAGCGGACAAATTGTCCGCTCTGCTTTTTTGTTTGTGGAAACTGCTAGAAATTTTTAATTTAGCATTAGAATGATGGATTCCGTTATCAGAGGTTGTAACATAAGCCAACAGGAGAAAAGGTGAAATACAAATTCTCCTGCGGCGTATAACATGGGATACCTGGCGTGCAGAAGCGGCAGCGTTGCACGGAAAAAAATCCCCCGCTGCACAAAAAGAAGACCTTGTTCCAGCACGTGCCAGAGTTGAAGGATGAAGGCACTGATACCTACGCACGCCAGGGCGGCAAGCAAGGTTGATCCTGTTCGTTCTGGCGACAGTACGCTGCCTGTCCAGCTCCAATCGATCGCTGCCTGAGCGGGCAGCGAAAAGATCATCCGGAGTCCCTGCGCAACGGTCAACCAGAACAGGGCACTGCGGGCTCCGCTCCACAGGATGCGGCCGGGACGCAACATGGTCACAAAGTCTTCCAGTGTTTCGTCCGAAGGCGCCTCCTGTGCGCTGCCGGCATGCATCAGCTGGGACAAACTCAGCCCTAGGGCGTCCGCCAAGGGCTCCAGGGTATTGATGTCCGGAAAGCCGATGCCACGCTCCCAGCGGCTGACGGCCTTGTCAGTCACATGAATCTGTTCAGCCAGTTCCGCCTGGGTCAAACCTCGTTCCCGCCGCGTTGCGGCCAGAAAAGCTCCGAAAGTTTTCGCATCCATTTGACGGTACCTCCTTTGGTATAACCATACCACGGACAAGGCTGAAAAGTAAATCGACGATTCCTTTACTTCGGATATTGGAGAATAGTATATATAGAAAACCGCCTCCCGATACCATAGCGGGAGGCGGTTTGACTCATTTCAGGGTTCCATTCAGGATTTGCTGGTAATACCAGGGCTTTGGCGCGTGGAATACTTTTCCGGCCAGGGAGGCAAAGCGTTCATCCTTGATCTGTTTGGGAAAAGCCAGCTCCCAGGCGCACAGCGCCTGATATTTGAGCTTCAGTTCCCGGTTGGCGGCGTTGTTGCCGTATTTGCTGTCGCCCAGAATGGGGCAGCCGATGCTGGCCAGATGTGCCCGGATCTGATGGGTGCGACCGGTAACCAGATTCACCCGTAGAAGGGCCAGGCGGCCGCTTACAGCGATGGTGTCATAGGAGGTGACAATCTCCTTTGCCCCGGGCTTGGGAGCGTCCAGAACGCGTACCAGCCCGCGCTCGGCGTCCTTCATCAAGAAGCCTTTTAGCGTATCCGCCGGGGGGATGGGTCTGCCAAAAGTGACACACAGATAGGTTTTGCGGATCTGGTGTTCCCGGATGGTGTCGGTCAGGAACTGTTCTGTCTCGGGATTCTTGGCCAGCAGAACCAGGCCGCTGGTGCCGGTATCCAGCCGGTGGCACAGCCGGATGGCACTCTCGTCTTTCAAGCGGCCCTCCTCGTACAGTTTGCGCAACACCCTGCCGCGCAGCGTGTCGGCGTCGTCTCCGTCCACCGGGATGCCCGCCGGTTTCAGCGCCACAATCAGGTCATCGTTTTCGTAGGTGAACTCTGCCGGGGCGCGGCAGGCAAGAAACCAGGGACCGTCCTGCGCGGTCAGCCCCAGCTGGTCGTCCAACAGATAGATGCGGATTACGTCTCCATTTTGCACACGGGTGGAAAGGGGCTGCTTTTTTCCGTTCAGTTTGATTTTGTTTTCCCGCAGGGCCTTGTTCAACCTGCCGGGGCCCAACACGGGGAATTGCTGCATCAAATACTTGTCCAGGCGGACCGGCAGCAAAGATTTCACTTTCAGTTCTTGCATGGGATCGTCTCCAGTTCCTGCCCCCACAAAACGGTGGCATCTTCAATGTTCAGGGTAACCATCAGCCAACCGGGATCACTGTCGTCCAGGTCGATGATTGCGTAGGTCTGGCCGTTGGCTGTTATGGCTGCAGCGTCTTCCAGCTTTTGGCGTGCAAAGGGAGAGTCGGCAAAACAGACGGTTTTCTTGGTGCTGTCCAGAACGCCCTTGTTCCACAAGGCGTCGGTGTAGTCGGCAATGCGCAGGGGATAGTTCTCATCATAAGGAATGCAGGCTTCGTCCAGGGAGCAGCCGGCCATGCCGGGGGCAATCACGTACCAGCTGCCGTCGGCGCCATCGATTCGCCCGCACCAGGCGCCGCTGTCCTTTACCGGCTCTACCGCCTGTAGGAAAGCGCCTTCTTCCGCGAACAGATACAAGGTGTCTTCCCGCAGAATGCCTTGTGCCAGCTCTTGGCGATAGGTCTCCCGCTGGGTTTCCAATGCGGCGGCGTCATACCGAGCGGCGAAGGGATCGTTGGTGGACATCCCGTGGTCGGCCGCATACAGCGCCAAGTGCAAGGCATCAGTCTGCAGACCATTCATGGAAACAATCGAAGCATACCGCCCCTCGGCCTGTTGCCAGAAAGAACTGGTCAGGGTGGAGGGAAAGGCATGGGTGGTTTGTGCCTGGTCAAATGCCTGATGCCGCTGTACAAGACCAGGAGCGATGTCCAGCAATTGGATTGCGGCCATACAGGTGATGGCAATGCAGCAAACCCGTTTGCGGGACGACAACCGGAAAATTCCCACACAGGCACACAGAATCAACAGATAGTACACCGGCCAGAACATTCGTCCGCCGGACCGGAACACCGAAAAAAGCTTAATCAAAGAGGCAGGCAGGGGGAGAACCGCCAGGGTGGCGCCGTTGGCGGTAATGACGTGGCTGACCGCAAAAGCCGTCAGAACCAGATAGACCAAGCAGAGCGTCCAATGGTGGCACAGCGTTCGCCAGAAAGCTGTGGGGTGGTGGAACAGATGAACGATCAGGCAAAGGACCAGTCCGCACAGCACCCCGAACCCCAGATAGGCAAAGGCATCGTAGTTGCCGCCAACCTGGTTCTGCATTGGCAGGATTAGGCTCCAGTCCACGCCGTTGACTCCGGCCGGATTCCACAGGCTGTTCAGGTTCATGCCGAAGTAGCCGTACAGCGCATCGCTGCCGCCGGTGGCGGTGCCGTAAAACAAACCAAAGACCCACCCTGCGGCGACGGTCAGGGCAAGGTCAGCCCCAAGCCACAGACCGTGATACAGCCATTTGCGATTGGCGACAGCATGGTGAAGCAGCAGCGCAAAGGTGATGGCGTAGGTCATGGGAACGAAGTACGGGTGAATGGTAATGGTCAGAATATTCAGGGCAAACAGTCCGGGAAAGGCAAATCGGTTTGTCCGGAATCCTTTGCAATAGTAATACAGAGCTGCCAGAAGGAAAAATTGGGCAGACAGGGAGGTATGGCGGAACACCCGCTCCCACAAAACAGGGCTGAATACAAACAGCAGGTCTCCCATAAGTGGGCTGGCTACACCCTGGCAGAACAGCCCCAACAGCCGGGCGCCAAATGCCCCTTGTGCCATCAGGCAAAGCAGAGTAAACCAGCCGAAATACTGGAAAGTATCCGGCAAAACAGGAGAAAGCAACCGGAACAAGGCAGCCAGCAGGGGAATCGAGTCGGTATATGCCACGCTGAGACCCTGAGGAGCGTTGATGTTGGTGGCAATACACAGGGGAAACGAAAAACCGCTTTGCCTGTAAAACAGCCAGCCGGCATAATGCTGCTGGATGTCTTTCTCTATGTACCCGCCCCGACAGAAAGCGTCGTTGGTCACATCCAGGGGGCTAAACCCAAATATCAGAAAAAAGGCGACCGCCCCCAGTGCGGCACCACATAAAAGCAGCAGGCGCTCCCGGTGTCTGGCTGCGGCTGTGATCATAATATGCATCACCCCGTATAGCTTGTTGGAATGACCTCATTCTATCATAAAAACCGACGCTTGTACAATGTCGGCAATGGGCGATGGTGCGGCAGCATTCGGCAGGAAGAAGCCATTGGATTGACAAGCAGGCATGCGTGCGATACAATAATTAGGCTGAAAGCATTGGATGACAGAGGCCGCCATGGTGGAATTGGCAGACACAAAGGACTTAAAATCCTGTTCGTCCCACAATACCCTCAGCTTGAAAACCCTTGGAGAAATCAGGCTTTCTCAAAACAGAATATTGATTGTGTTTTTTATGTACCTCCACGATGTCCCTCCAGTTTCCCGGAAGGGCATCGGGGAGCCTACTAAAAAATAAATTTGCCGCTATGGTGGAATAGGCAGACACAAAGGACTTAAAATCCTTCGGAAGAGATTCCGTACCGGTTCGACCCCGGTTAGCGGCACCACGCCGGAGCAGTTTTATCTGCCCCGGCGTTTTTCTGTTTATTGTGCGGATTATTGCACGGCACTTTCGAGTGCATTTTTCACTGCGTTGGTAATGCCCTCGGAGGAATATGTCGCGCCGGATACGGCGTCCACATCCCAGGTCTGCCGGGACAGGATGCTGTCGATGACGGCCAGCGCGCGGGAAAAGTAGCGGGCGTTTTCGTCCTGCTCGATGACCTCCACCGCGCTGACCCTGTTTTCGGTTACCGTCACTGCAACCGTCACCGGGCCATGGTAGCCGTCGGCTGTGCCGGTGTAAACGCCGTCACGCAGCGATACGCCGGCAAACAGGGCTTCCGGCGAAGCAGACGGCATGGCGGCGTCTGCTTCTGGCGCAGGCGTGCCGGTTGTCGAGGCTGTCTGCGGTGCGGGGGAAACGTCGGTTTCGGTCTGCGCTGCAGGCTGAAGAGCGGAGATGAGTGCCGTGTCAATGCCAATGCCGGTTGTAGCGATGTGCAGCACGCAGACGGCTGCGAAGAGGGCGGTCAGCATGCGGTGTGCGGTCATCCAGCGCTTTTTCAGTGCTTTTCGGAGCAGGTATGTGAGCGCGAGCAAAAGCGTGGCCATCCATGCTGCGGTGCCGGCATTCCAAGTGAACAGAACCGGTGCTATTTCGATTTCAGTCGGCGTAGCGTCCATAAAGTTGCCGGCCAGCAGGCCGTGGGCCGTCGATGCGGTGACCATGGCGACGCCGCATGGTATGTGGATGCTGTGGAGCCATCGGTTGAGCGAAACAAAACGCCGGTTCTTCTTGGCGAGCAAGCGGGCGGCAAATTTTGCGGTCAGCAAAAAGGCGGCGAGTGTGGCGATCCAGGCGAGTATTCGACTGATGAGCATGGGTAATTTCCTCCAAACTTCGGCTTTCATTTTTGTCCAAAAATAATACGACGCTCAGGTGCAGATCCTTTCATACCGGACAATTTTTTTCGCATGCTTTTTGCGGGGAAAATTGCTCGGACGGCCCGTACCGTCTGCGCGCTGTTCGGCACACCTCGCTTTTGACGCCGGATTTCACCAAAGTGAAAGTAATGGTTGCCTATTTCCATGGAGTTTCAATACGCGCTTGTTTTTTGTTGCAGTCTGCGCTAAGATGAAGGCGAAGGCCCTGGGCCAGGCGCTTTGGCGGAAGGCCGCGGTGCGCAAAACACAAGGAGTTGTGATCGAAATGGCAAAAAAAATTGGTTTTATCGACTATTATCTCGACGAATGGCATGCAAACAACTACCCCGCATGGATTGAAAAGGCGTCGAACGGCGCGTATACGGTCGCGTACGCATACGGTGCGGTCGATTCGCCGCTCGGCGGGCGGACAACGGCGCAGTGGTGTGCCGATATGGGGGTCGAATGCTGCGAAAGCATCGATGCGCTGATCGAAAAAAGCGACTGTATTCTCGTGCTTTCGCCGGATAATCCGGAACAGCACTGGACGCTGTGCCAGAAGCCGCTCCGAAGCGGCAAGCGCGTCTATGTGGACAAGACTTTCGCGCCGACGGCGCAGATTGCACGCAATCTGTTTGCGCTGGCGGAAACGCACGGCACGCCGATGTACTCTTCCTCAGCTCTGCGCTTTTCGAAGGAGCTGATGGAACTGCCGGAAAAGGACGTGCGCTTTGTTCTGCTGAGCGGCCCAGGAAAGCCGGAAAACTACCTGATTCACCAGATTGAGCCGATGGTGGCGCTGCTGCGCGCCCGTGCGGTGCGCGTGCTCTACGCCGGTGTGGAAGGAGCGGCCAGCTACACCGTGGAGTTTGAAAACGGCAAGCTCGGCGTTGCGAACCTGCTGGTCGAGGGCCCATTCCAGACGACGGTGAAGTTTGCGGATGGCACAGTCGTCCCGATCGCGGAATCGACAGAGACGTTTGACCGCCTGATCGCCGGCATGGTGCGTTTCTTTGAAACGGGCGTGGTACAGGTAGACCCGGCGGAGACGATCGCCATTGCGGAAATTCTTGAGGCGGCGCACCGCGCGGAGCAGAGGCCGGGCGAGTGGGTGAACGCCCAGTAATGTACGCCGGTGTGCATGGATTTGGAATCCATAGAAAAATTTGAAAGGTATTCCCTTTTTCAAGTTTATGTGGTATACTAGGCAGCAGAAAAAGAAATTTTCGGAAAGGAGGCCTTTACGGTGAAATACGTCTGTGATGTCTGTGGTTGGATCTACGACGAAGAGGACGGCTATCCCGATGCCGGCATTGAGCCCGGCACAAAGTGGGACGACCTCCCGGATGATTTTGTCTGCCCGCTCTGCGGCGTCGGCAAGGAATCCTTCAGCGCGGAATAAACTTTAAAGACGGAGGAAGCCAACGCTTTCTCCGCCTTTTTCTGCCCTCCGGCGCGGAGGAATTTTTGAGCGTATCTTCAGATGGAAAAGGAGTCTTATGCAGAATTTGGATGCAATCTACGCGGCGCTTCCCGAACGGCTGCTGCCGTGGTACGCGGAAAACGCGCGCGACCTGCCCTGGCGGCATAGCCGGGAGCCGTATCGCGTGTGGGTTTCGGAAATTATGCTGCAACAAACGCGCGTGGAGGCGGTCATCGGCTATTACAACCGGTTTATGGAAGCGTTTCCAAATGTGGAGGCGCTCGCCGGGGCGGAGGAAAGCCGCGTGATGAAGTTGTGGGAGGGCCTCGGCTATTATTCCCGGGCGCGCAATTTGCAGAAAACGGCGAAGCTGCTTGTGGAAACCTGCGGGGGCCGTTTCCCGGACACAGCGGAGGCGCTGCAAAAGCTGCCGGGGATCGGCGCGTATACGGCGGGCGCGGTGGCTTCCATCTGTTTTGAGCGGCCGAGCGCCGCGGTAGACGGCAACGTCCTGCGCATCATCGCGCGCATGACGGCGGATGATCGGCCAGTGGATCTGCCGGCTGTCAAGCGGGAAATCGCCGAACGGCTTGAGGCCATGTACCCGGCCGGGCACTGCGGCATATTTACGCAGGCGCTGATGGAGCTCGGGGCCTGCGTCTGCACGCCGAAAAATCCGGATTGTGCGCACTGTCCGATGCGGGGCATCTGCATGGCGCAGGCACAAAACGCTGCGTTGCGCTTTCCTGTAAAGCTGCCGAAAGCGAAAAAACGCGTGGAGGAACGCACCGTGTTTTTGCTGCGGTGCGGCGCGGAATATGCCATTTGCCGCCGGGCGGAAACGGGATTGCTCGCCGGTTTGTGGGAATTTCCGAACTGCACCGGCACGTTGTCTGTGGCCGAGGCGGTACGGTGGGCCGAAGCACAGGGCGCGGCGCCGTTCGGTATTGTTCGAGAGGTCCACAAAACGCATATCTTCACGCATATCCGCTGGGAGATGACGGGCTATGTGCTCGATTGCGCCGAAAAACCCGGGCTGTTTACTTGGGCGGATTTTGCGGCGCTCACCGAAACCTATGCGCTGCCGACGGCGTTCCGTATGTTTCTGGAAGAGTTGGAAATTTCCAGATAAAAACAACCGAGAAGCGGTCAAAGTTGCTTCTCGGTTCTCTTTTTTATTTGGCTTGCGCGGCGCGCAGTACAGCGGTCACGCTGGCCGACAGGTCGATGTTTTCCACGCGGAGTACAGGAAAGGTCAGTGTCTGCACCAAGGCCTCGTGCTTTTGTAGTGTGCGCCCACTACGGGGGCCGGCGTCATACGAAGCAGCCTATGCGATAAAATCCAGATAATCCGCGTGTCGATCGCCGCCGGGCGCAATGCGCGCGCCGTACCGTTCGGCTTCACGTTTTTTCAGCCGTTCCATGCGCAGATCTTTCGGGACGTACACGAATACGGTGAGATCAAAAAGCGGCGCAAGTGTTTCGGCCCAGCCTACCACAGAACCACCTGAGCACCCAATGGTCGGCGGCAGCCAGATCGTTGTGGAGCATCCGCAGGCATGTCTCGGGGTTACGAGGCTGCGTAAAGGGCTGGGGTGTAGGCAGCCAGTAATATTGGTCGGCATCGAGGTGTGTATAGCCGAGTCGTGCGGACACTTCTGCGGCGATGGTGGTGGTTCCGGAGCCGGAAGCGCCAAAAAAGTGTAAATGCTTTTTCATAAAAATCACCGTTCGGCTGCGCAGATGGGAATTTCTGCGGCCGGAAAGCAAAGAAGGTACCTGCGGGCGAAAACCATGTACCAGACAAAAAAGCACAAAACCGAAGGCGATACAGCCGGGACGGTTTTGTGCTTTTGGTCGCGATTATTCGGCAAGCGCGCGTGTCAGCCAAGCGTCTGCAATGTCCAGTGCCAGGTAAAGGCCGTTCTTTTCACTCGTTTTGATGATCTGCTTGCGCGTGCGGATTTCCGGGTCGGTGTACATCAGCTGTACAATGCACTTGTCGGCGATTTCCATATCGTCCAGCGTCTTTTTCGTTTTGATGTCGATTTTGATTACATACTTATCCGTCATGTTTCCGAAATACAGGGTATCGCCGCAGCGGACAAGCGGCTTGCCGCGGTACATGGGAAACGCAGCTTTCTTATTATCGCTCATTCTATCACCATCTTTCATCAATTATGCGTCTTTAGACTATTTTTAAGTATAGCATATCCGTATGCAAAACACAAACATTATTTTAATACGAATACAAAATTGCCGCCGGTGAAAACCTTCACCGACGGCCAATTTTATTTCGCGGTTACTCGCCCAAATAGGTACGCACCATTGCTTTCAGCAGCTCATCGCGGTCGATCTTGCGGATGAGGCTGCGCGCGTTGTTGTGCGTTGTGATGTAGGTGGGATCCTCCGAGAGGATATATCCCACGATTTGGCTGATTGGGTTATAGCCTTTTTCCTTGAGCGCATCGTAAACCAGCGTCAGGATCTGCTGCATATCGGGCTGTTGCAGCGCTTCGAAATTGAATGTCTGGGTATGATCTGTAAAATCATTTGCCATGTGGAACACCTCCTCGCCGGCAGGCGAATCAAATCTCCTTACAAGTGTATGCCAAAAGTCCGGGCAATATTTGTTCGATCCCGAAAACCTTTACCTTAAGCATACCGCAAAAAGACGAAAAATGCAAGAGGCGGCCAAATTATTTACAAATTCTTTTTATCTGAGCGTGACGCCCATGGTGCCGAGCCGCTCGACGATCGTGTCGACCCAGCCCTGCACCTCGGCTTTCGAAAGCGTTTTTTCCATGGAGGAGAACGTGAAGCGGAGCGTAATGCTCTTCACAGCGCCGGTGTAGGCGTCAATCAGCGAGACGCTCTTGAGCAGCGGCGTGACGTCCTTCCAGGCGGCGGTGAGCTCGCTGTACGTCTGCGTATCGGAGATGACGAGCGAAAGGTCGATGTCGATGCCCGGGAACTTCGAAGGCTCATCGTAGTGGATCACGGAAGCGGGCAGAGCAGAGAACGCATCCATATCGAGCTCGGCCACGACGATCACGGCTTTTTTATCGATCTTCGCCTGCACTGCGGGGTGTACGATGGTGATGAAACCGAGGGAGACGCCGTCGAGCAGGATCTCCGCCGTGTTGCGCGGATGCTGCCAGTTGTGCTTTGCCTCCGCAATACGGAATTCGAACGGACGGTGCTTGAGCTCCGTGGCGATCGAAGCCATAAGGTCGCGCAGGCCGAGGTAAACGTCCTTTTCGGCGCGCGTGCGGCTGTACAGGGCGATGCCAAGACGCTTGCGCTCGTTGCACAGGCCGTCCTCGCGCAGGCCATCGACCACGCGGGCAATCTCGAAAATACCGAAATCGTTCGAGAACGATTTGTTTTCGTTGACGTAACTGATCATCGTCGGCCCCATGGAGCGGCGGAGCACGACATGATCCGGCGTCATCGCGTTGAGCACACGCACATTGTCTTCGATCTCGATGTTCAGTTCCTTGTACTTCTTCGCGTCGCACCAGATGTACGAGTGCACCTCATGCAGGCCGTAGCGCTGCACCAGCAGGTCTTTCGCAAAACGGTCGTCGTTGCTGTTCACGGTACGCAGCACAGGTGTGAGCGCGCTCTTTGTCGTGGTGATCTGGAAGTTGTCGTAACCGTAGATGCGGGTGATTTCCTCGATGATATCCGCCTTGATCGTGACATCCTTCGTCGCGCGCCAGGACGGTACATGCACGGTGAAGATTTCGCCGGAAAGGCTTGCATTGAAGCCGAGCGCGTTCAGCGTGCGCAGGATCTGCTCGTTCGAGATGTCGATGCCCGTGTAGCGGTCGACGTATTTCTTGTCAAAGCTCAGGTCGATCTTATCGTAGTGGCGCACGTAGACATCCGTCATGGCGGAGATGATCTCGACGCCCGGGTCGATCTCCGTCAGCAGCTGCATGAAGTGCTCGATGGCGATCGTTGTCAGCTCGGGGTCAAGCGTCTTTTCGTAGCGCATCGAGGCGTCGGTGCGCAGACCGAGGCGCGTCGAGGATTTGCGCACGCTGACTGCGTCGAAGTTGGCCGATTCGAGCAGCAGGCTGTCTGTATCGTCCTCGATCTCCGAGCTCAGGCCGCCCATGATACCCGCCACGGCGACCGGTTCGCCCTTCGAACAGATCATCAGCGTGTTCTCGTCGATGTGGCGCTTGACGCCGTCGAGCGTCTCGAAGTCAAAGGGCTTGTCGAAGCGTTTGACCTCGATGCAGCCGACCTTCGCGCAGTCGAATGCGTGCATCGGCTGGCCAAGCTCGAGCATCAGATAGTTCGTGAGATCGGCGAGCAGGTTGATTGCGCGCATGCCGCAGTAGAACAGGCGGATACGCATATCAACCGGGCTGATCTTACGCGTGATGTTGCGCACCTTGAGGCCGGTGTAACGGAAGCAAAGCGCCTTGTCGATCACGTCGATATCGATCGGCGTGAGGTTTTCATACGGTGTGAGATCCATGCGGCTGATGGGCTTGAGCGTGCGGCCGGTCAACGCAGCAAATTCGCGCGCAATGCCGTAGTGGCCCCACAGGTCTGGGCGGTTTGTCAGGGACTTGTTGTCCACCTCGAAGACGATGTCGCGGATGGCATATGCCTCCGTGACCGGCGTGCCCAGCGGCAGATCGTCGGTGATTTCCCACAGGCCGCTGTGGTCGGCGCTGATGCCGATCTCCTTTTCGGAGCAGCACATGCCGTGCGATTCATAGCCGGCAATCTTTGCGCAGGCAATGTCCATGCCGCTGACCTTGCCGCCCTCGCGTGCAAACGCGACGGTCATACCCTCGCGCACGTTCGGCGCGCCGCAGACGCAGTCGTACACCTTGTCGCCCGCATCGACCTTCAAAAGGTGCAGCTTTTTAGAATTCGGATGGTTCTCTACCGAAACGATACGCGCGACGACAACGTTCTCGATGTCGCGGCCCATATAGTAAATATCCTCGACCTCCGCGGTGGAAAGCGTGAACTGGTGGATCAGTTTTTCCAGATCAAGGCCGGAAAGATCAACGAAGTCGTTGACCCAATTCATTGAAATCAGCATGTAAAACGACTCCCTTCCTGTTTATTCGTGGTTGAACTGCGCGAGGGCCTTCAGATTGCCGCTGTTGAGGTCGCGGATATCCTTGATACCATAGCGCATCATGGCGAGACGCGTCAGGCCGAGACCGAAGGCAAAACCGGTGTACTTTTCAGCGTCGATGCCGCCGTCGCGCAGAACGTTCGGGTGGATCATGCCGCAGGGGCAAAGCTCGATCCAGCCGGAGCCGTGGCAGGTGGAGCAGCCCTTGCCGCCGCAGATGTGGCAGCTGATGTCGAGCTCAAAGCCCGGCTCAACAAAGGGGAAGAAGCCCGGGCGCAAACGCACGTTGACGTCCTGCTTGAAGACCTTCGAAAGCATCGTCTTCATGAAGTAGATGAGGTTCGAGATCGAGATATCCTTGTCGATCATGATGCCCTCCATCTGGAAGAAAGTATTTTCATGGGAGGCGTCGGTGCTTTCGTTGCGGAAGCAGCGGCCCGGGAAAATCGCGCGCAGCGGCGCGCCGTACTTGCGCATGATGCTGTTCTGCGCCGCCGAGGTGTGCGTCTTGAGAAGCTGGCCGTTGTCGAGGTAGTAGGTGTCCTGCATATCGCGGGCCGGGTGGTGCTTCGGAATGTTCAGCGCCTCGAAGCACTCGTAATCGGTGACGATCTCCTTGTAATCCTCCACCGTAAAGCCCATCGAAGCGAAAATCTCCTCCAGGTCACGCTGTACGAGCGTGATCGGGTGGTAGGAACCGCCTGCAGTGTCCGCCGGCAGCGTCACATCATACTGTTCGGCACTGTTGACCAGATGGTCTTCCTCCGCCTTGCGAATGGCCTCAACCTGTGCGGCAATTTTTTCTTCGACTTCGCGCTTTAACAGGTTGATGGTCTGGCCGAATTCCTTCTTCTCTTCACCGGAAAGATCCTTGAGCCCCTTCAAAAGCTCTGTGACGGATCCTTTTTTGCCGAGATAAGCGACGCGGATCTTTTCCACCGCTTCGCTGTCGCGCACGGCGGAAAGCTCGTCTTCAAACTTTTCGCGCAGCTCGGCAATGTTTTCTCTGATGCCCATGATTCTGAAACATCCTTTCATAAAATATTTTCCGTTTGCACCGGGGCAAAAGCAAAAAATAAAAGGCTCGCCCCATGCGAAACACATGGGGCGAGCCGGAAAGCTCGCGGTACCACCCAATTTCGGTGCCAACACACCCTCTAAAGCCTGTAACGGTGCTTCTCCGTCGGCGCCTACTCTCTGCGCAAAGCCGTTCAGCGCCGCCGCTCCAAAGAGAACTTCGCCGGAAACCCGCACAGACGCGCTTACAGCCGACGACGCGTCCTCTCTGCCCGCGGAACCAACCGGGTACTTTTCTTTTTCCTTGCGTATAGAGTCATTTTAGCACAAGCGTCCGCGCTTTTCAAGTGTTTTCTTTCTTCGTGCCGAAAATGCGGTGTTTTACAAAGAAAATTAACAAAATGGAAGGTTGAACTTCCGCCGGGCCTGTGGTATAATGACCAAGATAACGATTGGAAATAAGGGAAGGTAACGCTTTATGATGACAGATATTTTCGTTGAATATATGGTGAAGAAAAGAATCGGGCCAAAGGACATCCTCATTTCCATTGGTGCGTCCGTGCTCGGTGCGGTGCTGCTTTTTGTTGGCCTGATGCTGACGCCGGTGCTGCCGATGATTCCGTTCCTCGTGCTCTGTGGTGTGATCTACGGGCTGTACTGGGTCATTTCCTCCCGCAGCGTGGAATTTGAATACAGCATTACAAACGGCGACATTGCGGTGGACAAAATCATCAATCGCAGAAGCCGTAAACGCCTCACGTCGTTTGACGCGAAGGCCATTGAGGAAATGGGCAAGTACACGGAGAATGCGCAGAAGCTGCGCAACAAGCGTGTAGACAAAACCATTTTCGCATCGGAAACCGACGACGGCAAGGACGCTTGGTATGTGATTGCGAAGAGCCGTAAAACCGGCCTTACGCTCCTGGTGTTTTCGCCTGACGAGCGCTGCATCGATGCGATCAAACCGTTTATGGACCGCCGCCTGAAGTTCGAAATTTTCGGGCGCAACTGACGGCGCAAAACCCCGATGGGGAAAATCCGGCATCTCCTGCGCACGGCCATGGCCGTGCGCTTTTTGTTTGGGAGAATCCGCGCGGGACTCTATTGAAATTTCACGCGGATTTGTGTATGCTATACGTAATTAAGATGCAGAACAGGGGTGCGGTTTATGGTGGTTTTGAAGGCGTCTGAGATTCGAGGACTCGAGGAGTGCGCGGTAGAATCCGGCGTTTCGATGGAAACGCTGATGGAAAATGCCGGCGCGGCGGTCGCAGAATACATTCAGGAGCGCTTGGAAGTGCGCGGGAAAAACGCGGTGATCCTTTGCGGCAAAGGGAACAACGGCGGCGACGGCTTTGTGATTGCGCGGCTGCTTTCAAAGGCCGGCGCACAGGTGACCGTTGTCCTGATGCAGGGGGCTCCGGCGTCGGCGCTCGCCAAGCAGGCGTACGATAAAATGCACAAGGGCATCACGATCACATTGGCGCGCCACGCGGAAAAATACATCGATCAGGCGGCGCTGATTGTGGACGCCGTTTTCGGGTTCAGCTTCCGCGGCCGGCTGCCGCAGACGATGGAGGCGGTGATCGAGCGGGCAAACAACGCCAAAGCCCTGCGCGTTTCGGTCGATCTGCCCAGTGGCGCGGAATGCGATACGGGCGCTGTGACCGGCGTGTGCTTCCGCGCCCAGTACACGGTGACATTTACAGCCATGAAGCCCGTGTGCGTCGTTTACCCCGCGGCGGGTTTTTGCGGGCGGACTGTCGTGCGGCAGGTCGGCATTCGCCGGGAGTTTTTGCAGCTTCTGCCGTATGACACAGCCTCGGTGCAGCTTGGCGACCTCTGTCCGCTGTTTCCGAAACGGGACCCGGAGGGCCACAAGGGCACATATGGGCGTCTCCTGATGCTCTGCGGCAGCGTTGGTATGGCCGGTGCTTGCATCATGGCGGCCCGCGGGGCGCTGCGCTCCGGCGTGGGGCTTTTAAACATCGCGATTCCGCACGCGCTGTACCCGATTCTGGCGCCCGCCGTGCCGGAGGCGGTGTTCACGCTATACGACCCCGAAGCCACCGCCTTTGAAGGCGTGATCGAGGCGCTCTCCAAAGCGGACGCATGCCTGATCGGGTGTGGGCTCGGTACGGCGGCGTATGCACAACGTCTGGTACAAGTGGTGTTGGAGCAGGCAAAGTGCCCGTTGGTTCTCGACGCGGATGCATTGAACCTGCTGGCCGACGCGCCGGAAAAGCTGCTGACACCGGGGACGCCGGTGATCGTGACGCCGCATCCCGGTGAAATGGTCCGCCTTTCGAAGAAACGGATGGAGGACCTTCGCGCGGACCGCATCCGGGCGGCGCGTGAATTTGCCGCCAAATACCGCGTGATTACGGTCCTGAAGGGGGCGGGAACCATTGTCGCCGCGCCGGACGGCGAGACGCGCGTCAACACAACCGGAAATCCAGGCATGGCGAAGGGCGGCAGCGGCGACGTGCTTGCAGGCATCGTCGGCGCGCTCACTGCACAGGGCATGAAGCCCTTCGAGGCGGCGTATGCCGCGGTGTGTATCCACGGCGCGGCGGGCGACCGCTGCGCGAAGGCGCTTTCGCAGCACGCTATGCTGCCGACTGACCTGATCGAAACGCTGCCGGCTGTTTTTTTGGAACTCGAAGGCAAGTCCTGATTGCCTGCACAGATTTCACACGCCCGAATAAAATGGAACAGGCGCTGACAAATCCGATGTTTAAGCGTCCGCAAAACGGGCAAGAATAGGATCGTAAGATCAAATTCGGAGTGTGAAAACCGTGAACGTACGCAGAGGAGATATTTTTTACGCAGATCTCAGCCCCGTAGTGGGCAGCGAGCAGGGCGGTATCCGCCCGGTGCTGATTGTGCAGAACGATGTGGGCAACCGCTTCAGCCCGACGGTGATTGCCGCGGCGATTACAAGCCAGCGCGATAAAACGAATCTGCCCACGCATATTGCGTTGCAGGCAGAGCGCACCGGTCTGCAAAAGGATTCCATTGTGCTGCTCGAACAGGTCAGAACGATTGACAAGCATCGCCTGAAGGAAAAAATGGGCAAGCTTGATGCAGACGCCATGCAGCGCGTCAATGAAGCCATCGGTATCAGCTTCGGCCTCAGCCGTACATAGAGGCCGAACGCATGAAAAACGGGCGCCGCGTTCCTCTTTATCAGGAACGCGGCGCCTTTTTTCATAAATCTGTTTTGTGGATTTTTGAAACAGGCAACCCGCGGCGTACCGTTTTTGAGCTTGGACGCTGCCGTCCATCCATATCATCTGCATGCACCGCCAGACACACGGCCTTCCCTTCTCACGGGTTCGGGAGCTTGCGGTGCAGCTCTGTGTCCAGAAAAACGCGGGAGCCGGTTGCGCCGCGCTGTCCCTGATACTTGCCGCGGTATGGATTTTCAGCGGCACTGTCCATCTGTGCGAAAACGAGCTGGCCCACACGGCGTCCGGCTGTCAGCGCGATGGCGCAGCGGTTGGCGTTGAAGAGCTCGAGCGTGATTTCTCCTTCGAAGCCCGGATCCACCCACCCGGCGTTCTGAATGAACAATCCCATGCGGCCGAGCGAGCTGCGCCCTTCCACAAAGGCGGTCAGGTTGTCGGGCAGCGCGAAATATTCCATGGTGGTGGCGAGTACAAACTGGCCCGGCAAGAGCAGGTAGCGTTCCGTCTGCATCGTCTTATACGTGATTTCCTTGTCCATGGAAATTATGCCGTCGGAGGAATCCTCCACGATGCTGAAGGTGTTGCCGAGACGAATGTCTACGCTGGCCGGTTGAA
>DBPP01000046.1:0-37671 GCA_002305575.1 Ruminococcaceae bacterium UBA1417
AAAATCAGCTTGCCGCCGGAGCGTCATATATCGATCTGAATGCGGGCATGTTCGTCGAAGACGAACCCGAGAAACTGGAATGGCTGGTCAAAACGGCCCAGGAGGGCGTCGACGCTCCCTTTTCGCTGGACTCTCCGAATGCCGAAGCGCTGAAAACAGCGTTGAAGATAGTAAAAACGAAGCCCATCATCAACTCCATCACTCTGGAAAAAGAGCGATTCGATTCCATCCTGCCTCTTGTGCTCGAATACAGCACAGGGGTGATCGCCCTTTGCATGGATGACAGCGGCATGCCTGAGACGACGGATGAGAGGGTCGCCATAGCGGACAAGCTTATTGAAGGGCTTACTTCAAAGGGTGTAAGCATCTCAGATATCTATATCGACCCAAT
This sequence comes from Ruminococcaceae bacterium UBA1417, assembly GCA_002305575.1. GTDB lineage: Bacteria > Bacillota > Clostridia > Oscillospirales > Acutalibacteraceae > Hominenteromicrobium. Next base: position 392 of record DBPP01000046.1, read on the forward strand.
GGTCAGGCCGGTGGGTACCGGTTCACATTACGGCACAGTGGCCCTGGAGACGATCCGGAGCGTCCGTACCAGGTTTCCGGAAGTGCATATCACATGCGGCCTGAGCAACATATCTTTCGGCCTGCCCGCGAGGAAAGTACTGAACCAGGCCTTCCTTATCGCAGCGATGGCATGCGGCCTGGACTCTGCGATACTCGATCCGCTGGACAAAAGGCTGATGGCTTACATATACGCATCAGAAGCATTGCTGGGCAGGGATGACTTCTGCATGAATTATCTGGCGAAGTACAGGGAAGGTCTCATCGAACTGCCTTAAAATCCTGCGCACCTGCATAAAAGACTGTACCGATTTGCTTCGCAGGGCTTGCAGACTATCGTCGGAAGTCTGGCAGACCCGCTTCAGAGGATCCGCAGACCCGCCTTAATGCGGGTATTTGTGTAAACCGGGAGGACCGAATGAAAATCATCGGGATCGTAGCTGAATATAACCCGTTCCATTATGGACACCTGTATCATCTTCAGTCCGCCCGCAGACTGACCGAAGCTGATTGCGTCGTGATCGTGATGAGCGGCAACTATACCCAGAGAGGTGAACCTGCCTTAGTCAACAAATGGGCAAGGGCTGAAATGGCATTGCTTTCAGGAGCCGACCTCGTGATAGAACTGCCTGTCGCCTATGCCATGGGCAGTGCCGAATATTTCGCGTTCGGCGGCGTCAGGCTGCTCGACAGCCTGGGAGTCGTAAACGCGATATGCTTCGGCAGCGAATCCGGAAAAATCGAAAACCTGCAGAAGATCGCCGCTATCCTCGCGGATGAACCCGAAGAATATAAGGAACTGCTTAAGGCTCAACTCTCCGGCGGTCTCTCATTCCCTGCCGCAAGGCAAAAGGCCCTCTCGTGCTATTTGCGGGATAAATATGGGAAGGACAGGCATACCCGGCTGCTGAAAAGTTCCAACGACATCCTGGGAGTCGAATATCTGAAAGCTCTGCTTCGGCTTGGCAGCAAGATAGAGCCCGTTACGATAGGCAGGGTCGGAAGCGGCTACAACTCGACGGAACTGAGAGGCAAATTCAGCAGCGCCACATCCATTAGAAAAGTCCTCAGCATCAATCAGTGGCGGTACGCAAAAAAACTCCTCGAATCCTCCATGCCTACAGAGTCGCTCTCAATCCTGGAGCGTGAGATCGAGCTCGGCAGGGGGCCTGTCTTCCCCGCATCTTTCGGGCCCTCGATAATATCACTGATCAGACGGATGTCCGCCGATGAACTGAAAGGCCTTCCGTATATGGAGGCAGGCCTGGAAAACAGGCTGAAGCTGGCTGCAGACAGATCCGGCACATATGAGGAACTTGTCAATAACATCACCACAAGGCGCTACACCGCCACCAGGATACAAAGGATCCTGTTCAGCCTGCTGATCGGTCTTGACAGCGGGATATTCGGATACTTCAACAGCCTGGGCGGGCCTGCGTATATCAGGATACTCGGATTCAACCGCACAGGAAGGAGGCTGCTGTCCTCCATCAGGGGCAGAACGGATCTGCCTGTCATCACGAAGGCTGCGGATTTCAAGACATCGGACATCCCGGGAGCTACTGAAATGCTTTCCCTTGAGTCGAACGCAACGAACCAGTATGTACTGGGTTGCGAAAATCCATATTTCAGGACATCAGGCAGTGATTTTACGCATAATGTCATAAATATCGATTCTTCTGCAAAAGACGCATAAAAATTTGCGAATGTTTTCTTAATTATTTCGTATATCAGAAGGAATTTTTTCAGGCATATAGAATAGGTATATATAAACATGATGGAGGTGTATTATGAAATACTTGTCCAAAGCTATCGATTTCGCAATTAAAAACTGGATGCTCATCATCCCCGTGTTTGCTTTGATGGCTATAGTTAACCTCATACAGAGCGGGGCAGCAGCCGGTCTGGCTTCGTTAATTACGCTCGCAGACATGGACAAATTCACCAGTGTTGAAGGATTGCTCAGCGTTATCCCGGTCATTTTCGGAGCAATAATTGGAGGCAGTATCCTGGGACTGATTTCACGGTTTATCTATGAGCCCGCAACATACGGCCTTGCCAGCAAAGGCATTGAAATGGGAAGCGCAAGTCTGAACGACTTAGGAGCAGCCCTGAAAGAGAACATAGTTAAATTCGTCATGTTCCTTATAGGATCACTTGTAGTGAACCTGATTCTCGGTATCGCTTCATTTTTGGTCATGCTTATCATGGTCTTGCTGGTCAGTTTGCTCAAAGGCTTTGGTGTTGTTCTGATGATTATCGTGATTATCGGACTCGTTATATTCTACATAGCGTTCAACACACTTATTAGCCTCTGGTTTCCAGCAATGGTCACTGACGGCCTCGACGTATTCGCCGCTTTCAAAAAATCCATTGAGATCGTCATAAGCTGTTTCTGGACAGTATTCGGAATCACAGTGCTGGTTGGTATAGCTGCCAGCATTGCCTCATTCATACTGGGCTTCCTTGGCGGCATACCGGTGCTTGGTACCATCATACTCACTGCCATTCCGGCCATCCAGTACTTTGTCCTGGTAGTCTTCTCTCTGCTGGTCTACCGTGAAAATACCGGAAGAGTATCTGCCTGATATATTACTGGATACCAAAAACAACAAGTAAAGAGTCAGGGATACTGGAAACAGTATCCCTTTCAGTTTGTCCCGGTGCTGGCCGATACTGCATCGGCCATGACATTCACTGCATCGCAAACACCTGCATCAAAGCTTGAATCTCTGTATACAGTATGGTAAAATACTCAAAAACTAAAGGGAAGGTTATTATGGCAAACAATGTATTCGATACACTGAAAGAGAGAGGCTTTATCGCCCAGCTCACGCATGAAGAAGAAATAAGGGAACTTCTTTCCAACAACAAGGTCACGTTTTATATAGGCTTCGATCCGACCGCAGACAGTCTCCATGTAGGCCACTTCCTTCAGTTGATGGTCATGGCGCACATGCAGAGGGCCGGACACAAGCCCATCGCCCTCATAGGCGGAGGCACGGCCATGGTCGGCGACCCGTCAGGCAGGACCGATATGCGCAAAATGATGACCCGTGAAACGATAAATCACAACGCTGAGAAATTTAAGCTCCAGCTTTCGAAATTCATCGACTTCTCCGAAGACAAAGCCATCATGGTCAACAACGCCGATTGGCTGCTGAAGCTCAATTACGTGGAGCTTCTGCGCGAGGTGGGCGCCTGCTTCTCCGTGAACGCCATGCTGCGGGCGGAATGCTATAAGCAGCGGATGGAGAAGGGTCTCAGTTTCCTTGAGTTCAATTACATGATCATGCAGAGCTATGATTTCTACGCGCTCTACCAGAAATACGGCTGTAACCTGCAGTTTGGCGGCGACGACCAGTGGAGCAACATGCTCGGCGGAACGGAGCTGATTCGCCGCAAGCTTGGCAAGGATGCTTCCGCAATGACGATCACGTTGCTGACGGATTCGCAGGGCAAGAAGATGGGCAAAACCGCCGGTAATGCGGTCTGGCTTGACCCGAACAAGACCTCCCCCTTCGACTTCTACCAGTACTGGCGGAATGTTGACGACGCGGATGTGCTCAAGTGCATCAAGATGCTCACCTTCCTTCCGCTTGAAGAAATTGAAAAGATGGAAGCTTGGGAAGGCAGCCAGCTCAACCGCGCGAAGGAAATCCTTGCCTATGAGCTGACCAAAATGGTTCACGGTGCAGAAGAAGCCGATAAGGCGCAGGCCGGCGCGCGCGCCCTCTTTGGCGGCGGCGCCAACGCCGAAAACATGCCCACAACAGAAATTACCGCGGCAGACCTGCACGACGGCGCCATCAACATTTTGGATCTGATGCTCAAGGCCGGCCTCATTCCCTCCAAAGGTGAAGGAAGACGGCTCGTGCAGCAGGGCGGTGTCTCCATCGATGACGCAAAAGTGACGGACATTGCGAAGACATGCACAGCAGCAGACTTTGAAAAAGGTTATATCATCATCAAGAAGGGCAAGAAAGTTTACCATAAGATTGTTCTGAAATAACCGGTAAAAACGAATAACCGGTAAAAACGACAAAATAAAAACGGCACACAGCAACTGTTTCCAGCGGCTGTGTGCCGTTTTTTACGAGATCTTTTTTACACAAAAATGTAAGGCGCAAGCTCTTCGAGTGTTTTGTCGCCAATGCCGTCTACCGCACGCAGTGCACCGATGTCGGGGAACGGACCGTTCGCCTCCCGATACGCAAGGATTCTTGAAGCAAGTACTTCCCCGATGCCCGGCAGCGCGTCCAGTTCTGCGGCCGACGCTGTGTTAATGTTGACACGCGGCGTTTCCGATACGGAAGCCGATGCAGAATCTGGAGAAGCCGTTGCTGCGGATGGAATCGAGACGCGTGTAACCGTATATGGCTCCAGCTGTTCCTCTGTACCGACCACAAAAAGCAATACCAGACCGCAACTCATCACAAACAGAACAAACAACAGGAAAAGCCTATGCGATTTTGTCATGTCAATCGTCCTCCGGGCGGAGTGTGCGCAAAAAATCCGTGAAATACTGTGGAAGCGGGGATTCAAACTCCATGTATACCCCGGTCCGCGGATGAGTAAAACCGATCAGGCCGGCATGGAGACACTGGCCGCCCAGCGAAGTGATCACTTTTTTAGGGCCGTACACTGGATCCCCTGCGACGGGGTGGCCGATGTACGCCATATGCACGCGAATTTGGTGGGTCCGCCCCGTTTCAAGGCGCAGGCGAAGCTGCGTAAACCCATCAAAATGCCGGACGACAAAATAATGCGTCACAGCTTCCCGCGCGGACGGCGACTGAACCACCGCCATACGCTTTCTGTCCTGTGGATGCCGGGCAATTGGCGCATCAACTGTGCCGTCGGCCTTTACGCGACCGTAAACGACGGCGCGGTACTCCCGCGTAAAGCTGTGCACCCTGATCTGTTCAGCAAGGCTGCGATGCGCCGCGTCGTTTTTCGCCACGATCAGAAGGCCACTCGTATCCTTGTCAATGCGGTGCACAATGCCGGGGCGAATTACACCGTTGATACCGGAAAGCGAATCCCCGCAGTGGTAGAGCAGCGCATTGACGAGCGTTCCGTCTTCATTGCCGGCAGCCGGATGCACAACCATCCCCTTCGGCTTGTTGACGACGAGCAGATCCGCATCCTCATAAACAATATCGAGCGGGATGTTCTGCGGCAAAACCTCCAAAGGCCGAGCTGGCGGGATTTCCACCACAAGCACAGCCTGCGCCGGCAGTTTCGCACTTTTCTGCACAGGGACACCGTTATAGAGCACGTGCCCATCCCGAATCAACGTCTGCACCGCCGAACGGGAAAGCGACGGCATCGCCGCTGAAATCGCCTTATCAACGCGGATGCCGGCCTCTGTTATGGTGATTTCACACTTCTGTTCCATGATCCTGTGTTTCCAGAGTTTCGGCTTCGGGTGCGCAATCGATGCGCTCCTTTTTATCCTTCACAAAGAGATACCAGACTGCAAACAAAACGGCGCCAATCACGACGCAGCAATCCGCAAAATTGAATACGTATGGGAAAAACAGCACGTGGATATAATCGACAACGTAACCAAACGCAATGCGGTCAATCAAATTGCCAATACCGCCGGCAATCACAAGCGTGCACCAGGTGTAGGAAAGCAAACAGTGGTGCTTGTAACGAAACAGGAAAAAGATCGCGACGGCGCAGAGCAAAAGCGTCAGAATCATAATGACCCACGAAAAACCGGGGAAAATTCCGAAAACAGCACCCGTATTCTCCAGATAGGTGAATTCCAGAAGGCCCGGAATCACGCTGACCGATCCGACCGGCTTTAAGTTTGTGATCACGGTCATTTTGATAAACTGATCGACAGCGGCAAGCACGACGGTCAAAATCAAAGCAAGAAAAGGCAAAGAAATTCTCCTTACAATCCGAAAGGCGCAAGCCGGGTCAACCGGTTTGCACCTTGGAATTCATTTATTTTTTATGAAAGCACTTTTGCGCAGCGTTCACACAGGTCCGGATGCTCCGGATCTGCGCCCACCGTATCGGAATAGCACCAGCAACGCATGCACTTGCCACCGGAAGCTTTTTCAACGAGTACCGAAAGGCCGAGCGTTTCGTCCGTAAGGGTCCCTCCCGTACCGTCCACAAGCTCCACAGCCGAAACAATGAACACCGTCGCAAGCTCCGGCTCTACGGATTTCAGGAACGCGTACAGATCGCCGGTGCAGTACAGGGTGACTTTCGCGTCGAGCGAAGCGCCAATCTGCTTTTCCGCACGGGCATTTTCAAGCGCCTTCTTGACAACATCGCGGATCTCATGAATCTTATCCCAACGCGCAACAAACGATTCAGAAACCGCTTCACCGGTACGCACGCTGACCAGCTCGGGCATCTGGTTGTAAACGACATGCCGTGCATCGCAGTTCTTGTCATGCGGCATGTTCTGCCAGATTTCATCCGACGTAAACGCGAGAATCGGCGCAATCAGGCGTGTCATGGCATCGAGAATGATGTACATGGCAGTCTGTGCTGCGCGGCGCGCCTTGGAATCCTTCTTTTCGGTGTACAGGCGATCCTTAATGACATCGAGATAGAAGTTCGACATATCGACGACGCAGAAATTGTGGATCGCATGGTATGCGAGATGGAACTCAAAGCTCTCATAGCCCTCGCGCGCTTTCAGAATCAGGTTGTCCAGACGATTCAGCGCCCATTTGTCGATCGACAGCATATCCGAAACCGGAACACTGTGAAGATCCGGATCAAAATCGGAGAGATTGCCGAGCATATAGCGGGCCGTGTTGCGGATTTTGCGATACGCATCGGAAAGTTGCTTGAGAATTTCCGGCGAAATGCGGATATCCGCATGGTAATCGGAAGAGGCGACCCACAGGCGCAGAATATCGGCGCCGTATTTGTCGATGATTTCCTGCGGCGCAATGCCGTTGCCGAGCGACTTGTGCATTGCCTTGCCCTGGCCGTCCACAACCCAACCATGTGTAACAACCGCCTTGTACGGCGCTTTGCCGCGCCAGGCAATCGAAGTCAGAAGCGAAGACTGGAACCAGCCGCGATACTGGTCGGCGCCCTCGAGATACAGGTCTGCCGGCCAATGCAGATACTCGCGCTCATCGCAGACCGCCGCATGCGTCACACCGGAATCAAACCAGACGTCCATAATATCGCGTTCTTTGTTGAATGCGGTGCATCCGCACTTCGCACATTTAAAGCCCGCAGGAAGAATCTCCGCTGCATCCTTCGCATACCAGGCATCAGAGCCTTCTCTGCGGAAAAGATCGGCGACAACCTGCATCGCCTCTTTCGAGATCAGCGGCTCACCGCAATCCTTGCAGTAGAAAATCGGAATCGGAACGCCCCAGCGGCGCTGGCGGGAAATACACCAGTCATTGCGGTCGCGCACCATTGAGGAAATACGGTCTTCACCCCAGCCAGGGATCCACTTTACACCCTTGATTGCTTCTAACGCCTGATCCTTGATCGCATCGACCGAGCAGAACCACTGCTCCGTGGCACGGAACAGAACCGGCGTTTTACAACGCCAGCAGTGCGGGTACTGGTGAATGATCTTCTGCAGGGCAAACAGATTGCCCGTCTCTTCCAGACGCGCAGCAATCACCTTATTGGCTTCCTCTGTCTTCAAGCCTGCGACGAAATCGCCAGCCTCAGCCGTCATACGGCCATGGCTGTCCACAGGCACAACCACCGGAATTTCCGGGTAATGGTTGTGGCAGACGTCGTAGTCTTCCACGCCGTGTCCCGGTGCCGTGTGCACGCAGCCGGTACCGCTTTCCAGTGTGACGTGATCGCCGACGATCACAAGCGAGGTGCGGTCCAGGAACGGATGTGCTGTTTTCATGTACTCAAGCGCACTGCCCTGAAGCGTACCAAGCACGGTATACTCCGTTTTTCCCGCAGCCTGCATCGCAGACTCCATCAAAGCCGTCGCCATCACATAGCATTCATCCCCGCATTTTACGAGGGAATATTCAAATTCAGGGCCAACGCAAATGGCGACGTTTGCCGGGAGTGTCCAGGTTGTCGTTGTCCAAATGACAAAATACGTTTTTTCAAGATCGGCGCCAAGCTTGGTGAGCAATCCCTTGTCGTCCGTCACACGGAATTTCACATAAATGGAGTGGCACGGATCCTCCGCATATTCAATTTCTGCTTCCGCAAGCGCCGTTTCGCATTCTGGGCACCAGTAAACCGGCTTCAACCCCTTGTAGATAAAGCCCTTGGTTGCCATTTCCGAGAAAATCTCAATCTGCTTCGCTTCAAAATCCTTCAGAAGCGTGATGTAGGGATTGTCCCACTCGCCGATGCCACCAAGACGCTTGAAGGAGTTGCGCTGCTCATCGAGGTAGCTGAGCGCAAACTCACGGCAGATCTGCCGCAGTTCGACGTCCGAAATCGCGGTCGCATTCGTGACGCCCGCTTTTTTTCTGGCCTTGAGCTCTGTGGGCAAGCCGTGCGTATCCCATCCGGGGACATACGGGGCTTTGAACCCACTCATATTCTTATAGCGCACGATGAAATCCTTTAGCGTTTTGTTCAGCGCCGTACCCAGGTGAATATCACCGTTTGCATACGGCGGGCCATCGTGCAGGACATACAGCGGCTTGCCTTCATTCTTTTCAAGAACTGTCTCGTATACGTGATCCTCATACCATTTTTCGAGCATCGCAGGCTCCCGCTTCGGAAGTCCGGCCTGCATCGCAAAATCGGTTTTAGGCAGATTCAATGTGCTTTTATAATCCATGGTAAGTGAAACCGTGCCTTTCTGGTGAATTACTTTCTTTTAAATTTTCCTTTTTTCTTTGTGGTATCCTCAATACCGAACTCCAACGTGCTGAAAAGCGATTCTTTTTCCTTCTGCAGCGTTTCCGGGATATCTGCATAAGCGTTCAGATCCAAGCCGATGCCGTTGAACTGTTCCTTGATGTACGCATCTTTATCATATGGATGCGGGACTGGCTCTTCCTGAGCTGGTGCGGGCTCCGGCTCGACCGGCGCAGGTGCCGGCTCGGGCTCCGCCTCCGGTTCCTCCTGCGCAGCGGCAGGAACCGGAATCTCTTCTTCCTCCTGCGGTTCCTCAACAGGCTGCGGCGCATAGACCGCCGGCTCTTCAACCGGCGCAGGTGCCTCCGTTTCCTGCTCTTCCGCGAAATCGTACTCCGGGATCTTCTCGATCAACGCGATGTGCGAACGGTACATTTCATACAGCGACGCGCGGAATTTCGTGACTTCGCGCTTCATCATTTCGAGCTCTTTCTCCTTTTCGGCAATCTGCGCCTTGTAGGAATCAACGAGATTCTGTGACTTTGCACGCGCCTCCGTCAAGATTTTATCTGCCTTGGCATTGGCATCCGCCACAATGGCTTCCGCCTTGGCTTTCGCCTCCCGAAGTGAAGCGTTGCCCAGACGCTGCGCGCTGAGGATCGCATCCTTGATACCGTCTTCATCCGCGCGGTATGCCTCGATTTTTTCGGCCAGAATAGAAATCTTCTCCTGCAGTTCTGCATTTTTCGCCGTAAGCTCGTTTACGCGGGCGCTATTGTCCGTTGTGCGGGACTTGGCCTCTGTATTCTCCTTGGCAAGCGCCGTAACCGTCTCCAGCACTTCATCAATGAACTGATCTACATCATCCGAATTGTATCCGGAAAAATTCGATTTTCTGAAGCTGACTTCTTGAATGTCCTTAATCGATAACATGGTAAGCCTCCTATATGTATTTCCTGCATCTTATAGTCAAACGACCCTTTTTGGTCAGGGGGCCGAATGAATCAACGACGAACCGCCCGCAGCGGCGGATAGACACAACATCGCCGGGATGAACGTGGGCGGAAACAGAAAGCGTTTCTCTGTGGTTGATGGAAACAAAGCCGCCTGTAATCCACTGCGCAGCCTTTTCACGGCCTGTTCCTGCAAGCAGCGCCACAAGGCAGTCCAGCCGTTCTGACGCAATAACACCGCTGATCGGCTGAAAGGCATGAGCTGCCGGCAGCGGCTCTTCAAAACCGGGATGAAGCTGTACGCCAACCCGGCCGATTTTTTCGATCTGCGACAAAAAATGTGGGGCAAGCTCTGTTTTCACAAACAGCACCGCACGGCCTTCCTCTACAAGAATGTCTCCCAAAGAGGATCGTGCGACGCCCTGCGCCAGAAAAGAACCGAGGAAATCCCGGTGCGTAAGCGTATCTTGCCGGCGAAAGCTGACCGTCAGCCCCTCCAGAGGAAAAAGCGAAGCGTCGGCTTCGAGATAATCCGGAAAAATACCGAGCATTACGCGTTCCGCCTCTGCCCATCCGCCATAAAACATCCAGTTTTCGGCGTGCGCGGCCTGCAAATATACCTGCGCATCCGCGCGCTCGGAAAGCTCCAGAAATCCGAGAAATGCAGGGCGCTTTTGGCCGAGACGGATGCAGTCCGCTACTTTGGCCTCAAAGAGCTTTCGGTCTTCCGTGCCCATCAGAAATAAACGCCGTTCTGCTCCAACTCGTCCATAACCTCATCGCCGCTCAGATCCACATTATACGGCGTGATGATAAACGTGCTGGTGGAAACGCGCTTGATTTTTCCGTCGTTCGCATAGGCAACGCCGCTGAGGAAATCGAGAATGCGTCTGGACTCCTCCTTCTGCGTCTTTTCCAGATTCAGAATGACCGTGTGCTTGTTATTCAACTCATCGGCGATACCGCGCGTTTCCTCACCAAAGGAAATCGGGCGGAAAACGACGACCTGCACATGCGCTCTGGAGTTTATATTGACAACGCGATTGGAACCGCTCGACGTAAAAGACGAGCGGCGGGAAGCCGAAGATTCTTCCCGGTCACCATAGCTCGTATCCGTGCTGATGGGTTCTTCTTCATAATAGTCGTCGTATTCGTCATCAGGCGGATTCCACGCGTTGCGAATTTTTTCCAGTAAACCTGCCATTCTATATTACCTCCATATCTTAGGGATATATTCTTTGGCCAAATAAGGCGGAGCCCACGCGGACCATCGTAGACCCGCAAAGGATCGCATCCTCATAGTCAGATGACATGCCCATCGAAAGGCAATTCATACTTACATTATCTATTTTTTTCGCTCCGATGTCAATAAAATATTGCCGCATTCGGGAAAAATAATTGCAAAGCTCCGTTTTCTCTGCACAAATTGGTGGAATTGCCATTAAGCCATCGATTTGAATGCCTGGAAGCGATGCAATTTCTTCCAAAAAATCCTCCAGCATTCCAGGAAGGACGCCGCCCTTATTGGGCTCTTCTCCGATATTGACCTCCACAAGCACGGGCATCCTGCGCCCAATTTTTTCCGAAAGCCGAGAAATCTCCGCCGCAAGCTTGACAGAGTCCACCGACTGGACGCAGTCGACCTTGTCCACGATATACTTGACCTTATTGGTCTGCAGGCGGCCAATCATGTGTGCGGAGACACCCGCTTCAAAATCAATGCGGTCATACTTTTCCAAAAGCTCCTGCACGCGGTTCTCCCCAATAAAGCGCAGGCCGCACCGAATCGCGTGATTGATATATTCGGGGGCAACCGTCTTGGTCGCTGCAAGGAGCGTCACATCCTGCGGTTGGCGACCAGCACGCACCGCTGCCTGCGCAACACGTTCCGCAATGCGCTTATAATTTTCTTCGACACTGGCCAAACGCGGGTCAGAGCATTTTTCCGTCATAAAGATCCGTCCCTTCCACAACGACTTCATCGTAAAGTTGAATGGTATCGCGCGTGACAAGCTGTTCCCGCTCCTGCGTGGACAGGCTGGTTTTGCAGATCGCGTAGCCATTGATGGTCGCGTCGCTGAATATCTGCACAAACCGGATCCGGCTGCCCGATTTAACGTAAACGCCGCGGATATTCTCGTAGGTCACGTCGACTTCATTGCCGTTTTCGTCCGTCTCCTGCACCACCACATCGGCAAAATGGATGGCGCTCTCCTGTACCAGCACGCCCGAATAGCTGCTGATATTGATGCGCAGCGTCTCCTTGCGCGCCGACGCGATATCGCTGTTCATATAGGTACATTTTAAAATCACAGCGGCCTTACCGGTTTCTGCGTCGCGGTTGATCTCAACCACCTCGGCGGGTATCTTCTCCAGCGTGGCAAAAGGCATCTCCACCGTAACGCGCGTCGTGCGGTCCAGTCGCACGAGATCGTTCTCCGTGAGGACGCAGGCAATGTACCAGTTAAAATCTTTGGCTATTTTTCCGATGCTCTCGTCGTCGCTGTTTTCCGCTTCACCGTCCTCCAGCGCACGCACATCGTCCACCGTAAGCTCGGTCACCTCGTCGATGGAAACGGCGTCTTCGTAGCCGTCAACTGAGCGAATAAAATAACCGGCTGCCGGCGATTTCACGGTCCCTGTGCTGGATGAAGCCGACTGTGTGAGCGCGATGCGTTCCTCGTGCAGCTCATCTACATGCGCGGAGTAATCGCCCGTCGTTTCCTTACCTGTGACGATCTGGCGCTGGGAGAGCAGCAGCATCAAGTCGTTGCGCTCATCGGTCACTGTCGACAAGGAACCGGATTTCAGCTCCGTCAGAATGGCTGTAATCTTCTTGCTGATCTGGCTGCCGATCATCTTCGGGTTTGAAGTGGCGGCGGAGTCATCGGGCGTTTCAAGTGCCGAAAGGCGATTAAGCTCGTCATCGATACGTGCGATGCGGTTCTGCGCTGCCGCATCCTCTTCCGTCGGATAAATTTCTGCCAGAATTCCATTTTCCGCAACTTTTTCTCCGTCGTCCACCGTATAGTTGAGCACGCCGCTGTATCCGGAATCAATCACTTCCTCATCGCGGATGATGAAGCCCGTTGTGTCGATCGTTTCCGAAACAGTCGAGTAAATGGCTGTCTCCGTTTTCAGCCCCGTATACTGGCTGCGGTACACCTGATACCCGACATAAACCAAAAGCAACACCGCGACGGCGGTGGCGCCGATTCTCCGAATTAAAGGATTGTTCATGGTTCACGCTCCTGTTCAAACGGGTTCGCCGTTAAAATGCGCCTGCGCAATTTGCATTGCCGCTGCAACCAGCGCTGCAAAATCCGGATAATCGTCCAGATACAGCCAGGCTGTATTTTCCTCGCGCCGAAACCATGTCAACTGCCTTTTAGCATACCGGCGCGTTTCCATCTTGATATTCTCCACCGCCTCGGAAAGCGTGCAGCGCCCTTCCAGATACGGCAACAGTTCTTTATAGCCGATCGCCTGCACAGAAGTTCGACCGCTCGTCCCATATCGTTGAAAATATCGCCGCGCCTCGTCCAGCAAGCCATCTGCAAACATCGCATCGACACGCCGATCAATGCGTGCGTAGAGCGTATCCCGATCGCGGCACCCCAGACAGATCATGCGATCTATGTATGGCGACTCCACGGTTTTGGAGGCTTTTGCCTGTGCGGAAAACGGTTCTCCTGCCGCGAGACAATATTCCAGCGCACGGATCACGCGTTTTGTATTGTTCGGATGGATCTGCGCCGCCCCTTCGGGATCCAACGTCTGCAACCGGGCGTAAAGCGGTTCAATCCCGGCTGATGCGAATTGATTTTGCAGGGCTTCACGTATCGACGCATCCCGTCCTTTTTCGGAAAACGACATGCCGCGCAGAAGCGCTCTGGCGTAAAGCCCAGTGCCACCGACCAGCAACGGATGTTTCCCGCGCGCGGCAATGTCCCGAATCGCCGCATCTGCCAGCCGCGTATAATCAGCCACACTGAAAGCCTCCGCAGGATCGAGAAAGCCCAAAAGATGGTGCGGCACGCCGTCCATCTCTGCAACCGTCGGTTTTGCAGTGCCGATCTCCATACCGCTGTAAATCTGCATTGAATCGCACGAGACGATCTCCCCGTCCAGCGCTTTGGCCAGCGCGATGGACAGCGCCGTCTTTCCGGAAGCTGTGGGACCGCAGACGGCCAAAACCTTGATTTTGTTTTCCATCGTCGTCTCCACTCCTCCCTGCTCCCAATTACCCGAGACGCCCAAACTCCTTTTCAAGTGTTTTTTTCTTGAGCATTACATAAATCGGCCGCCCGTGCGGGCAGTAGCGCACATCGGGATTCTGCTCAAGCCGTTCGGCAAGCGCAATCAACTCCTCCTTGCGCGAAGCGTTCCCGCCCTTGATCGCCGCACGGCAGGCAATGTTGTGGTACAGCCAATCCATGTGTTCGGTTGTGATGTCGGATTTATTCTGCTCAAGATACCCCGCCATTTCAAGCACCGAGTTTTCAATATCTGCGCCGTTCAGGTTAAGCGGTGCGGAGCGAACCAGTACCGTACCGCTGCCGAAATCCTCCACATCAAAGCCGGCATCAGAAAACGCCTGTAAATTTGCGAGAACGGCGGTATATTCATTTTTATCCAGCGTGACGGTTACCGGAGTCAACAGGGTTTGGGCCGCAGCCTCCCCTTTTTGACTTTTTAGTGCCTCGTAAAGCAGTCGCTCGTGCGCGGCGTGCTTGTCTATGAACATCAACGTGTCCTTGTCATATTCCACGATGATATAGGTGTCAAAAGCTTCGCCGAGAACACGGCGCACCGGCGGCGCTTCCATTTGCGTCGGCCGCTCGGCTTCCGATTCTTCCTCTTCTGCCGCAGACGGCACGGACGGCGCGCACGCCTCCGGCGACTTCACCGCCGTTTGAACGGCCCGTGTCTTTTCGTTCGGCACCGGGCACACTGAAAGCGTCGGCTGCGGCTCGTGATCCAGAATTTGTTCGATTGTACTCTGGAATTTCGGCGGTTCCGATGTAAAGCCTGCAGGCGCGCTATCTGACAAAACGAGCGGCTGCCCGCTTTCCTCTATCCGTACCGGTGCCGGTGAGAATCGCTGCACCGAGGTAACTTCTGTCTGCTGAAGCGATCTTCTGGGCGATTCGAGATGCGTTTGCACCGGCTTTTCTGTGAAATCCGGCTTATAGGGATTGGCGAGCGGTTTCTGGCGGAACGCAAGATCGATCGCCTTCGTATCCCGACTTGCGGTTACAGCCGACTTGACGCCATGATACACCGCATCAAAAATAGGCCGTTCCTGAACAAAACGTACTTCCAGTTTGGCCGGGTGTACGTTGACATCTACAACCTCGGCCGGGAGCTCCAAATGCAGGACGCACGCCGGGAATTTTCCCACCATGATCGAGCCCTTATACGCTTCTTCCAACGCGACGACAGCTGTGCGGCTGCGCACAAAGCGACCGTTGATGAAGAAATTCTGCATGCTGCGGTTTGGCCGGCTGCCCAGCGGTGAAGAAACGCATCCATGTACATGGATGCCGCCGAGCGTGTAGTCCACCGGCAGCAGATTTGCAGAAAACGCTTTGCCGAAGACCGCATAAATGGCGGACGTCAGCTTTCCGTCTCCCGGCGTGTGCAGCGTCTCCTTGCCGTCACGAATCAGGCGGAAGGAAATTTCCGGGTGGGACAGCTCAATTTTATCCATCAAACCCGCGACGGCATTGCCCTCCGACGTATCCTTTTTGAGGAATTTCATGCGGGCCGGCACATTGTAGAAAATGTCCCTTACCGTGATCGTCGTGCCGGCAGGGCATCCGGCGTCCTCGATCTCCATCGCCGCGCCGCCGCTCACGGCGTAGTGCGTACCGATCTCACTTTCCGGCGTCCGCGTGATCAGGTCGACGTGTGCGACCGCAGAAATGGAGGCAAGCGCCTCGCCGCGGAAGCCAAGCGTCAGGATCGCATCGAGGTCCTCCTTTTCATGCACCTTGCTTGTGGCATGGCGCAAAAAGGCCGTTGCAACGTCTTCACGAGCAATGCCGCACCCGTTATCGGTCACACGCATATAGGAAATGCCGCCGCGGCGGATCTCTACCGTCACGACGGACGCACCGGCGTCGATAGAATTCTCCACAAGTTCCTTGATGACCGAAGACGGTCGTTCCACGACCTCACCGGCCGCAATCAGTTCCGCCACATGGGGATCCAACACTTGAATTTTCGCCATGGCCTGCACCTCCCTTTCCTTTTTCATTTAATGTAAACCCACAATCAATCCTTGAGCATGTTGGCCAGCTCGAACAACAAGTTCATCGATTCGATCGGCGTCAATGTATTGACGTCCACCGCCTTGAGCCGACGCAACACTTCTCCATCCTTCGTCAGCATCGTGAGCTGAATCGGCTCCTCCCGCCTTGCCGGCGCGGCATTTTTCGGCACGGTGATCGCTTCGCCGCTCTCAAGACTCTGCAAGACCTGCTTAGCGCGCCGCACAATCTTATCCGGTACACCGGCAAGCTTCGCCACCTCGATGCCGAAACTGTCGTCTGCACCACCGCGCACGATTCGGCGCAGGAACGTGATTTCATCGCCGCGTTTTTTCACAGCAATGCTGTAGTTCTGTACGCCGGGCAGCAAGTCTTCGAGCTCCGTCAGCTCGTGGTAGTGCGTCGCAAAAAGTGTTTTCGCGCCGCAAAGCTTTTTGTCATGCACGTACTCGATGACGGCGCGGGCTATGCTCATGCCGTCGAAGGTCGACGTGCCGCGGCCAATTTCATCGAGGATCAGAAGGCTGTCCTTCGTTGCGTTTTTGAGAATATCGGCTACCTCAGCCATTTCCACCATAAAGGTAGACTGTCCCGCCGCAAGGTCGTCCGACGCACCCACACGCGTGTAGATGCCGTCCACAATACCAATTTCCGCCGAGGCCGCCGGCACAAAGCAGCCGATCTGCGCCATGATGACGATGACGGCCACCTGCCGCATATAGGTAGATTTGCCGGCCATGTTTGGGCCGGTGATAATCGAGACCCGGTTTTGATTCGGATCCATATCGAGGTCATTCGGCACAAATGGCGCGCTGCCGCCGAGCAGCAGCTCGACAACCGGGTGCCGACTGTCCTTCAGGTAGATGCGCCCGTTCATTGTGATTGTCGGGCGCGTGTAGTCGTTTTTCATGGAAACCGTCGCAAACGAAGCCAACACGTCAATCTGGGCAACCGCCTTGGCCGTCTCCTGAATGCGCGTGAGCTGATCGGCAATCCGATGGCGCACTTCTTCAAACAGCTTTGACTCCATGGAAATCGACTTATCGTGTGCGCCGAGAATACGGTTCTCAAGCTCTTTGAGTTCCTGCGTGATGTACCGTTCCCCGTTCGCAAGCGTCTGTTTCCGGATGTAATGCTCCGGCGTTTTATCCTTATATGCGTTGGAAACTTCCAGGTAGTACCCAAAAACGCGGTTAAACCCGACGCGCAGCTTGGGGATACCGGTCGCAGCGCGTTCACGCGCTTCCAGCTCGGCAATCAGCTGCTTGCCGTTGGTCATATCGTTTTTTACCGCATCCAACTCCGCATTGTATCCCTCGCGGATAATCCCGCCCTCGCGAATGGTGTGGGGCGGCTCCTCCACGATGGCTTTATCAATCAGAGCGCAAATGTCTTCAAGCGGATCCAACTGCCGCTCGAGCGTGCGAAGCTGGGTTGCCTCGCATTGCGCGACAAGCGTTTTGAGCTGTGGCAATCGCGTCAGTGCCGACCACAGCGAACGCAGATCCTTGCCGTTGACCGAACCGTACACAACGCGCGTCATGATGCGCTCGAGATCGAAAATACCGGAAAGGCTTTCCGTAATCGAATCGAGCAACGGCCGGTTGTCCACGAGTTCGGCCACGGCGTTCTGGCGCAACGTGATTTTTGCCGGACTCAGCAAGGGCTGCTCAAGCCATGTACGGATGAGACGCTTACCCATGGCGGTCTTTGTTTTGTCGAGCACCCACAAGAGTGAGCCCCGGCGCTCCTTGTTGCGCATGGTCTCCAAAAGCTCCAGATTGCGGCGCGTATTGAGGTCCAGCCGCATGAATTTGGCTTCCGTGTAGACATTGATCTCTTCCATGCGCTCGAGGCCGGTGATCTGGGTGCGCTTCAGATAATCGAGCAGCGCGCCGAGTGCTAGGACAATTTCCCGCTGCTCGAGCACTGCCGAACGCTCCAGCACGTCCGCGCGAAACTGCGCGCGGACAGCTTCTTCGCAAAGATCCGGCACGTAGACATTAAAATCCATGCACTCCAGCGAAGAAGAAAGCTTTTCGGAGATGAATTCGCCAACACTCGCAAAATCGGAGAATTCCGGATTGATCAGAATCTCGCGTGGTGAAAAGCGAGACAGCTCGTTGATCACGAGCTGCGCAAGCCTTTCCGTATTCGGCGCTGTCAAAGTTGTCGCATCAAGCTCGCCAGTAGAAATATCTGCAAAGCAGACGCCGATATTCTCACCGAAATAATAGATGGATGCAATGTAATTGTTTTTGGCTTCGTCAAGCATGCTGCTTTCCATGACGGTGCCCGGCGTGATCACGCGGATCACACTGCGTTTGACAATCCCCTTTGCGAGTGCCGGGTCTTCCATCTGTTCGCAGATCGCAACCTTATACCCCTTGGCCACGAGGCGCGCGATATACGTTTCCGCGCTGTGAAACGGCACGCCGCACATGGGCGCGCGCTCCGCCTGGCCGCAGTCTCGCCCGGTAAGTGTCAGCTCCAGCTCGCGCGATACGGTCTTCGCATCGTTGAAAAACATTTCATAGAAATCTCCGAGGCGAAAAAAAGGATCGTGTTCGGATACTTTTCCTTTACCTCGAAGTACTGCTTCATCATTGGGGAATAATCAGCCATGCCTGCTCTCCATCTCTATTCGTTTCACCTTCACACCGTCTTCCGCTCAGTGGCAGCCACCGCCGCAGGACGAGCAATTGCCGCCACAACCGCAGGAGTCGCAATCGCAGGAATCGGGGTCTTCGCCGTCGGCGCTCATTGTAATGATTGTCGTTACACGCTGGACGAGTGCGTCCAGTTCGTTCTTCGCCGCATTGTACGCCGCCATGTTCGGGTTCTGCATGATCTCGGCATAAATGGCGCGCAGTTCATCGTTGTATTTGCGCAGCACATCCTCGCTGCGGTCTTCCTTCTGTGCCTCGTTATTGATCGCCATGCGCTTGAGATTGAATTCGCCGATCATATTCTGCAGCGCTTCGTCCGCATCACACTGCTGGCTCGCGACATGCATCGCGAGGAAACGCTCGTCGTCCTGAATCTTTTTGCCAAGGTCTCTGGCCAGTTCGATAATATCCATGTTGAAAACTCCTTCTGTAAATGTGTTTTTACTAAATCTGTCTATTGATTTTTTCTGGTTTCATAATATGGGGAGAACACGGCGCAAAGCAAGTGCAGCGCCGATCGCGATCCATTGAGCAAAACGCACTGCCTCCCGCGTCTCATCCTTCCGCTGGCGCGCCGTCATCCATTCTTTCACCGCGCAGGATCCAATTGCGCGCTTCCTGAATGCGCACAGTCTGGAATGTACCGATCAGCGTGTCGTCGCCGGGGAACTCCACGATGATGCTGCTCTCGGTTCGACCGGAGAGCAGACCGTTCTTCGCATTGCGTTCCTCCACGAGCACGCGCTCGGTATCCCCCACCATTTCGGCACAGCGCCGGGCTGCGATTTCCTCTTGCACCTTTAAAAGTTCCGAGAACCATCGGGTTTTCTCCTTGTACGGCACGGGATCCTCCATAGTGGCAGCCTTGGTGCCGGGACGGGAAGAAAAGATAAACGTGAAGAGCGACGTAAATTCCACCGCGCGGATCAGGCTCAGCGTATCGCAGAATTCCTCATACGTTTCGCCCGGAAAGCCCACGATGATGTCGGAAGTCAGGGACAGATCAGGCATTTTTTCCTTCGCGTAGGCGATGAGGTCCAGATATTTTTCGCGGTCGTAGCGGCGGTTCATCGCCTGCAAAACACGGTTGTTGCCGGACTGAAACGGCAGGTGAATGTGGTGGCAGATGTGACGGCTCTGCGCGATTGTATCAAACAATTCGTGTGTCGCGTCCTTCGGATGCGAGGTCATAAAGCGCAGCCGGTAATCGCCGTCAATGGCGTCGATCCTGCGCAGCAGCTCCGAAAAATTGATTTTTTCCTCGAGCCCCTTGCCGTAGGAATTGACGTTCTGCCCGAGCAATGTGATCTCCTTATAGCCCTGCTCGATCAGTGCGCGGCACTCTTCGACAATGGCATCGGGGTGCCGGCTTTTTTCCCGACCGCGCACATAAGGCACAATGCAGTACGAACAGAAATTGTCGCAGCCATACATGACCGTAACCCACGCGCGGGCGGTGCCGTCTCGCCGGACGGGTAAGCCTTCCACAATTTGCTTGGACTCCTGTCCGCGCAGGAAAACGCGTTTTGAGTCCGTAACCGCCGTATAAATCATTTCCGGCAAACGATGAATGACATGCGTACCAAACACGATGTTTACAAACGGAAATGTCGTTCGGATACGCTCCGCCACGCGTTCCTGCTCCATCATGCAGCCACATACAGCGATCAGCACTGAAGGATTGCGCCGCTTGACGTTTTTCAGCGCACCGATATTTCCATACACACGGTCCTCCGCGTGCTCGCGAATCGCGCAGGTGTTGAGCAGAATAAAATCCGCTTCGTTTTCGTCATCCGTAAAGCTGAAACCCATTTCGGCCAGCATACCCTTGATCTTTTCGCCGTCCGCCACATTTTGCTGGCATCCGTAGGTGCGCACAAAGGCTTTCGGCTCTGGCCCCATGGCGCGCACGCGCATAATTTCCGCGACATCCGCCGCATACAGCTTCTGTTTTTGCAGTTCCGCCACGGGCATGATTTCCTTCTCGTTCAAAAGATATTTCTCCTTATACAAAATCAGACATATATTGTAGAATAGCACAAATGGGCAAAAACCGCAAGGTCTTTGCATGAAATTTAAAGTTTCGTCCACATTTTGTGCTATGCCGCAGACCATACCGGAAACACGCGGAAGGCGGCCCCGAAAGACCGCCTTCCCTATCCGCAGATTCCGTTTTAAAGCGTTACCCGTGTGCCGCCTACGCCGCGCACCGAAAGTACGTAGCAGGCGCCGGCACCAAACACAGCTTCCATCTCCGCCCGGAAGGATTCGAGCATATCGAGCGGAACATACGCCTGTACCGTACCGGCAAAGCCGCCGCCGTGCACGCGGTATGCGCCGCGTCCGTCCAGCAGCCGCGCAATGAGCGCAAGAGCGAGCGAAAGCCCCTGCTCCGCCGGATTCACCACCGCGAAAACATTTTGCAAATTCATGGCCGAGGAACGCCCCGATGCGATTACGAGTTGCTTAAATGCTTCAAAATCCCCCTTTTTCAGCGCGGCAACTTCAGCATCCACAATCCGGTTGTCCTGGAAGAAATGGATCGCGCGCAAAATGGCCCGGTCGCCCACCTTGCCGCGCAGCACCGGAATGGCCGCAAAAAACTGCTTTTCATCGACTTCTCGCAGCACCGAAGCCCCCAACGCCGCCGCCACCGCCTTCATTTCCGCCGGTACAGCCGCGTATTCTCCGGTCAAATCGGCATGATTTCCGCCTGTATCGATGACGCAAAGCGCGTAGCCATACTTTTCAAGATCGAAATCGATCTTTTCAATTTTCGGCGCTGCGGGATCGGCGAAGTCCATCGTTGTAAAACCGCCGACGCTCGCTGCCATCTGATCCAAGAGGCCGGAAGGCTTGCCGAAATACTCGTTTTCGGCATACTTGGAAATCTGAGCCGCTTCTACAGGATCGATCGCATCCGCATTGTACAGATGCGAAAGGATCGTAACCACAAGCACCTCGAAAGCCGCCGAGCTGGAAAGCCCGGAGCCCTTGAGCACACGCGAAGCCGTCACCGCATCGAATCCGCCGACTTTGTAGCCGAGCGCCGAAAGTCGCGCGCATATGCCGCGAATTAAGGAGGCGGAACGCTCCCTTTCCTCTTCCTTCACCGCCAAGTCTGCCGTATCGACCGTATCCATCGGATAACCGGCAGACTTCAGACGAATCACGCCGTCCCCCGTTTTGCGCACCGCAGCGATCACATCCAGATTGACGGCGGCAGCAAGCACCTTGCCGTTGTTGTGGTCGGTGTGATTGCCGCCCACTTCGGTGCGACCCGGTGCGCTGAAATACAAAAGCCCGTCGGTTGCGCCGAATGTCTCGGCAAACGCCGCGTCGAGTTCAGCATAGCGCGCACGCTGCATCTCAGCCTCTGCGCCATAAAGCGTTTTCAGGTCCTGAATCATCACAATCACCATTCCTTTTTAGCCCGGCCTGCACCGGCCTGTCATTTTTTGAACATTTTGGTTTTATGTACCTTGGACTGGATAAACGGACGGAATTGTTCCTGCACCTCGATTGGCATATCCTCCTTGCGGAACACCATCGATTTGCCGTTGTCAAAATACAGGATGAAGCGTTTGCGGCTTTCGGACACACCAATCAGATGGTCATAGCTGACCTTAATGTGGTTGCCGTTTTTCATATTGACAACGCTGTGGGTAAGAAACGCCAGTGTCGTATCTGTGAGATGCAAGGACTTAGGGTTGTTCTTGCGGATTTTAGAGAGCCAGCGCTGGCATCGAATCACCACAATCAGCGTGATGGCCACGTACAGGACAACCAGTGCGAATACGAAATTGCCCGAATAAAATTTGCCGTCCACAAAAGCAAAAAAGAGCGCGAAAACCAACGGTGTGAGGATAAAAGCCGGCAGAACCCATTTGTATCGCAGCAGCGTCGAATAGTAGATAAACGCCTTGTGGTCATCTTCGCCGATCTGGCTCGTGACGCGGAAATGCTCGACGTCCGGCTCCTTCTTTTCGGCTTTTTTAGCTGGCGTTTTGCCGGTCAGTTCTCGAATATACGCGTCAATATCCTCGTCGTTGTCCACTGCAGGTGCCGCGTCTTCAATTGCCTGTGTATTTTCCTTCATTTCTTCTTTCATACTATACCACCTGTACCGGCGCAGATTTGCTCTGCGCCCCTTCCATTATTCTGTCATCCTGCGCAGATCCGCTTCGGTCAGGATCTCAATGCCCAGCGCCTGCGCTTTGGTCAGCTTGCTTCCGGCCGCTTCTCCCGCCACAACGTACGATGTTTTCTTCGAAACGGAAGCGGTCACCTTGCCGCCGTTCTTCTCTATCAGCGCTGACGCCTCGCTCCGCGTGAGCGTGGGCAGCGTACCGGTCAGAACAAATGTCTTCCCAAGCAACCGCGCTGATCCAACCTGTGCGCCTACGCTCTCCATTTGCACGCCGGCTTTTTTCAGCCGGTCCACCAATTCCAACGCCGAGCTTTTACGGAAAAAGCTGTAAACCTCTGCGGCCATGATGCCACCAAAGCCGTCGATCGCTGCAATCGCCTGCTCGTCCGCCGCAATCAACGCATCCATGGACGAAAACGTGTTTGCCAGCAACTTGGCCGCCTTTGCGCCGATATGTGGGATACCGAGCGCAAACAGCAGGCGAGAAAGATCGTTCTGCTTGGATTTTTCAATGGCCGCGATGAGATTTTCGGCGCTTTTCCGGCCGAACCGCTCGAGCGTTTCTAGCTTTTCTACGGTGAGACCGTATAGATCGGCCGGCGAGGCAATGGAAAATGCACGCACCAGCTGCTCCAGCGCCGCCGGGCCCAACCCTTCGATGTCCATTGCGTCACGCGAAGCAAAATGAATGAGGTGGCGCAAAAGCTGTGCCGGACATTGCGGATTCGTACAGCGCGCGGCGGCTTCGCCTTCAAGCCGCGTGATTTCTTCCCCGCAGGACGGGCAGCGCTCCGGGAGACGATACGGAACGGTATCCGGCGGATTTTCCACCACCGAAACGACCTCCGGAATAATCTCGCCAGCTTTTCGAATAATCACCTTGGAGCCGATGCGGATATCCTTTTCTGAAATGAAGTCCTGATTGTGCAGCGTGGCGCGGCTGACGGTCGTCCCCGCGAGAAAAACCGGTTCAAACACGCCGGTCGGCGTCAGCACGCCGGTACGTCCTACCGCCACTTCGATATCGAGCAGCGTGGTCATCTTTTCTTCGGGCGGATATTTGTAGGCCTCCGCCCACCGGGGGAATTTCGCCGTGCTACCGAGCACGGCACGTTGATCAAAACTATCCACTTTCACGACGGCACCGTCGATCGGATAAGGGAACGTCCCGCGCAGATCGCCGATTTCCCGAATTCTTTCAATAACCGTTTCCATATTCCCGGTGCGGCAATATATTGGGGAAACCGGAAAGCCAAGCGCACGCAGCCGTTCGAGCGACTCGTAATGGGTTTGGATCGTTTCGCCTTCAATTTGCTGAATGTTAAAGACAAAGAGATCGAGCGTGCGCTGTGCCGTGATTTTCGGATCCTTCTGCCGCAGAGAGCCGGCAGCCGCATTACGCGGGTTCTTGAAGGGTTTTTCCTCGAGCAGCTCCTGCCGCTCGCAAAGCGCTTGAAAGCTTTCATCGGACATATAGACCTCGCCGCGTACCTCGAGGAACGGAATGGGCTCCGTCAGCGTCATCGGCACCGAGTGAATGGTGCCGATATTCTGCGTGACATCCTCGCCCGTCGTTCCGTCTCCGCGCGTTGAACCGCGCGTATACACGCCGTTCACATACTCGAGCGCCACGGACAACCCGTCAAATTTTGGCTCGACAACATACACCGGTTCTTCGACAACGGTCCGCACGCGTCGGTCAAACTCACGCAGCTCTTCTTCAGAAAAGGAGTCGTGCAGGCTTTCCATCGGCACGGTGTGCGTAACGGACGCAAATGTATTGTACATCGCGCCGCCCACACGGTTCGTCGGAGAATCCGCTGTTTTCAATTCCGGAAAAGCCGCCTCGAGATTTTCCAGACGCCGGTACAGCATATCATACGCATAATCGCTGATCTCCGGCGCATCCTCCGTGTAATACTTTTGGTTGTGGTATTCAATTTCCGCGCGCAACGCAGAAATTTGCTGCTTTGCCTGTTCCTGTGTCATACGTCCACTCCGTTGGTTGATTCACGGTTACCGCCTGTGCAAGGCGGCCGTTTGCGGATATTGTACCACAAAGCGCGCCGAAATCCAATTGGCAAACAGAAAATCTGTGAAAAAATTTGCCGCATCTTCAGGTGGCAAGCCCAGCGGCATAACGCGGGACCTCGCCTTCGAGCACAGATTCATATACAGGATACGCGGTCGTGAGCGTAACGGCATCTGGAAACGCTGTAGACGAGCTGTAGAGCTGAGCGGTAACGGTCATCTGCACGGCGTATTTTGTTCGGTTGATTCCCGCCGCCGTGAGTGAACTTTCAAAGCTGACGGAAACGACACCTTCGACCGAGAATGTAACGGGAATTTTAAAACCATGCCCGTTTAGCATAGTCCAACCGGTCAGGTTTCCGACCGGAACCCATGCTCGCGCTTTGCCGGTCAACGCCTCTTGCAGCGCCGTCGTCAGTTCCGTTTTCAACGTGCTAAGCGCATATGTATCGAGAGAAACCAGCGTTTCGCCATTTGCCGCCGGTGTCTGTGGGAGAACCGTTTGAATCGTTTCCGCCACACGTTCCTGCCCCCAAGCGCTGAGCGTGGCCTGTTGTATCTCCGCCTTAATCGCAGGCAGCCGGCTTTCGGCCAGAAACAGCGTCCATGCTGCGAGTAAAATCAGCAAAATCCAAATGCGCCGCCCGCGCGCCGGCCGACGTCCCATTTTCATGCGCCGCATGGCGATTCCCCCTTCCGACATACCAGTATACGCCGAAAAGGGGAATTGCGTTAGTTGTCCGCCCGCAAAAGCTTTTGAATTTCGCGCATCACATGCGCGGCGGGCAGGCCAAAAATATTGTTGTAATCGCCGCGGATCTGCTCGACAAACAACGCGGCGGGCCCTTGAATGCCATAGGCGCCAGCCTTGCCAAACGGTTCCCCGCTCGCGACATACTCTTCAATTTCCCGATCGGAAAGCGGATAAAAGGTCACGTCCGTCGTCTGGCAGAATTGCACGCGTTTCTCCCCGTATGCGATGCAGACACCGGTATATACCACATGGGTTCGACCAGACAACAGGTGCAAAAATCGGCTGGCCTCCGACGCATCGCGCGGCTTGCCGAGAATTTCACCGTCTATAGACGCAACCGTGTCCGCCGTAATGATCACGTCGTCGGCTGTACAGCGCGGCAGGACGGCCTCCAACTTCCGGCGTGCAAGCTCCCGTACGAGCGCGTCCGGCGCAAGTCCCTGCGCGGTTTCATCCGCTTCGGATGCCATCCAGTCAAAGTGCAGTCCGGCACGCTCCAGGATTTGCCGGCGGTTGACCGACGAAGAAGCCAGAACGAGATGCGGCATCTTATTCGCCATAGCCGTTCGGGTTCTTCGTCTGCCAGCGCCAGGAATCGGCGCACATGTCGTCGAGCGTCTTCTTGGCCTTCCAGCCGAGTTCTTTAAACGCCTTTGTGCTGTCGGCGTAGCATTCCGCAATATCGCCGGCACGGCGCGGTTTGATTTCGTAGGGAATCGGACGGCCCACACATTTTTCAAACGCATGGACAATATCGAGCACGGAATAGCCCACGCCGGTGCCCAGATTATAGATGCGCACGCCGCAATCCGGCTCTTCAAATTTTTTGAGTGCTGCAACATGGCCTTCGGCAAGATCGACAACATGGATGTAATCGCGCACACCTGTGCCATCCTTGGTCGGGTAGTCATCGCCGAAAACACCGAGGCACTGGAGCTTACCGACGGCAACCTGCGTGATATACGGAACAAGATTGTTCGGGATGCCGTTCGGGTCTTCGCCGATCGTGCCGCTCTCGTGCGCGCCAACCGGATTGAAATAGCGCAGGATAATCGGATTAAAGCCGGGGTTGGCATGTGCGTAATCGATCAGGATGCGCTCGATCATAAGCTTTGTCGTACCATAGGGGTTCGTGGTCGAAAGCGGGAAATCCTCGCGAATCGGCACCGATGCCGGATTTCCGTAAACGGTGGCGGAGGAACTGAACACAAAGTTTTTGACCTTAAATTCCTCCATGACCTGCAGAAGACGCAGGGTGGAAATCAGATTGTTCTCGTAATATCGGAGCGGAATCCGCACCGATTCCCCAACCGCCTTCAGGCCCGCAAAGTGAATGACAGCAAAGATCTCGTCTTCGGCGAAAATCTTGCGCAGCGCCTCTGCGTCGCAGACATCCGCCTCAAAGAATTTCACCTTTTTGCCACTGAGCGCTTCGATGCGCTCTACCACCAGCGCCTTGCTGTTGACGAGATTGTCGACGATTGTCACATCGTAGCCCTGCTCGAGCAGGGAAATGCACGTATGGCTGCCGATGTAACCCGTGCCGCCTGTAACAAGAATTCTCATGTTTGTTTCGTCCTTTCCGATTGCACCAAATTTGATCTGCTTCAATTATACACAGTCCGGCGCGGTTTGTACAGGGTCTCCCATCCGCATTTTGATGCGAATTCATTGTGTTTTTGTTGCCAATTTTTCTCTGCGCTGTTTTTGGCCCAAAAAGCAATATCCGGCGCAAAACTGCACATACTCTCTTAGACGGCACAAGCGTTGATGTTCGGAGAACCAGTGCGCCGCCCACACGCATCTTTGCGAAAAAAGAGAACAAGGACACGTGAACAAAATGAAAAAAAACAGCCTGATTTTCATACTTGGAAGCTGCGCTTACCCGACACTGGAAGTTTTGTGGCGCGGTTATACGCACTCCTCCATGGCACTTGCCGGCGGCATCTGCATGGTGCTCATCAATCAAATCTGCTGCGAAGGCATGAAGAAAAGGAGCCTTGCCGCAAAATGTGCGGCAGGCTCCCTGATCATCACCGGGGTTGAATTTTCGTTTGGCATCCTCGTCAACCGGATTCTGCATCTGAATGTCTGGGACTACTCAGCGCTGCCCATGAATGTTCTCGGCCAGATCTGTATCCCATTCTCGGCAATTTGGTTTTTGCTCACCATCCCCGCTTTGGCACTCTGCCGATTCTGCGGCAAAACGGCCGACCGCTTTTTCCCGGACAAGCAGACAAAAGCCAGCGAGACGGGCCGCAACACGGCTACAGTCCCTTGATATACTTTTTAAATACAGGCAAAATACCGATCTTGTCCGGCGCTTGCAGCGGCATCTGCGGGAACGCATCGTGCCCGGGCAGATTATTAGCCTCAATGAAGAGCGGGCCATCTTTGGTAATGGCCACATCCCAACCGATATAGCCCATCTGCGGCACTTTATACGCGGCCTGGCGGCAAAGCTCCATAACCTCGGGCCAGAAGGGAATCAAATACCCCTTGAGCACACAACCGGAGCGTGGATGACGCTCATACACGATGCGCTGTTTATCGCAGGCAGCGCAGGAAATCCGACCGGTCTCCAGATCGACCGGCGAATACATACCGCCCGCATTGATGTTGTCCACGGGCCGATCGCTGTTCCCCATGCGGATACAGGCGTAGACCACGTTGGAAACGCCGTCGGAAAGCACGGTATAGACGCGAATCGTATTGACGGAATTCGGATTGATGCGGGCCATATCCGGGTGCTGTTCGACAACTTCTTCAACGATGTCCGCCCCCGTCTTTTTCAGATGCGCATACATCTCGTCCAGCGAAGCGAAATCGGCCTTGGAAAGCTTTTCCACACCAACGCCGCAGGAAGCATCCCGCGGCTTGCAGATGATGGATGCCTTATCCCGGACAAAATCAAAAAACTCTTCCTTGGAACACTTTTCAAAATCCAGCCAATCCCGGTGCAGATATTCTGCAAAGGTGGTATAGAACTCGTTTTTGTTGTCGAAAATGTGGTAGTATTCGGGATTGTTAAGCATCTTTGTAATGGTGTTGTTGATTCCGCGTGTCACAAATGTGGCGCGCTGCGCGTCGTTCATATTAAAAAATTCGCACAAGAGATAATCCTTATACCCAGCTCCAAATTTAAAACCGCATTTGATGATATCAAACAGCAGCCACACGCGGTTCTTCCCACAAAGCTTGTGCACCGTGCCAACCGTTTCAAACAGCGCTTTGTAATCCATATGCAGGATACACTGAAAAATGTACTTCAATCGCCCCATCTTGCAGAACCCTCTTTTCTCAAAATTTTGCCTCAGAGACCGAGCAGTTTGGACTGCTTTTCCTGAATCCGGCGGCGGCGGCGTTCCGTTTCTTCACGATCAATTTCCAGTGTCCCGTCATCCGTAATCAGAAGGACATCGCCCGCTTTTGCGCCCTGCGGCAGCTCCCCGAGCTCAATAGCGAAGAAATTCTTATCCTTATCCTCGCAAATTGCATAAATACCGTCGAAACGGTCGATGGTCATTTTTCTCATGGTCATATGTCCTTTCTTTTCCTGACCTGCATCACAATGCATGGCCAGCATTTTCTGTTGTTACTGTAATCGCGTCTGATTGCACCGAAAGCACGACCGTTCCATCCGTATCGGTTCGAAACACACGCACCTGTGCGTCGGCAAGACGCTTTAGCACCGCGTTGCGCGGAAGCATATTCCTGTCCACACCGCTCGAGATCACCGCATACGCAGGCTGAACCAACGCCAGGAATTCCGCGCTGGTCGAAGAATTGCTGCCGTGGTGCGCAACTTTGAGCACATCCGCGTGCAGGTTTTCCCCGCTTTCAAGCAGTGCGCGTTCTCCAGCTTCCTGAATATCGCCGCAGAACAGCATGGTGAATGCTCCATACCGAAGGCGAAAGACCACCGACGCGTCGTTTGCATCGGCGTAGTCTCTGTCCGGCGCAAGCACCTCGAACGCCATGTCACCGTAAGTATAACGATCTCCCGCTTCGGCCTGAAGCAGAGAAAGCGCATCCGGCAAAGGGACGAGTTCTTCCAGAGACTCCGCATATGCGGACTCGACAACCACGTTCACAGGCACGGTTTCCAGAACCGCCTGCAGGCCGCCGCGATGATCGGCATCCGGGTGCGAAATCCAAACGGCGTCCAGTCTTGTGATCCCACGTGCATCGAGGTAGCGAAGGATCTCATCGGTCGTGTCCGCCGTGCCGCAGTCAACGAGTATGGCAGCATCCGGGCTTTCTAACAGAATTGCATCCGCTTTTCCAACACGGAGCACATGGATGTGCAGCGCATCCTCCGGCAACGCCTGCGTAAAATGCGCGAGACCGAACGCCTTTGTCCATGCGCCCCACATGGCTTTCCCCGGCTCTGTATACCCGAACGTCAAAAACAGAATCAGAAGTGCCGCGCAAATCACGCGGCGAACGCGTCCACTTAAGGGCTTCTTTTTCCGTGCCCCGCTCATTCTGCGTCAGAATCCGGCTTCTGCATATTTCTTTCCAACCACTGCGCATAGGTGATCAATACCTGACGCGGTTTGGATCCTTCATGCGGCCCGACAATACCCATTTGTTCCATTTCGTCGATCAATCGGCCGGCCCTGGCGTAACCGAGGCGCAGGCGCCGCTGCAACAGGGAGGTAGATGCCTGCCCCGCCTCCACGACGCACTTGATCGCTTCGTTCATCATCGGATCACCGCCATCCTCCTCCGCTCTGTCCGGCGCGCTGCTTTTACCGCCTTCCACGGCGTTGCGCTCGATCTCCTGTGCCACCTGATCGTCGTACACGACCGCCTTCGAGTTGCGCACAAAATCAACGACCGATTCGATCTCGCTGTCGCTGACAAAGCAACCCTGGATGCGCAGGGGTTTCTGCGCACCGACCGGTGAAAACAGCATATCGCCCTGTCCAAGCAGCTTTTCTGCTCCACTACCGTCCAGAATCGTACGCGAGTCAATTGCCGAGGAAACAGCAAACGCAATACGGCTGGGGATATTGGCCTTGATCAGGCCGGTGACAACATCCACAGACGGGCGCTGCGTCGCTACAACCAGGTGCATGCCGGCGGCGCGCGCCATCTGCGCCAGACGGCAAATCGCATCCTCCACCTCGTTTGGCGCCGCCATCATCAGGTCGGAAAGTTCGTCGATGATGATGACGATCTGCGGCATCTTGTGCATCGGCTGGCCGTTTTCATCCTGATAATGGTTCGCCTTTGCGAGCGCGTTGTAGCCCTTAAGGTCGCGCACGTTGTTCTCCGCAAAAATCTTGTAGCGCTTGAGCATCTCGGTCACAGCCCAGTTCAACGCGCCGGCCGCCTTGCGCGGGTCGGTGACAACCGGAACAAGCAGATGCGGGATACCGTTGTAAACGCCAAGCTCGACCACCTTCGGGTCGATCATGAGAAACCGGACGTCATCCGGGCCAGATTTGTAAAGTAGGCTGATGATCAGCGCGTTGATGCAGACGGATTTGCCGGAACCGGTCGTTCCGGCAATCAGAACATGCGGCATCTTAGCAAGATCCGCCACGGTGACCTGTCCGGCAATGTCGCGGCCGAGCGCCACGGTCAGATGGCTCTTGGATGTCACAAAGCTGTTGGATTCAACCAGCTCGCGCATCCGCACGATGCTTTTTGTCTTATTCGGCACTTCAATACCGACTGCTGCCTTACCGGGAATCGGCGCTTCAATCCGCACGCCGGTCGCAGCGAGATTCATGGCGAGATCATCCGCGAGGTTTGTAATTTTGCTGATTTTTACGCCGGCTGCCGGCTGCAGTTCATACCGTGTGACGGCCGGGCCACGGCAAATGTCGAGAATCTTAGTTTGAACGCCGAAGCTTTTCAGCGTTTCGACCAGCATCTTGCCGTTGGTCTGCAGTTCTTCCGTCTCCGCGTTTGTATCCACCTTTTTACTCGTAGCCAGCATGGTGACCGGCGGGAAACAATAGCTGTTCTCTTCCGCCGGTGCTGCGTCCTTGACCGGTTGAGTTTCCAGTTTATCCGCCTCAATTTTTTTGCGCATGGATTCGGCAACCGCGCGTTCGGCCTCCGCCGTCGTTTCAGGGTTTTGCGCGGCGTGGTCCGCCACCGTCAGCGCCGCGGGCGCCGATGCGGTCTTTGTCGTCTGCGCCGTTACAGGTTCAGAAGGCACAGCTTGCGCCGTTTGGGCCGGCTCCAGATCCGGCACGCCGAAATCCGGCGCCTGCCGGTTTGCATCCAGCAGCTTTTCCACCGGAAAAGCCGGTGCCTCTTCGTCCTGTAAAACCACCGGCTCCTGATCTGGTTCCGATGGTTTGATGCCAAATACCTTTTCCAAATGCTCCAGCGGCGGATTTTTCTTTTTCTTCTTCTTTTCAGGCTTGTCCGCCGAATCCGCTGGAGCGGAACGCACAGGATGCTGGGGCAAGGCGTCCCCGAGCGGGACATCGATCTCCAAATGCTCCTTCGCAAGACGTCTCTGCTCCCTGTGCCGCACCGCCGCGTCGCGCACGTGAACTGCCGGCTTTGAAACCGCTCGGAACACCGTTGCGAGCGAGGTCCCTGTCAGCAGCATCACAAGACCGACGAGTACGACAACGATGACAATCCGTGCAACTTTAATACCACCCATCGCCACAAACGGTTGGCCAAATATGCCGCCCACCAATCCGGCACCGCCAAATTCCACGCCGCGCGTATACAAATAGCCAATGGTTTCAAAGAAATTCATGTTTTCCGGCAGTGCAGCGCTGCTGTAAAGATGTACGGCCGCGCACCAGGAGAACAGGATCAGACACACCAGTACCATGCGCATGCCGCGGCGCAGTCCCGTTTTCTCAAACGTCTTCGTCACAGCCACATAAAGCATCAGCACCGCAAGCAGCAGCGCCCAATCGCCGAAAAAGCCGCGCAGCACGTTGTGTACAAAAAGCCAGACACTTTCGCCCGGAATGAACACAAGAAAGGCGACAAGAATAGCCCCCAGAAACCAGAACCACGCGTTGCGCTGATTGCGCTGGCGCAATAGCTCCACTTCCGCTGCCTGCTGTGCCGCTTTGGATGTATTCGATTTTGCACGCGCAGCCTTGCCGGAGTTGTCCCGCTTGGGCGCCGGCCGACTGCCGCTTTTCCGTGTGTTTTGCTTTTTTGCCGCCAAAATATGCCTCCAAAATCCTTCGGTCAATCGTCGCTTAAATCGGGGTTCCGCTAAACAGGTTGTGACCGCTGATCGCTTCAACCGCCGCAACAATCAGTGTCACGATGCCCAGAACCAGCGTGTAATACGCGAAAATCTGCAATTTGTTGGTGGTGACAATCCACTTCAAAAGTTTGATGGCCAAGAAACCGACAATGGCCGCTGTCAGTACACCGGCAATCATCACGCCGACGCCGATGTCAATAGGCTGCCCGACCACGTCCGTGACGGTCAGCACGGCTGCAGCAAGGATAGACGGGATGCCGAGCACAAAGGAATAATCCAACGCCGTCTGCTGATTGACGCCGCGCATAAGGCCGGTTGCGAGCGTGGAGCCAGAACGCGAAAGCCCCGGGAGTACCGCTGCCGCGCACTGTGTCACACCGATACAGATTGCATCCACGGTGCAAAGTTTCCGGCGTCCCTTGAGTTGGGAAACTTTGCCGTCGCGGCTTACATGACGGTGCGGCTTCGTGCGTTTCGTCGCGCGGATGCCGAGAAACAGCATGGCGCTCGTCATCAAAAACGCAAAACCTTCAATCCACAGCGTCGTATCCTTTGCCCAAAGTTCGGAAACATCCTTGAGCTTCATTCCCGTACCGGGGATGGGCAGGAACAAAAGGAACAGCGGAAGCAGGCCGATGATCAGCATCATCAAAAGCCGGCGATCGTAATCCATTTGCTTCCATTTAAATTGGCCGTGCACCAGATCGTCCAGTAGGCTGAAAAAGGCTTTGATCAGTCGCCAAACCAATTTATAGTATACCGCGAGCACGGCGAACAGTGTGCCGAGATGCAACAGGATATCAAAAAGCAGGCTATCGAGCTGCACGCCTAAAATATGCTGCGAAAGCGAAAGGTGGCCGCTGCTGGAAACCGGCAGAAATTCAGTCGCCCCCTGTACGATTCCCTGTATGATTGCTTCCCAAATCGTCATTATGTAGAATCTCCTTTGCTCTGTACTCACCGGTATACGCACCGGTTTCAATATGTAAAACGGCCGGCCGGCCGTTTTAGACAGGTTACTTCTTTTTGCTTCGGCTGCCGTCGCCGCGCCGTTTCTTTCTTTCCGCCGAGATCATCGCGTCCAAACAATCCATCGCTTCGTGCAGGTTGCCCAGCGTGTCGATCAATCCCTCCGCCACAGCCTCGTCGCCGTCGAGCACGGTACCTACATCCATGACGAGTTCTTGTGTGTTCATCGCAAGTTGCATGAAACGTTCGTGAGAAATATGCGAATTGGCCGTGACGAAATTTGTAATCCGATCCTGCATCCGCTGAAAATATTCGAGCGTCTGCGGCACGCCGAGCAGCAGGCCATTCATACGCACGGGGTGGATCGTCATGGAAGCGGACGGCGCAATAAACGAATGCTTCGCAGCAACGGCCAGCGGTACACCGATCGAATGACCGCCGCCGAGCACCAGAGACACCGTCGGCTTTTTCATCCCGGCCACCAGCTCGGCAATGGCGAGACCTGCTTCCACATCGCCGCCAACCGTATTGAGGATCATCAGCAGACCGTCGATCTCGGGATCCTCCTCGACAGCCACGATCTGTGGGATCACATGCTCGTACTTGGTTGTTTTGTTCTGGGAAGGTGCGATGTAATGCCCTTCAATCTGGCCGATGATCGTCAGGCACTGAATTGTATGCCTGCGGTTCCTGGTGATAACCGAACCGCTCTCGCGAATTTGCTTCTGGCGCTCGGTTTCTTCCTCTACGACCTCTTCGCCTTCCGGATCAGCCACGGAATAAAGCATCTGTTTTTTTGTGTTTTTCATGCACTACAGCTCCTTGGTTTTGATACGCCTAGTTTCCCAAAAAAACGCGCAAACATACGCTGCCCAGAACACTGCCGGAAAAGCACAAAGTTATACTGTATCATTATAGCACCTCTTTCCATAAACCGCAAGAATAATCTGGCGAGTTTTGCAGGAGGCGGCAACGCGCATGCACGTACTTCCAGTTTTTTTCTTCCACGCTTCAAATTTGAAGCTCCAAAACGCCTTTGCGCACGAAGTTTTCCTCTCTTTTTGCAGGTTGTTTTTGAACATCTTGCAAAAAATATAGATTTTGCATTGACAATCCCCAATAAATAGTAGATA
Source organism: Ruminococcaceae bacterium UBA1417 (assembly GCA_002305575.1). Lineage (GTDB taxonomy): Bacteria > Bacillota > Clostridia > Oscillospirales > Acutalibacteraceae > Hominenteromicrobium. The sequence goes on from DBPP01000046.1 coordinate 35,361, forward strand.
ATAACAGAAGATTCTATCCGAAGGAGAGAGCGAAATGGGACTGACCATTGCACAAAAAATCATCAAGGCGCACATGCTGAGCGGCGAAATGACGCCCGGCACCGACGTGGGCCTGCGTATCGACCAGACCTTGACTCAGGACGCTACCGGAACGATGGCGTATCTTGAATTTGAAGCGATGGGCGTGCCGCGCGTAAAAACCGAACGCAGTGTCGCGTACATCGACCACAACACCCTGCAGACCGGCTTTGAAAACGCCGATGACCACCGGTATATCCAGACTGTCGCGAAAAAGCATGGCATCTACTTTTCCCGTCCCGGCAACGGCATCTGCCATCAGGTGCACCTGGAACGTTTCGGCATTCCCGGCAAAACGCTGATCGGTTCCGACAGCCACACCCCTACCGGCGGCGGTATCGGCATGCTTGCGTTCGGCGCAGGCGGTTTGGACGTGGCGGTCGCCATGGGTGGCGGCGAATACCACATTACCATGCCGACCATGACGAAAATTATTCTGACCGGTGCGCTTTCGCCCTGGGTATCTGCGAAGGATATCATCCTGGAAGTGCTGCGCCGCATGAGCGTCAAGGGTGGCGTCGGCAAAATCATCGAATATGGCGGCCCCGGTATCCGCACGCTGACGGTTCCTGAACGCGCCACGATCACCAACATGGGCACGGAGCTCGGCGCGACAACGTCCATCTTCCCTTCGGACGACATTACTCTGGAATTCCTGAAGGCACAGGGCCGCGAGGCGGACTGGCAGGCGCTCGCTTCCGACGAGGATGCCGTATACGACGAAATCATTGAAATCGATCTCTCCACGCTGGAACCACTCGCCGCCTGCCCGCACAGCCCGGATGCAGTAAAGCCTGTTTCGGCGCTTACGGATATCAAGGTGGATCAGGTTTGCATCGGCTCCTGCACAAACTCCTCGTATCTCGATCTGATGCGCGTCGCCTCGATCCTCAAGGGAAAGACCGTGCATCCTACAGTCAGCCTCTCCATCGCACCGGGCTCAAAGCAAGTGTACAATATGCTCGCCCAAAATGGCGCGCTCGCCGACATCATCGCCAGCGGCGCGCGTATTCTGGAGTGCGCCTGCGGTCCCTGCATCGGCATGGGCCAGTCTCCGAATTCTGCCGGTGTTTCCCTGCGCACCTTCAACCGCAATTTTGAGGGCCGCAGCGGTACGGCGGACGGGCAGGTCTACCTTGTCAGCCCGGAGACGGCGGCCGCTTCGGCGCTCACCGGCATGTTCACCGATCCGCGCACGCTGGGTGACTGGGAGAAGATTGAGATGCCGAAATCCTTCCTCATCAACGACAACATGATTATCGAGCCTGCTCCGGATTATCTCTCCGAAACCGTGGAAGTCCTGCGCGGTCCAAACATCAAGCCATTCCCGGTTTCGAAGCCTCTGCCGGAAAGCATTACGACCAAGGCGATCCTGAAGGTCGGCGACAACATCACGACCGACCACATTATGCCGGCCGGCGCGAAAATTCTGCCTTATCGTTCCAATATCCCCTACCTTTCGAATTTCTGCTTCGCCGTTTGCGACAAGACCTTCCCGGACCGCTGCAAAGCGGAGGGATCTGGCATTATCATCGGCGGCTCCAACTACGGCCAGGGTTCCTCCCGCGAGCACGCCGCTCTCGTGCCGCTGTACCTCGGCATTAAGGCCGTCGTAGCCAAATCCTACGCACGTATTCACTGCGCGAACCTTGCAAACGCCGGCATTCTGGCCCTGCGTTTTAAGGACGAAAGCGACTACGACCGCATCGATCAGATGGATGTGCTGACGTTGCCGGATATTCGAAACGCCATTTTGAATAAAACGCCGGTCATCCTGCGCAATGAGACGAAGGGCATTGAGATGGAAGTCATTCCCATGATGACCGACCGTGAACGTGCGATGGTGGTGGAAGGCGGTCTGCTGAACTATACCAAATCCCTCGCCAAATAAGAATGATACAAGGAGAATCACGATGGCAGATTTCAAGAAAATTCCCATGAACACGCCGCTTGTCGAAATGGATGGCGACGAAATGACCCGTATCATCTGGAAGATGATTAAGGATATCCTGCTGATCCCCTATGTGGATCTCAAGACGGAGTATTACGACCTCGGCCTCGAGCACCGCGACGCGACGAATGACCAGGTGACCGTGGATTCCGCTGAAGCCACGAAGAAATATGGTGTCGCTGTAAAGTGTGCGACCATTACGCCAAACGCCGCACGTGTAAAGGAATACAACTTAAAGGAAATGTGGAAGTCTCCGAACGGCACGATCCGCGCCATTCTGGA
>DBPP01000046.1:37699-62139 GCA_002305575.1 Ruminococcaceae bacterium UBA1417
ATCACCATCGCGCGTCACGCCTACGGCGATGTTTACAAAAACACCGAGATGGCTGTACCGACCGGCGCAAAGGCTGAGCTGGTCATTACGAAGGCGGACGGCACCGAAGAGCGCAGTACGATCCATAACTTCACAGGAGACGGCATCATTCAGGGCATCCACAATACGGATAAAAGCATTGGCAGCTTTGCACGCGCCTGCTTCAACTACGCGCTCAGCACGAAGCAGGACCTGTGGTTTGCCACAAAGGACACGATCTCCAAGACATATGACCACCGCTTTAAGGATATTTTCCAGGAAATTTTTGACGCCGAATACAAGGAAAAATTTGACGCGCTCGGCATCGAATATTTCTATACGCTGATTGACGACGCCGTCGCGCGTGTTATTCGCAGCCAAGGCGGCTACATTTGGGCCTGCAAAAACTATGACGGCGACGTGATGAGCGATATGGTCGCCACTGCGTACGGCAGTCTGGCCATGATGACCTCCGTGCTCGTTTCTCCGGATGGCATCTATGAATACGAAGCCGCGCATGGTACCGTACAACGCCACTATTATAAATATCTGAAGGGCGAAAAGACTTCCACAAACTCGATGGCAACGCTGTTTGCTTGGACTGGCGCGCTGCGCAAGCGCGGCGAACTCGATCAGATCGACGCGCTTGTGGATTTTGCGAACAAGTTGGAGCAGGCTTCCATTCAGACCATTGAAGACGGCGTAATGACCGGCGACCTCGCAGCGATGTCTACGCTGGATAACATCACAAAAGTCAACACAGAAGAGTTCCTGCTCGCCATTCGCGATCGGTTGGAAAAGCTTCTGTAATTTCCGTCTCGTAATTCCTACATTTTGCCGCCGGCCGGCTTATGGCCGGCGGTTTTTTTGTGTAAATTTGTACCTTGCACCCATCATTGGAATATGTTACAATTTTAACAGGCTAAACTAAAAGAATTTGTAATTGCCGAATTTATCCGTAAAGGGTTGATTGCCGTGCAAAAGAAACCGTACATCTCAATGTCTGTGATTCGTCGCCTCCCCCGTTATTATCGCTTTTTGAAGGATATGGACCGACGCGGAATCCTGCGTGTCTCCTCCAAGGAGCTTTCCGAAAAGCTCGGCCTCACAGCTTCCCAGGTTCGGCAGGACTTCAACTGCTTCGGCGGGTACGGCCAGCAGGGCTACGGCTATGCGGTGCGGCAACTGCGCGAGGAAATTGGCAATATTCTCGGTCTGAATCAGGCGCACCGGTGTATCCTGCTCGGTGCAGGCAATCTCGGGCGCGCTATCGCCACACATATTCAGAACAATTATGCAGGCTTTGAACTCGCCGGAATTTTTGACAACAGCGATGCCATAATCGGGCGCGAACTTGCTGGGCTGACCGTACTGCCTTCCTCGTCACTCAAATCGTTTTGCATGGCGGAAAAGCCGGTGATGGCTATCCTCTGCATTCCACGCACCGCTGTGGAGTCCGCTGTGGATACACTGTACTCGCTCGGTATACGGAATTACTGGAATTTCAGCTCCTATGATATCGATCTGCATTACAAGGATGTTGTTGTGGAAACTGTGCATCTGAGCGACAGCATGATGACGCTCTGCTACCGTGTTTCAGAGAAAGAAACCAGTTCTTGATCTTATCCAAAAAAATTGGGTAAATGTCAAGAGTAAATGCGAAAAAAGTCAAAAATATTTTATAAGTCCCCACTGAGGGCCTTTATTTCTGCCTGAAATACTTCCTCCGGGGTGTGCCAGTTGAACATTTTCCGGGGGTAGTCGTTCATCCAGCCTTCTATATAGTCGGCCCGCTCGTCCGTCATGTCCTCAAAGCTCGATCCCTTCGGGGCGTGGCGGCGCACGAGCTTGTTCTGGTTTTCGTTGCTGCCGCGTTCGTATGCACTATACGGGTGACAGTAGTATAACTTCGTCCTTTTCTCGCCTTCGCGGAGGCTGCTCCGTTCCATTCCTTCGCAGTTCGCAAACTCCGATCCATTGTCTACCGTTATGCTCTTGAAAATTAGAGGGAAAAGCTCGCCGTATCTCTTTTCCAGAGCGTCCAGCTCGGCCACGACATTCTCCGCTTTCTTCGCTTCCATTCTCCGTGTGATTTCCCGGCGACTGAGCCGCTCGGTTAATACGAGCAGCGTTGTGGTGCAGCCCTTGGCGCTTTCCACGCAGTCCATTTCCCAGTGGCCGAAGGTTTCCCGGTTATTGATTTCTTCCGGGCGTTTCTCTATGCTTTCGCCTTTTGGCGCTCTGGACTGAGCTTTTGTATGCCGGTATTCTCGTTTACGGCTTCCTTTTACCGGGAGATCTTTGTTTGTGATCCGGAGAAATACGCCTTTTTCTATGTAGCTGTAAAGAGTGTTTACTGAGATCGTAGTGTTGAATTTTAAGCCCTTCGCCTTGATCCTTCCCAGCACCGCCGCGGGGCTGTATTGCTCGTCGGCGATCTTGTGCTCGATATATTCGGCGAGCTTGCGATCCTTCCCCAGTTTCAGCTCCGGCCCCTTGGCTTTCAGGTTCTCCCGGTACCGATCGTGGGCTATGTCTGGGCTGTATCGGATCTCCGTCGTCCAGTCACTATTGCGGTGCTCATACTGTCCGCGTTTTTTCTCCCGGTATATTGTGGAGATGTGGACGCCGAGATTTTCGGCGATCTCTTTCGCCCCTTTTCCGTCCTTGAGCTGCTGCTCCATACGCAGCCGATCAGTTTTTGTCAAATGCTTGAAACGCCGTGCCATTATATATCCCTCCGCATAAAAAAAGAAGGGGCAGCCGTAGCCGCCCCTCCACTTGTTCCTTGGTGTTATTGTTCGTATTCCCTCAAAAGCTCCGCGGTTTCCTCGTCGGTTACAATGTCCGAGAGTTTACAGTTCAGAGCCTTGCAGATCCTTAGCAACGTGGAAAGCTGCGCCTTGCTTACGTCCCGGACTCCCTGCTCGTAGTTTTGGTAGACGCGGACGCCTACACCGGCCAGCTTTGCGAGCTGGGACTGGGAGAGTCCGGCGGCCTGCCTGCGTTCTTTGAGGTTGTCGTTTCTCTTTTCGATCTTTACCGTGATTTCCATATCTGGCCTCCTTCTTGACTTGTTAGGTGGCGGTGGATATAATAAAGGCGGTGGGTGGGAATTTCCCACCGCCGGAGCTTTAGGACTGCTTGGGTTTCTTGTTTGGCTTTATGGTTATTGTGATCCGTTCCACCGCTTCACTTTCTAAAGCCTTTTTAAGAACTTCGAGCAGTTCTTTTGTTTGCTTTTCTTTATCGTCCACCGGTTCGCCTCCTTTCTGTGTTTTTGTTCCTCCTTTCTGATTACTCAGGTTTTCCCTTACCTTGTGCTTTTATTATACATCTAAAGATGTATATAGTCAAGCTCATTTCCTCCGCTTTTCGCATTTTTTCACAAGAAAATAGGGCGGTTTTCCGCCCTCATTCTTCCGCGCCGAGTAGCTGCTCAATCGGTACGCCCAGCGCCTCAGAGAAAAATATAAGTTCGTAGTCAGGGACTACTCGATCGCCGGTTTCTATCCTGCTGATCGCTTTCTGGTTCAAGTTTAGTCCGGCAAGCTGTACCTTTGCCGCGAGCTGCTCCTGAGAGAGTCCCGCAGCCTCGCGCAGCGCCTTTATTTGAGGCCCCGAAGCGTTGCACCTGCCGTCTTTGTGCTTGTAAATTTTCACTTTTTCAGTGCCTCCTTCTTATGCCAAAGATAGGTAGAACGCATATTGACATTACCATGCTTCGCCCGTTATAATTATCCCAAACATGACTAAAGGCGAAAAAACGCTAATTTCGAGCATGTGCAGGAGGTAAAAACATTATGCGAAAAAAGGACGCAGATCAGAAGCAGGTAGAGGCCCCACGGGGCAAAAAGAAGTGGATCATTATTGCGGTTGTAGCGGTCGTTTTGATTGCGGCGGCGGTCGGAGGGAATACCGAAACGCAGCAGCAGACTACGGGAACGCAGGCTACCTCAGAGACCCCGGAGACTCAGGATCCTGCCACTGAGGCAGTGAGTGAAACGGAAGCCAAAGCGGAGCCGGAAGCAAACACAAGCGCAAAGGTTGACGCTCTGGCCTTGGCTGCAAAGCAGGATATTGAGGAAAACGGAGTTTCAGACGCGAAACGAGACGAGGCCGTGACCTTCATTGTAGAGCATTATCCTGATTTTTACGCAGATAACGAAACAATGGAGCAGGCCATTTCTTACGGTTACTGGCTTGAATACGCCTACCAAAACGACGAGGCCGCGAGGGATTATGCGGAGCTTGGCATGGACTTGGAGCAGGCCGTTAAATATGTTTACCGGGGAGCCGAGAGCGTGGAGAACGACGCCACGCAGGAAAACCTCAGCCAGATCCGGGAGTCGCTCGAAGCTATCGGCCAGACTGTTGAATAATAGAAAAAATGCCCGGCAGGATTTCTCCCGCCGGGCTTTCTCGTTGTGCGGGTTTTCCCCGCTATTATTCCGTTTTTTCTTCGGTTTCTACCGGCTCGCTTGCCGGTGTCGCTTCGGCTGCAATCTGCTGCACTGCCGTGGTGGCGATCGTGCTCGCTACGCTCGCCGCCGTCGCTGCCGCTGTGGTAGTGGCCGCTTTTTCAACCTCCGGCACTTTAATGTCCCGGCACACCTGCTCGATCTTGGTGTCCAGCCATGCGTCGAAGTCTCCGTAGATCTCCCCCAGAGCCTTCACGGTGGTATCTCCGAGGATCTCCAGCACCTTGTCCCGTGCCTTCTGAAACGCTTCCATTTGCTTCTCTTTCGTAAAAGCACCCTCCGCTTTTAGGGCGTCAACAAAGGTCTGGGCCGTATATGTCACGGCCTGCTCCACAGCGTCCGTTGCCAGTTCGATATATTTCGAGGCCGTCTCGCTGTTCAGATCTTTCTCGACCTGCTGAGTCTGGCGGCGCAGGAGTGCCACCAGATAACCGCCACCAGCCGTGATAAGCAGGCAGAGGATCGGTACAAAAGCGTCTGCGATCTGTTCTAACATTTCCATGTTCGAGTCCCTCCCTTGATATTAAAGCATACTGTTGACAATTTTCTGAACGGCTGCGTAGTTATACCCGGCCGCTTCGAGGCGTTTCTTGCGATCCGCTCCGTTTCCCCACTTACCTGCGATCACCTCTTTGGCGATCTCTGTGTTGGATTTCTTGGGGGTATCGCCGGAAGCCGCGGTGCCGCCGCCGTTGGTTGTCACAAAGGCGTCGAAGCCTTTCGCTTTGAGCTTAGATACCTGAGCGTCAGCATTTGCCTTTTTGGAATACGCCCCGGTCTGCACCTTGTAAAGATTTCCGACTTTCTTTATGAGCACCTCGAAGCCAGCCGCTTTGAGTCTCGCCGCCTGAGCGTCGGCATTTGCTTTCTGTGAGTACGCGCCGCTCTGGACATAGTAAAGAACGGATCCGGAGCTGGAGCTGCCGCCAGTGGATCCGCCGCCGGATCCGGAGCTGCCTCCCGTCCCCAGCAGAGCGTTGATCCTGTCGGCAAGCTCGCCATAGCGGGAGTAGAGCCAGTCACCGGGGCAGCTCTTATTTGCAAACCACCGGTGCGCGGTCAGCACCATTTCGTTGCTTTTTGGCGTGTATGCGAGAGTTTTCTCTTTGCTACCCAGCCACAAAACCTTGTTTTTCCCGTTTCTCTTGCAGATGTCCGCGCAGAGCTCGATCAGCTTTTCGTAAACGGCCGAGTTCATAGCGTAAGGATCTGTTTTGTCGCTGGCGCACTCGATCGTTACGGCCCGCTGGTCGTTGGATTTGCTGGAGCTGCACCAGCTCCGGTTACACTCGTCTACTACGAGGACGACGCGGCCGTCCTTGCCGATCCCGTAGTTACAACTCGCTTCGCGCCCCGCCGGGAAGCAGGAGCCGATCCCTTCCGCTGTGAGCTGCCCCACAACGCAGTGGGGTGTCAGTGTGTCAATGCTGTGTGTACGTTTCCCGCTATGGTTCGGGCTTTTTACGGTACAGTTTACCAATGGACTATTACTCATATTGTTGCCTCCTTCTGAGGGCGTGGAAGCTGCGGCTTTCGCGTATTTGTCATAATACGTTTGCCCGTAGCCCGCCCGTTTGATTTTTACCGCTTCGGACTGATCGGCCGGTCTTTCAAAGTCGGTCAGCACCTTGTCGCTTGCAGCCCTCACGCTGGTAGCTGTTTTCAAAGCTGCCAAAACAGAGGGGTAGCTTTCGCTCAGCTCTTTATATAAAAAGCCGAGCTGCGCCTCCAGATCCCCGATTGAAACGCCGAGTGCCCTCACATAGTTGAGCAGCGCCTCCTTCCGGCTCCAGAACGTCCACTGTGCAACGCCGTAGCCTGCGGAGTCATGCACAAAGTTGGCATAGCTCCCGGAGTCTACGGCTGCGGTGTAGGTGGCGTCCGTAAAGCCGAGCTTTTTCTCGTAGGAGTTCTGGAGGTTCTGCGGGTTGAGCCCGCTCTCGGCGAACAGTTCCCCCATAAGGCCCGCCACGCCGAAGTCGTTCGGGATCTTGCCTTTGAGGAAGTTCCACGCCTTTTCCTCGTTGTTTTTTCCTGTCAGTCCCATGAGTCCCTCCTTTTTGCTAATAGGTTTCAAAGCTCGACGGCTCCGGCTTGACGCCGTTCAGGGCCATGAGCTTGATCTTGTTTTCTGCCTTTGCCTTGGTGTAATAGAAGCCGGTCGCCGAGGCCATTTCTGCAAATACCGCCGGGATCAGATAGGCAAGCACGGAGGTGTCCATGGTGATCCAGATCATGCGGCAGGAAAAGACGGTGATCGCTATGGTGGCGATACTTACGCCCAGAAAAATGAGCTTTGAAAACTCAACCTTCTTTTTTGCTGCAGCGGCAGCTCGCATTTGCTGGATCTGCTCCCGGAGCTTTTTGTTTTCTTCGGCCAGTTGCCGGAGCCGCGGATCCGGAGCCGCCGGATCCACAACGGCGTCCGGCCCGGCGTATTCCTCGCACATGGTCGTCGCCTCCTATTCGTAAATGGAATTGATCCCCTGTTTAGCCAGAAAGTCCTTTTGTGCGTGTTTGACTTTCGAGGCATACTCCAGCGCCGCGTGCATGTCTCCGTTGCAGTGAGCGTCAGGGATCCGCTGCACCGCTTTGGCCGTGGCCTCGCCGAGCGCGATCGCAGCGTTTACGCCTTGGACGAGGTAAAACTCTTGCTGCTGCCGTAAGTTTTCGCGCCTCTCCATGTCCTCGCGCCGGGCTTCTTCCTCAGCCTCTCGCTTTTTGTCCTGCTTTTTGATGTTTCTCTCAATAAGCCAGAAACAAAAGCCAGTGATTGCCGACGGTATGCTCGCGGCGATAATTATTGCGGTTATGTCCATAGGTTCACCTCCTTTGCCTCTGTGGCCGGTTCTTTTCGTTTGAAAACTATATTTTTCTCGATCCACTTCTGGAGCCCGTGAGTGGAGCAGTGGCTCAGCATACCGAAGTAGCTTTGCATGGTGGCGTCTACTGCGTCAAAGTCAATCAACCCCGCCTCGTACTCCTTGGCGATATACCGCATACGCGCCTTCATCTTTTTGACGCTCTGCTTTGTCGGCTTTCGGTAGCCGGGGAAGATCCGGCAGCCTACAAAGGTGATCCCGCGCTTTACGAGTCCGATCGTTGTCTTGCCGTTAAGTTCGAGGTGTAGCTCATTGTTGAGGTAGCCCTCGATCTTCACCTGCCACACGTTCAGCACTGCGGCGTATGGGTGCAGCAGCGCCATGTCGTCCATGTAGCGTTCGTAAAAATGCGCTTTCAGCTCGTGCTTGATATACTGATCCAACTCGTTAAGGCAGACGTTCGCAAGCAGCTGGCTGGTGAGGTTCCCGATCGGCATACCCACCTCAAAGAGCCGCTCCGAAGGCGGCACCTCGTCGGCCGTCTTTCCCGGAGGAAGCCCGAAGGGCGTGTGGTCGCAGTTGATGATCGTCTCCATGAGCCAGAGAAAGCCGTCCTCGTCCGGGTATTTGCGCCGCAAAATACCGAGTAAAACCTTATGGTCTACCCGGTAAAAATACTTTGAAATATCCAGTTTTAAGTAGTGCCAGCTCGGCCCCGGCTTACGGTCAACGAGTGTCGCCCAGTATTGCAGCCGGTCGGCCGCCCTTGTTGTACCTTTTCCCACCCGGCAACCGTAACTATGGTAGATCATGCCATTGTCGAGCTCTTTGTTGACTTGGAGATATACAGCCCACTGCACGACGCGATCCGGGAAGCTCAGCGCCATAATAAGGCGGCGCTTTGGCTCCGAGACATAAAACTCCCGGTATCGGCCCACCTTGTAAGTGCGCCAGATCAGGGAGTTTTGTATTTCAATCAGATTTTCCTCCAGCCTCGCAGAGAAGGCCAGCACGTCGCTGCGGTACCATTTCTCGCTCGCTGCTTCGTGGTATGCGTTCAGCAGATTTTCCCACGAGTATATACGTTCCAGAAGGGAAGGCTTTTCCGCTTCTTTGATAGCCGTCACTCCTTCCATGTTTTTATAAAAAGGCCCGCGTGTGACACTCCTTGAAACGGCCGTCCCCCTACGGCCGCCACGCCGCAGGATCGCGGCCGCCCTTCACCCGCATAAAGCAGGAACGGCCAGCCTGCGCGGTTTGCCCGCCGTTCCCGGTCACTTTACCGGCAAACTGCACGAGCGTTCATCTTTGGCCTTGTCGGCCGGGAAATGCGTCCCTTTTGCCTTTGTGCTCCTGCAAGGCCGTAGCCCGCAGGACATAAGCAAACAAGGCAAGAGCGGAGCGGAAGCCGATGTTCGTGTTGACGTTGGAGCGGGAGTTGTTGCCGTTGAGGTAGAACACGCCTGCGTTCGTGCCGTTGTTCCAGTTGCCCCCGCGATACACGCAGCGCCCCCTTTTATCACGACACATTCCCCACGGGCGTGTTACTCGTTCGACTTTTTCCAGCCGCCCAGCATACGCCCGATTTCGTTCAGTTCCTTGCTCCATACCTCATGGAGTCCCGGAGAGATCAGGCGATCCTCCGGTGAAACTGCGGTATCTACGAGGGAGCGCAGCACGTCCAGCTTCGTGTCCATTTTGTTCTGGAGCTCCACCCGGCGTTGGCCTCTGGCCCGGTTCGCCTCAATGCAGAGCTCCAGCATGTCCATAAAAGCGGCGGTCATGTGCTTGCGGTACTCGAATTTTTCCGGCTTTCGCATGTTATTGGTGCGCTCGCCCACCCGGATCATGGAGCGGACGATCCGCTGCCGGAGCTGTAGGTTGTCCATGTTGTTTCTCCTTACTGTGGTAAAGGGGCGGCTTTGGCGGGCCGCCCCTTAGCCAGATTTTCAGATTGCCAGATTACCCGATTTCCGGGATATAAGCGGAGCGGAAGCCGAGGTTCGTGTCGACGCCGGAGCGGGAGTTGGGGCCGCTGAGGTAGAACACGCCCGCGTGCGCGCCGCTGGCCCAGCCGCCCCCGCGAAACACGCAGCGTTCGGCTACGCCGTTATTCCACCAGAAATAATCGCCTTCGTAGTCAGCTTCCTGAGCGCCTTCGTCCGGGAGAAGGGCAAGGGAGCGGAGCAGGATCTTAGCAGCCTCTCCGACTGCTGCCGCTGCGGTGACTTTTCCGAAGGCACAGCTGCGGCTTGCGTCCTGAGAGCTTGCGACGGTCGTTGTCCACTGCCATGCACCGCTTACATAGTCCAGCTTCACGGTGCTGCCGGAGAGAGTCGCGGAGCTGTCGCCCACTTCGCACTCAGGCTCTACAAGGGAGCCGTCGGCCGCATTGATAGCCTTCCAGCACACGCTGGTTGTGTTCTGCGGGTTGTCCGGATCCGCTGCGTCGTTGTTGGCAAGGATCTGGAGCTCGCCCCACACAAGACGAATACCGCCCTGCCATTCCCACACGTTACCGTTCAGATCCCAGATACCGCTCAGAGTTTTGTCGTGGCTCCATGTGAGCGGGCCGGTGCCAGTTGCCACTCTGGCCGTGGTGCCTTCCGGCTGATCGCTGTCCGGGCCGTAGAAGCTCGTCGGGATCGCCTTGTAGTTGCTCTCGCGGGTGTCCTTTCCGTAGTTGTTATTCCCGTAAGGCATGAAGCCGTTCTTTTTACACCAGAGGGCGATCGCGGCCCACTCGGCGTTGGTGGAGAGGTGCCAGCCTGCGCCCTTTGCCTCGCAGCGGGAGCGGGCGGTGTCAAAGTTAATGTTTGCCGCCGGATCCTCGCCCGGCAGACTGTACGCTGCCGCGATACTGCCGTCGGTCAGCTGGGTGGTGTGTACGACGTTCTGGTACTTGGAGTACCAAAATCCGGGGATTTCCTGCCCGTTTACAATAAAAGCCGGGTGGGTGCTGTCGTTTCCACCGGTCAGCACGTCGCTGTTCTTAAATTTCGGGATATACACCATAACGGACGGCAGATCCGCGTCGTCCACAAAAATTTCATTGTTCGGGCACACGCTTTTGAGTGCCAGACTGGAAAGATCAAAGTTTGCCATTGTCATGTCCTCCTTTTTGGTTTATTCAATGCTCCAGAGTACAAGAGTAACGTCGCCCATGTCGAGCGGGTTCTGCTCTCTCTGCACAGTGCTGTTCATACCCTCGCCAGTGCCGGACATGGGCGACGCGCCTTCCTCCGGTTCAATCGGTGTCTCAGTGTAAGTGGCTGCCGGGATCATTACCTGCGCCACATAGCGGAGCCCTGACTCGGTGCCGATCGTAAGGTTTCCGGCCTTGTCCTTGCAAATATCCACGGTCACGTCCCAGTCTTTCTGGTACTTTGCCGCGTTAATCATCAGCTCATAATCGCCGAAGATCAGGCAGGTGCCCGTCTGCTCATAGGCAATTTTCGGGCCCGCGTTCTTTTCAATAACCTTTACGTTGTTCTGATCTGCCATGGTTACATTCCTCCTTTAATTCTCAGTTTGATAGTGGCGTTTTTGGCGCTGCCGTCATAGGCCACTTTGAAGCCATTCAGCAGGCGGCTGAAAATCTTCACGTCGCCGACATTCCCGTCATGCTCCAGCACTTCGGCCTCCACGGTGTAGTCCGTGAAGTTCCGGGCCGTATTCAGTGCCACGGTTTCCACCGAGTTGTTGAACGGGAAGCTCTCGGAGTTTTCGAGCGTGATCGTCTGTTCTTCGGTGGCTACTTGATCGGCTGACAAGGAAGCGGAGATCAGGAGAATAGCAGTCGCCAGATGTGCGTCGGAAATGCCTTCCTCCATGTTGTTGAAATGCCCGGCGCTCTGGTCTGTACCTTCCTGAAGGACTTCCTCTGTATCTTCGTCCACCACTCTGTCAAGCCAGTAAGTTGCGTTATACATGCCTGTTTACCTCCTTCCTTTAGGCTGTTACTTCGTAGATCGGGATCGAGAGCTTAATCATTGTGCCTTGTCCCTCTACTTTGTTGATCGTGCGCTGCTGGTATGCAGCGACTTCCCCGCGCGTATCAATCAGGCGCGAGGCGTCGATCGTGCAGGCCACGGAGTCCAGTGTCGGGAAGGTAGCGTAGATCACAAGCGTGTCGCCTTCGACGAGCTTTTTATTGATAGCTCCCCGGTGCCAGCTGCCGCCGGTCTGCACTTCTATGGCATGGATCGAGCGGAGCCACTGATCCCTCCGGTGTCCCATGAAGGTGTCGTGAAAGTAGCTCATGCGGGTGTCCTCCTTTCGATTTATTCACCGCAGCACCGCGTCCCGCATTTCACGAAGCTATACGCCACGCTGGAGACTTGCAGCGCTGTAGCTGCTTTGTTTGTTGCGGCCGCGCCTATTGTGCCGCCGCCCGGCGTGGTACCGCATTTCTGCGTCCCGGCCTTTATAAGTTGGTACAACGAAAAAGCCGCCGCCAGATTGACGCCGACTGCGTGCTGCAGCACGTTTCCCAGAGTTCCAGGCCTTGGATATGTGCCGCAAATTTGCCCGGAGGTTTTAGGCAGCTCGTAGGCCAGAGCCTTGTCTGCCTGCTCCACTTTAATTTCTTGTCTGAGCACTCGCCCCAGTGTGGCGGTGTTTGGGTAGGTTCCGGCCTCGCGGGCGAAGTTGTAGCGGATCGCCTGAGTTTCTGCTTCGGCGGTGATCCCGCTTTTTACTATTGCGCCCAGCGTTCCCGGTCGTGGGTATGTGCCGCATGTCAGCTCCCCGGCCTTTGTGAAGCCATAAAGGTGCAGCGTTTCCTCCGGATCCGTTTCAATGCTCGGCTTCACGATAAAGCCGACGGTTGCGATCCGCGGCCGGGTGCCGCATTTCACGAAGTTGTACCGGTGCAGCGAAGTGTCCAGCCGGTACTCAATGCCCGGATCCGGCCCTTGCTGCCAGTAATAGAAAACGCCCGCAAGGTGCGAGCGTGCGTTTTTTGCAGCCTTCACGGCCTCCACAAAATTTTCAAAGTTCTGGGTGTCCGTGTTGGTGTTCGTTGTCAGTGCCACGAAGGTGTAGGGGGAGTCGTACATTTCGTACCACTCCATAACATAGCCCTCGCCGAAGTAGGCAGAGATCAGGCGTTCAACGGCCCATTTTGTCCCGCGCTTGCGTTTGATCTGCTGGGCGAGCTTGATCGTCTCCCTTTTTTCTTCCAGACTCATGCCGGTGGAGTCGTACCAGTCAATGTCCAGCTCCCACGCCAGCTCGTCACACTCTGGCTCGTTGAGGTTGTCGATCTCGTCCCACGTCCGGATCGTCGGGATCCTGTTGCCGGGTGGCTGTATGAGCTTATTCATGGCCTTGCTGAGTGCGATCGCTGCCTCGTCGTCGCGCATGAAGGCGGGCAGGAGCCGCGCAAAGTCAAGATCTGATATTTTCATTCCTGCCATAGCCTCGCCTCCTTAGTCCTTTACTTTGTGGGAAACGGTCAGCTTCCCGGAAAACTCGGCCACGGTGGTGCTTGGAAGTTCGGTATATACCGGCTTAATGATGTTCACCCGCGTGGCTCCGGTCAGTCCTTCCTCCCAGTGAGGGCAGAGGATCAGCTTCCGCAGATAGTCCGGGTTTATGTCTTGGTCGAGGCTGGATCCTTGCCAGTAGATATACTGGTCGATTGCCCCGCCGGATCCTTCCACATTCTCCACGACTTCGGACTCGTTCGCCTTCGTTGTCCAGTATTCCAGCTCAATGTCATATTTGAACGTCGTCGGAGCCTCCACCTGCACCAGATCCGTGAGCGGCCTCACGTCGTCAGCAGAACAGGCCGCCAGCACGTCGGCCAGTATGTCCTCGTCGGGGATTTCTCCACCGGCGCATATTGGCACGATCTTGACGCGCCCGTACATGTTCCGGGTGATCTCGATCTTTACGGTTTCCGCTTCGGACAGAGCCCCGGAGAGTGCCAGTGTCAG
Source organism: Ruminococcaceae bacterium UBA1417 (assembly GCA_002305575.1). Lineage (GTDB taxonomy): Bacteria > Bacillota > Clostridia > Oscillospirales > Acutalibacteraceae > Hominenteromicrobium. Next base: position 50,963 of record DBPP01000046.1, read on the forward strand.
CAGTTCGTCGCTATATGTGGCGGTGTAGTCCGTTTGAGGCGCGGCCTCCGCTCCGCTTGGAAGGTACACAGTTAAGGTTTCCGGCAGGAGATTGGCACCGCCTTGGAAGGCGTGGCCGTCATATACCGGCAGCGTGCGCGTGACGGTTTCTGTCTCAGACTCCACCACCGCGTCAGTGACGAGCGGGTTTGCGGTCATGGCCCAGTATTTGTAGGCTTTGGCCGGGCCTGCTGTGCTGAGCCGGTTTTCTGCTTCCCGGATCCTTTCCCGGTATGCTTCGTCGTCCTCCCGGTCGCCGCCTCCTGCTGTGGCTTCCGTGTTGGTTACATAGTCGATCAGGGGCACGTCGGAGACGTCCACGATCTGAGAGATCTCTCCGATCGCTATGTCGTTGTAGTCAGTGCCGCCGCTTTCTGCCGTGGCCGATACCTCCACATAGAGGCTCCCAGCATAGAGCACGACGGTGGCGTCGGTCAGGAAGTAGTGAACGAAGTCGTTCGTCACCCGGATCCCGGCCGGTATAACAATATTTGACGCTATGGCCTCGTTGATACCGAAGCGCAGCGTTGTGGTGGCGAAGGTAGGATCGAGGCGTGGAGTGTCCCGGTTTTCGCCCAGAGCGTCCAGCACGGAGCCGCGAGCATAGCGGAGCATTTTCTGCTTGCAGGCGTCGTTGACACTGTTATACACGGCCACGATCACCTCGGCCATGGCGTCGCCGAAGATCCGGCGCTCGTCACCCGGATAGAGCGGATCGTTGACTCCGTTCTCCAGCTCGCTGATAATGGTTTCATGCACCTTTTGGGCGCTTGTCTCTATGAATTGGAGCTCGCTCATTCGATTTCCTCGTCCTCCTTTCTTTCCGTGATATTCACAGTCATATTAAATTCACCGGATAAAACGCCAGAGGGATCCGTGACGATTTCCTCAGCGTTTACCCGTGGTTCGTAGGTTTCGAGCACCCACTCGGCGTCGGCTGCTGCCGCGTCGGTGGCGTTTGGCTGGTCGATCAGAGCACCGTCCCGGCCCCTGAGTCTGTCGTATGCCACCTCGCCCCGCACGGTTCGCAGCAGGTTGGCCGCGCACACCTGCGGGAGCCCGTTTCCTTGCGCTCTCATGGCCTCCCTCCTTTACACGAGCGTGACTTCGCTCAGATATACCCAGCTGTTGATCCCGTCCGGGTGGCCGAGCAGCACCTTGTTTTGGCTTTCCTTGATCTGGCTTACCTTATGGCTGCGCTCTTTTACCCAGTTCGGGATCGTCTGGCCGGTTGCATACCTGCTCCCGGTCGGCCTTACATAGCAGCCGACGGTGATCGTCTTTTTTGGCGCTGCCTGCACTTGCGTGTTTGCCGGTTTGTTCTGGGATTTCGAGGCCGTGCTGGCTTTCACATTCAGGGCGGTGGTGCTTACCGGCACGCTTGTGGTGTCGGGATCATACTCCTTAAATTCAAAGGATAGCGTCGCCAGTCTCATGCGTCCGAGGTCGTCGATCTCGACGTTGCTCACGGACACTTTGCGGAGCTGGAGCTTCGGCCCCAGCTTCTTGCCTCCCAGATAAAAATAATTTACTTTTGTGACAAGCTCTTTCCAGCTTTCGATCTCTGCCCGGACGTCCACGCCCGCGCCGCTGTGCAGCACGGTGGTGAAGCTGAGCGGGAATAGATCCGTGCCTCGCTCGTTGGTGGTTTTCTTTTCCTCGGTGCTGGTGTTGTTGTCAGCTACCTGAGAATAGGAAAAGGCCAGCCCCTCCAGAGCGACGACTTTTTTCTGAGATACGGCCCATGTTTTTGAGCCCCATTTTGCCATTGTCGCCATATTGGCCCCTCCTTATGTTGGCCTGCCGGTGGTGCCGCTGCCGGGTTCTACACCTCCATGCCTGTGCCCGGATAAGCTCACGCCGCTGGCGTTTACGTCTCCTTCCGGCACGGATATGGATCCGGCCGTCAGTCCGGGAAGGTAAGCGCCCCACTCACCGTCGGCCCGGCCGAGTAGTAGCCCGCTGGCGTCGTCAAATTCGACATACACTACCGGTGTGCCTTTGGTGAGGTTCCCTGTGCTCCCTCTGAGGTGCCACGGGATCACGATCTTAGCGGTCGGTTTGGCCCCGGCGTCGGAGGGAAGCACGCGGGCGGTGTTGCCCTCTATCCCGGCGATTGTTCCCTTGTAGATATTTCCCATTTAGTAGCCCTCCAGCAGATCCCTGAAATAGATTGTTGACTTGTTGCCTACGAAGTCATGCCGGACTTTGTACACAAAGACGGTACCGTCCCACATGCTTGCTTTTGTCGTTTTTAAAGTCAGCAGGCTGGCGGCTGCGTACCCAGTCATTAGAGCCTTGGAAAACTGCCCCGTGCGTCCGTATTTGTTGGCATTTCGGAGCAGGCCCTTGGCGAAGCGGGCCGCCTCTGCGTTGCTGGTGACTTGGATCGGGATCTCCGGTCGCAGTATGGCGCTGTTTGAAGCGTCTGCCACATATTTGCCGGAGTAGCTCCCGCTTGCCACCTCGCAGGAGCCGAACATGGTGTCGCGGTTGTCCTCGTAGGTAAAGACGCCGTTTTCGTCCACCGTGAGGCCGCCAGCGGGTTCCTGCTGCTCAATGTAGTGCTCGTTATACGCGAGCAGAGAGCCGTCAAAAATAAGCATTTGACAGCCCTCCAGCATACAAAGACGAGAAAAGAGGGAAAAATCCCCCTCATTGTCTTGTTTGATATACGGGTAAACCTGATCTTCGCACCCGTAGTTTTTAAAGGCGAGGCCGTGGTTCCCGGCAAATTCATTTGCCAATTGAAGGAAGCGCACGCCCTCCCAGCTCTTTGATTTCCGGATCTTTGCCGTTTTCGGCATAGACATGGCCCGGATCGTAAAGAGTCCGTTTTCTGGTTTCATGGAGTGAACGAACATTTTCCCGGTATCGCTTGCGCCTTCCTTGAAGCGCACTGTGTCACCGGCCGCCGGTTGCCATTTGCTCCATATTCCCTTGGTGTCATTGAAACGGATCACGAGCGTGTCGGCCTGTTTTTCCGCGAACATTTCATGCACGCAGTAGTTCACCGACACGTCGTTGTATATGTCCGTCCCGTTATAGTAAAAATTCACGAAGCGTCCAGCTCCGGGATTTCTTCGCCCCGACGCCACGGCGGCAGAGTTTCCGGCGTCTCTGCGTCCTCTACGATTGGCAGCCGGAGGGCCACGTTCGCTTCGAAGATCAGAACGTCCGCATAGTCGGGGTTAAATTCAATGATGTAATGGGCGAGGGTTTCCTCGTTATACATTTGCAGCGCCAGGGCGTCGAAGGTGTCGCCTTCGCGTGTGATGTATTCCAGATAGCCCGTTACCCTACGCATAAAGCGCCACCTCCCTTGCCTGAATAAATTCCTCCAGCCAGTCGAAAAACTCGGCCTCGTGTGCTTTGAGGCGGGCCATGAAGTCGTCGGCGTCCTCGCCGGATCCTTCCGTCTGGATCTGTGGGCTCCATGTGAAGCCGGAAAAATCGTAGTAAATGACGGTGCTCGTGTTGTTGGCGAGACTCCCCAGAGAGAAGTCGTCCAGAGCGAGCAGCTTTCCGGCTGTATTCGTGAGCCCTGCGCCTCCCTCGGAGGAAGATCCGAGGGTTCCGAGCAGCTGCCCGGCTTTCTGCCAGATAGCAATATTTTGATCTCGGTAGGCAGGATCGAACGAGATTACCGCCTCCATGCCTTCCTCGCCCGCGATTGATACGCCGTCGGTAAAGCCGCCAGTTGCAAGCATTGGAATGTTCGGGATATTGATCCCGAAGGTGTTGCCGCCTACGACTGGCACCCAGTCCGGGATTGTTACGCTGATACCGTTCAGCGCATTGATTGCACTGTTCACAAGGCCGATCACGGCGTTGATCGGTGCCTTCACCAGCCCCACGAGGCCGTCCCAAAGGCCGCCGAAAACCTGAACGACTCCGCTCCATGCTGAGCTCCAGCTTCCAGAGAAAACGCCGGTTATAAAGTTAATCAGCCCTTGGAAGATAGAGATCAGGCTTTGCACGATCGGCTGGATCGCCTGAATAGCAGCCCCCAGCACGGCGGTGAAAATGTTCGCCAGTGCTTGCAGGATCGGCATGATTGGCTGCAGCACCGTGTTAATGAGTGACATAAAAATGTTAATCAGCGGCGTGATCGCCGACATGATGAGGTTCAGGATCGGCTCCACCAGTGAAATAATGAGGTTCAGGATCGGCGTCAGCAGCGACACGATCATATTCAGGATCGGCGTCAGCATGTTGAGGATCTGGATCAGGATTGGAAGCACCGCCTGAATAATCTGCATAATAATCGGCAGAATGGTGTTAAGCAGCTGAATAATCACCGGCATGATCGCGGTCACAATCTGTGAGAGGATCGGGAGCAGCGCACTGATAAGCTGCACAAAAACTGGAAGGATCGCCTGAACGATCTGCATTAAAACCGGAAGCAGTGCGTTGATAAACTCCACCAGCACCGGCAAGACTGCCTGAATAATCTGCATTATCACCGGGAGCAGCTGGTTGATTAGGTCTATCAGCGTAGTGAGCACTGTCTGGACGATCTGCGTCAGGATCGGGAGCATTTGGTTTATAAGGTCAATAATAACCGGCAGAATAGCGCCGATCAGCTCCACCAGCACCGGGATCACTGCCGAGGCAATTTGTGCGAAGGCAGAGAGAACGGTCGCCGCAGTCTGTTGGATCAGCGGCATAAGCTGGTTAATCATTTGCACGATTCCGGCTCCGAGCTCCGAAAAGCTGGCTTGCAGCTCGGCCCAGATTGCTGTCACATTAGCCCGAAAGTCCTCGTTTGTCTGCCATAAATACATAAAACCGGCAGCCAGCGCGGCCACGATTGCGATCACGGCCATGACAGGCCCGGAGACTGCGCCGAGGGCGGTCGTAAATCCGGTGATCGCTCCCTTTATCTTTCCAAACTGCGCCACAAGAGAGCCCCAGTTCATAGCCACCAAAACGGCGCTGAGCGTTCCCAGCGCAAGGCCGATCTCAGGAAGGTGAGACGATACCCAGTCCACCGCCGGGGCTACGTTTGCGTTCACATAGTCCACGGCCTCTTTCATGGCGGGAGTGAGTTCTTCGGCTACCGGCTGCACCACTTCGGACTTGATTGTGCGCCCCAGCTGGGAGAGTGAGCTCTCCAGCGTATCATAGGCGGCGCTGTCCAGTTGTGCCATGGCGTCGGAAGTGCTCTGGATCGCGCCCTGTGTGTCCATAAGGGACGCCACGGTGTCAACGCCCAGATCCTCCCACATAGTGCCAAACAGGCCGACGCCTGCCTGATATTGCAGCGTCGCGTCGTCGCACTCTTGCAGAGCCTCCATAATGTCGCCGATCGCAGCCTGAGCCTCTGGCCCGCCCTTGTTGAATTGAGCGATTACTTCCTCGGTATTAAGGCCGAGCTGTTCGAGGTACTCGTTTGCTGTGCCGTCGCTCATTCGTATGTTAAACTCTTTTACCGCGTCGCCCAGTTTGTCAATGCTCCATGTTCCAGTCTCGGCTCCGTTTGCCAGCATGTTGAACATATCGTCGGCAGAATATCCGGCGTTCCGAAACTGGACGCTGTACTCGTTGATCGTGTCCAGAAGGTCGTCGTTTTGGTTCAGTCCTTTTTGTGCCCCTTGCACGATAAGGTTAAACGCTTCCTCTGCGCTTATGCCAAACTGATCCGTGAGGCTGTTCGCTGCCCTCAGGCTTTCTACTACGTCGAAGCCGAACACGTCCTCCAGCGCGATCGCGTTTTTGGTTATCTGAGCCAGCGAAGCCTTGTCCAGATTGTCGGTCATTTGAATGACGGTGGAGAGTTTTTCCGAAACGTCTCCGAGGCTGTCGCCATAGTTGGAGTTGTAAACCTCGTACATGACGTCCTCGAAGCCTTCGAGTTCTTGCGCGGTGGCTCCTGTTCTGGCGCTTAGCATAGCGAGAGAGGTGTCTCCCTCCGTTGCCAGCTCCTTGAAAGCGTCCACCGCTTTATTGATCCCCTCGGTCACAAGGTTGGCAAGGACATTTTTCAGCACTGTGTAGCCTTCGCTGGAGCTTTCCGCGTCCTGCCCGGCGTCCTCCAGAGAGTTGCCCAGTTGATCCGCTGCCTGTTCGGCAGCACTTAGCCTCTGCCGGTTCTCGTTCAGATCGCCGGAAAGTTGGCTAATCTGGCTTGCCAGCTGCCGCGCTTCGGCCGAGGTTTCCCCCTGTTCGAGTGCTACGTTGGCATAGGAGCGGCGCAGCGTTGCAAGCTCAGCCTCCTGCTCGCTGATCTGTTTTTGCAGTCTGCTGTATGCGTCGGCGGTTTCTTGCTGGCCTCCTGCGAGCTTTTGGGCTGCTTCGTGGGCTGCTTCGAGTGCTCCCCGGTTTTCGTTCAGCTCGTTGGATAGATCCTGAATGGTGTCGGCGAGCTTTAGGGCCTCGTCGGTGCTTTCGGATCCGCTCACGATATAATCTTCGTACCCACGTTGGAGGTTTTTCAGAACAGACTCCTGCGTACTGATTTCGGCCGCCAGTTTCGCGGCAGCTCCGGCAGACTCCAGCGTCTCTTGACTCATTTCTTCGAGCCGGTCAACGGCCTGCTTTATAGCCTGTTGTAAAGACGGGCTGAGGCTACCGGCGATCTCGATCGTAGATTGTAAGGTCTTGCCCGCCATGTCCTCACCTCCGTTTCCTTACATGTTTGGGCTTGAAGTGCGGCCGGTTCTTCTCCATGCGTTTTCTTTCTTCCGCGAGATCCTCGGCCGCCTCTGCATATTCAACGATAAAATCTGTTACTCGCTTTTTTTCGAGGTCTGCCGTGCTGGTGTGGTAGACTCTGGCGTAGTCTCGGTAGGCTCGCCGGAGTCGTCGCCCGTTTGTGTTTTCTCCCCCGACGCGAGCATAAAATTTCGGCCGATCGTCATAACCTCCACGACGTCGCGCCCTTTGATCCTTTCGAGGTCGGAAAAATCATAGGAGGGGTTCACTGCCACAATGGCAGCGAAGCCGAGGTAAAGGTGGAGACTAAAATCAAATTCAGCCGCCGGGGCGATAGAAATATCTTTCCGGCCTGCTGCCGCCTTCCTCCGTGACTCAGCCGTCGCAAAAAGGATCCCGTCGATCTCGTTCGAGTCGTAGGTCACTTCGGTGATTTCGTTCCCGTTAATCAGGATCGGATTTTTCAGGCGCAGCGTGCCCTTGATCGGGTTTTTGGTTACTTCTTTCATGCTTTGGCTCCTTTCATAAAATAAGCCCGCCAGAGGAAAGTCCGGCGGGCCGTTAATTCAGATATTCATACTTAGAGCAGGTTGTTGATTGCGCTCATGTAGTCCTTGCCATTCACGCGGAGGATCTGGCTCAGTCTGTCCACGCACATATACTCCGCGCCGTTTGCGTAGATCTGCATACGGGTGACAGTGTAAGTGCCTTCCGCTTCGGTTGCGGATCCAATTTCAACGCCCAGCTCCGGGAGCGCCGCGGGCATAACACGGACAAAAGCCTTGCAGCCCTCAGTCCCCTGAGTGCCGTCAGACTTGACGACGTTCTGCACCCAGCGAAACTCAAGGTTTTGCTTTTCCAGACGTCCCAGACGGCTGAGGCCCATGTCCACGCCGATCTTGGTGATCGTGAGCTCCATGTTTTCCAGAAGGCCCACGAGTGGCACGGTCATGTTACCCATGGCCATGACGTCAGCGGTCATAAATTCGAGGCCCGGAAGGGTGAAGGCCACGTCCTTAGCCACCAGCGTGTTGTCGGCGTAGACGGTATCAGCCACCACCGGCCCTTTAATATCCAGCCATTTTCCCATTTTTCTGCACCTCCTTATTCAGACTCAAAGAAGGACTGGAAACCTTCATCGGTATAGCACACGCGAACAGTGCCGGATTTGAACGGAGGCGTAGGCGTTGCGGAAATATCCCACACGAAGTCGCCGTTCATCATGTCGCTGGTCGGGTTTGCACTCTCCAAAAACTCCACCGTAGGAGTGCCGATCAGAGCGCCGATCCCCAGAAGGGTGTCGAGCTTCTGCTTCTCGAAGTTCAGGATCGTGTCCTTGTCCTGCGGAGTCATGGGGGAGTCGATCTCCGTTCCGTGATCCAGCTGGAAGCTGTTAGTGACGTGCATAAGCATACGGATATTGTTGTCGAAGATTGCGCGGGCGTCCATGCTGCCATTGTAGGTGTAGGCCGCTGTGTGCGGGCCCCAGAGTACCCACTGACCGGCCCAGAAGCAGGCCGTTGTAATGCCTTTCTCATTCAGGCTGTTGGCAGTCTGCTGATCGAAGCCGCGGCTCTTGGAGTCTGCCCCAAAATACTGAGCTGTTGCCATGATTGCCTTATTGGACGGAGACTCGAAGGGCACGCCGTCGTTCTCCAGATCCACGCGCAGCATAGTGGCGCTTCCAACGGTGGAGAGGTGGAACACACGGCCGCTGCCGTCTTTCACCTGCGGCCAGTACACTTTACTGTACTCGCTGTTATATCCGTTTTCTTCGGCCCACTCCTGAGCCTTTGCGATCGTGTCGATCTTCTGGCTCTGGCTGTCCACCAGAGGAATGTCGGCGTTGACGAAGCCGTCCCAGTGGCCGTTGAGCTTCTGGACGGTGCTCACCATAGCCTTGTAAACTTCCGGGATATGGCTCCAGCCGGGTGCTGCCAGAATATTGAGGACGGCATTGTGGTACTGATAGAGCAGAGACATGGCGTGCAGCCCGGTGTACTGGCCGTCTGCCGTTTCCTGCCCGATAATGTCGTCAGACTCTACCGCCGAGGTGTCCACGGTGTTGTAGGTACACTCCAGACTATCAGTCTCCAGATCTTTGAGCAGCTGCACCACGACGGTGCCCTTTGTAAAGTTGTAGCTGAGGGAATAGTCCACATCTTCGGCCTTGTCGGCGATCGCGAAGGTGTCCAGAATAATGTCAGAGCTCTCAAACTCCGTCCGATTATTTTTGAAGGTCAGCGTTTTTGTGGTCTTTTCCGCGTCCTTGTGTACGTCCGGATCGAGGACGTTCACGACGTAGATCGGGCCCACATTCCCGACGGTGTTGTCAAAATGCTGGGCGAAGGCTTCGCAGAGTGTGAAGTCGGCCCAATTCTGTGCATATCCGAGCTTGCTCTGGGCGTCGCCCATGTCGGTGAGCTTAATCGGCATATTGACAAGATCCATGTCGGCATAGCCCCGGATCAGGTTTACCGGTGCGGTGCCGATATAGGCGGCTACGACGTCGGCCTGTGTAGTGCTTGCTACTTTACTGTCGCCGATCTCGCCGTAGGCTCCATGTTTATAAGCCATAATTTTGCCTCCTTATCATAAAAAATCTTCGTATTGTTTCGGGGTTGCGGTGGTTACACCCGCCTCCAGCGTGAAGGTGATCCAGTTATGCCAGTACGGGTAATAGTCCCAGATGTTCCCTTCCTCGGTGAAAAGCCCGTACTTGATCCCCTGCTCTTTCACGAGCCGGTGGCCTGCGATATATTCCGCATTTTCAATTTCCCGCAGCACCAGATCGGCGAAGTTGAACGAGTCCCTCCAGCCGTTCATGTTGCGGGTGTATGTCTTTGCAGCCTCCCCCGTGGCGCGGTAGTAGGAATACCCGCCGAGTGCTGCGCTATTTTGGCGAGGGTAGTATATTTCCCCGCCATGTTCTCCGGGGTTCCAGCAGGCAAGGCAGAGCCGAAACTGGATCCGACGCTGACGCTTTATGAGGTCGTCGCTCCCCTCCATAAGCTGAGCGCATACCGAAGGGATCGGGGCCGGTACATTCGGCGGCAGCCTGTCCTTTCCCGGAGTGTATAAGGGGAAGGCGGCCGGGTTCACAAACTCCACGTCGTAGTCGGTGTCGTTCCGGTAGTCGTCCGGGAGTTTGAGCTGGATCTGGCTGCATACATTTTCCGCGAGCCACTTCACCAGATTGTCGATACTATCAACAAGTAACATGGCGCACCTCCTTAGCCTGTTCTGTTCTGGCGTAGAGCTACCTCAATGAGCCCCATGTCGGTGCCTGAGTTTGTCACGATCATTTCCCGGCCGTCTACGTTCAGGAGCCTGCCGGGTTCCATGTCTGCCGGAAAATCTGCCTGCTTTCCCATGAGCAGCATGTCGGCCTCGACGAGTCCGAGGATCTGTCCCTGTTTGAGCTTAACGAGCTGATCGTTGTCCACCACGACGGGGATCTGCTTACCCTCGATGCGGCGAAGCTCTGCAAACTCATCCAGATTGAGGAATACCGTGTCGAGATCCTGCTGGATCTGTTCCTTGAAGGTCACGGGTTAGTCCTCCGGCTCTTTGGCAGCTTTCGCCTTCGCGTCCTCGATCATGGCGATTACTTCTTTTTTGCTCCGGATCTTGCTGGCGTCTACGCCATACGCTGCAGCAGCTTCCCGGAGTTCTGCCATTTTCATTTTGCTGTATGCCGGATCCTCGTCCGGCTCCTGCACATATACCGCAACGCCAGCAGCCACAAGCTCAGCCTCGCGGGCGTCGGCAAGAGAGAACGGAGCCGATCGGCTTGTCATAGCCTCAACGACTCCGTTTATTTTTAGGCCGTAAGCGCCTTTAATCATTTTTATCATGGCCGCCTCCTTACTCTGGATCTGCGACGTCCAGATCCGGCGGCAGCTCGTCGTCCTCAGCGCCTGCCTCTGCTTCCTCGGCTGCGATCGCGGCGATATAGTCGGCCTTTTTATTGCCTTTGACTTCCACGCCCATTTCAGCCGCGAGCTTTTTCAGCTCGTTATAGCTCCAGCCTTCCAGCTCCTTGGCGTCGAGGTGTCCCTTCACCGTCTGCTCCGGTTCCTCGGCCTGCTCCGGTTCGGCGTCGGCCTGTTGTGCAGGCTTCCCGGCAGTTCCGGCATAGATAGCCACGCCCAGACGGACAAGGCGGTCGGCCTGTTCGTCGCTACACTCAAAAGCCCCGCTTTCCGGGGTTTTAAGTGCGTGGCGCTTCACGCCGTTAGCGTCGGTGTAGCAGATCCCGCAGCCTCCGCGGGTTATTCTGATTTTCTTCATGCTTTGCTCCTTTCTGCCGTGCTTAGTCTGTCACGACTTTAGCTGAAATGAACGGGTTTTCATTGTTCGGCATACAAAGAGGCGCGGATTTCAGCGTTACCTCGCGGACGTCGTGAGTGGCGTCGCTGAGATACTTCGGCACGTTCATGCCGGTGTAAGTATGAAACTCGCCGTCGGCCTGCTCCACC
>DBPP01000030.1 GCA_002305575.1 Ruminococcaceae bacterium UBA1417
CCCCGGCGCAGCCGGTATCTTTTTTAAGAAGGGATATCCCTTCTATCCTTTGGTGGATACCAAAGGATAAGCAATCTCGTTTGACAAGGAGGAGAAACCAAATTCAAGCAAAAAGGAAACTGGCGGCGCTGCTGCTGTCCCTGTGCATGGTGTTGGGAATGCTGCCCATGACCGTGTTTGCGGCGGGAGAGACTACAGCCGAAGGATTGGTATATGAAGTCAACGGCGAAAGTGTGACCATAACCGGATATACAGGAAACGAAGCGAGCGTCGTAATTCCGAACGAGATAGAGGGAAAGCCGGTCACTGCTATTGGGAAGGCTGCGTTCTTTAATTGCGGAAATTTAACGAGCATAGAGATCCCGGAGGGGATCGAGAGTATTGGAGTCCAAGCGTTTCAGCTTTGTAAAAAATTAGAAAGTGTAAAAATCCCAGCCAGTGTAATTTCCATTGAGGAGAGAGCGTTCCAGAGCTGTTCAAATTTGGATAGCGTAACCTTTGCAGAAGGGAGCCGACTGGAGACTATTAATAATTTTGCGTTCAATGATTGCGGTAAACTGACGAGCATAGAATTTCCAAGTGGAACCAAAAGCATTGGGAATCAGGCGTTCACATATTGCACAAGTTTGACGAGCATAAAAATCCCATCTAGTGTAACTACCATTGGGGAGAATGCATTCCAGCGTTGCTCAAATTTGAGTAGCGTAACCTTTGCAGAAGAGAGCCAACTGAAGGATATTAATAAAAGTGTGTTCTCATATTGCAGTAATTTGACAAGCATAGAAATTCCGGAGGGAGTCGAGACTATTGGGGAGAGTGCGTTCTATGGCTGCAATAAATTGAAGAGCATTACAATTCCGAAAACTGTTACTATCATTGGAGTACAAGCGTTTAATAACTGTGAAAATCTTATTAGCGTGGAATTTGCTGAAGAGAGCAGGCTTACCACTATACAGAGTTCTGCGTTCAGTGACTGTTTTAATTTGACAGATGATATAGAAATTCCTTCCACCGTCACAAGCATTGGGGAATATGCATTTTATAGATGTAGTAAGCTGAGTAGTATGACTTTCTCAAGGAAAACAGCTCCAAGCATAGAAGAAAATACTTTTTCTGGGTGCAGCACTCTTAATATTTATGTGCCATGTGACGGTACAGGATACGCAGGGAACGGTTGGCCGGAAGATAAAGTAAAAACCCTGCACAACCTCGACCACCTTGACGCAGTACCCCCGACCTGCACTAAGGACGGCACCAAAGAGTATTGGTACTGCCCGGATTGCGGGGGATATTTTCTTGATAAAGACGGCGAAATTGAAACCGATGAAGCAGGAATCATAGGAGAAAAGGCCATCGGCCACGCTTGGGGCGAGCCTGTGTGGAGCTGGTCTGACGATGGCAAAACCGCGGAAGTGACTTTCACCTGCAAAAACGACAGCAGCCATGTGGAAAAACCGGAAGTGACCATCACACAAGAAGAAAAAACACCTGCTACCTGTACCGAAGCAGGGACGACCACCTATACGGCAAAGGTGACGTTTAACGGGCAGGAATATACCAGCTTCAAAGATGTCGATGATATTGACCCGCTGGGGCATAAAGCGGAAAAGGTTGACGGGGACGCACCCACCGCAACCGAGCCGGGCAATATTGAATACTGGTACTGCCCGCAGTGCGATACTTACTTTAAGGACGCAGACCTGACGGAAGTTATCACAAAGGAGCAGACGGTTTTAGCCCCCACGGGTGAAGCGGAGCCTTCCAAACCGGAGGAAACCCCATCTGCACTAACGGATCCGCCACAGGATAAGCCGGACAAAACAGACGATACAACCGAAAGCCCGCAGACCGGGGACAGCAGTAATCTAGCGCTGTGGATCGGCCTGATGCTGGCCTCCTGCGGCGTGCTGGGAATGCTGTTCTACAGGCGGAAAAAGGCGGCGGCCGGGAAATAAGGCTGATTAACTGAAACGAAACCGGCAAAAGCGTCTGCAGGCGGGCTGGGTGCAAAGGCTACACCCAGCCCGTTTTGACAGCCGGCAGAAGGAGACAGAATGGCTCATGAAAAAAGTGGCGAAGCAGGCCAGATGGTCAAAAAACAGAATGCTTAGTTCTCTGGAAACCATGGCGATATAGCCTAAACCCGGCAGTAACGAGCTTCGCTCTTAGGAGTGATCTACAGCTTCTTCTTTATACATTCGGGTTTACATTCTATAAAAGAGCTTGCCATGAACCCCCATTACATCCATGACACCTCTTCTTATCCCTTCATAAATTTGTATGCGCGCAAGCGGACCATAGCGTCTGTTGGCGCGCATTTTGTTATATATGCGGCTTTTCCATAGGATGCCGTAGTCCGCCCAATCAATCGTTTTGGCTCATTCAAAAAAACGGTTGATTGGAGGATATGAAAATGGATGACAGACATCCCAAGAGAAGAAAGGACAAGTATAATCCCTATACCCTGTCATTGGTCGATGGGAAATGCTACCTCTCGTTTAAAGACGGCCAGGGGTTCCCGCACAAGTTGGAACTGGATGTAAAGCTCTATGCGCTGTTTGACCGGTTTGAATTGGACGATCTCTCCTTCCTCAATGAGCAGGAGAGGCATCTGGATCAGACCGAGCTGAGCGAGGCTCTCTTAAGCCGCCGTGTGCCGGAGAATCAGGCCACAGTGGAAGACGCTGTTTATGAATCCCTACAGACACAGGCACTTCGAGAAGGAATCAGGCGGCTGCCGGAAATCCAGAAAAGAAGGCTGCAGATGTATTTCTTTGATGGACTCACCTACGAAGAAATTGCGGAACGGGAAAGATGCAGCTATCAAGCGGTACAGAAGTCCGTGAGTGCGGCGCTGAAAAAAATTCGGGAATTTCTGAAATAGGGGGTTGTGTTTTGTCTTGGAAGTGAGGTTATAGGTGAAGGGGTCAATCTCCTTCGCCTGTTTCCCCGTGACAAGGGAACGGGCTTTGCTCTTTGACAATTTCATAGTACAGCGCATTTTCTACTTTCCCTCTGCTGTCCCCGAAAGGGACAAGCTACAGGAGCACAAGCCCGGATGGCCAACCGATACAGGAAACCTCCAAGGCCGGCAAAGCTCCGACGCTGCGGCGCACCCGCAGCGAGGGCCATGACAGGCAGAGGCATTAAAGATACTTCCGTCCAGTCGACAGGCCGAGCGTGAAGCGGCGTCAACCGCGATCCGTCGCAGCCAACGAGGGCGGCCCTGTGAGAACCACAGGGTGATGAGATTCCAATGAGGCCAAATGCATGGCCGGGAAATGCGTTCCCGTGTACCGAGGGGGGCGTGGACAAGTATCGGTAAAGGGTCAAAACGATTGATATCACAGGCGGCGGTCTGCCCCAAAACGGATCGCCGCCTTTCTACATAGGGAGAGGAGGATGAAGTTTGAAACGGAAGGAACAAACCATCGTAGAGAAGGAAATCCCTGGCAGAGAGCATGCCGGGTACGCATATATCTATCCGCTGGACGGCGGAGCCAGGCAGGAATATGTCCTGGAGATGACGCCGGAAAATATCGCCAACTTTATTGGCGCCCATCAGTACGATGCAGAGAAGATCATCCTGACCGACATGCTGGACAACCTGATTCTGGATACTGCGGGCGGGTTCATTATGAACTGCCCAGACCAGATCCTGTGCGGCAGAGTCCTGCCCCTGCTGGCGCCGATCCAGATGGGGCGGCGCAGGGCAAAAGAGATCCCCGTGGTCAGCAGGGCGGCGTTTGAGGCGTATGCTCCCCAGAAGGACAAGCCTGGCGCACAGTAGCGAGGTGGCGCATATGGAGATCAGGCGAGGGGACATTTACTATGCGGACCTGACCCCTGTGGTCGGATGCGAACAGGGCGGCCGGCGCCCGGTGCCCGGTGCTGGTCATACAAAACGATGTGGGCAACCATCACGGTTCCACGGTCATCGTCGCTGCCATTACCAGCAGAAGAAGAAGAAAACGGAGGCTGCCCACCCATATCGGGCTGCCCAGGCTGCCCACAGGGCTGAGGACTGCGTCCTTTGCTATGCTGGAACAGGTGCGGACCATTGACCGCATGCGTCTGGGCGCATATATCGGCAGGCTGGACGGGGAGAGGATGGCCGCTGTGGACCGGGCAATCCTGATCAGCTTCGGATTGGACGGGCTTGTTGGTTATGATGGGAAAAACGCTGAAAAATAGGGCGTTTTTATCGGTTGTTTTCCTGGATATGTTCGAAAAGATAGTATATACTGTGTATGCAGTCGAAGGAAAGGAGTGAGGCGGATGAACCGGTATCGGATCAGGATCAGCGTAGACGGCAAACGGAAGCTGTACTACATCGAAGACCAGGAAAACTACGATATCGTTCTCCTGCCGAGCAAGTACCTGAAGCATAAGGCGGACGCCAACCGGTCGCCAAACACGGTCAGACGGCTCGCCCTTTCGATCTGCTACTACCTGAACTATCTGGATCAGACTGGGACCGAGCTATTGCAAGTGGCAAAAAAGAGCTTTGAGGAACAGAGCAGCCACTTCGGGCAGTTCCTCTATTGGCTGGTGGAGGGACGGCATATCACAGACAATCGAACAGCGAAGACGGGAAATGGAACCTGCAACGCATACCTCAAGGATGTGTTCGGGTTCTTTTTATATCTGGCGGATAACGGATATACGGAACCCCTGCGGGTGCTGGCTTACAACCAGATCACCGTATCCAATGCGGTAGGGGTCAAACGGACGATCCGTTCCAAGTCTTTCAAGGGGTACCTGAAGGAAAAGGACCGGAATGTGCGGGCGGCGCAAGAGCCGGAGATCATCGATATCCTCCGGGCCTGTACCAACCTCCGGGATCAGCTGCTGCTCCTGCTGCTGGCAGAGACCGGATTTCGGATCGGCGAGATCCTGGGGGTGGATTATACCAAGGATATCGATTATGAGAAGCAGGTCCTCAAGGTGTACTTCCGGGACGACAACGACAACGAAGCCCGAGCCAAGAATGCGGAATACCGCTCAGCGAAGATCAGCAGGGAAACCTTCGAGTTCCTGCTGCATTATCTGGCGGAATACAGGAGGTTACTGCAGCGGCAGAGCCTCCTGTTTATTAATATCAGGGGAGAAACCGCTGGCAAACCCATGCGGGTGGAGAGCGTGTATGACATGCTGGACCGAATGGAGGAAAAAACCGGCATTAAGCTGACCCCGCACATGCTCCGCAGATATTATGCGGTGTCCAGACGGGACGCCGGCTGGGCGCTGGAGCTGATCCAGCTGGCCCTGGGACATAAGCATCTGGATACGACGGTCAAATATCTGGGCATCCTGGATAACCAGCTGATGACCGCAAGCCGGGAATTTTATGAAAAGCACTCGGATCTATATGGGATCAAGGATCTGCTGTAAGAGGAGGTGAACCGCTATGCCGACGGCTGCGCTCAGGCAGATAACAGCAAAACAGGATAATCAGGCGCTTCGAGCCAGATTGGAAGCGGAAGTCGGCAGGGTGCAGATCAGCTATAAAGCCAGTGTGATCGACTTCATGGTCATGGAAGGGATCCAGGATTTCTCGAAGCTGGACTATGCAACAAGAAAAAGCTTTGAAGCCTACCTGAAAGGGCAAAGCGGTATGAAGTATATCCGCCATCACCTGCTGGCCTTTGACAAGCTCAAACAGCATGCACTGAGCCAGGGGATCCGTGTTCTGGAGGATGGAAAGGTCGCACGGCCGCGGTATGAGAATGGAATCCTCTACCTGCCATACCATCCAGACCCAAAGGTTTCGGCCATGTTCCGAAATTCCACAAGGAAAAACGAGCATGTCTGGGATTTTTCCAGAAATGCCCCGGAGAGGATGAAACGGCAGGTGTTCGACATCCTGCATTATGAGCTGGAGAACAGCACAAGCCCTGAAGGTAGGCGCGTCCACCTGCTGGGGCTGCGGGACCTGTATGACTTTTGTACGGAGCAGGGGATTGAGGATATAGAAACCATGGAACTGCCGCAGATACAGGCGTTCCGTGAACCCCCCAGCAACCGGCTCACGGAAAGCAAGCGCCCCGGAATCATCAACTTCTGCCGAAGAGCGCTGTTCCTGCAAGCGGAGGAAATCAACTGGAACGCCCATGTATGGTATATGGAGCGGTTCCACATACAGCCAGAGCGGATGGATCCCGCAAACCCTGTGTTAAGCATCTCCTTTGTCGAAGTGACGCACCGCCGGAACCGGGAACTTCTCAAAAGATATATCCGGTATGGGCTTGGTATCACCAACCTGTCGGTCGGCGTGATCCGGGGGGAACTCATCTACCTGCGAAGCTTCCTGAATGATATCCAGCAGCCGGAAGATACCGATATCTGCTCTGTAACGCCGGCGCAGATGGAGGCGTACTTCCGGGTGCAGCGGCAGAGGGGGGTACAGGCGGAAACCTACAATAAGATCGTCATGAGCATCCTGCACTTCTTCAACCATCTGCGGGTACGGCAGCTCATCGGACAAATCCCCTTCGATGCGGACAGCTTACTGCAGAAGACGGTACTGAAGCATCATAACCGGAGCGTGGCACAGGAGGTCACAGAAGAAATCTTCTCCAAGCTCTATGCCTTCCCTGAAACCCTCCGGCTGATGTATCTGCATCTATGGGGTATAGGGTTACGGATCAGCGAGGTGTGTACCCTGAAAGGGAACGCCTACTACATACAGGGCGATGACGCCTGGATTCAGGTCTATCAGATCAAAATGCGCACTTACAAGCGTATCCCAATTCCTGCGGCCCTGTATAAGCTGATGCGGGTATACCTGAAAAAGCACCACATAAAAGCGGGGGACTATGTGTTCCAAAACAGCAAAGGCGGCCCCTACCGGAGCGGAACCTTCCGCTACAATATGCTGAAATACTGCGAACTCAACGACATTCAGAACGGGGAATACATCTTCCGCTCCCACGATTACCGCCACACCATAGCGACCTGCTTCTATGACTCAGGCGTATCCCTGCAGAGCATCCGCGATTACCTCGGTCACGACTATGAGGAGATGACCGAGCAGTATATCGACTACATGCCCAAGAAGATTGAAAAAGCGAGTGAAGACTACTTCAGCCGGCACAGCCTGGCGTCATACATCAAGAGAGGTGAGGAAAAAGATGGATGAGAAAATATACCTGCGGCTGCTGTATGGAATGGAGGAAATACCGGATGGCCTGGCACGAATCATAGGACGCAACCCTTGTTACGACCTGGCAGGGCTGCCGTCGCCTAAACTAAAGGAAGAGATTGAAGGATTCATCCGATACCGCAGTACGCAGGTAAGCATCGAAAGAATGCAGGGCGACAAACAGTTCTACAATAAGGTGCGCAGGTTCCTGAAAGAATGTGCAACAGCAAAATCCAGCCTGCGGGATAAGGCTCCGGAAACCTGGGTCAAACAGTTCCGGACATGGATGTTCAAGGAACACATCCCATTGTATTATAGGAGCAGAGGACCCACCGGCAAAGAGAACATATCCAAGGCAAGAGAAATTGGATATTTTGAGCGAATGCTCAAGTTCACAGCAGTAGATACCCGCCGGGAAGAAGAAAAGGATGTCTGGGAGCTGGACAAGCTGGGAATCGAACACAGAGAGAATCCAATCAAGCGGGTCAGAACGCTGAATTTTACGCGGATATCCCAAGATGGCATCCGACAGGAGCTGAAGAAAGGGATCTACCTGAACCTGCAGGGGGAAGCCATTGCCTGTGTACAGAAGGAATTAACGGCAGCCAGACGCCTGTCGAGATATCTGGCAGATCGATACCCACAGGTGCAGTCCTGCCGGGACCTGAACCGGGAGATCATAGAGGAATACCTGACCTACCTAAAGACGGAAGCTACAGGGACGAAACACTACCATGCAGATTTGAACCGGCTGCGCAGTCTGCTGGAAAGCACCGGCCGGATGTGCGATTATCCAAACCTGATCGGACTGTTCCTCACAAGGGACATTCCGCCAACGCCAAAGGCGGCTTTCAAGACCTATTCAGATGCGGAACTAAAGCGGCTGAACCGGGAGATCGTAAAGCTGGATGCGCAGACGGCACGGCTGATGATTATCCACCAGATGCTGGGGACGCGGATATCCGATACCCTGACCCTGACGCCGGATTGCCTGTCGGAACGGAACGGCGAGATTATCATCCGGATCCGGCAGATGAAAACCAAGCCCTATGAAAAGCCCATTAGTGCAGAGCTTGCGGCGCTGATCAAAAAGGCAATTGCTTACACCAAAGAGAAATATGGGGATACAACTTACATCTTCGTCGATGAGAAGAACCCCAGCCGGCCGATGCCATATACCACCGTACAGTTCCGGATTACGGACATGATCTATAAGAAAGAACTGCGGGATGACAACGGTGAGATCTTCGGCTTCGGGACCCATATCTACCGGCACTACTATGGGATGAAGCTGACCGAGATGCACCTGGACGACTGGACCATTGCCAAGCTGCTGGGGCACAGCAGCGTTCGAAATGTGAAGTATTACCGGAAGATGAGCAACCAGCTTCTCGCCGATGAGACGCGAAAGGCCAGACAAAGGCTCTCTGCGGTAATCCTGGATAACTTAGATGGATGGGAGGCAGAGTATGAACAAATACGACAAGATGATCGCCTGCAATAGGAAGGCCAGCGCCGAAAAGATTGACCTTGCCAGGAGAACCATCTTCGAGATGGTGGAGGAAGGCGAGAAGGTCACGATCCCCAAGCTGATCGCCAAGACGGGACTGTCGAGGGGGTTCTTCTACAAGAATCCGATGGTACGGCAAGCGCTGGACAAAGCGCTGGAGCAGCAGGTCGGGATGATCGACCCCAGGCGTTCGGTTCTGGATATGGCGATGGATAATGAGATCGTTGCCCTGCACGAAAGGATACGGGAACTGCAGCAGGAGAATCAGCGGCTGCGGGCAGAAAATGAAAAGATGCAGAAAGCATTAAGCAGGAGGAACGACAAGCTGCTCCGTAATTTATAATCGGATAATACATAGCTCATCGGAGCCGGAGGCGCCGGGGAGCATGGAAAGGAATGCACGGTTTGAATTGACTGTGCATTCCTTTTTTGCCTACAATGGAAACGGGAAGTGGACATGAAACACATTTGTGCATACCGTTAAGGCCAGTTATGTCAATGGTTTTGAGAGATATACCCAAGTTAATCGATGAGCCGACAATCGGGCTTGACGCCGTTTCAAAACTTGCGGTGCGGCAGTTTATCCGGACGTTGAACGCGGAGCGCGGCACGACGGTTGTACTGACAACGCACGATATGCAGGATATTGAAGCGCTCGCTTCCCGCGTCCTCCTGATCGGTAAGGGGAGACTGCTGCTCGACGGCAGCCTCGACGCGCTTCGACAGCATGTTTCGGGAAAGAAAAAAATTGTCGTCCGTTTTGACGGCGCGCCGCCCGCGCTGTGCCCGGGGTTAATCTGCACGGCACGGCGTGCAGGTGAGCTGGAACTCGAGCTCGACCCATCTGTACGGACGGCTTCCGCGGCCGTCGCCCACCTTGCCGCTCATGCCGCGCTGACCGACGTCACCGTTTCGGAAATTACGGCGGAAGAAATGGTTGCGGCGCTGTATAGGGAGTACCGCATATGAAAGCGTATTTTTCGGTTTTTCGCATCCGGCTGATCAACAGCCTGCAATACCGTGCGGTGGCGCTCGGTGAGATCGTCACGCGCTTTTTCTGGGCATTCTTTGAGATTCTCGCATTTACGGCCGTGTACGCGGCGGACGGCGCGGATTTTTCCATGGCCTTTTCGCAGACCGCCGCATACATCTGGATGCAGCAGGCGCTCTATGCCGTGTTTTCCGTCTCGTATGGCGATGCGGACATCTACGAGCCGATTCGCACGGGCGGCATCGCCTACGAGCTGGTGCGCCCTGTGGATCTGTATACGCGCTGGCTGCTTTCAGGGGCGGGCAACCGCATCGCACCATTTTGCACGAGCTTTCTGCCTGTTCTGTTTCTCGCCCTTTTGTTGCCCGCGCCGTATCGGCTGCTTTTGCCGGAGAGCATTCCGCAGTTGCTGCTGTTCTTGCTTTCGACAGTGCTTGGGCTGTTGATTACAGTATCCATTTCGACGCTGATGCACATTTCCATGTTTTTTACGCTCTCACACCGCGGCACACGCATTATTTTTACGGCCGTGTCAAACCTGCTTTCCGGCGGGTTAATCCCGCTCGCGTTTTTCCCCGACCGCGTGCGCGCTGTCGTACAGTGGCTGCCGTTTGCGGCCATGCGCGATATCCCGCTGCGCATTTACTGCGGCACGCTGGCCGGCGGCGCCGTGTGGAGCAGCCTGCTTTTGCAGTCGCTGTGGCTTGTTGTGCTGGTGGTTTTCGGCAAGCTGTGCATGTGTGCCTCGCTCAAAAAAATTATTGTGCAGGGGGGATAAAGGATGAAGATGTACTGGAATCTTTTTCTGATGAATCTCAAAAGCCAGATGCAGTACCGCATGTCGTTTTTCATGACAGTACTCGGCCAGTTTCTGACGGCGTTCGCGTCGTTTTTCAGCCTCGTGTTCATTTTTGATCAGATTGATGCGGTGGATGGCTTTACCTACGGGCAGGTTTTCCTGTGCTTTGCTGTGATTGTCTCGTCGTTTTCAATTGGCGAGCTGTTCGGCGGCGGGCTTGCCGTGTTCGCGCGGCTTCTCGCGGATGGCACATTTGACCGCGCGTTGGTTCGGCCACGGTCCGTGCTGCTGCAAATTCTCGTGCCAAACCTCGATTTTACGCGCAGCGGCCTTCTGCTGCAGGCGGCTTTGGTACTTGTTTGGGCTGTTCCGGCCAGCGGCGTCGTGTGGACGGCATGGAAGGCGCTTGCACTCACGCTGATGATTGCGTGCGGCGCTGTCGTATTTTTTGCGATGTTTCTGCTGAAAGCAGCGTGTACGTTCTTCACTACGGAGAGTGTCAAATTTCTCGATATTTTAACGTACGGCGCGCGGCAGTTCGGTCGCTATCCGTTTTCGATCTATGGCAAGCAGATCTTGTGGTTTTTGACCTTTGTCGTGCCGTTCGCCCTGTTTCAGTATTACCCGCTTCTGTACCTCACAGGTCGCACGAATGCCGCATGGTTTGCACTGTTGCCGCTCGTGTCGGTGCTCATTTTGCTGCCGTGCTGGCTTTTGTTTCGGTTCGGCGTAAGGAAATACAAGTCCACGGGTTCCTGAAAATAGAACCGCCCCAATTGCCGTTTCATATGGCAGTTGGGGCGGTTTGTATTCAGATTTTTGCAGCCCAGTCGAGATGGACCCAGCCCGAGGGTGTTTTTCCCCAGGCGCCCTTCGTTTCCGACACGTCGAAGATCATGCCGCGTACATAGCCGTTTGCGGCGTAGCCTGCAAGCGCCATAATCTGCTGGCGCGCGTTGACGCTCAGCTCGTCGAAGGGCTTCCACGGGTAGTTCGTGCCCGGTCCGGTGCGCACGTTCAATACAGAGGCCGTTACCTCGTATGTGCCGGTCGGGCGATCGTCTTCGGAAGGCGCGGGGTTCGGACTCGGACGCCCGTTGTTCGTCAGCTTTGGGTAATCGCGATAGGCGTAATTCATGTCGAAACGGCCGGTGTAGCCCGGAATTTTCCCGCTCGAAGTATACTGCCAGATGCCGTAATTGCCCTTGTAGTCGAGTGTGCTGTTCCACTGCGCGACCCACTTGTCGAAGCGGTCGAGACGAGGCGAACTCAGCTTTGAGGTGAACCAGCTCAAATTGGAATACACGCCCGTGTAATACCCGGCCTTTTCAAGCGTTTCGCAGAAGGTGACGCAGATATCCGTCAGCATCGTGTCGGACGGCATCCCGTGGTTGGCCTTGTAGCCGTCTCCGTCCTCCATGTCGAGCCAGACGCCGTAGGCGGGGTAAAAGCCGTCGATCAGCCGCAGCATGTGCGCGGCCTCGCTCTTCGCATCGTCCACGTCGAGCGCGTAGGAATACAGATAGGCGCCCCACGGAATCGAAAGCTCGTTGCACTGCGCAACAAAATTGTAAAATTGCGTGTCGTCCTGCGATTTGTAGTCGCTGCCGTATCCGGCGCGCAGGAGGATAAAATCGATCTCACCCTGCATGCCCTGCAACGGCAGCGCGCCGTTCATCTCCGAAAGATCAATGCCCTGTTTCCGCATCAGAATCACCGTGCCTTCCTCATGTCGTTTCACTCAGAAACTTATGCGCAGGCCGGCGCGGTTATGCCGCGGGTTTATCGGAGAGCGTCCGCAATGTCTGCGCAGAGCGCGTCCACATTTTCGTCGGTTGTGGCCCAGCTCGTGCACAGGCGGATCGCGCTGTGCGTTGCATCGACGCGCGCCCAGTGGGACCACACGTATTTCCCCGCGAGCTTTTCGAGCGCTTTGTCCGGGAAAATGGGGAACTGCTGGTTCGTGGGGGATTCGGCGAAGAAGGTGCAGCCTGCGGCGCGGCAGGCGTCGGCGATGCGGCGCGCCTGTGCGACGGCCTTCCTCGAAATGGCAAAATACAGGCCGTCGGTAAACAGCACATCGAACTGGATGCCGAGCAGACGGCCCTTTGCGAGCATACCGCCGCGCTGCTTGATGTGGTAGCGGAAATCGACCTTCAGCTCGGGATTCACAATCACCACAGCCTCGCCGAACAGTGCGCCGACCTTTGTGCCGCCAATATAGAACACGTCGGCCAGAGCGCACAGGTCGCCGAGCGAAACGTCGTTTTCGGGCGCTGCAAGGCCGTAGCCGAGACGTGCGCCGTCGACAAAGAGATACAGCCCGCAGCGCGCGCAGACTGTGTGCAGCGCGGTGAGCTCCGCCTTTGAATACAGGCCGCCGTTTTCGGTCGGCTGCGAAATATACACCAGCTTTGGCTGCACCATATGTTCAAATGAAGCATCGTTCACATGTGCTTCGTAAGCCGCTTCCACCTGTGCGGCGCAGATCTTGCCGTCCGCCGTGGCAGGCAGCGGCAGCGCCTTGTGGCCGGTGGCCTCCACCGCGCCGGTTTCATGCACGTTGATATGCCCGGTTGCGGCGCAGAGGGCGCCCTGGTGCGGGCGCAGCGCAGCGGCGATGACCGTCGCGTTTGCCTGGGTGCCGCCGACGAGGAAGTGCACGTCGACGTCCTCGCGCCCACAGGCGGCGCGGATTTTCGCGCGGGCCGAGGCACAGATTTCATCCTCGCCGTAGCCTGCCGTTTGCAGCATATTGGTTTCCGAAAGCCGCTCGAGAATTTTCGGGTGGCAGCCCTCGGTGTAATCGCAGTTAAAATAAACCATGATTTCGCCCCTTTTTGTTTTGTGTACCGCTTAATTTTTGCATACCAATAAATATAGCACGCGCGCTCTGGTTTGTAAAGGCGGCGCAGCGCGCGGCGAAAATCTTTCTCTTGACATTCCATGCGGGCTATTGTATAATACAAAGGCTGTAAAGAAAAAAACTTTACAGACGGGATGCGGAAAGCGCCGCGTCCGGATTGGAGACGATTATGGCGAAGGATTTGCACATCACGTTTCTGCTCGACTTTTACGGCGACATGCTCACCGAAAAGCAGCGGGAGGTTGTGGAGTGCTATTACAACGAGGACCTTTCCCTCGCGGAAATTGCCGAGGAAAAGGGCATTACACGGCAGGGCGTGCGCGACGCGATCAAGCGTGCGGAACAGCAGCTTATCGAAATGGAGGAGCGGCTCGGCCTTGCTAAACGCTTCCGCAAGGTGCAGGAAAAGCTGACCACCATGTGCGACTGCGCGTTGCAGATCGAGGCGCAGAACGAAAAGAACGGCGATGACCCGGTCATCCGCCGGAACGTGGAGGCCATTCTCGCGTATGCGCAGGAGCTGGTAGACTGAGTGCCGTTTCGGCCGGGAAGGATTTTACATGGCGTTTGAAGGTCTTGCCGATAAGCTCGGCAATGCGTTTAAAAAACTGAAAAATAAGGGCAAGCTTTCTGAGGCGGACGTCAAGGAGGCTATGCGTGAGGTCCGGCTCGCGCTGCTCGAAGCGGACGTCAACTACAAGGTCGCCAAGGATTTCACAAAGCGCGTCACGGAGCGCGCCGTGGGCGAGGACGTTATGGAGAGTCTGACGCCCGCGCAGATGGTCATCAAGATCGTCAACGAGGAGCTGACCCAGCTCATGGGCGGTAGCGAGGAGCGGCTGAAAATGCCCGCGCATCCGCCGGCCGTCATCATGATGTGCGGCTTGCAGGGCGCCGGCAAAACGACGCACGCGGCCAAGCTCGCCAAAATGCTCAAGGGCCGCGGCAACCGGCCGCTGCTCGTCGCCGGCGATATTTACCGCCCGGCGGCCATCAAGCAGTTGCAGATCGTCGGCGAGCAGGCCGGCGTTCCGGTGTTTGAGATGGGTACGGAGAATCCGGTGCGCATCGCACAGGCGGCGGTCCGACACGCGCGCGACTACGGCAATGACTACGTGATCATCGATACGGCCGGCCGGTTGCAAATCGACGAGGCGCTGATGGATGAGCTCAAGAACATCCGGGAGGCTGTGCAGCCGACCGACATTCTGCTTGTGGTTGACGCGATGACCGGTCAGGAAGCTGTGAATGTTGCCAAGGCGTTCGACGACCTGCTCGACATCACCGGCGTGATCCTGACAAAGCTCGACGGCGATACCCGCGGCGGCGCGGCGCTCTCCGTCAAGGCGGTCACGGGCAAGCCGATCAAATTTGCCGGCACCGGCGAAAAGCTCGACGATCTCGAGGTTTTCCACCCGGATCGCATGGCGAACCGCATCCTCGGCATGGGCGACGTGCTTTCGCTGATCGAACAGGCCGAGGCGCGCATCGACGAGAAGGCTGCGGCCCGCACCGCCGAGCGTATGATGCAGAACAAAATGGATTTCAACGACCTGCTTGACCAGTTTCAGCAGGTGAAGAAAATGGGTCCACTCAAAGGCATCCTCTCGAAGCTGCCGGGCGTCAACAGCGCGAAGCTCGACGAAATGGACATCGACGACCGCATTATGGACCGCAACGCGGCGATCATCCTCTCGATGACGCCTGAGGAACGTGCAAAACCCGAGCTTTTGCAGGCCTCGCGCAAGCGGCGCATCGCGGCCGGCTGCGGCATGAAGGTGGAGGATGTCAACCGCCTGTGCAACCAGTTGCGGCAGATGCAGAAGTTGATGAAGCAGTTTGGCGGCAAAAAAGGCAGAAAAATGATGTCCCGCATGGGTGGCATGGGTGGTTTTGGCGGCCCGGATATGGGCGGCATGGGCGGTTTCCCGCCGTTTTAAACGTAAATATTGCCGACGTTTCGTTGGTTAATAGATAAAATTTATATTTAAATAAACTTTGGAGGAATTTATCATGGTTAAGATCAGACTTCGCAGAATGGGCGCTAAGAAAGCTCCGTTTTACCGCATTGTTGTGGCGGATTCCCGCTACCCGAGAGACGGCCGTTTCATCGAGGAAATCGGCTACTACGATCCGATGGAAGAGCCGAGCGTTGTGAAGGTCGACCCGGAAAAGGCGAAGGCCTGGATGGAGAAGGGCGCGCAGCCGACGGATACCGTTAAGGCGCTGTTCAAGAAGCACGGCGTAATCTGATTGGCCTCGCTCATTTGCTGAGAAAGGATCATCCAATATGCAGGAACTTTTAAAGATCATTGCGCAGGGCCTGGTCGAGCAGCCGGACGCTGTTTCGGTTACGATGGACGAGCCCCGCGACGACGGCTCCGTCGTCTATCACCTCCACGTTGCCGAGGAGGACATGGGTCGTGTAATCGGCAAGCAGGGACGCATCGCCAAGGCGATCCGCGTAGTCATGCGCGCCGCCGCGACACGGAGCAACGAAAAGGTCATCGTCGAAATCGATTGATCGCAAGGGCGTACGGGTTTCCCGCGCGCCCTTTTGCTGCCCTTGCGCATAAATGTGCGGGCGGCAGGCATCGTCCCGCTGCCGTGGGACGGCGGGAAACGGGCTGGATGAGTCCGGAGCATTAGGAGGTTGAACGATGAAGAAACAGTTTCTTGAGGCCGGCCGGATTGTCGGCACACACGGCGTGCGCGGCGAAATGCGTGTGGAGCCGTGGTGCGATTCCGCGGCGTTTCTCCAAAAATTGAAGCGTCTGTATTTTGACGAGGGCCGTACAGACGCCGGTCTGCTCGCTTCGCGCGTGCACAAAAGCCTGCTTTTGATCCGTTTGCAGGGCGTGGAGAGCGCGACGCAGGCCGACCTCTACCGCGGGCGCGTGCTGTATCTGAACCGCGACGATGTGCGCCTGCCGGAAAACCGCTATTTTATCAGCGATCTGATCGGCCTTTCCGTCATCGACGATGCGACCGGCGTGGTATACGGCACGGTGCGCGAGGTGTTCGAGACGGGCGCGAACAACGTTTACCGCATTGTGAACGAAGAAGGCGGGGAATTTTTATTCCCGGCAGTCGATGCGATGATCGCCAAAACGGATATCGACGCCGGCGAGCTGTTTGTGCGGCCGATTCCGGGAATATTCGGCGAAGAAGCGGATACACTGACTGCGGGGGAGGAAGACGGCGATGCGCATTGACATTGTGACGCTCTTTCCCGAAATGTGCGAGACGCTGCTCGGCGAAAGTATCATCGGCCGCGCCCGCGCGCGCGGGTATTTGCAGGTGTGCTGCCACCAGTTGCGCCGTTGGGGCGAGGGCGCGCACAAGCGCGTGGATGACTGCACCTTCGGCGGCGGCAAGGGCATGCTGCTGATGGCGGAGCCGATCGCCGCCGCCTTCGACGCCGTTACAGAACACACCGGCGTGCGCCCGCATATTCTGTATATGTCCCCCCGCGGCCGTGTTTTGAACCAGGAAAAGGTCAAAGCGCTCGCCACGCATGAGAATCTGCTGATTCTCTGCGGCCACTACGAGGGCGTGGATGAGCGCGTGCTGGAAGCGTACGGGGTGGAGGAAATTTCCATCGGCGATTTTGTGCTTACGGGCGGCGAGTTGCCGGCCGTCATCCTCACGGATGCCGTGGCGCGGATGCTGCCGGGCGTGCTTTCCGAGGACGTCTGCTTCGAAGAAGAGAGTCATTTTGACGGTTTGCTCGAATACCCGCAGTATACGCGGCCGGCCGTTTGGCGCGGACGCGCCGTGCCGGAAGCGCTTATGAGCGGACACCATGAAAACATCCGGAAATGGCGCCGCAAGCAGTCGCTTCTGCGCACGCAACAGGTGCGTCCGGACCTCTTTTCCCGGCACACGCTCACCGCGGAGGATCGCCGGATTCTCGGACAGAAATAGACGCATTTCGACGGGGATTCCGCTAAGAACCCGCACAAAGCAACGAAATGTTTTCAACATACAGTGCAAAGTGCACAAACGGGTCTGCTAAAAAAAGGACATGCGACAGGCATATATCCAAAAATAGGCGCGTGCGCTTGACGAGCAGACAAATTATGCTATAATAAGACGCGTAGGGGTCGATCCCCAAAATCGTTTTTCCCGAATTTCAGAATGAACTGATTATTACCAGGAGAGTGAATCGCATGTGTGTTAAGGAAGTTGTTGTGCAGAATCAGGTAGGTCTTCATGCAAGACCGGCCACGTTCTTCATTCAGAAGGCTAATGAGTTCAAGTCTTCCATTTGGGTTGAGAAGGAAGAGCGTCGCGTGAACGCGAAGAGCCTTCTCGGCGTTCTGTCTCTCGGCATTGTCGGCGGCACGAAGATTGATATCATTGCGGATGGTTCTGACGAGCAGGAGGCTGTTGACAGCCTGGTTGCGCTTGTGGAATCTGGTTTTGCGGAATAATTTTACCGGCACAAACGGCGCCTATCGGAGTATTCCGGTAGGCGTTTCTTTTATCTGCGGCCTGTACGAAAGGACGGGGACGGCTATGGTTTTTCTGACGGAAGAGAAAAAACAGCATATCCGGGAGTTGCGCCGCAAGGCGATGAAGCTGCCGTTGCATCCGGGCGTTTATATCATGCACGACAAATCCGGCACGATCATTTATATCGGTAAGGCAAAGGCGCTCAAGAACCGCGTCAGCCAGTATTTCGGCTCAGAGAAAAACCACGATGAAAAAGTGCGGCGGATGGTGTCGAACGTCGAGTATTTCGAGTATATCCTGACGGACAGCGAATTCGAGGCGCTGATCCTCGAAAGCAGCCTCATCAAGCAGCATCAGCCGAAGTACAACATCCTGCTCAAGGACGATAAGGGCTATAGCTACATCAAGGTGACGGCCGGCGACTGGCCGCGCATCCTCGAGACCAAACAGGTGCTTGACGACGGCGCGAAATACATTGGGCCGTACCTTTCGGCGTGGACGATCAAGGACACGGTGGAGGAGGCGCGGAAGATCTTCCGGTTGCCCTCCTGCACGCGGAAGTTCCCGCAGGATTTCGGCAAAGGGCGGCCCTGCCTGAATTATTACATCAAGCAGTGCTGTGCGCCGTGCCGCGGTCACGTGAGCCGCGAGGAATACCAGGAAGCCGTGCAGGACGCGCTCGATTTCATCCGCGGTGGCGCGAGCGATTCGGTGCGCGCGCTGACGGAAAAAATGAATGAGGCCGCGGAAAACATGGAATTCGAGCTGGCGGCGCGTATACGCGACCGCATTGCGGCTATAAATAAACTCAAGGAACGCCAGAAGGTGGTGGCCAGCCGCGTGCCGGAGCAGGACGTCTTTGCACTGGTGCTCAGCGGGGAAAAGGTGAGCGTGCAGGTGTTCCGCTTTTCGGGTGGCCGGCTCTACGACCGGGAATCGTTTATCCTAAACGGAGACAGCGACCCTGAACAGATCCGGAGCGAATTTTTGACGCAGTATTACGGGATCCGCGAAAAAATCCCGCCGGTTATCACGCTTGACGGCGCTGTGAACGACGGTGAAGTGATTGCCCAGTGGCTTACGCAGAAGGCTGGCCGGCGCGTGAAGCTGCACATCCCGCAAAAGGGGGAGCAGAAGCAGCTTGTGGAAATGTGCCGCACCAACGCGGCGGAGGCGCTGGCGCAGGCTATGGGCCGCAGCACAGGGCGCGAGACCTCGGCGCTCGACGAACTGCGCCAGCTGCTGAATTTGCCGAAAACGCCCGAGTATATCGAATCGTACGATATTTCCAATCTGGCGGGCGGGGAAAATGTGGCGGGCATGGTGGTTTTCGAGCATGGACGGCCGCTCAAAAGCGCGTACCGCCGTTTTAAAATCAAGACCGTCGAAGGTCAGGACGATTACGGCAGCATGCGCGAGGTGATCGCGCGGCGCTTTTCCGAGTATCGGGAGGCCGGAGAAGCCGGAAACGGCGAGGGCTTCGGCCGCCTGCCCGACCTCATCCTGCTCGACGGCGGCCGGGGCCACGTTGCCGCGGTGCGTCCGCTGCTTGTGCAGATGGGCATTGATGTGCCGGTTTACGGCATGGTCAAGGATGACAAACACCGCACGCGCGCCATTGCCGAGGACGGCGGGGAAATCTCGATCCATTCGAACCGCGCCGCTTTTACGCTGGTTTCCACGATTCAGGACGAAGTGCACCGCTTTGCCATCGGCTACCACCGCCAGCAGCGTAAAAAAAATACGATTTCTACAACGCTGACCGGCATCCCCGGCATCGGGGAGACGCGCGCGCGGGCGCTGATGAAGCATTTCAAAACCGTGCGCGCCATCAGCGAGGCTACGGTGGCCATGTTGGAGGAGACGCCGGGAATGAATGCGCCGGCAGCTCGTGCCGTTTACAATTTCTTCCATCCGCAGGCACCTGCGGAGGACTGAACGCCGCGGCTTTAAAGGCGTATGTGGGCGTGAAAAGGGGCAGAAAAGAAAGAAATTCCGCTTTTTTCGCCGTTTCTCGTCAAAAAACGGTTGACATATTCCACGAATAATGGGATAATCAGTTTGTTAAATCGAAAGGAGTTGTTCCCGCTTGCGCATCATTACCGGGTCCCGCCGGGGGAGAAAGCTGAAGACGCTGGAGGGGCAGGCGGTTCGACCCACGCCGGATCGCGTGAAGGAAGCGCTGTTCAACATCCTGCAATTTGACGTGGAGGGCCGGGTGTTTCTTGACCTGTTCGCCGGCTCCGGGCAAATTGGCCTGGAGGCGCTGAGCCGCGGTGCGGCGCGCGCCGTGTTTGTCGATCAGGCAAAGGCGTCCTGCGCGGTTGTGGAGGAGAATGTGCGCGCGACGGATTTCAGCGCGCAGGCACAGATTGTTAATGCGGATTACGCCGCCTTTCTGCTGCGCGGTGCGGGACCGTTTGACATCGCATTCCTCGATCCCCCTTACCGCACCGGCACACTCGAAAAAGCGCTCGTTGCGGTCGTGCCACATATGCATCGCGGCGGGATTGTGATCTGCGAGCATCCGGTAGATGAACCGCTGCCCGAACAGGCGGGCGAATTCGTCCGCACGCGCGTATATCGCTATGGAAAAATTCTGCTGACCGCTTATCGCCATGCAAGCATGGCCTGAGCGTTGAGGTTGGGGATAAATCATGAAAATAGGAATCTGCCCGGGCAGTTTTGACCCGGTTACGCTGGGGCACATGGACATCATCACCCGGGCGTGTAAAATTTTTGATAAGGTAATTGTCGCGGTGCCGATCAATCCGGACAAGCATTTCAGCTTTTCGGTTGAAGAGCGTATGGACATGCTGCGCACGGTGACCGAAGGCATGGGCGTTGAGGTGGACAGTGTCAGCGGTCTGCTGGCGGATTACGCCCGGGAGCGGGGCGCTGTGGCCATCATCAAGGGGCTGCGCGCTGTTTCGGACTACGAGTATGAATTTCAGATGGCGCTTGCCAACAAGCAGCTGAACCCGGATGTGGAAACCATGTTCCTGCCGACGCGTGTTGAGAACATGTTTCTCAGTTCCAGCCTGGTCAAACAGGTGGCTGGCTTTGGCGGAGACATCTCGCACTTTGTGCCTGAATGCCTCCTCGACAGAATCAACGAAAGATTATGCCGTACGGCGCGCAACGGAGCGCACGGCTGAACGAGAAAGGAATGGAAACCATGAGCAACAATCAGGCAGCAGTGGAAGATTTGATCGATGAGCTTTACGACGTTCTGGAAAAGGGTTGGAGCCTCCCGCTTTCCGGCGGCAAGTCCTTTATTGATACCGAGGAAGCCAGACAGATTCTCGATGAGATCCGCGAGGCGATTCCGTCCGAGGTGCGTAAGGCCAAGGCCATTGTGGCAGACCGCGCGCAAATCATCAGCGAGGCGCAGCGCGAGGCGGAGACCATTGTGCGTGTTGCCGAGGAAAAGGCGAAAACGCTTGTCAATCAGGAGGAGATCGTCCGCCAGGCACAGGCAAAGGCGAACGACATCATGGCGCAGGCGCAGGTGAAATTCCGCGATATGCGCAAGGCTTCGAACGATTATGTCGAGGACATCATGCGCCGCACCGACGAATCCCTCACAACGGCGCTGGCCGAGTTGCGCAAGACCCGGCAGTCTTTGCGTGCCGCGCAGCAGCCCGCCCAGCAGACCAACGAGCAGTAAGCCCGTGTACGTCGGGCAGAAACGAATCGCGAAACACCCGGCAAGCGTTTTTTGCCGGGTGTTTTTTCATTTTGGCGGCGGAAAAGCGCGGGGTGCTTTTCTGTTTTGTCAAAAAAGCACCCACACTTCCGTGTAAGCTGTACAAAATGTAAACTTTCTGTGAATGAATTTTTGCCGCACTTTTGCAGGGGGAATATGGGACACAACATGTAGTGTGTAGAACTGCTTTTTCTGAAAAATAAGCACTATTTATTTGTTTTGAAAATCGAACGCGGTAAACATAATTTTATATTTTGGGTTGATTTTGAACGCCGGATACGGTATAATGTACCCATTGAGTGGCAAACTGTGGTGCTCGGTGGCAAAAAGGACAGGAAACAGGGGAAAGCGACCTTTTTGTGCGGCCGGGAAACCGGGAAGGGGGAGAATGCCGTATGCTGATGGGCGAATACCAGCACAACATGGACGCCAAGGGGCGCGTGACGATTCCGTCGCGCTACCGCGAAGAGCTCGGCGAGACGTTTTACGTCTCCAAGGGGCTGGACGGCTGCCTCACCCTGTACTCAGAAGAGCAGTGGCAGATCCGCGTTGCGAAAATCAACGAGTTGCCGGATTCGCAGACCCAGTACATCCGCCGCGCGCTCTATGCGACGACGGACCGCGTTACGCCGGACAAGCAGGGCCGCATTCTCATCAGCCCGACGCTCCGGCAGCATGCCGGCCTCACCAAGGACGTTACCGTCATCGGCGTCGGTACCACAGCGGAAATCTGGGATAGCGCACGCTGGAAGACATTTAACGATACCATGTCGAGCGAGCAGCTGCTGAACGACATGAAGGCCCTCAATATTTGACGATGCAGGAAATTGTTTTTAATCACAAGCCGGTTCTCTTTGCGGAGACGATCGAATCGCTTAACATCGACCCGGCAGGAACTTATATCGATGGCACGGCGGGCGGCGGCGGACATTCCGGCGCCATCCTCGAACGCCTCACAACGGGAAGGCTGCTTTCCATTGACCGCGATCCGGATGCGATCGCCGTGGTGCGGGCGCGGCTTTCCAAATATCCGGGCTCCATCGTTGCGATGGGCAACTTTTCGCAGATGGACCGTATCGCGGCCGAAAACGGCATTGTGGCGGCGGATGGCATTCTGCTGGATATCGGCGTCTCGTCTTTCCAGCTGGATACGGCCGAGCGCGGCTTTTCCTACCACAACGATGCGCCGCTCGATATGCGCATGAGCAAGAGCGGAACCTCTGCGGCCGATCTGGTCAACACGCTGTCCTGGCAGCAGTTGGCCGAGATCATCAGCCGTTACGGCGAGGATAAATGCGCGGCCCGCATTGCGAAGGGCATTGTGGCTGCACGGGAGAAAAAGCCGATTGAGACGACGGCCGAGCTGGCCGAGATCATCCGCGAAAGTGTTCCCGCGGCGGTGCGCCGTGCGGAAGGGCACCCGGCCCGGCGCACATTTCAGGCGCTGCGCATCGCGGTGAACGGTGAGCTTGACGCGCTGCGCGACGGCCTTACGGCGGCTTTCGGCCTGTTAAAGCCGGGCGGACGGCTGGCGGTGATCACCTTTCACTCGCTCGAGGACCGCATCGTCAAGCAGCAGATGAACGCATGGTGCACAGGCTGCACCTGCCCAAAAGATTTCCCCGTCTGTGTCTGCGGCAAAAAGCCGCAGGGCAGGCTGATCTATAAAAAGGGGCTTGCCCCCGGCGAAGCGGAACTGCGGGAAAACCCGCGCGCGCGCAGCGCACGGCTCCGCGTGATTGAAAAAATTGCCGGTCTGGCCCAGTAGTACAAGGTTTTGGAATGGACGCACGACAAGGAGGAAACAAAATGGCAAATTCTTCGAGTGCATACGATTTTCGTTTGTTTGAGACGCAGACTGCGGCGGCGCCGGCCCCGCAGGAACCGGTTCGCAAAAAAAAGAGCAATGTAATCCGGCTGAATGAAAAGCAGCTGCGCCGCAGCTATCGGCACAACGCCCATGCGCTGCGCATGGTGCTGAATCTCTGCGTTGTTCTGATGATCGTCGGCGCGATCGGTGCGGTGGTATTCAGCCAGGTGCAGCTTACGGAGCTTACAGATCAGATCAACACGGTGACCAACGATCTGGCAGAGCAGGAGAGTCTGGCAATTCAGCTCGAGATGCAGGCGGCTTCGAAAATGAACACGGATGAAATTGAAGCCTATGCGCGTGAGACGCTCGGCATGGAAAAGGTTTCCGAAGGACAGACAACGTACATCAGCCTTCAGCAGGAGGATGCAGGCACGGTGGTTCAGGAGAATACCGCGCCCAATATCTTCACACAGATCTGGGAGTCGATCCTGTCGATCTTCTCATAATGCGGCGTTTTTTGGAATAGAAATGAGTTATGCGGCTCCCCGTTACGGGGAGATTTCAGGAGGAGAGTTGAGAGTGGATCTTAACTCTCATTTTTCGGTATACGGCGTTTTTGTCCGATTGCCGCAAAGACGGGCCGCAGCGCGGCATGGGAAAGGAAGGGACGGCGAATGGCCAGCTCCAACATGTCAAAAATGTGGAGAAAAACCATTGTGATCACGAGTGTGCTGATTTTCTTCGGCTTCGGCGTTGTGGTGGCGAATCTGATCCACTGGCAGCTTGTGCGCGGCGAGGAGCTGCATGCGAGTGCGGTTGATCAGAGCTTACAGTCCACGGAGCTTACGCCGCTGCGCGGTACGATTTACGATGCGACCGGTAAGGTGTTGGCCCAGAGCGCGAGCGTCTGGACCGTGGCGCTTGAGCCGAACTACATCGATCAGGAGGAAGGGGACGATGTGAAAATCGCCACCTGCCTCTCGGAGGTACTTGGGCTCGACTACGAGGATGTGCTCGAAAAAACGCATCAGAACAGCTATTTCGTCTACGTGAAGCGCAAAATTGAAACGGAACTGCGCGACGAAATCAATGCGAAAATCGAGGAGATGGAGATTGGGCGCGGCATCCTCCTGCAGGAGGATTACAAGCGGTATTATCCGTACGGCTCTACGGCGTCCACGGTGCTCGGGTTCACCGGTACGGATAACCAGGGCCTCGCCGGTCTGGAGATCCAATACGATGAGGAACTGACCGGCACGGCAGGCCGTCTGGTCAGCGCCAAGAACGCCATCGGCATCGATATGCCGTTCCAGTACGACCAGTACATTGAGAAAAACGACGGCTACAACCTCATCCTGACGATTGACGAGACGGTGCAGAGCATTGTCGAGAAGCACCTTGCCGAGGGCCTCGAAATGTGGGGCGCGCTTGAGGGCGGCACGGCCGTCGTGATGGACGTCAACACCGGCGCGATTATCGCGCTTTCCACCAAGGGCGACTATAACCCGAACGACCCGTTCACGATTTCGGAGGAGGCGGAGGCCGCGATCCCAGAGATCGTTGAAGAAGGCGTGGAGGACGCGCTCGAGAAGGAGGAGCAGGAAATCAACACCCTGCAACTCGCCGTAGACACCGCGGAGACGGAGGAAGAACTGGCGGAGGCGAAAGAAGCGCTTGAATCGTATGACCGGATGACGAGCGAGGACATCGCCGAGCTGCGCGTCACACTCGAGGACGAGGCATACGCTGCGGCGCAGAACAAGCAGTGGCGCAATAAGGCGGTCAGCGATACGTATTACCCCGGTTCCGTCTTTAAAATGATCACCGGTTCCATGGCGCTCGAGGAGAACGTCGCCACGGAGGAAACGACGTATACCTGCACAGGGCAGTGGGACTTTGGCGGCGGTATTGACCCAATCAGTTGTTGGAACCATAACGGCCACGGTCTGGAGACGTTTGTGGACGGCATCTGCAATTCCTGCAACCCGTATATGATCTGGCTCGGGCAGAAGCTCGGGCGCCAGACCTTCTTCGACTACTTTGAGGCGTTCGGCTTCACAAAGACGACCGGTATCGATTTGCCCGGCGAAGCGAGCAGCCTGTATTACGACGTGGACGGCCTGAACGTGGTGGAACTCGCGACCGAATCCTTCGGCCAGAACTTCTCGATCACGCCGATCCAGATGATCACGGCGATGTGTGCCGTGGCAAACGGCGGCTATCTTGTGCAGCCGCATGTGGTGGACCGCATTGTGGACAGCGACGGCAACGTCGTGGAAACGACGGACACGAGCTACAAGCGGCAGGTGATCTCCGAGGACGTTTCGGAGCGCATGACGCAGATCCTGCTGCGCAACGCGACGAGCGAAAGCGGCAAAAACGGCTATGTCCCCGGTTACCGCATCGCCGGCAAGACCGGTACGTCCGAAAAGGTCGCGCTGTACTGGCAGGAAAAGGCCGAAGGGATCGACCGCGGTATGCAGTACATCGTCTCGTACGGCGGCTATGCGCCGGCGGACGACCCGCAGTACGCGCTGCTCGTCTTCTATGACGAGCCGCAGATTGGCGGCGCTTCCGGCGGCTCGCAGGCCGGCCCGATTTTCGCCGCGATCATGGAGGAGATCCTGCCATATCTCGGCGTGGACCCGCAGTACACCGAAGAAGAGTATGAAAACCTCGCGGATGAGGCGCCGAATGTGATCGGTATGACCATCGGCGAGGCGAAGCAACAGCTTGAAGAACAGGGCTACGGCTACACGGTCGTCGATTACACGGGCGAAAACGAAGACGAGCAGACCGTTTACACGCAGGTCCCGTCTCCCGGCGCTTCGATTCCGCAGGGCGGTACGGTGGCCCTGTATGTGGCGGAACCGGAGGAAGAATCGTACGTGGAGGTGCCGAACTTCGTCGGGTGCAGCCTGGACGACTGCAACTACCTTGCGAACATTTCCGGCGTGCAGATTGTAATATCCGGCAGCGGAAGCTCCGGCTATGCGCAGGGCCAGGATATTGCGGCCGGCACACGCGTGAAGCGGGGCTCCGTCATTAAGGTTTCGTTTGTCAGCTCCGGCGGCGTGGAGACTGCCGGCGGAACAAACGCCGCGGCAGAATAAATTTTGAGGGGAAACAGAAAGGATTGTGGAGCATCATGGAAATGACGTTGTATTGCCTTGCGGTTGTTGCGGCGGCGGTAATCACCGGCCTGCTCGGCCGGTTTATGGTGCCGTTTCTGCACAAGCTGAAATTTGGCCAGACGATCCGCGAGGTCGGGCCGAGCTGGCACAAAAATAAACAGGGCACACCCACGATGGGCGGATTGATGTTCATCATCGGCGGCTTGGCTTCGGCGGTCGTGTGCATCGCGTTCCTGTGGATGCACGGCGGCGCGGAAACGCAGCTGATGGTCGTTCGCGTCACGGCCGGTGCGCTGATGGCGGTCGGCTTCGGCCTTGTCGGCTTCATGGACGACTACATCAGCATCAAAAAACACCGCAATCTCGGCCTGACCGAGATCCAGAAGTTGGTGCTGCAATTCATCATTGCCGCGGCATATCTCGTTTCGATCGCGATGGCCGGCGGCACCACGGAGACGTTCCTGCCGTTTGTCGGCACCGTCGACCTCGGCGTTTTCTACTACTTCATTGCCGCTGTGCTGATCGTCGGCATGGTCAACGCGGTCAATTTCACCGACGGCCTCGACGGCCTGAACAGCTCCGTCACCCTCGTGGTCTGTCTCACGTTTTCCGTCATCGCCATGATGCTGAGCATGCAGGGCCTTTCGATTCTTGCGGCGGCGATGGCCGGCGGCCTGATTGGCTTCCTGTTCTGGAATGCGAATCCGGCCAGGGTTTTCATGGGCGATACCGGCTCGCTGTTTCTCGGCGGCTTCGTCTGTGCGCTGGCTTTCGGCATCAATATGCCGGTGCTGCTCCTGCTCGTCGGCATCATCTACATTGTGGAGATCCTTTCTGTCGTTTTGCAGGTCAGCTACTTCAAACTGACGCACGGCAAGCGCATTTTCAAAATGTCGCCCATCCACCATCACTTTGAGCTGTGCGGATGGAAAGAAAATAAAGTGTGCTTTGTGTTCAGCGGCGTCACGCTGCTCGCCGGCATTCTCGCGGTTTTGCTCGTCCGCTTCGGCGCATAGCCGCGTAAATCCCGCAGTTTGGTCTATACTACGGGTTGTATAGCCTGTCTCAAGCGGCAGGCGAAAACTATGGAAAAGGAGTGGTTGCTGCTATGGCGCAGACCAGAAGATCCACAGCACGTGGCCTGGAGCGCGTGCCGCGCACAGCGCCGGTGCACGTGCCGGACGATGAGGCTGCCTCTGCGGCGGCGCGGCGCGTGCGGCGACGCGAACGGATCCGCTACAAAATTTTCACACTAGGTCTCGGCCTCGATATGCCCATGCTGTTTCTGATTCTTGTGCTGCTTTCAGTCGGCCTGGTCATGCTGTTTTCTGCAAGCTATGCTTACGCGTATTACTACTACGGCAACAGCTACCATTTCGTTTTGCGGCAAGGCATGTTCGCCGTCCTGGGTGTTGCGGCCATGCTGCTGATTTCCACCTTCGACTACCACCACCTGCACAAGTTCAACATCATCGTGTTCGGCATCGCCGTGCTGCTGCTGATTCTGGTGCTTGTGTTTAAAGGGACTGCCATCGCGCCGGTCAAAAACGGCGCCAACCGGTGGATCAACATTGCGGGCCTCGAATTTCAGCCCTCGGAGATTGCGAAATTCGCGCTGATTTTGATGTTTGCGCACCTGATTGCGCTGTACGGCCCGAAAATGAGCAAATTCCGTTACGGTTTTCTGCCGTTTGCGGGCATCCTGCTGTTGATCGGCGGCCTGATTTTCCTTGAAAGCCACGTTTCGGCCACGCTGATCATCTGCCTGATTGCCGTTTTGATGATGTTCATCGGCGGCACGAAAATGCGGTACTTTGTCGCGATTGGCAGTGTGGGCGGCGTTGCGCTGGCCTGTGTGCTGCTCTTTTCCGATAAATTCGCCTACGCCATGAACCGCATCTACGGCTGGCTCGACCCGTTTAACCCGCCGGAGGGCGTCGATACGTGGCAGACGGTGCAGTCGCTCTACGCCATCGGTTCCGGGCAGCTGCTCGGCGTCGGCATCGGGCAGTCGAGGCAGAAGTACCTGTATTTGCCTGAACCGCAGAACGACTTTATTTTCGCGATTGTCTGCGAAGAGCTCGGCTTCATCGGCGCGCTGCTCGTCATCATCCTGTTTGCATTGTTCATCTGGCGCGGCGTTTACATTTCGCTCCACGCGCGCGATCGCTTCGGCATGATGCTCGGCTTGGGCATCACGTTCCAGTTCGGCATTCAGGCGGTGTTCAACATCTGCGTGGTCACGAATACGTTTCCGAATACCGGCATCAGCCTGCCTTTCTTCAGCTACGGGGGCACGGCGCTCGTGATGCTGCTGTGCGAAATGGGCGTGTTGCTGTCTATCTCACGCCATTCCAATATTGAAAAGACGTAGCCGCGCGCTGCGTCTGTATCTCATCTGAACAAGGGGTTATTGTTATGCGAGTACTATTTGCAGGCGGTGGCACGGCCGGACACATCAACCCGGCGCTCGCCGCAGCGGGTTATCTGCGGGAAAAGGAGCCGGAGGCGCAGATTTTGTATGTCGGCAACAAGGGCGGCATGGAGGAGCGGCTGGTTCCCGCGGCCGGATTTAAATTCCGCACCATCCGGATTTCCGGCTTCCAGCGCAAGCTTTCGCTCAAAAACATCCAGCGCAACGCGCAGACGGTGGTTCGCGTTTTTACGGCCTCGGCGGAGGCCAGAAAGATCATCCGGGAATTCCAGCCGGACATTTGCGTCGGCACCGGCGGTTATGTCAGCGGCCCGGTGATCCGCGCGGCACAGAAGCTCGGCATCCCAACGGTTATCCACGAGCAGAACGCCTACCCGGGCGTCACGACCAAGATGCTTGCGAAGCACGCCGACTGCGTGATGCTCGCCGTGGAAGATGCGAAAAAGTATCTGGAGCGGACAGACAACTGCGTTTTCACCGGGAATCCGGTGCGCACCTCGGTGCTGAAGGCGGAGCGCGAGGCGTCCCGCAAAGCGCTGGGGCTCGACGCGCGCCCGCTGGTGCTCTCCTTTGGCGGCAGCCTCGGCGCCGCAGCCATCAACCGCGCCGCGGCATATATGCTGGGGGAAAGCGCAAAGGAAAAGAAATATCAGCACATCCACGGTTACGGCCAGCACGATGAAAAATTTCTCGATGAAGCCCATGCGGCCGGTGTTCGGGAGGGCGAAAACCCGCAGATTCGCATGCTTGAATACATTCACAACATGCCCGAATGTCTGGCGGCGGCGGATCTCGTCATCGGTCGTGCCGGTGCGATCACGCTGACAGAAATCGAGGCCAAGGGCAAGTGCTCAATTTTGATCCCGTCCCCGAATGTGGCGGAAAACCATCAGTTCCACAACGCGATGGCGCTTGTGAACCGGGACGCCGCCGTGCTGATTGAGGAGAAGGACCTGACCGGCGAAAAGCTCTGGGAAACGGTAAATTCGATCCTCGCACAGCCGGGCCGCGCCGAGGAAATCGGCCGCAACGCCCGGGCGATGGCGGTGCTCGACGCGAACGAGCGTATTTATCAGATTATCCGGAAGAACGCCAAATAACGGCGGTCGAACCCCGGGAGACGCAAACGCATACTATGGGCGTATCAAACGATGCGAGGTGTGCGTATGGCGTCGATCAATGTTTGTTTGGAACGCCCCAGTGCGGGGCGATTTCGCGACCACCCGGAAACTATTTTTGTGCGCGGCGGCCGACCGCTGCGCGGCGAGCTCTGCGTGCAGGGAGCAAAAAACAGCACGCTGCCGCTTCTGGCGGCGGCGGTTGTCTGCCGGGGGGAAACGGTGCTGCACAATTGCCCGGAGCTTTCCGATGTGGGTGTTTCGGTGCGTATTCTGCGGCGGCTGGGCTGCCGCTGTGTGCGCCGCGGGAAAACGCTGGCCGTCTGCGCCGATGGCATGGACCGACAGGATATCCCGCACAGCCTGATGCGCGAGATGCGTTCGTCCATTGTGTTCCTCGGCGCCATTCTGGCCCGGGCGGGCGAGGCGAGCCTCTCATTTCCCGGCGNNGCTCGAAAAGCTGGGCGTGGAGATCCGGGAGGAGCACGGCTGCCTTTTATGCCGCGCGCCAAAGGGCATCCGGGGCGGCTTCATTTCCCTGGCTTTTCCAAGTGTCGGCGCGACGGAGAATCTTCTGCTTGCCGCGGCGACGGGGCACGGCACAACCGTGATCGCCAATGCGGCGCGCGAGCCGGAAATTGTCGATTTGGCGCAGTATCTGAACCAGTGCGGCGCGCGCATTTACGGCGCCGGGGAAAGCTGTGTGATCATCGAAGGCGTGCCCGCGCTGCACGGCAGTGAATATACGGTGATGCCGGACCGGATTGTTGCGGCAACATATATGGCAGCCGCAGCCGTAACAGGCGGCACCGTTCTTTTGAGGCGGGTGAACGGCAGCCATCTGCTGCCGGTGCTCTCCGCGTTTGAAGAGACGGGCTGCCGCGTGATGCAATCCACCGACGCGATTTTGATCCGCGCGCCAGAGCGATTGAAACCGGTGCGCCATGTGCGCACCATGCCGTATCCCGGCTTTCCGACGGATGCGCAGGCGCCGGTTATGGTGATGGCGGCACTCGGCGACGGCACGAGCATTTTTGTGGAGAATATTTTTGAAAGCCGGTATAAGCATGCCGGCGAATTGAACCGACTGGGTGCAAAAATCAAGGTGGAGGGCAAGGTGGCCGTCATTGAAGGCGTGCCCGCGCTTTCTGGCGCGCCCGTTTCCGCCGAGGATCTGCGCGGCGGCGCGGCGCTTGTGGCGGCCGGGCTTGCGGCGCAGGGCGAAACGCAGGTGATGCATCCGGAATACATTGACCGCGGTTACGAGCGTTTCGAGGAAAATCTCCGGCAGCTTGGCGCGGAAATTTACAGGGTGTAAAAATGGCACGCGGCAGGCGCCGCGCTTTGGAATCCGGAAGAGAGAAGGACTGGTGTAGAAATGGCAGGAAAACTTGGCCGAGAGCCGCAGCGTCCGGCGGTAGAAAAGGGAAAAAAAGACCGGCGTGCCCGCGGCAGAGCCCTTGCCATCTTTTACATATCGGCCTTTCTGGCGGTGGTGGTCAGTGCGATTCTGCTGTGCACATTCGTCTTTTTCCGCGTTGGTACGGTCACGGTGACCGGCTGCACGGCCTACCGGGAGGAGGATATTCTGCAAATTTGCAGCATCGCCGAGGGCGACAACCTTGTTTTGCTGGAAACAGACTCGCGCGAGGCGGCACTCGAATACCGATTCCCCTATATTGAGCGCGCGGAGATTCAAAAACACATCCCTTCCACGGTGGAAATCGTCATCACGGAGGCGGAAACGGCGTTTTCCATTGAGCGTGAGGATGGCAGCTACCTGTACGTCAGTCAGGCGGGCAAGGTGCTGGAGATTGCGGACAGTCCAGCGGCGAACAGCGCCGTGGTACATGGCTGTGTGACGACGAATGAAAAGCCGAGCGCACAGCTGGCTTTTGCACAGGAAGCGGACAGCAAGCTGTTCGAAGCGATCAGCAGCCAGCTTGCGAAGAACAATCTGGAAGGAATTACGGACATCGATTTGCGCAACCGGTATGACATCACAATGACGTATGACGGACGCATCGTTTTCCGCTTTGGCAATACAAACGATCTGGAATACAAAACGATGTTTGGCATCAGCATGCTGCTCAAAATGCAGCAGGACGGGGACCTGACCGAAGAGACGCGCGGTGAAATCGATTTGACCGTCGCTGCGGAGAAAAATAAGGCCTTTTTCCAGGAAACACTGGACAGCGGGGAAACTTCAGCAGAGGACGGCATTGCCGGCCGCGATCCGGCGCAGCCGGAGGAAGACGGCGGAGAGGATGGCGAAGCGGGCGCGCAGAACGGGGAAGACGGGACGCAAAACAGCCAGACAGACGAGGGTTAACGCGCGTTCCGGCGTGTTTCGCCATGGTCATACGGCGATTTTATGTCAATTTGAACGGAACCTTACGCCCGTATTCTTCAAAAATCGCTGTAAAGTAAAAATATTTGCCGGATGGCGGATTTTTTGCATCTTGCATCTTGCAATTTTAACAGAAAAGTGTTAGATTATACTGTATAAGCCACAGATTTTTTTGGCAGGACAGTACGCAATCCGTAAAGTAAATTTACTTTACAGATGCGA
Source organism: Ruminococcaceae bacterium UBA1417 (assembly GCA_002305575.1). GTDB lineage: Bacteria > Bacillota > Clostridia > Oscillospirales > Acutalibacteraceae > Hominenteromicrobium. Next base: position 32,549 of record DBPP01000030.1, read on the forward strand.
AACGAAGAAAATATTCTGTCGCCTGATCCAATTTCTGGCGGCGGTTTTGCGTAGAGCCAAGAAGCCCCGCGGTTGCGGGTGGCCGGAGATCATATCAAGGAGGAACAAAATACTATGCCTTTTGAAATTGATAACATGCTGGAAGAATCCCCCCAGACCATCAAAGTTGTCGGCGTCGGCGGCGGCGGCGGGAACGCCGTGAACCGTATGGTATCGGCTGGCGTGCAGCACGTTGAGTTGGTTTGCATGAATACAGACCGTCAGGCCCTTTCCCGTTCGCAGGCGAAGACCCGCGTGCAGATCGGTGAAAAGAACACGCAGGGCCGCGGTGCAGGTTCGAAGCCTGAAGTGGGTGCGAAGGCCGCGGAGGAAAGCCGCGAGCTGATTGCCGCAACGCTCAAGGGCGCGGATATGGTGTTTGTCACGGCCGGTATGGGCGGCGGCACCGGCACGGGCGCGGCGCCGATTGTCGCGGAAGTGGCGAAGGATATGGGCGCGCTGACCGTCGGCATCGTCACGAAGCCGTTTGCCTTTGAGGGTAAGCGCCGTATGGAGCAGGCTGAAAAGGGCATCGCCGAACTGCGCAAGCATGTCGACTCTCTGGTTGTCATCCCGAACGAGCGCCTGAAGCTCGTCTCCGAGCAGCGCATCACGCTGGCCAATGCGTTCAGCGTGGCGGACGACGTGCTCCGTCAGGGTGTGCAGAGCATTTCCGATCTGATTCAGATTCCGGGTATTGTCAACCTCGACTTTGAGGACGTCAAGTCCATCATGCAGGATGCGGGCTACGCGCACATGGGCGTTGGCCGTGCAGCCGGCAAGGATAAGGCGGAGCAGGCGGCCATCGCCGCAATCTCCAGCCCGTTGCTCGAAACCGCGATTGCGGGAGCGAAGGGCGTTATCATCAACATCAAGTCTTCGCCGGACATTGCGCTCGACGAAATCGATACCGCTTCCCAGCTCATCACCGAGCGTGCGAGCGAGGATGCGAACATCATCTGGGGTGCTGCGTTCGACGATTCGATGGAGGACGAGATGATGGTGACGGTCATCGCGACCGGCTTTGAAGGCATGAACGGCGAGAACAACGCGAAGGCGGCGGCGCCGGCTATCAGCGACGCTGAGCTGTTCGGCACGGCTTCGACGCCGTCGAACGACAGAGCTGCTTCGAATGTCGTAGATGACGACGACACCTTCTCGGACATCATGTCCATCTTCAACAGAAAATAATTTTACGTCCATAGAAGCTGAGGGTACCGTTTCCGATGCCCTCAGCTTGGTTTATACTTCAAATGGATTGAAGCATCCGGCATGTGCCGGAGCAGGGAAAGGAAGTTGTTCAAATGGCATGGATTCAGGGCATTCACCATGTTGCGCTCAAACCGCAGAAGGCGCAGTACGCGCAGGTGATGGCATTTTATACGGAACTGCTGGGATTGGAGGTCGTACGCCGCTGGGGTGACGCCGAATATCCCTGTGTGATGCTTTCTACCGGCGACAACAGTTGCATTGAGGTACTCCCCGTACTGGAGGGCGAGCCGCTGCCGCCGGAGGGGAAATTTGCGCACCTCGCGCTGGCCACCGGGGATGTGGACGGCTGCATCGCCCGCGTCCGTGCGGCCGGGTACCCGATTACAATCGAGCCGAAGGATGTGGAGCTGGCGGACCTGAACGCGCGCATTGCGTTTTGTACCGGCGCGTGTGGGGAAACCGTGGAGTTTTTCTGCGTCCGATAAATTTTGCGAAACAGAATCGCGCAGAGCCTGCACAAACAGGCTCTGCGCTTTTATCCATCGCTTTTGAAGGGAAGAAAACCATTGACCAATCTGATTTTGCGTGCGTTTGTCCGCGATTACAAAAATACGGCCGACCCGGCGGTGCGCGAACGCTGCGGGCGCGTGGCCGGGCTTGTCGGCATCGTGACGAACCTGCTGCTTTTTGCAATGAAAATTACCGTCGGCGTGCTGTTCAACAGCGTTTCCATTACGGCGGACGCCGTCAACAACCTGACTGATTCGGCATCGTCGATCGTGACGCTGGTCGGCTTTAAGCTGGCCGGCAAGCCGGCCGATGCGCACCATCCATTTGGCCATGCGCGCATCGAGTACCTGTCCGGCGTTATCGTGTCCTTTATCGTCGTATTCCTCGGTTTGGAGCTCGGCTTTACATCAGTGCAGAAGATCATCACGCCGGAAGAAAATGCATTGACGCCCGCGGCGCTGCTCGTGCTGGTGATTTCCATCCTCGTGAAGCTCTGGCAGTGCCTGTTTTACCGCCGCGTGGGCAAACTCATCCACTCGGAGGCTGTGTTTGCCACGTCGAACGATAGCCGCAACGATGTGGTGGCGACATCCGCGGTTTTGGCCGGCGCACTGATCACGATGTGGACGCGCGTCAACCTCGACGGTTACATGGGCGCTCTGGTCGCGCTGTTCATCGTCGTCTCCGGCATACAGCTCATCCTCTCTACGGCGGACCCGCTGCTCGGTCAGGCGCCGGACAGCAGCCTCGTGCGGCAGATCCGTGAGAAAATTCTCAGTTATGAAGGCATCATCGGAATGCACGACCTCACCGTACACAATTATGGCGTTGGACGCTGCTTCGCGTCCGTACACTGCGAGGTGGACGCCGGCCGAGACATTCTGGAAAGCCACGATTGCATCGACAACATTGAGCGCGATTTTGAAAAGGACCTCGGCATTCATATGGTCATTCACCTTGATCCGGTGGTGGTTGGCGATGCACGAACCGATACGCTCAAAGTACAGGTGATCGATATGGTGAAGGCGTTGTACCCCGCTGTGACGCTGCACGATTTCCGCGTCGTGTGGGGAAAAACGCACTCGAACGTCGTGTTTGATGTTGCGGTGCCGTTTGAAGAAGCGGATTCGGACGAAACGGTTTGCCGCCGCATCTGCGACGCGGTGGATGCGCTTGACCCGACGTACCGCGCCGTTGTGACGGTGGATCGCGGTCAGACAGAAATACTTTGAGTGAAAAAGCGCTTGACTTCTAGTGCACTGTAAGGCGTATACTGAAAGCGAAATATCCCGGCGAAGCGCGTCTACGACGTTTTTTCGCAGGGGCGAGGTATAATCGCACGGCGGCGCAACGGCGCTGTCGGCGTGTTCAGGAGGATTGTTTATGAAAGCCAAGGTTTATTTTACCCGGATAATTACGCCGGAAAAGGTGCTTGAGATGTATCGGCGGCTGGACTGCACACTGCCGGGCAGGATTGCCGTGAAGCTGCATTCCGGCGAAGTGGGCAACCAGAACTTTCTGCGGCCCGAATTCTGGAAGCCCGTGATCGAGGCGGTGCAGGGTACGGTCGTCGAATGCAACACAGCGTATGAGGGTGAGCGCAACACGACGGAAAAGCACCGCAAAACGATTGAGAAGCACGGCTGGAGCCGGTACTACACAGTGGACCTGCTGGACGCCGAAGGGCCCGATCTTGAACTGCCGATTCCCAATGGCCAGGTGATTCACAAAAATTTTGTCGGCAAGGATATTCAGAACTACGATTCGATGCTTGTGCTCTCGCACTTTAAGGGCCATCCGATGGGCGGTTATGGCGGTGCGCTCAAGCAGCTTTCGATCGGCGTGGCTTCCTCGTTCGGCAAGGCCTACATCCACGGCGCCGGCGAACCGGAAAAGATCTGGACCGCCGAGCACGACCGGTTTTTGGAATCCATGGCGGATGCCGCGAGCTCCGTGGTCGAATACTTTAAGGGCAATCTCGCGTATGTCAACGTGATGAAGAACATGTCGGTCGACTGTGACTGCTGTGCGGTGGCGGAGGATCCCTGCATGCAGGATATCGGCGTGCTCGTCTCTCTCGATCCCATCGCCATCGATCAGGCGTGTTTGGATCTCGTCTACGCTTCGGACGACCCGGGCAAAGCGCATCTGATTGAACGCATTGAATCGAGAAACGGTGTGCACACGATTGAAGCGGCGGCAAAGCTTGGCTACGGCACGCGCGAATACGAGCTGATCGAAGTGGAATAACAGGCAGAAGAGTCTTTGCCGGCACAGGCAGAGACTCTTTTCGCAGCTGAAGGAAAGGATTGAAAAACAGTGCGGTATAGAAGTCTTGGAAAAACAGGCCTGATGGTCAGCGAGATCGGCCTGGGCGGCGAGTGGCTGGAGCGCCACAACGCGGCCGAGGTGCAGGCGGTCATCGACCGCTGCGCCGAGCAGGGGATCAACATCCTAGACTGCTGGATGTCCGAGCCAAACGTGCGCGCGAACATCGGCGCGGCACTCAAAGGCCAGCGCGAAAAGTGGTACATTCAGGGGCACATCGGCTCCACTTGGCAGAACGGGCAGTATGTGCGCACGCGTGCGCTGCCGCAGGTGCAGACGGCGTTTGAAGATCTGCTGACCCGGATGCGGACCGATTATATCGATCTCGGCATGATTCACTTCGTCGACGAAAAGGCGGAGTTTGCGCGCATCATGAACGGGGAATTCATCGATTATGTGCGCGGTCTCAAGGCGGCGGGCAAGATCCGCCACATCGGCCTTTCCACGCATAATCCGGACGTTGCGCGCCTTGCGGCAGAGCACGGGGAAATCGAGATGATCCTGTTCAGCATCAACCCGGCGTTTGACATGATGCCGCCAACCGAGCACATCGACGATTATTTTGCGGAAACGTATGACGCGTCACTCGGCGGTATTCGGCCGGAGCGTGCGGCGCTGTACCAGATCTGCGAACAGAACGGCGTGGGCATCACGGTGATGAAGGGCTATGCTGGCGGGCGGCTGTTTACGGCGGAACAATCCCCGTTCGGCGCGGCGTTGACGCCCGTGCAATGCCTCCACTATGCGTTGACTCGCCCGGCCGTTGCGAGCGTGATGGTGGGCTTTGATTCGCCCGCCCATGTCGATGCGGCCGTGGCGTACGAGACAGCTTCCGAAGCGGAAAAGGATTACGCGACCGTGCTGGCAAATGCGCCGCACCACGCCTACAGCGGTCAGTGTACGTATTGCGGCCACTGTGCGCCGTGCCCGGCCGGCATTGACATTGCGATGGTCAATAAGCTGCTTGACCTCGCCAAGATGCAGCCGGAAACGCCGGCGTCGCTGCGGGCGCACTACGAGAGCCTTTCCGCGAACGCGGCGGACTGCATCGCCTGCGGCGGCTGCGAGACGCGCTGCCCGTTCGGCGTGCCCGTCGTGTCGCGGATGCAAGAGGCTGTGGCGGCTTTCAAGTGAATTTCAGGCAACGGAAAATCCCGCGGACTGCTGATAAAGTCCGCGGGATTTTTGCATGGCAATTATAAATAGGGGATGATTTCAGAAAGGTCGCGAAAGACGAGGTCGGGCGTGCCGGGCATCGTGCCAATGTCGCCGGCTTTCGATTCCCCGCTCAGAACGAGGATCGAGCACATGGCGCTGTTGTCGGCCAGCGCGATGTCCGTGTAAAGCCGGTCGCCGATGATGGCAATCTCGTTTTCCGGAAGCCCCGTGTGCCGGGCGATATAGGCACGCGTCAGCGGGCTCGGTTTGCCGAAGAAGGGAAATGTCCGCCCGGTGGAGCCCTCGATCAGCTTGGCGATCGAACCGCAGTCCGGAATGAAGCCGGTTTCTGTCGGGCAATTCAGGTCCGGGTTCAGGCCGTAGGTGGGCAGCCCAGCGCGGATGAAATCGCAGGCTTTGGCGAGCCGGTTGTATTCGAGCGTCGTGTCAAAGCCGACGAGGACAGCGTCCGGATCATCCTCGACGATCGTAAGGCCAAAGGCCGCAAGCTCCCGGCGCAGCAGCGGTGTGCCGAGCACAAAAACGCGCGCGCCCGGGTGGTGGATCTGCATGTAGTCTGCCGCGACGCCGTTTGAAATCAGCATATCTTCGCGCGGCACATCGATACCCATGCGGGCGAGCTTTTGCAGATAGGTATCGGTATCCTTCGAGCTGTTGTTCGTGAAGAAGCAGAATCGCCGTCCGCTCTGCCTGATCGCTGAAAGAAACGCTTTCGTGTAGGGAAAAAGCGCGTTGCCAAGGTAAATCGTGCCGTCCATGTCGAGCACAAAGCAGCGGACGGCCCGCAGCTTTTCCCGGATCTCCGCCGCTGTCATCTCAGTACTCCAGCTCGAAGATGCGGGCGCAGATCGGCGCGGGCAGATCGACGGTCAACGTGCCGTTTTCCGCGTTCCACGCGCAGGCGGTGTTGTGGTTTTCCGGATACGCGCATTTCACCTGGACGCTACGGTTTCCGCGCAGGAAATCGACCGGCAGTACGCAGCGGCCATCCGGCGCGCCGCGGCGCCATACCGTGATGTACGCCTTATGTTCCGTCTTGAGGCCCAGCGCAATCCAGGTATCCGTAAAGTGGGAGGTGCCCAGCGGCCAGAACGGCAGCGAGACCTTGATATCCCCGCGGATGGTTTTGTAGTAGTCGAGCGCTTCCTTCACGAGCGTGAAATCGCTCTCCGGAATTTCAGCCAGATGGCCGCTCTGGTGGATGCGCTGCATCAGCGCGTTGCACATGTTGAATACGGCCTCCTCACGCCCGCCGCCCTTCATCGGGTAGCTCCAGATGGCGCTCTGTTCCGGCGTAAGGCCCGAGGGTGCGTTCGCCGCGATCGACGCGTAGCGCAGGTAATCGTCCTGGTCGCTTGTCGACTGGATGCTGTGGCGGGAGAGCATCGCGTAGTCAATGCGCATGCCGCCGGAGGAACAGTTTTCGATGATGAGGTCAGGGTAACGCTGGAAGACCGAATCGAGCCACGCGAGATACGCCCGTTCGTGTCCGAGCAGACCGTCGCCGACGCTGTCTGCGTACAGCTCCGTACCGATGCCCGGCTCGATGTTGTAGTCCATCTTGATGTAGCCGACGTGGTAGTCGCGAATCAGGCGGTCGATAACCTCGTTCGCATGCGCGACAACCTCGGGATTGCGGAAGTCGAGCTGCCAGCGGCTGCGGTCGTGCACCTTTTTGCCGTGGCGCGTAAAGAACCAGTCGGGATGGACGCGCGCGGCCTTCGGGCAGCAAATGCCCATGACCTCGATCTCCAGCCACACGCCGGGGATCATGCCCTTCGAGCGGATGTAATCCATGACCTCTTCGAGACCGTTCGGGAAACGCTCGTAGCTCGGCAGCCACTCGCCGACGTTGTCCCACCAGAAGCCCGCAGCATACCAGCCCGCGTCCACGCAGAAGTATTCGCAGCCGGCCTTATGCGCGGCGTCAATCAGCGGGAGCTCCTTCGCTGTCGTCGGATTGGCCCACAGGCAGTTCATATAGTCGTTGAAAATGATGCACAGCTTTTCGTTGTCGTCATTTTTGCGGCGAATGATGCGGCGGTACTTCGTCAACTCGCCCATCGCGTCGTCAAACTTGCCGATGGTGGAACCGACACAGACCGGTACGGTGGTGAACGTCTCGCCCGGCTGGAGGTTTTTCCACCAATGCGATTCCGTCTCGCTCGGGCCGCTCAGCTGGAGGTAGAAACTGCCCATCTGATCGCTGATTTCCCAATGCCAGGAGCCATTGTGCTCGATCTGCCAGAAGAGGTTCGAGCCGGTCTCCGTGTTTTCGAGCAGGCCCATCGGCAGGTATTCCTTTGTGGACCAGTTGCCGATGTTCGTCGCGCCGATTACCTTCGAGGAACGCTGGATCTCGGCGGGCTGGCACTGCGCGAGGCCGAGCTCGGGAAAGCTGTAGCGCTCCCACTGCATTTCGCGCTGCCAGCCGTTGTGCGGATACCACACGCGCATTTTGTCGTCGGTGGAGAGCAGCCCCTCTTTTTCGATGCCGGTCAACGCGAAGGAGGAGACGTACTCGAGGCCCTGCGGCTCGTCGCCCGTATTCGTCACATCTGTCCAGCAGCGCACGGCCTGCACGCCGTCGTAAAACTGCATGTGTGAGACGGTGTCGATGCCGCACACATCGTCGTGCATTTTAATTTCAAGCTTGCGGCCGAAGGCGTTGCGCTTGTCCGCAAAATCGACGAGCTGCATCCGCCAGCCAGGCGCCGTGGAAATGTACTTGTTGCCGTGGCGCTCGCCCGGGCGGTCCTGACCGGAAATCATGATTTCCAGCAGATTGTAGCGTTCAGTTTGGATGCGCACTTCGCCGGTGCGCGGGTCGTGCTGGCGGAGGATTTTCGCCTCGTCAAAAGGCAGGGCGGAGAAGTGCAGCAGCTTGCAGGTGCCGTCTTCCTTTTTCTCGAAAACGAGATGCAGCCCGTTTTCGTCAATGGAGATCAGGTTCATACAGAGTCCATTCCTTTCCAAAAGAGTAAAGTTGTCTGTACAGATTTTAGCACAGGTCTGGGTGCATTGCAAGCCGCAATCGGTTTCAGCGGGAAAATTTCAGTCCGGGGGCAGAATAGCGGAGCGCTCGGCGCAGGCGCTCCACCGCTTTTTTGACGCGTTTTGAGACATTTCCGCGCGTTGTGCCGAGCAAATCAGCCACTTCCTGCATGGTGTGGCCCTCTATGTAGTAGAGCGTCAGGCAAACGCGCTGGCGTTCGGTCAACTCATTTTCGATCGCAATGCGCAGCAACCGCGCGGCTTCCTCCAAATCGCGCCGGTTTGTGCTGTGCGCCGGCTCCTGCGCCGGACGGTACAGCGCGTCGTACAAAAGCGCATTCCGGCGCACGCTCCTAGAACTCAAGGCGACCACCACGCTTTTGCAGGATGTGTCCGGTCACCATGCATTCGAGATACATGTCGTACAGCATCTGGATGCGCCGTGCACGCTGGCCCATAAAATCCGGACCGGGTTCGGCGCGCACCTCGCCAATGCGCTTTTTCAGCGCTTCGGCCTCGTGCAGATATTCAAGCCCCCAGCTTCGATAGATGTTCATCGGGTATCTCCTTTCGTATGCAAACAGAATAGAACATGTGTTCGTTACTTTTCATGTTACACGAAAGGAGAAGTGTTGTCAATCGAACATTCGAAATTTTGTTCGAAAATGTAAAAAATTACTGGGAAAACGCAGCGTGTTTTTTCCCACAGGTGTGCTGGGCGGCTGCAATGACGCCGCTTTTTTCAATTTTCAACACGGTTTGAAAGCGGTTGAACCGGGTTCAGAGTATTGTGGAATTGCCGGGAGGCGCTAAACTGGCGGACAAAGCATTTTGCAAAGTAGCTGGGATGGTTAAAACCACACGCAAGCACAATTTCCATCGCGCCGGCTGGCGCCACATCTTCGTGCCGGTGATAAAGCGCACACCAGCCGGAAAATGCGGGCAGGAAGCCGCTCGCGGCGCTTGCATACAGGCGGCTTTCATGCTATACTAAGGCGAATTCAAAAACGAGGGGGAACTGCTTTGGAGGAAAAAGTCAAAATGTGGGACCTTTTTCTGACGTTTGCGCGCATCGGCGGGCTGACCTTCGGCGGCGGCTATGCGATGCTGCCCATGTTGCAGAAAGAGGTTGTGGAGACGAAAAAGTGGGCGACGGAGGAGGAGCTGCTGGACTACTATGCGGTCGGCCAGTGCACGCCGGGCGTCATCGCCGTCAACGTGGCGACGTTCATCGGCCAGAAAACGCGCGGCGTCCTCGGCGGGATTATCGCGACCTTTGGCGTTGTGGCGCCGTCGTTTGTCATTATTCTGATTCTGGCGTCGCTGATCAACCACTTTGCGGAATATAAGATTGTGGCGCACGCGTTGGCGGGCATCCGCGTGTCCGTTGCCGCGCTCATTGTTTCCGCCATTGTGAAGCTCTGGAAAAAGGGTGTGCGCGATCTCGTCGGCATTCTGATTTTTGCGGCTGTTGTGTTGCTTTCGCTGGTACTGAACGTCTCGCCGATCATCATCGTGATCGTCGCGATGCTGTTCGGCATTCTTTATGGGCGTTTGGCTGGAAGGGAGGGCAAACGATGACCTTCCTGCTCCTGTTCTACGAATTCTTCAAGGCCGGTCTTTTCGCCATTGGCGGCGGCCTGGCTACGCTGCCGTTTCTGTATGAAATGGCGGAGCGCTACACATGGTTCAACGAAAAGATGCTTTCCGATATGATCGCCATTTCGGAATCGACGCCGGGTCCGATCGGCATCAATATGGCGACGTATGCGGGCTACAACGCCGGTTTCAGTATTGCGGGCGTGCCGGGCGGTATTTTCGGCGCCGCTGTGGCGACCGTCGGTCTCGTTGCGCCGAGCATCATCGTCATCCTGATTGTCGCGCAGTTTTTAAAGCGCTTTCAGGAGAGCCGTATCGTTAAGGACGTGTTTTACACGCTTCGTCCGGCGGTGACCGGCCTCATTGCCTGCGCATGCTTCACGACGATGCGTGGTTCGCTGTTTTTCCCGGAGGCACTCGCTACGTTTACGGGGCCGGAAAGCCTGCTCAGCCTGTTCAGCCTGCCGGCCATCGCGCTGTTCATTGTGCTGCTCATCGGCATTCTGAAGCTCAAGAAGGTGCATCCGGTTGTGTTCATCGCCGTCGCCGCGGTTGTCGGCATCGTGCTGCAATTTTAACTCGATTTATTTACATTTTGGCACTGTTTTTTTGAGACGCTTTGCATTATAATAGAAAAAGTAAGGGTTAATGCAAAGTGAAATCAAGCCTGCCGGCTTCGGCTTTGGTCGGGCGGCGCGGCTCGGATTGTTGAATTGAAAGGAGACACAGCCATGGATTTTCTGAAAAATATTACCGCAGCGTTTAAAACAGCCGGCGGCGCCGTGCAGGATGCCGTGGGCATTGTTGCGGAAAAGAACCGTAAAAATGCGCTTGCCAACCGCTTACGCACGGTGATCCGCTGCGAAGAGAAGGCCGCTGAGCGCGCATATCTCGCTTTGGGCCGGTACTATTACCACAACCTGCGCGATGCCGGCAACGCGGTGACCGAGCCGCATTGCATCGATATCGAAGCGGCCGAGCGCCGCATCGACGCGGCGGTGCAGAAGCTCGAAGCGCTCTGCCACGAAGAGGGCGAGGAGGAAATCGAGGAGATCACGCTCGACGACGTGCGCGAATTTGCACCGCAGCCCACAGCGGATGAAGCGGTGCCGGAGGGCATGGTGGACGAAGCGGTGGAAGCTGCTCCGGCTGAGCCGGCGGCGGAGCATCCGGAAACGGAGTCGGAACCGGTTTCGGAAGAAAAGGACGAAAGTGAAGAGCTCCCCTTTGAGTAAGGAAAAGAACCAGCGCGTGCTGGTGGGGATGAGCGGCGGCGTGGATAGCTCGGTCGCCGCTCTGCTGCTTTGTGCGGCGGGCTACGAGGTGGCCGGCATCACCATGCGCCTGAAACCCCGCGCTTTGCTGACGGACGCACAGGCTGCGGCGATGGAGCGGGAGGTTGCCGATGCCGCTGCCGTGTGTGCGAAGCTGGGTATCCCGCATTTTGCGCCGGATTTTTCCGAAACATTTTCGGCGCAGGTCATCGATGCATTTGTGGAATCGTACAAGCACGGCGAGACCCCCAATCCCTGCTTTCGCTGCAACCAGCGCATCAAGTTCGGCGTGCTGCTCGATTGGGCGCTCGCGCACGGCTTTGACAAAATCGCGACCGGCCATTACGCGGAAATCGTCGAGGAAAACGGGCGCACGCTGCTCAAGCGCGCACAGGACCGAAAAGATCAGAGCTATTTCCTTTCCGGGCTTACGCCGGCGCAGCTCAGCCGGACGCTTCTCCCCCTGAACCGCATGGGCAAGGCGGAGGCGCGTGCGCTTGCGCAGGAGCACGGGCTGCCTGTGGCGCAGAAACCGGACAGCCAGGAGATCTGCTTTGTGCCCGACAACGATTACGCGGCGTTCCTCGAAAAATTCGGCGGCGACCTGCCGGGCGAAGGCGATTTCATCGCGCCGGACGGCACCGTGCTGGGGCGGCACAAGGGTATTTATCGCTATACGGTCGGCCAACGCAAGGGGCTCGGCATCGCACTCGGCGCGCCGCGTTTTGTGACGGAAATCGATGCGGTGCGCAACACCGTGACGCTTGGCTGCGATGCGGATCGCTATACGTCTCTGGTGCGGCTGCGCGAACTGAACTGGATTGCGGTTGATGCGGTGGAACAGCCTCTGTGGGTGGAGGCCAAGATCCGCTATGCTGCGCAGGCGGACCGCGCATGGTTGACGCCGACGGGCGGCGGGACGGCGCAGCTTCAGTTTGAAACGCCACAGCGGGCGGTGACGCCCGGACAGGTTGCCGCGCTGTACCAGGGCGATTATGTGTTGGGAAGCGGCATCATCACGCGTTGACGCGGCAACCCTTTAAGAAAGAGAGTGTTTCGATATGTCTACCGAAATCAAAAAGGATATTGTTTGCCCCGCCTGTGGACAAACGCAGAAGCTCGAGATGTACACGAGCGTCAATGCGGAGGAAAATCCGGAGCTCCGCCGGGATATCCTGCGCGAATCAATTTTTGACTGGGAATGCCGCCACTGCGGTTATACGGCGCAGATGGCGTACCCGATGATTTACCACGATCCGCAGCACGGTTTTATGATCTGCCTGCGGCCCTCCGGCGCCATTTCGAAAGCGGAGGCCATCCCCGCTGTGCGCGGACTCGTCAAACGCAGCGTGAAAAATCCGCAGGAGCTCAAGGAGAAAATCCTGATTTTTGAGGCCGGTCTTGACGATACAGCCGTGGAGCTCGTGAAAAATGCAATTGTCACCGTGCTCAAGCGGTCGATTGAGGGCAATGTACACGCTTATTTCTGCATGGCGGACGAGAAGGAGATGCGCTTTGCGATTTTTGTGCGCGGGCGGCAGGAACCCGTTTACCAGACGACGCAGATGGCGGTGTACCGCCAGTCGCAGGAAGTGCTCCGCGCGCTCGATTACAAGGTGCCGGACGACTTCGCGATTGTCAATTCCAAGTTGGCGCAGCGTCTGCTGGACCAGTATAAATCCACTTGACATCCAAACAGCGTCCGCCTATTTTTTCGCACGGACGTTGTTTGATAGGAGAAAAGGCTCCGCCGGTTTTTCCGGCGGAGCCTTCGTCTTTTATGGAGTTGCGGTTGCCTCAATCAAACAGGGAGCGCATGGAATCGTGCTGTATGGAGGTGTTGGCAGACATCTCGTTGTTGAAGAACAGCACGTCCGTGATGCCCTGCGCTTCACAATAATTCGGCAGGTTGTCCTCAAAGTAACGGAAATCAACCACATGAACTTCGTCGAAGCTTGCCATCAGGAAGGGCCCCATCGCGTTGCCGTAGGAATCCTTCACAATCAGCAGCTTGCGGCCGGTGGAGAGCTCGTTGTTCGTGACGCGCACACAGCCCATATCGCCGGAAAGGTACATCGAGTAGCCGGCGCTCTCATCGTGGACATTGACGGTGTCCGACGGAAAATAACTCAGACCGTCATACGACATCTCGCAGGTGTAGTCGAAGGTCGGGTCGTAGACATCGAGCGTGTCGGGGTTCTGGTAGAGCACGTCCTCGCCGGTTGCATAGGCAAGATAGCCGGTGAATTCGTAGGAGGTCTTATCGAAGCTTTCGAGTGGCGCCGCGTCACAACCGGCTACGTCGCAGAACACCGTATAGGCGTAGTACGCGCCAAGCGGCGCCCAGTGTGTATCGGTGCCCAGGTAGATGTTCTCGTCGTTGTGCAGGTTCAGAATGTCATAGATATCCACGGCTTTGATGCTGTCTGAGAGGTTTTCGTAAATGACCGACGTGTTCTGGCGCTGAGAGCTTTCGCCGTAGTATTCGCGCACGCGCTCGGGCAGACCGAACTCGGAGTGGTTCGGCACAACCATGTTGTACACCTGGACGTCGGGCAGCGCTTCGGCAAATCCGTTGATCATGGTCGCGTAGGCTTCGGCCATGCTGTCGTCACCGTAGAAGAGCTCGAAGCCCTGGTTGTTGTAGATGCAGATGCCGGAGGACATGTAGCCCTCGGTGCCGTCGTCATAGATGGGAGGCGGCGTCGGTTCCGGCGTGGGGGAAGGCGTCGGCGAAGGCGTGGGCGACGCAGAGGGCGAGGCCGAAGGGGTAGCGCTTGCCGCAGCGCTCGGCGAGGTCAGCAGCGAGCCGCTGAGGATGCCGGTTCCACCGAACATGCCGAGGCTCCAGAGGATATAGACGATGATGCCGAGCGCCAGGACGATCAGGATAATCACGATCGGAATCACGGGCGAGCGGCGCTTTTTCGGCGCAGGGGCCGGACGGCGCGGCTCGGACACGGCTGCGGTACGCTCCGGGTTTTCGGAGGAACGGCCACTGTAGTGCTTGCCGGCCATGTGTTTTGCCATTGAAATCACCAATCCTTACTTTCTGGGCATCCGCCGTCTGCGGCAGATCCCGCATGTTGTGTGCAGCGCAGTTTCGGAGAAACAGAAAGGGCCGCACGGGAAGCCCCGCGCGGCCCTGAACGTGGAGGACGCGCACAGCACGGTCAATGTGTTTGCAGGTTTGTCCTCATTATAGACAGTTTTTGGCAAAAAGTCAATTCCCGAAGGCGTTTCGGTCAGCGGATCGTCGGCAAGTAGCCGACCTTCTTCATCGCCTTGTGCAGCGTGCGGCGTGCGATCGCTTCGGCGCGCGGTGCAGCCTCGCTGTAGCATTTCTCGAGGTACGCCTTGTCCTGCACAAGCGCCTTGTAGCGGGTCTGAATCGGCTCGAGTGTCTCGACCACAGCCTCGCCGACGGCGGTTTTAAAATCGCCGTAGCCGCGGCCGTCGAATTCCCGCTCGATTTCCGCGTAGGTTTTACCGGTGATGCTGCTGTAAATGCCCATCAGGTTGTTGATGCCGTCTTTGCCTTCCCCGTAGCGGACGCAGGCTTCGCTGTCCGTCACGGCGCGGCGGAACTTTTTGATGATCTGGTCCGGCGTGTCGAGCATCGTAATGAAGCTCGCGGTATTGTCGTCAGATTTGCTCATCTTCTTCGTCGGATCCTGCAGCGACATGATGCGCGCGCCAGTTTTGGGAATAAGACCTTCGGGCACGACGAAGGTGGGCGAATACAGGCCGTTGAACCGCTCGGCGACATTGCGCGCCAGCTCAAGATGCTGCTTCTGGTCGGCGCCCACCGGCACATAGTCGGCGTTGTAGAGTAGGATGTCTGCGGCCATCAGGCACGGGTAGGTGAAGAGGCCCGCGTTGACGTTGTCGGCGTGCTTGGCGGCCTTATCCTTGAACTGTGTCATGCGGGAAAGCTCGCCAAACTGCGTGTAGCAGTTGAGAATCCAAGCAAGCTGCGCGTGCTCGGGTACCTGGCTCTGGATGAAGAAGATGCTTTTTTCAGGGTTAATGCCCAGCGCAAGCATCATCGCGTAGGCAGAGAGCGTATTCTTGCGGAATGCGGCGGGCTCCTGCCGCACGGTAATTGCGTGCAGATCGGCCAGCGCGTAGACGCATTCGTAATCGTCCTGTAAAGCGACGAAATTTCGCAACGCCCCGAGGTAGTTGCCGAGCGTAAATACGCCGGTCGGCTGGATCATGCTCAGAACGCGTTTTTTTCTGGTTTCAACTGTGTTTTCCATGGTGGTCACCTATCCTTTGTCTGCCGGGAAACCGGCACATATTGCTGAGAGAGTACAGCCCGCGATTAAAGCATTTCGCGGACGGCTTCGCCGAGCCGTTCAATGCCTTTCTGGAGCTGCTCGTCGGTCGGTGTGGAGAAGTTGATGCGGAATGCATCGCAGGGATCGTTTTCGTCGGTGAGGAACGCGGTGCCCGGCACCACGCAGACCTTCTTTTCCAGCGCCTTCTGTACATAAGCCTCCATATCGACGCCCTGCGGCAGATGGCACCAGGCGAACAGGCCGCCGTCGAACGGATCCCACGTGATGTGCGGTGCGAGATTTTTTTCCATGAGGTCGAGCAGGAACGCCCGCTTCTTCGTGTAAAGGGCACGCAGACCATCGAGGTGCGCATCGTAATCGTACTCGGTCATGAAGCGGTAGCAGAGCACCTGCGACCAGATATTCGTGTGCACGTCCTGCCCCTGCTTGCAGACGGTCATCTTGGCGAGCACCGGCTTCGGGCCGATCGCGTAACCGACGCGCATGCCCGGCGAGATGACCTTCGAAAACGAACCGGCATACAACACGATGCCGTCCTCGTCGAAAGACTTGATGGTCGGCAGGGCCTCGCCGGCGTAGCGCAGGTCGCCGTAGGGGTTGTCTTCGAGGATCATCACGCCGTACTGTTTGGCGAGCGCATAGAGCGCCTTACGCTTTGCAAGGCTCATCGTAATGCCGGAGGGGTTCTGGAAATTCGGAATCGTGTAGATGAACTTCACATTTTTTTCGGTTTGCAGGGCTTTTTCGAGCGCTTCCATGTTCATGCCGTCGGGATCCATCGGGATACCGACGAGCTTCGCCCGGTAGGAACGGAAGTCGTTGAGCGAACCGATGAAGCTCGGCGCCTCGCACAAAACGGTTTCGCCTTCATTGACGATGGATTTTGTAAAGAGGTCCATGATCTGCTGCGCGCCGCTCGTGATGAGAATGTCGTCGAAATCACGGCCGGTGTTGTGTTTTTCGCGCATATACGAAAGCAGGTGCGCGCGCAGTGGCGCATAGCCTTCGGTTGTGCTGTACTGCAGCGCAAGGATCGGGTTCTCCGCCATCAGCTTCGCGGAAATCTCGGCGAGCTGCTTGGCCGGGAAGGCTTCCGGTGCGGGATTGCCCGCGGAAAGCGAGATGTATGTCGGGTCCGCCGCGTATTTGAAGATCTCGCGAATGGCGGAGGGCTTCAGGGTCAGGACGCGTTCTGAAAATTTGTACTCCATGGTAATTTCCTTTCTATAAAAAATATAATAGACTGCAAAAGTATCGTTGGCTGGAAAAGAACGGAGCGCAGCGCCGTGGAATGAAAAAAGCCTCTCGTCCCTTCTCGGAAAAGGGACAAGAGGCTGAACTTCCTGCGGTACCACCCAAATTGGCGCATAGCGCCCGCTCTGGCCTTAACGCGGCAAACGTCGGACGATTTTCCCGCCCGCCCTCATGGGTCCATTCGCCGTGCTGCGCGCGCTCCGTTTCCACCGCCGGGAGCTCTCTTAACCGTTTTTGCGCGGGTACTCTTCCCAATCTCAGGTTTTTCAAACATCAACGCTATTCTATGCCCTTTTTTCGCGTTTGTCAAGTGTCCGAAAAACTTTGCGCGCTTTTTCGCAACGCTTTTGCAGGCGCGCGACACGAATGCCGGGCAATCCGCAAAACATTCGAAAAACGGCCTGCGGGATTCGCGTTTTCCTGCGGCGTCTCCTCCGTATAATGTTCCTACAGCTTACAGATGACGGTAAGTTACAGGAATCCGCGGCGTGCGGCAGGCACGCGTGAAAGAAAGGAAGAGGATGTATGAATCTGGAAGAAAACAGTTTGCAGCGGGTGCGGGACAGGCTTCGGGAGACGCTCTCCGTGCCATATGTACAAAAGGCGGTGATGCTGGCCGTGGCCGCGCTCGCGGGGTTCCTCTCCGCGCGGGGCCTGGTGTTCGGCAAGTACGCGCCATTCGCCGCGGCGACTGCGGCGGCCGCGCCCCTGCCGGCCATGTGGGCGGTGGTATTCGGTGGGGCCGCCGGGTATTTGATTCCGGCGCCGGTCGACGTGCCCGCGCGATACATAGCGGCGCTGCTTGCCGTCGGCGCGATTCGCTGGTCGCTCTCCGAGCTGAAATCGGTGCGCGAGCATCCGGTGTTTGCGCCGGCCGTTGCGTTTCTGCCTTTGCTGGCGACGGGGATGACGATGGTGTTGCTCAACGGTTCGCTGGCCGGTACGGCGGCAATGGTGGTGGCGGAATCGTTTCTTGCGGGCGGCACGGCGTATTTTCTCCGTCGCGCTGTGCGGCTTGTGGAGACGCGCCGTGAGAGCGCCGTGTTTGACAGCGGCGACGTGGCGGCCGTAGTTGTCTCACTCGGTGTGCTGCTGCTCTCGTTTTCGGGGCTGACGGTATCGGGCGTTTCGGTCGGGCGTGTGCTGATCGTGCTGACCATCCTCGTGTGCGCGCGGCACGGCGGGCTTTCGGGCGGCGCGGTGGCCGGTATTGCGGCGGGCGCGGTGCAGGGGCTTTCGACCGCCGGGCTCTCCTATCTTTCCGGTGCGTATGGACTCGGCGGGCTGATGGCGGGCGTCTTTTCGCCGCTCGGAAAGATTGCGGTGGCGGTTGCGTTCGTCATCTCAAACGGCATCGCCTCTTTGCAGGTCAGCGGCTCCATGCAGGTGTTTTACGGCGCTGTCGAAGTGGCCGCGGCATCCATTGTGTATATGATTCTGCCGCAGAGTCGGCGCGTTTCCAATTTGTTTGCCGTGCGCCGGGACAAGCTGCCGGGCGATTCACTGCGTAAAAACGTCATTTTGCGGCTGCGCTATGCGGCGGACGCCATGCACGGGGCCTCGGAATCCGTCGATAAGATTTCGAGAAAGCTGCGGGAAACGGCGGCGGACGATCTGCCCGGCGTATACGGCCGTGCGGCGGAGAAGGTCTGCGCCGGGTGCAGCCAGTGCGCCGTATGCTGGCGCAAGAACAAGGATGAGACGCAGAAGAGCTTTTCGCGGCTCAGTTATCCCCTACGCGAGCACGGGCGCATTGAGCGCAGCGATTTTGACGTGCCGTTTCTGACGCGCTGTGGCCGCGCGGCGGAAATCCGCGATGCGGTGAACAGCGAATACAAGGAGCTGCTCGCCAAGGAGAGCGCGCGGATGCGGGCCGAGCAGGTGCGCGCCGTTGTGGAGGAGCATTTCCGCTCGACCGCCCAGATGCTCGGCGATATGGCCGAGGAGTTCGAGCAGTACCAGCGCTTTGACGAGGAGAGCGCCGAGCAGGTGCGCGAGGTGCTGCGCCGGCGGGAGCTTACGCCGATCGAGGTTTGCTGCCGGATCGACAAATTCGGCCGCATGACGGTCGAGGCACACGTGATGCGTCCGCGCGGTGTGCACATCAATAAGGGACAGCTCACGCGTGAGATTTCCTCCGCCTGCGGACGCACCTTTGCACAGCCGAGCGTGGCGGCGGCCGGTGAGCGAATTAAGCTGCAAATGTGCCAGAAGCCGGTTTATACCGTGGAGCGCGGTTTTGCGCAGCACGCGGCGGGCGGCGCAGCGCTTTGCGGCGACTGTGCCGCGTCGTTCACGGATGGCAGCGGACGGTATTTTGCACTGATCAGCGACGGCATGGGTACAGGCGGCCGCGCCGCGGTGGACGGCACGATGACGGCCTCAATGGCGCACTCGCTTCTGAAGGCCGGCATTGGGTTTGAGAGCACGCTGCGCATGATCAATTCCGCAATGCTGGCCAAGGGCGGCGAGGAATCGCTTGCGACGCTCGACATCGCCTGCATCGACCTGTTTACCGGAGAAACGCAGCTGAGAAAAGCGGGTGCTGCCGGTACCGTTCTGCGCCGCCGGAATAAGGCCGAGTATCTGGAGGCGAAAAGTGTGCCGGTCGGCATTTTGCCGGAGATCCGGTTTGCACGCAGTGAAAAGCACCTGGACGCCGGCGATCTGCTCGTCATGGTGTCGGACGGTGTGACGGCGGCGGGCACCGAATGGCTCTGCGATCTCGTCGCCAACTTCGCGGACGACGACCCGCAGCTGCTGGCCGAACAGATTGTCGACCGCGCAATTCGCGGCCGTGCCGACGGCCATGAGGACGACGTGAGCGCCATGGTGCTGCGCATGCAGTAGCTTTTTGTCCTGCGGCGACAAAAGCGCGGCTTTTTTCTGTGTAGGATTACCATTGCATATGACGGGAATTTGCGGTATAATTGTACAAGATTCTCGTGCCTTCGCACATGAAAATTGAGAAATTCATTCAAAAAAGAGGGATATTCATGGATAAACGCGCAAGCGGCGTGCTGATGCACGTCTCCTCGTTGCCGGGCGCCTACGGCATCGGAAGCTTTGGAAAGGAGGCCAGACGGTTCATCGATTTTCTGAGCGAGACCGGCTGCACCTATTGGCAGGTGCTGCCTTTTACGCCGACGGACGCTTTCAACTCGCCGTATGCCAGCATTTCGGCTTTCGCGGGCAACCGCAATTTTATTGACCTCGAGCAGCTGCGCGACGAGGGTCTTTTGACCGATGACGAGCTGCGCGATCAGATGTATGCGAATCCGTATTCAGCGGCGTTCGATTTCCTCGAGATCCGCCGCATCCCGGTGCTGTACCGCGCGTTCACGCGCGCCGACGAAGCGTACCGCGAGAAGGTGCGCGCATTTGCGAAGGAAAACGCGTACTGGCTGCCCGATTACGCGCTGTACATCATCCTGAAGGAGGCGAACATCGGCGCCGAATGGTATGACTGGGCCGATGAGGGCCTCAAGTTTCATCAGCCGGAGGCGGTCGCTGCCGCAATGGAGGAGCATGCTGAAACGATCCTCTTCATGGAGTTTATCCAATACGTTTTCTTCACGCAGTGGGAGAAGGTCAAGCGCTACGCAAATGAGCGCGGCGTGCAGATCATCGGCGACCTGCCGATGTATGTCGCGCGCAACAGCGCCGACGTGTGGGCCAATCGCCATCTTTTTGATCTCACCGAGGACGGCGAGCCGAAAAATGTGGCGGGCGTGCCGCCGGATTATTTCAGCGAATACGGCCAGAAGTGGGGCAACCCGCTCTACAACTGGGCGGCGATGCAGGCGGACGGCTATCGCTGGTGGCTGAATCGGCTCGGCGCGTGCTTTAAGCTGTTTGACGCCGTGCGCATCGACCACTTCCGCGCGCTTTCCGCTTACTGGGCGGTACCGGCTGAGGCTGAAACCGCGAAGGAAGGCCAGTGGATCGACGGCCCGAAGACGGATTTCTTCGACGCGGTGAACCGCACGTTCCAAAACCCCAAAATCATCGCCGAAGACCTCGGCATCATCGACGAGGGCGTCGTCGACCTCCTCCAAAAGACGGGGTTGCCCTGTATGCGCGTGATGCAGTTCGGCTTTATGGAACAGCAGGACAACATGCACTTGCCGCACAATTATCCGAAAAACTGTGTGGCCTATACCGGCACGCACGACAACAACACGGTGCTCGGCTGGCTGTGGGAGGCGCTGCCGCACGAGCGCGCGCACGCGCTCGATTACTGCGGCTTCCCGGGCGGCGACTGGGCTGTAGGCGGCAGTGCGAGCGCCTCGTGCCGCGCGATGATCCGCACGCTGTGGCAGAGCCCGGCGAACACGGTGATCGTGCCGGTGCAGGATCTGTGTGGCTTCGGCAAGGATACAAAAATGAACGTGCCCGGCGTGCCCAACGGCAACTGGGCGTTCCGCCTTTCGCAGGAGCAGATGGACGGCATCGATAGAGCATGGCTGAAAAAGCTCAACCAGACCTACTACCGGGCGAAATAAGCGGTTTTAAATACGCAGGAAAATAAAAACGGCGGGAGAGCTTCCCGTCGTTTTTTTCTGCCCTCCAAGGGCGCTGGTTCTATTTGGTTTGCCTGCGGTAGCGACTCGGGCTGATGCCGTACGCCTTCTTAAAGGCGTTGGAAAAATGCTCGGGCGAGGAAAAGCCCAAATCCTCGGAAATTTCCGCGATGTGTCTGCGACTGCCGCGCAATAGCTCCACGGCTGCGGAAAGCCGCGCCTCCTGTTTTTTCTGCTGAAACGTGCGGCCGTAATACCGCTTCAAAAGACGCTGTGTTTGCCGCGGGCTGAACCCCAGCCGTTCTGCCAGCGTTTGCAGTGTCAACGTGCGGTATTCGTACAGAAAGCATTCTTCAATGATGAACGGGACCGCATCCGTGTGCGGGCGATACGCCGCCGGGGCGCCGGTACACTGCGCCGTTTCGTAATGCCGCACGAGCTTCACGAGGAGCTGGCTGAGCAAAAGCTGTACCTGTACCGTATAACCGGTGCGCTTCTGGGCAAACTCATGAAAAATCTGCTGAAAGATGGCGCGGATCTCCCCGTTGTCCCGTCCAAACCAGAAGGGCACGCTGCAAAATGCCTCGGCGAGGGGTGAAGGCGTCTTGCCGCTCAGCGCCGTGCGCAGATAAACGCAGTATTCCTGCATGGGGTCCGCCGTGTCGGGCTGTTGCGCATGGACGACGTGCGGGCCGGTGACAAAAAGGGAATCCGGCTCGATGGCATAATCGCCGGATTCCGTTTGCAGGGAACCCCGCCCTGCGGCAATAAAATGAATTTCGTAGCAACCGGTGCCGTGGCTGTGCGCTGGGATGGAGGATAAAAAAGGCGCGAAAATGATGTTGGCCGCCCAGACGGACATCCCTTCCAGCAGAAACGGCGCTTCTAGCTGATACTGTACAGGCATGAAATCACCCCGCTTTTCTGCCCTTATTCTATCACACGCAAAGCGGAGTGTCTATAAAAATCTGCAAAAATACGACAAAATATGCATAAAAATGGCAGGTTTATTTCTTGAATGCACCGATGACCGTGCTATAATTTGGAACAGAAATCAACCGGACACAAGGAGGAGAAATCCATGTACGACATGACGGAGGCCCTGCGCAAAATCGATGCGGTGATTGCGGCCGGGCCGTATACGGATACCTGGGCGTCGCTCGAAAACTGGCAGCCGCCGAAATGGTACCGCAATGCAAAATTTGGCATCTTTATTCACTGGGGCGTGTATAGCGTCCCGGCCTTCGACAACGAATGGTATCCGCGCAACATGTACATCAAGGGTTCGAAAGCTTTTGAGCATCACGTAAAAACATATGGCGCGCAAAAAGATTTCAGTTATAAGGATCTGATCCCGTTGTTTCGGGCGGAGAAATTTGATGCGGATGCCTGGGCTGCGCTTTTTGGCAAAATCGGCGCGCGGTATGTGGTGCCCGTGGCGGAGCACCACGACGGCTTCCAGATGTACAAGAGCGCGCTTTCGCATTGGAACGCTGCGGAAATGGGGCCGAAACGCGACATTCTCGGCGAGCTCAAGGCGGCCTGTGAAAAGCGCGGTCTGGTGCTCGGGGCTTCGACGCACCGCATTGAGCACTGGTTCTTTATGGGACACGGCAAGGATTTCGACAGCGACGTTCACGAGCCACTGCAGCGTGGCGACCTGTATTGGCCGTCAATGCCGAGCCCGGAAAACGTCGACGATATCGACAGCGTGCCCGCACCCACGAAAGAATTTCTCGACGATTGGATGGTGCGCACCTGTGAGCTGATCGACAACTACCGCCCGCGTATCCTGTATTTTGACTGGTGGATCCAGCACCGTAGTGCAAAGCCCTATCTCAAGAAGATTGCGGCGTACTACTACAATCGCGCGGTGGAATGGGGCGTCGAAGTCGCGATCGACTACAAGCACGACGCGTTCCTGTTCGGCACGGCGGTGCCCGACATCGAGCGCGGCCAGATGGCGGACATCAAACCGTATTTCTGGCAGACGGACACGGCCATCGCGCTGAATTCCTGGTGCTACACGGAAAACAACGATTTTCGTCCGGCGGAGGATATTCTGTGCGACCTCGTGGACATTGTGAGCAAAAACGGTTGCCTGCTGCTGAACGTCGGCCCGAAGGCAGACGGCACGATCTCCGACGAGGACCTCGCGGTGCTCCACGGCATCGGCGATTGGATGGCCGTAAACGGCGAGGCCATTTACGACACGCACGTGTGGAAGACGTTTGGCGAGGGCCCGACCAAAGTGCAGGACGGCCATTTCTCCGACGCCATCAAGAAGAATTTCACGAGCGCGGATTTCCGCTTTACGGCGAAAGGCGACGCGCTGTACGCGATGGCGATGCAGCCGAGCGCGGACGGCCGGTATACGATCCGTTCTCTGCGGATGCAGGAACATACGGCGGGCGCCGTGTTCCATGGCATTGTGGAGGACGTGCGGATGCTGGGCAGCGACGCGGCGCCGATCTGGACGCGCAACGCGGACGGCCTGCATATCCAGAGCGGTCCGGCGGCGGTCAAAGGCCCCGTCGTGTTTAAAATCACATTGAACTGAGAGGCTTCGAATGCAGAAAAAGTTTGTGACGCAAATCCTGGGCGTGGCGTTCGGCGTGGTGCTGATGGGCTTCGCCATTTCGTGGCTCGTGCCCTGTGGTTTCGGCACGGACGCATTCACCACACTGAATCTCGCAATTTCCGACAGGCTCGGCATCTCGTTTGGCACGTGGCAGGCGGGGCTGAACATCGTGCTGTTCCTCATCGTGCTCGTGTGTGACCGAAAGCTGATCGGTATCGGCACATTCGCCAATATGCTCCTTGTCGGGTATATCTGCGATTTCTTCAGCTGGATCTGGGGCTTTACGCTGCCGGCGGATTTCTTTGTGCCGCTTGCGACACGTATCCTCGTGGCCATTCCCGCGCTGGGATTGTTTGTGTTGTCTGCCGCAGTGTATATGGATATGGGACTCGGCATGTCGCCGTATGACGCGCTGCCATTTCTGTTGCACAAGGCTGTCGGGCGCGTGCCCTTCGGCGCGCTGCGCATCGTCTATGACCTTGTGACCATCGGGCTGGGGTACGTCTTCGGCGCGCCGTTTGCCGCAGTGACGCTCGCCATGGCGTTTCTGCTCGGGCCGGCCGTACAGGCTGTGGGCAATTGGATTGACCGCGTGGTGTTCAAGACGCAGACGCCCTAGGAGGCATTTCATCAAAATCAAAAGGACGGATCCAAAACCGCAGGGGCTGGATCCGTCCTGTTTTGTTTAGATGTGGGGATGCAGATTTTCGCACCGGGATCAGGTGGAAATGTATTCCCGCACGCGAAACCGCGCGCCGGCAGCGGCGCAGAGCTTGCGGCAGGCTTCGATGTCCTCGGCCGGCATGGTGCTGACAACGGTCATCACCACGTGGGGGACGTTTTGCACGGCGTCGGCAGTAAAGCGCAGCATCGCGTCAAAGGCGGCGGGACCGTACTTCGAGTGGCAGACCGCATCGTACTTTTCGGCGGTCGGCGCGTTGAGGCTTACCGAAACCGTGTCTATGCACCCGCGCATTTCCGGGGCGGCGTGGCGGCCCGTGATGCAGTCCGCGAGGCCGTTCGTGTTGATGCGCAGTTTGTAATCGCCCATGGCCTTGATCTTTTTGGCGATCCAGAGCATGTCGTCCCAACGGCAGGCGGGTTCACCGTAGCCGCAGAAAACAATTTCGCCATATTTTTGCAGGTCGCGGGTTTGAATGTCCGCGAGCATAACTTCTTTCGACGGTTCCGGGCCTTCGTACCACAGATTATCGGCGTACAGACTGCCGCTGCTGTTTTGGCGCAGGCAGAAGTCGCAGCTGTTGGGGCACTGGTTGGTCATGTTGATGTACAGATTACCGCCGTATTCATACGTAATGGTCATTCGATCGCTTCCTTTTATTTTTGCGCAATGGCTTCTGGGGAAATGCCAAAGAGGCGGCAGGCATTTTCGCAGCCGGCCTGCAGCACTTCGCCCGCCGTGATGCCGCGCGCCTCGGCAATCCGAGCCGCGTCATAGGGGATCATCGTACTGTCGCACCGTTTGCCGCGGAACGGCACCGGCGCTAGGTACGGCGCGTCGGTCTCGGTGAGCAGACGGTCGAGCGGAATTTCCGCTGCGACCTCCACGCTGTGGCGCGCATTTTTAAACGTGACGACGCCGCCCAGGCCGATATACAGGCCAAGCCGAATGGTTTCGCGCGCCATTTCCACGCTGCCGGAGAAGCAGTGCACGACGCCGCGCGGCTGGTACTGGCGCAGGATGTCCATCATGTCGCCGTGCGCTTCGCGGTCGTGGATCGAAACGGGCAGGTTGTGCTTTTCGGCAAGCTCGAGCTGCTGCAGGAAGACTTCCCTCTGCCGTTCGCGCGGGCAGGCGTCCTCCCAGTAGTAGTCGAGCCCGATTTCGCCGACGGCGACAATCTTCGGGTGGGCGAGCAGGCTCTCCACCTTTTGCAGCCAGTTTTCCGGCAGGTCGGCGGCGCATTCGGGGTGAATGCCGACGGCGCCGTAAACGTAGTCGTATTTTTCACACAGTGCGACGGTCTGCTCGAGGCTTGCAAAGTCCGCCGACATCTGGATGATGCCGCACACGCCCTTTTGCGGCAGAATGGAGCCGAGCAGCTCGTCGCGATCGGCGTCGAACTGCTCGGAATCGTAGTGGGCGTGCGAATCAAAAATCAAGGGGCACCTCAGTGGATCTTCGAGCCGGCGGGAATCCCGTCGACGAAGAGCACACGCACGTCGTCCGCGCCGGCGTCCGCCGCGAGGATCATGCCTTGGCTTTCCACGCCGCAGAGCATGGCGGGCTTGAGATTCGAGACGATGACGACGCTGCGGCCGATGAGGTCCCCGGGCTTATACCATTTCGCGATGCCGGAGGCCACGGTGCGCGGCGTGCCGGTGCCGTCGTCGAGCGTGAGCTTCAGAAGCTTCTTTGCGCGCTTGATCGGCTCGCAGTTCGTGACTTTTGCGACGGTCAGCTCGACTTTCGAAAAATCTTCGATCGAGATCTGCGCGACGCCGGGGACGGCTTCCGCTTTGGCTTCGGTTTCCGGCGCGGGCTTCGGGGCATTCTTGGCTTCGACGGCGGCGATCTTCGCTTCCATCTCCTTCGGGTCGATGCGTGCGAAGAGAATTTCGGGCTTTTCGGTCACCTTGCCGCCGTTCGGATACAGGCCAAACTGGTCGAGCGTGTCGAACGCTCGGGCTTTCGCGCCGAGCTGCGCGAAGATCTTATCGGCGGTTTCCGGCATGAACGGCGCGAGCAGCGTCGTGCCAATACAGATGCTTTCCACCAGATTGTACAGGACGGTGGAAAGCCGGTCGGATTTTGCCTCGTCTTTGGCCAGCGCCCACGGCATCGTCTCGTCAATATATTTATTGCAGCGCTTGAACAGCGTGAAAATTTCGGTGATCGCATCCGCCACGCGCAGCGCGTCCATCTTGGCCTGCACGCGGGCTTTGGTGCCGGTCACGACAGCCTTGAGGTCTGCATCCACGTCTTCCGAGACGCCCTTGTCAGCGACTACGCCGCCGAAGTACTTGTTGCTCATGGAGATCGTGCGGTTCACGAGGTTGCCCAGCGTGTTCGCGAGGTCGGCGTTCGTGCGCTCAATCAACAGATCCCACGTGATCGTGCCGTCGGCTTCAAACGGCATCTCGTGCAGCACAAAGTAACGCACCGCGTCGACGCCGAACAGATCGACGAGGTCCTCGGCGTAGAGCACGTTGCCCTTTGACTTGCTCATCTTGCCGCCGTTCATCAAAAGCCACGGGTGACCGAAGACCTGCTTGGGCAGTGGCAGACCGAGCGCCATCAGGAAGATCGGCCAGTAAATCGTGTGGAAGCGGATGATATCCTTGCCGATCAGGTGCAGGTCGGCCGGCCAGTCGCGCTTGAACTGCTCGGTGCTCTCACCGTCACAGTCGTAGCCGATGCCGGTGATGTAGTTTGTCAGCGCGTCGAGCCAGACGTACACGACGTGTTTGTCGTCGAAATCGACCGGAATGCCCCATTTGAACGACGTTCTCGAGACACACAGGTCCTGCAGGCCAGGCAGCAGGAAGTTGTTCATCATCTCGTTTTTGCGCTGTACGGGCTGGATGAACTCCGGGTGCGTGTTGATGTGCTCGATCAGCCGGTCGGCATACTTGCTCATCTTGAAGAAGTACGCTTCCTCCTTCGCGGGCTTGACCTCGCGGCCGCAGTCCGGGCACTTGCCGTCGATGAGCTGTGACTCGGTGAAGAACGATTCGCACGGCGTGCAGTACATGCCCTCGTAGTGGCCTTTGTAGATGTCGCCCTGCTCGTAGAGTTTCTTAAAGATCTTCTGCACCTGCTTCTCGTGGTAGTCGTCCGTGGTGCGGATGAATTTGTCATAGGAGGTATTCATGACGTCCCAGTTTGCGCGGACGATCTTTGCGACGTTGTCGACGTATGCCTTCGGCGAAATGCCGGCGGCCTTGGCCTTTTCCTCGATCTTCTGGCCGTGCTCGTCGGTACCGGTCTGGAAGAATACGTCGTAGCCCTCGAGACGCTTGAAGCGCGCGATGCTGTCGGCCAGCACGATTTCATACGTGTTGCCGATGTGCGGGCGGCTGGAGGTGTAGGCGATGGCCGTTGTGATATAATACTTCGGTTTGCACATGGTTGATCATTCCTTTTGCTTTATTGTTCGCTGCGGCTCCGGGATCAGGAGAATAAAACGGCGGAAAACGCAGACAGGAGCATCAGCCCCGCGAGCGCCAGCGCACCGACCCGGATTATGAGCTTTCTTTTCTTTTCGGTATACATTATGAAAATAGCCTCCGGTATAGTGTTTCGCATTATCCTTTATTTTACCATTCTTTTTTGGACGTGTAAACTGTGAATTGACTTTATTTTACGGCTGGCGTACAATTATTTGGAAATACCGCCTGTACTGGCTGCGGCTCAGGGCGGAAAGCGAGGCGTTTACAGATGAAATGGGATTTTAAGAATCAGCGCGTCATGGCAATCCATGACCTTTCGGGTGCGGGAAAGTGCTCGCTGACGGTGGTACTGCCGGTGCTTTCGGCGCTCGGGTGCGCCGTTTCGGTACTGCCGACGGCGACGCTTTCCACCCATACGGGCGGCTTTACGAATCCCGTTTACCGCGACCTCACTGCGGACATGCTGCCTTGGG
Source organism: Ruminococcaceae bacterium UBA1417 (assembly GCA_002305575.1). Taxonomy (GTDB): domain Bacteria; phylum Bacillota; class Clostridia; order Oscillospirales; family Acutalibacteraceae; genus Hominenteromicrobium. Next base: position 60,953 of record DBPP01000030.1, read on the forward strand.
CTGCGCATTGGAAGCGGGAGGGCGCATGCTTTGATGCGATTTATTCGGGCTTTCTCGGCAGTGCAGCGCAAATTGAAATTGTGCAGGAGATCTTTGCCATGTACCGCGCCGTGAACCCCGGGGTGAAGATTCTCGTCGATCCGGTCATGGGCGACAACGGCAAACTGTACCGCACGTATACAAAAGAAATGGCGGACGGCACGGCGTGTCTGTGCGAAAAGGCGGACCTCATCACGCCGAACATGACGGAGGCATACCACCTGCTGGGTGAGCCGTACCGCGCCGGGCCGTACGATGCGGCGGAGATTCTGCGCGTTATGCGCGGCCTGACGGCGCTTGGCCCGGAGAGCGTGGTGCTGACCGGCGTTTGGTTTGATGCGGCGCAGACGGGCGCGGCGTGCTACACGCGCGGTGCAGACCGGGTGGAAACGGTGCTGGTGCCCAAAGTGCCGGGCGCCTACCACGGCACCGGGGACGCCTTTGCGGCAGCGCTGCTCGGCGCGCTTTTGAATGGCAGAAATCTGCTCGACGCCTGTGGCTGTGCGGCGCGTTTTACGGCGGCATGCTGCCACCGCACGCTGGAAGCGGGCGAGTATGACCGGCGTTGGGGCATTCAGTTCGAAAAATGTCTGTCATTTGTGATGAATGACGTACTTTCTCTTGAAAAGTAAAAAAAAATACGGTATAATGACAGAAAGATTTCGCGCTTTTATGTGATAAATTCATGCTGCGCTGCAATCGGCGCAGCGGAAAAACAGAGGGCGCGGAATGTTTTTGCTGTACGGACGGCCTGCCGCCGCGTGCAGGGCCAATCCGGAAGAAAGGGAATCCCCGCCGGGGCGGGGATGGGTGATGCCATGTTTTTTCAAAAAGATATTGAAACCATGAAGCGTGCCGACCTGGACGCGCTGCAGCTGGAACGGCTGCGCCGTATGGTCGACTACTGCTACAACAATGTGCGGTTTTACAACGAGCGCCTCAAGGCGGCCGGAATCACCTCCGGCGACCAGATCAAGACGCTTTCGGATATCCAGTACATACCGTTTACGACAAAGGACGATATCCGCGACCACTATCCGTTCGACATGCTGGCGCGCCCGATGAAGGACATCGTGCGCATCCACGCGTCTTCGGGTACGACCGGCAAGCCGACCGTCGGCGCATATACACAGAACGACCTCAATAACTGGTCGGACAACGTGGCGCGCCTGTGTATGGCAGCGGGCGTGACGGACGAGGATATCATTCAGATCTCGTTCGGTTACGGCCTGTTTACCGGTGCGCTCGGCCTGCATTACGGCCTCGAAAAGATTGGCGCGACGGTGATCCCCGCATCTTCGGGCAACAGCGAAAAACAGCTGATGATGATGCGCGACTTCGGCGTGACCGGCCTTGTGGCGACGCCATCATATGCGATTTACCTGAGCGAGCTGGTGCGCGAGGGCGAATATCCGCTCTCGGCCTACAAGCTGCGGCACGGCATCCTCGGCAGCGAGGGCTGCACGGCGGAGATGCGCGCCAAGATCGAGGAGAACTTCGGCATCCGCGTCACCGACAACTACGGCATGACGGAGCTCGGCGGCCCGGGTGTTTCGGGCGAATGCGAGTATCGCTGCGGCCTGCATTTCGCCGAGGATGCATTCCTGCCCGAAATCATCGATCCCGAAACGCTCGAGCGCAAGCCGGCGGGCGAGGCGGGCGAGCTGGTCGTGACCACGCTGCTGCGCGAGGGCTTCCCGGTGCTGCGGTACCGCACGAAGGACATCACGCGCCTGCATTATGAGCCGTGTGTCTGCGGCCGCACGCATGCGCGTATGGACAAGGTGATGGGGCGCACAGACGATATGCTGATCATCAAGGGCGTCAACGT
>DBPP01000044.1 GCA_002305575.1 Ruminococcaceae bacterium UBA1417
GCATCTAAGCGTGAAGCCGCCTCCGAGATTAGATATCCCATGGCGTAAGCCAGTAAGACCCCTTGTAGACTACAAGGTTGATAGGCTGCATGTGTAAGCACGGTAACGTGTTCAGCTTGGCAGTACTAATAGGTCGAGGGCTTGACCATACTTCTTCTTGAAACTTCAAGATTGCGCGCACTTCTCCTTCTTATCCGCTTCTCCCTTTATTCAGTTTTCAGGGTATTTGCCCTTCACATATAGCTTACGCAATCGCGTAAGCTATTTTTTTGTTTAAAACTTTGTTTGTCCTGTCGCGTCGGCTTTGCGCGGCAGGGCGTTTTTGTTGACAAAACCCCCGGGCGATGGTATGATACAGGCACAGCGGAGGGGCTTATGGTTCAGGTGGTATTTGCGGGCGCATGGCCCGAGGAAAGTAAAGCGCGCGTTCTGCGCAATGTACAGGCGGTGTTGCGGGACGGCCTGCGGCTGGAGACGGACCCCGCACAGTATCGGTTGGAAATGCAGGCGGCACATGCACGCGGCGTAGCGGTTTTGGTGCAGCTGTTTCCGGCGGGGAGCGGACGTGCGCGCCGTGCCGTTGCCGCGCAGCTTGTCCGTGTGCTTGCCGGCACGGAGGCGCTGCCTGCGACGCAGATCTCCGTCTCATTGGATACACCGCAGCAGGAACGGGCGCCGGGCTGACCGGAGCCTGTGGGAGGAAAGCCGGTATGGTTTATTTTGAGAAAGACGGTCTTGTCATCCGCGACCTCTGTCCCGCGGATGTGACGCCGATTGTCACGCAGGAGCAGCTGCAGGGTGTTCCGCATGTGCGGCGGGATTTGTACGAAATGCGTTTGCGCGATGCGGCGGCGGGCCGCTGTTTTGCGCTGTGCGCGGTGGTTGCGGGCCAGCCGGTCGGCTGGGTTAACCTGTATTTTCGGGCCTACCCGCCTTACGACCAAACCAATTGGCCCGAAATCCTAGCTTTTGGTGTGTTGGCGAGTCACCGGCGCCGGGGTATCGGCACGGCGCTGCTGGACACGGTCGAACGGCTGGCCGCCGAGCGCAGCGATACGGTGTGCCTCGGCGTCGGGCTGCACAGCGGCTACGGCGCCGCGCAGCGCCTGTACGTTCAGCGCGGTTATATTCCGGACGGCACCGGCGTGTGGTATGCGGGACATGAATTGCAGCCGTACGCGCCGTGCGTCAACGACGACGACCTGAATCTCTATCTGACGAAAAAACTGCGTTGATTTCGCGCGTGCGCCGGAGTGCGCATGTGCGGACCGCAGAGGAAAGGGATGGTTGCGATCCTGTATTTTGAAAATGACGCGCTCGCCATACGCGACCTGTGTTCCGCAGACGTCGCACCGATTGTCGCCGGGGAAATTGCACAGGGCTGGCTGGGCGCCTGTGCGGAAAAATACGAGATGCGTCTGCGCGACGCAGCCGCGGGCCGCTCCATCGCGTTGTGCGCTGCATGGTCCGGCGAGCCGGTCGGCTATGTCAACGTGTACTTTCAGGCCGGTGTGCCGTTTGATCGTACCGGCTGGCCGGAAATCGTCGATTTCGGCGTGCTGGAAATTTTTCGCCGGCGTGGCATTGGCACGGCGCTGCTGGACACAGCCGAACGGCTGGCCGGAGAGCGCAGCGATACGGTCTGCCTGGGCGTTGGGATGCACAGCGGCTACGGTTCCGCGCAGCGCATGTATGTCAAGCGCGGCTATGTGCCGGACGGCACCGGCGTGTGGTACCAAGATCAAAACCTCGCACCGTATGCGCCCTGCGTCAACGACGACGATTTGGTGCTCTGGCTGTCCAAACGGCTGCGGTGACCGCCCGGTATGGTGGCGCTATAAGGAAGCATACTAACCTTGTGGAAAATGGCCGGGCATTCCGGCTTTCTATAGAAATATAAACCAAAAAATTATTTTGATTCAACAGGAGGATTTTTATGAAAAAGTGGATGGCGATTCTTTTGGCGGTACTTTTGACACTCGGCATGACGGCCTGCGCTGGCACGACCGACGGTGGTACTTCGTCGCAGGCATTGGAGGCCCCTTCAATCGAAAGCGCCGTGGAGCTCCTCACAACCGTGTGGAATACGTACGGCGAAGATGAAAAATTCCCGGCGATCGGCGGTGACATGTCGGAGGAAAACCTGACTGAAAATGCCCCGGGCACGTTTGACGTCGCGGACACGACGGCGCTCGATACCACGCTTGCGCTGCCGGCCAGCGCAGCCGAAAAAATCGACGATGCGGCGTCGCTTGTGCACATGATGAACGCCAACAACTTTACCTGTGGCGCCTTTCACGTGAAGGACGCGGTCGATGTGGGCCGCGTTGCCACGGACATTCAGGACAATGTGCTTACACGGCAGTGGATCTGCGGTTTCCCGAATAAGCTTGTCGTCATGCGGGTCGGCAACTACGTCGTCTCCTTCTTCGGCTCTACGGAGATTGTCGACACGTTCCGCGACAAGCTGACGGCCGCGTATCCCACGGCGATGGTGGACTGCGAAACCGATATCGCCTGATCGGACGGCACGGGAGCGTATCCAGTATGCTGTTTTCAAGCATTCCGTTTCTCTATTATTTTCTGCCTTGCGTGGTTCTGCTCTATTTTATCGTGCCGAAGCGCGCGAAAAATACTGTGTTGCTGCTTTCCAGCCTGTTCTTTTACGGTTGGGGCGAGCCGCGGTACCTGTTGTTTATGCTGGTCTCGATTGCGCAGGGCTACGGCTTCGGCCTGCTCATTGAAAAATATCGCGCGAAGAAGCGGTCAAAGTGGTTTTTGACCGCTTCTGTGCTGTTCAGCCTTGGCTTGCTGGGCTACTGCAAATACGCGGATTTCTTCGTGGAAAACTTCAACGCGCTGACGGGGCTTTCGGTCCCGCTGCTCGGTATTGCACTGCCCATCGGCATCAGCTTTTACACGTTCCAGATTTTGAGCTATACGGTGGACGTATACCGCGGTACGGTACCCGCGCAGCGGAATATCATCCGGCTTGCGCTCTACATTGCGATGTTCCCGCAGCTGATCGCCGGGCCGATCGTCCGCTATGCGGACATCGAATCGCAGCTGGGGGACCGCACGCACACGCTCGAGGGCGCGGCGTATGGTGTACGGCGGTTTGTCCTCGGCCTTTCCAAAAAGGTGCTGCTCGCAAACGTGCTTGGTGCGCTCGTCGAAGCGTTTAAGGCGACGGAATCGCCGTCCGTGCTCTACGTCTGGCTGTACGCTGCGGCGTACACGCTGCAGGTGTACTTTGATTTCTCGGGCTACAGCGATATGGCGATCGGCCTCGGGCGGATCTTTGGCTTCCGGTTTTCGGAAAACTTCGATCACCCGTATGTGTCGCGCAGCATCACGGAATTCTGGCGGCGGTGGCACATTTCGCTCGGCACGTGGTTCCGCGATTACCTGTATATCCCGCTCGGCGGCAACCGCGTCGGCCGTGCCCGGTGGCTGCGGAATATTCTGATTGTCTGGATGGCAACCGGCCTGTGGCACGGTGCAGCGTGGACATTCGTGTTTTGGGGGCTGTGGTTCGCGGCGTTGCTGATGCTCGAAAAGCTCTGGTTGCTGCCGCGGCTGGAAAAATACCGGCCGCTCGGCCACGTGTACACGCTGTTTTTCGTGCTGCTCGGCTTTGTGCTCTTCGACGCTTCAAGCTTGTCCGGCGCGGGCGCGACGATCGCCGCACTGTTCGGCGGCGCGGGACTGCCGGCTGTGACGGCCGAGAGCCTCTATATGCTGCGCAGCTATTGCGTCGTGCTGGCGGTTTCCGCCGTGGCGGCGACCACGCTGCCGCAGCATCTGGCCCGAATGGCAGAACGACGCCCGCCTCTGCGGACTGCGCTGCGCGTGGCGGAGCCGGCCGCGCTGCTGGTGCTGCTCGCCGTGTGCACAGCGTTTCTGATTGACGGTTCGTTCAACCCGTTCCTGTATTTTCGGTTTTGAGGAGGGCGTACCATGGCGGATAAAATTAAAAATTCGGCGGTTGTCGCCCTCGCGGCGCTTTTCATCGGCGGCTTTGCGCTGTGGAGCCTTTTGCAGCCTGACGCGGCGGAGTCCGTCGCCGAGCGGCGGCCGCTCGCCCAGCTGCCCGAACTCAGCGCGGAAAGCGTCCTTTCCGGTGCGTTCATGACGGATTTTGAGCGCTACACGCTCGACCAGTTCCCGCTGCGCGACGCCTTTCGCACGGTGAAAGCGTGTACGGCGCTGTATGCGATGGGTCAGAAGGACAACAACGGCCTGTATGTCGTGGACGGCTACGTTTCGAAGCTCGACTACCCGCTCGACACGGCGTCGGTCGATTATGCGGCGAGCCGGCTTCAATTTGTCTACGACCGCTATCTTGCGGGGCGGGATATGGACGTATACCTGGCGGTGATTCCAGACAAAAACGCGTTTATGGCGGCCGAAAACGGCTATCCGGCGTTTGATTATGACGAACTTTGCGACCGCGTGCGCAGCGAGACTGCATTTGCCCGGTTCATCGATATTGCGCCGGACCTCGAGCTTGCGGATTATTACCGCACGGACACGCACTGGCGGCAGGAAAGCATCACCGACGTTGCGGCGCACCTGCTCGCGGCCATGGGCGCCGAAGCGGATGCGCCGGATTACACGGTGCGGGAAGCGGACGCCCCGTTTTACGGCACGTATGCCGGGCAGTCGGCGCTGCCGCTTGCGCCGGACGCGCTGCGCTATCTCGAGAGCGACACGCTCGCGCGCTGCACGGTCTACGACTACGAAACCGCGCGCGAAATCCCGGTCTACGCGCTTGAGCAGGCCGCGGGAAAGGACCCGTATGCGCTGTTTCTCTCGGGCTCGAAATCGTTGCTGACCATCCAAAATCCTGACGCCGAAACGGACCGCCGGCTCATTCTGTTCCGCGATTCGTTCGGCAGCAGCCTCGCGCCGCTGCTTGTGGCGGGCTACAAGGAAATCACGCTCGTCGATATCCGGTATATCGCCCCGGCGATCCTCGACCGGTTTCTTTCGTTTGAGGATCAGGATGTTCTGTTCCTGTACAGCGCGTCCATTCTCAACAACAGCGAGACAATGAAATAAAAAACGGGTTCTCTTCGCGGAGCCGGGCTCCAAAAAGAGAATCCGTTTTTTACATAGGTACAGGATGCGCCGGTCAGGCCAGCGCGATCGCGTCGATTTCGCGCAGCTCCTCATCGGTGAAGCGCGTGTTTTGCACGGCCTTGATGTTGTCCAGAATCTGGCTGGGCTTCGAGGCGCCGATCAGGACGCTCGTCACGATGCCGTCGCGGAGGATCCAGCTCAGCGCCATTTCCGCGAGCGTCTGGCCGCGTTTGGCGGCGAGCGCATCGAGGCGGCGGATCTGCGAAAGGCGTTCCTCGGTCAGCGACGATTCGTTCAGGAAACGGCCGTCTTTCTTCACGCGGCTGTCTGCCGGAATGCCGTTGAGGTAGCGGTTTGTGAGCATGCCCTGCGCGAGCGGGCTGAAGGCGATGATGCCCTTTTTCAGCCGGGCGGAGATTTCCTTCAGGCCGTTGTTTTCGATCGTGCGGTTGAAGATCGAATAGGAATTTTGGTTGATGATGAAGGGGCAGTGAAGCGATTCGAGAATGGCGGCCGCCTTTTCGAGTGTTTCGCCGTCGTAGTTCGAAAGGCCCACGTACAGCGCCTTGCCGCTCGTCACGGCCTGGGCCAGCGCGCCCATCGTCTCCTCAAGCGGCGTGTTCGGGTCCATGCGGTGGTGATAGAAGATGTCCACATAGTCGAGCCCGAGGCGCGTAAGGCTCTGGTCGAGGCTGGCGAGCAGGTACTTGCGGCTGCCCCAGTCGCCGTAAGGCCCCGGCCACATGTCATAGCCGGCCTTGGTGCTGATGATCAGCTCGTCGCGGTAGCCGCGGAAATGCTCGCGCAGGATGCGGCCGAGGTTCGATTCGGCGCTGCCCGGCGCGGGACCGTAGTTGTTTGCGAGGTCAAAGTGCGTGATGCCGTTGTCAAAAGCCGTGAAGCAAAGCTGCTTCATGGTTTCGTTGCAGGCCGTGTCGCCGAAGTTGTGCCAGAAGCCCAGCGAAACGGCGGGCAACAGAAGGCCGCTGTTTCCGCAGCGGTTGTAGACCATAGTCTCATAGCGGTCTGCCTGTGCTTGATACATGGGTGATTCCTCCCGTCAATAGATTCCATGGATACAGTATACGACCTCAAGTGCACTTGAGGTCAAGAGGAAATTGAACAATTTATTTAGAAAGCAGGGAAAATCATGCGGTACACCATGCGGCAAATTTCGGAACGGTTCGGGCTTCCGGCCTCCACCATCCGGTATTACGAGGAGCAGGGGCTCCTGACGAACGTCGGGCGGACGCCATCGGGCCAGCGGATCTTCACCGACGCGCACGTGGGGCAGCTCGGGACAATTGGTTGCTTCAAAAACACGGGCATGACCATCGCACAGATGCGGGCGTTTTTCCGGTTTGAGGCGCAGGAGCGCGAGCACATCGACGATCTGCTCGCGCTCCTCAGAGAAAACCGCAGGGACGTGGAGCGCCAACTCGAGCAGATTCAGAGCAACTACCGCCACCTTTTGCGCAAGCTGCGGTACTATGAGGCGATTCAGGCGAGCTTTGAGCAGGGGACGCCACACCCGGACTGGGCGGACTACGCAAACGCGGATGTCGCGCTGCCCGACCTATTCGAAGCCGCGGACGATAAAACGGCGGATGACGCGGACGGCGGGCGGGAAATCAGCACTCTGCAAGCTTAAATGTTGCTTTAAATTTAAAACAAACCAAGCGTTTGGTACGGCTTGTGTTTTGCGATCTTACGACTCCCCAAAGTGCCGGTTTGCTCAATGTATAGGATGATCAAAACACGCGCGGATACCGACATTCCGGGGATGAGATTGCCTTGATCCATACCGCCGATTCCGAGGTCAAGAAGAAAAAATCGTTTGCAAAGGTGCGCGCCGGTCAGGCGTGTATCCTCATGGAAAGCATAAAAAATGGGTGCCGGGACCCACGTCCCAAATAGAATGATTGTCCTGTGCGACCCGCATTGTCCATGGAGGACCGGAGGTGCCGGCGATAAATTTACGGACACCTTTTGTTATAGGCGTGTTTATTTGTGAGTATTAAGAAAGCAAGAGGTTTGAAGACCTGCAAAAAAAAGTCAAGTAAAATTTTCGAGAGAATGAGCAAAAAAAACGAGCGCACAAATCTAA
>DBPP01000011.1:0-51338 GCA_002305575.1 Ruminococcaceae bacterium UBA1417
ACGGGAAGATATGATATGAACAATGTGCGAAATGGTACGCCGTACTCCTAACGGCTTCGAACAATTTATGACCTATCTACATAAGGCTTTTTTGCTCTTTTGTACATTTGAAGTGTTGTATCGTGTCATTTTATATCAAAATGTTTGCTTAATTGTTATGAAATTAATATAAAATATTTTGGATAGTTCCAAGCCTCATACACAATTTTCCGGATAAATCGTTCGAATTTATGATTTGCCAGCTTTCACAGCGGCAGCAGAAATATAATAGAAACTTATGAAGCAAACAGGAGAGCGTGGCGCTCATGCACCACGCTCTCCATCGTATACTCTGTCATTATTCCATTCCACGGTAGCCGTGCTTTTCTGCATGACCAAGCAGATAAAGGAAGGCAAAGGCTGGGATACGGATCAAATCTTTTCCGTTCTTCGTATTGTGGACGCCAAAGTCATCAGCGGTTTTGGTCACCACGATGGAGGCCGCAGCCTCTCCGCTCAACTCTACGATGGCGGAATCGTCCGGGATGGGGGCGCCCTCCCGATACTTCACCTCGATGAGAATGTTCTTGGAATTGGAGTATTCCACCACAACATCAATTTCTTTTCCACGCTTGCCGCCGCGATAGTATCCCACCGATGTGGCCTGCTGATAATAAAATGCGGCTACATGTTTGTAAACGGCGGTTTCCACTACCTTCCCCATCTCCACCGGGTCACTCAGCATGGAATCATCCATCAGAACTGCATTGCGGATCGCCGCGTCGGCAATATAGATCTTGGGGCTGGCTTTGAGGATCTTTTTCCCCGCCATATTGACGGGCCAGCTCTGATAAATCAGGTTGGCGCTTTCCAAATAGTCAATATAGTTTTCGACGGTGGGCCTGGAAACACCATTCAGCTCCTTCGCAATCGCCTCAATAGAAACGATTTCAGAAGAAACATTGCAGAGATAGAGGAAGATACGCTCCAACTCTGTGGCATTGCGGATCTTGTAAAGGGAAGGCAGATCCCGCTTGAGTACTTTGTCCACCACATCTTCCCGCATGACCTGCTGGGCCAGGATGTCGTTGTCTGCCAGGGCCAGTTCGGGGAAGCCACCCACTTGCAGATAGCGGTTAAGGTGGTTCTGCACCTTGGAGAGCTGCAACATGATCTGGGTGCGCTCCTGCTGCGTCTTATATACCAGCGGCGTGATCTTCAAGTCATCCGGCAGGTCGGGGCGATCCACATTCAGCAGTTCACAGTACTCATAAAAAGACAGCGTAGGGACCTGGATTGCCGACCATCGTCCAGCGCCGCTCTCCTGGCTGCCTTTAATCAAAACCGGACTGGCCGAACCGGTGGCAACCATCTTGGTGTCCGGTTGCATATCATAGATCGTCTTTAGCCATTTGTCCCAGTCCTGCGCATACTGGATCTCGTCAAAGAAGTAGTAGACATCCTGCTCCGGGTAGATGTTTTCGTGATAGCACTCCAGAATCTCGTTCATGGCGCTCAGCTTCAGCATGGGATGATCCATGGAGATAAAGACGATCTTCTGGGGCGGAACACCGCTCTGGAGAAGGGCCTCGATCATCTGGTACTGTATGGTGGTCTTTCCCACTCGTCTTGTGCCGGTTAAAACCACTGTGCGCCGGATATCCGTCTGATTCAGACGTTTCATGGCCTCGTAAAAGGCGAACCGCTTATAAGTTTTGGACAGTTTTGGGTTCACGACTCCTGTTTTCCACCAGGGGTTGTAGGAGACCAGCACTTTCAGCAGCCCTTCCTTGCTGATGATGGCCATGCAACCACCTCCTTTAACCATATAGTAGCGCTAATCTTCATTTTTGTCAACTGTTATTACAACTGTACTTATAATAATTGCTCACTAATATTGATAATTGCACTACTATTCTATCCAAATCTGGAGGCGAGCATACCTCCGCTTTACCACCGGTATCCCTTGTGCTGAGGACCTTTGCTCTCTTGACTCTTTTCGTGCTCTCGCCTGCCAAGAAGTTCGTCTTCTTTTGCGACTGTGGGGTCATACCAATCCGCTTTTGACCGTGCCCAGGACGCCCATGCAGAAAGATCCTGATCCGAATGGGCTTTTTCCATAGCAGAAACATAAGCACGGATTCTGCACGCGATCTCATAATCTGCCGCACAATTGACAAGTGCAAGGGTTCGATCCACTTCGGCATTATACCGTTGACGTTGCTCCTCTCGCCTTCGTTCCTGTTCCCGGCGCTGCCGCTCTGCTTCCTCCCGGGCCAAGCGTGCCTGCTTCACCTGCTCCGCCTCACCATAGATGGAGAGCATCATATCACCCAAACGGTCTTCCAGGATGTAGGATCGGCAATCCCGAAATGTTTTTGCTCCGTTGATACATAGGCTCAAGCGACCATTGTAAATGGAATCATATTTGCGAATCTGCGGCTTTGTTGCCCACGAGTGCTTTTTACGCGCTTCCTCGTATTCCAATAACTTGAGATTTTCTTCTCTGGTTGGGGTGTGTAGGATCTGGTCAGTCGCCTCAGAAAATGTGAGTGTAACTATGTCCTGGCCTCTTGCAAAGCGAAGATCCTCTGTCAAACGCCATCCCAGTGGTATCATCGCTCTGGCCAGTGCATCGATCAACCGGAAGATCCGCGGCTGCTGCTCTTCTGAAACACCCTGGGCAAATGCAGGCGGAGTTTCCCGTCTCCCGCGGTTCCAGTTTGGGCCCAATTCCCGCTCCAGCTGGCGCTTCCTCTTGTTCCATTCTGCAATTCGTTTCCGGTGTGCCACAATCTCCGGCCGTATACGGGCGTGCTCCTGGGGCAATAGGATCTGTGCTGCCACATTCAGCACCACTTGTCGTTCTTCCTCGGGCAAAAACGCCAGAGGTGCCGCGTTCTCGTTTTGAGATTCCGCATGACAGATCCCAGTCTGTATTCCCAGTCTTGTCTGTTCTTTTCCGGGCGGGAGGGGCAATTTCTCGACAGGTTTTCCAGCCCGCAATTTTGCCCAATACCCCTGCGGCGGCGTGGGAATGTCCAGCGACTTACAGACCTTATGGATGGCAACATCGGAAACTTTATATCGTTTCGCCACCTCTGTTACCGGCATGGACCAGACTTCCTGATACAGAGTTTCCCGATGATACACATTATAGGTTTGTCCAAACTTTTCAATTGTCTCCGGTGGATTGATAGTCGGTTGAGCGACCTCTGCCTCAGGAGGCTTTTGCGGAGGTGTCTCTACCGGAGGAGGCGTAGGGGACGCCCCAGAGGCAATTTCCTCCTGAATCTTACGTTTCTCTGTATCTGTGGTACCGGGCAAAGTTTCTTGTATCAGCTCAACGACTGCATCCCCATCACCGGAAAGGGGTGTCTGCTCCACAGATTTTCCGTAGTTGAGTTTGGTCCAGTATCCAGAGGGCGGAACAGGGATCCGGGCCGCCTTGATCTTTGCCAGACATCTGGCGTATGGGATCCCATATTTTTTGGATACACCTGCCACGGATATGCTCCAGATCTCTTCGTAAAGTTCCTTTCGTGTCAAACGAATCTTCGTGGGCGGCATCGCTGTTCTCACCTCCTTGTCCGGAACCGCTGCCTTTTCCTCCTTAGCCTGAAGAGACTGCGATTTTGGTGATTCAGTATTTGCAAGGATCGCTAAAAACTGTTTTATCCCTCCAATTCCTCGTTTTCTTTTAATAGAAAAACCAGGTCGCGTTTCATCTCTTCAAATTGACTGATGATGGTGTTCAGGTTCTTCTCAATATTCTGGACCTGTATCTCATTGATTTTGCCGTGGTTATAGGCAATCAACCGTTCCGGAATGATGTTGTAGCTCCAACTTTCGCTGTATCGGTCCTCTTTTTTGATGGCGAATCCGATTGGAAGCACATTGTTTCTCATGCCCAAAGTCACCATCATGGGAGAGATGCCCAGGTAGTCTGCGGCAATTTTGGCTGTGATTTTTGGCATTGCCCGGATCTCATCGTCCGTATACTTTCCCATACACTTCACCTCCTCTCTCTTGGAAAATACCAGTTTAATTAATATTCATTATATCATGGAGAGAGGCTAAATGCTGGAAAGATTCATTCCTTTTTTAATGCAAAGAATTTGGTTGTAATGCAGAGGAGCGCACCATGGTAAAACCATGATACGCTTCTCTGTATTACAATTCCAATTGATCCAGCCACTCGTCAAAGGATTTTCTGGAGATCCGGATGGCTGTGCCGATGCGTACGCTTTTGAAGTACCCTTTCTTGTCCAGGGTATAGGCGGATGACCGTCCTATATGAAGGATGGCCGCGATCTCTTCCACCGTATAGGCGCGGGTCTGGGGCTGCAATTCTTTCTCTTTCTGTTCCATGATTTTTCCTCCTAAATATGTCGCCGAATGGGCCGTTTTGATGCTGTCCAGCAGAGCGGCAAATCATCTTTCCTGCTAATTTCTTGCTAATACGATTTTTAAAAAGAAGTTAAAAGCAGGGGATTATAGGGACAATTTGCGATTAGGTGTATCCGCCGTACAGCATGATATGAAACGAGAAGAAACTGTAGAGGAAGTAGAGAAGAACACAGAATGGGAACACCGTACTCCTAAGGGTTAGTTGTGAGTTCGATTCTCGCCGGGGGTGCCAAAAAACGCCGCAAGCCAGAAAGAAAATGGTTTGCGGCGTTTTCTTGATACGGGCACCTTTTCTACATGGGGGGAGACGTCCGTTGTTAACGCACGGTTTATTGAAATGGTCGAGGGCTTCAATTTATAACCGGTTCCTCTAGTACAGACCGATGGAAAAACCATTTTGGGACAAATGGCCGCTAAAAGGCCTTAAATAGACGGCTGCTCCGTCTCTCACCGAACGGTTCCCGCGGCAATCCTCACAAAGCGGCCTCCACCAAACATCGGGTATATTCGGATTGCGGCGCGCGAAGCAGCTGGTCCGCAGTCCCTTCCTCCACGATTTTCCCTGCCCGCATTACCAGTACCCGGTCGCAGAAGGATTGGACCAGGGCCAGATTGTGACAGATAAATAGAAAAGACAGGTTGTTTTCTCGCCGCAAAGCCTTCAACAGGTCCATAATTTGCTGCTGGACCGTTACGTCCAAAGCGCTGGTGGCCTCGTCACAGATCAGCAGCTTCGGCTCGATGGCCAGCGCCTGGGCAATGGCGGCCCGCTGACACTGTCCGCCACTGATCTCGTGGGGGTATCGTCCGGCGAACTCTGCCGCGAGCCCGCATTGCTCCAATAGAGTCGCGATGCGCTGCGTCCGCTCTGCTTTTGGCACCCCTTTGTTGACCAGGCTTTCACCGATGCTGTAGCCGATCGTTTTTCGCGGGTCAAAAGACCCCATGGGAGACTGAAAGACCATCTGCATGCGCCGATAGGCGCCGCGCAATGCTTTCCCATGGGCTTTTGTTATGTCTTCTCCGCCCAAAAGGATAGAACCGGCCGTAGGTTCCAGAAGCCTGGTGATCAGTTTGGCCAGTGTGCTTTTTCCACATCCGGATTCACCCACGACGCCGAGGGTTTCCCCTTCTTCGAGTTGAAAGCTTACATGATCAACGGCCGTGACCCTTGTCTTGGCCTGCGTTTCAAAGACTTTTGTCAGTCCCTCCACTTTTAAAAATGCTTCCATCGCTCACGTCCTCCGCAATCTCGGCACGGCCGCCAGCAGTTTCCGGGTATATTCGTTCTGTGGCGTTTGCAGGATTTGCCGGGCGGGCCCGTATTCCATGACGCGCCCGTCTTTTAGCACCAGGATCGTGTCCGCCATGGCGGACGCCACCCCAAGGTCATGGGTCACCAGCACGATGGCCGTCCCCAGCAGTTCTCGCAGCCGCAGCATTTCCTCCACCACCTGCTTCTGGACGGCCATGTCCAAAGCGCTGGTGGGCTCGTCGGCCAGCAACACGGGGGGATTCATCAGCATGGCGGTGGCAATGCCCGCCCGCTGATTCATTCCGCCGGACAATTCAAACGGATAACTCGACCAAATACGCTGGCCGTTCTGGAATTGGAGCGTTTCAAACAGTGCCAGTGCTTTTTCCTTTGCCTGTGCTCTGGTGATCTTCATGTGCGCCGACAGGCTTTCATAAATCTGTTCCCCCAGCGTGCGCATGGGGCAGAAGGACGCTTCGGCGTCCTGAAAGATCATGCCAATTTCTGCCCCGCGGATTTTTCGCATTTCCCGCTCAGACAAATCCGGCAAGTCTTTGTTTTTAAACCAGATATCTCCTTTTGTCACCAGCCCGTTGCGGCCGAGCAGCCCCATTGCAGCCTTCAACAGGGTGCTTTTTCCGCTGCCGGATTCCCCTACGATGGCGAGGATTTCCCCGGTATGGAGGGTGAAACGCACGTCGTGCGTCACAGCCCGACCATTAAAGCAGATTTCCACGGCTTGATACGTCAACAAAGGTTCCATGGGTTCCCCTTTCCCTGTGTTTTCCCTTACGTGGCGGGTTTCAAATCCACCGTGATTTCATAGAAGTCACAGGGGTGCGCCACCAGACCGGTAACGTTCGATTGAGAGATCATGCTCATTTGCAGATGGGCGCAGAAAACAAAGGCGTCATCCTCCAAAAGAATCTGCTGCATCTCCACGGCAAGTTTAGCTCTGCGCCCGGTGTCAAACGTTTCGTTCAATTCAGCGGCCAGCGCTTCCAACGTATCCCGGTGGTAGCGGCCGTTATTGGCGGCAGAACTGTCCAGACAATGGGAGGTGAAGAAGTAGGCCGGATCGCCGGTTGGGGCAGTGACCATGGCGCTGGCATATACATCCCACGCTGTGGGGTCCATTCGGATGCGGTTGTGATCCGCCGTACTGTTGATGATCACCTCAAACCCAATGTCGCCCAGAGTGGCCTGCACAGCTTCGGCCAGTAAGGGCAACTCCTGACGGCTGGGATAGGTGAGCCAGCGGATGGTCAGCGTCTGACCGTCTTTTTCCCGGATCCCGTCACCATCGGTATCCACCCAACCGTCTGCCTCCAGAATTTTTTTGGCTCCTTCAGGGTCATACGCTTTTGCTGTAACCGCGTCGCCGCCGAAAGAAAAGTTGTCCGGGTAAGCCCCCGCCGCGGGGTACCCGTTTCCGCCGAGCAGATCCTCCACAAAACGTTCTTTATCGATCCCCATGGCAATGGCCTGACGGACGGTGCTGTCCTGAATTATTGGACTTTCAAAATTCATGTGGGCCAAAAAGGTCCGACTGGTGGCACAGCTGGAGAAGGTGTAGCCGTCGTTTTGAAACAAGGGATAGCTGGCATAGGGCATACCGTAGGTGGCGTCGATCTCGCCGGACTGAAGCGCCATCGTGAGCGTATCGCCATCGGAGATTGTCAGCACGGTCACGGCGTCAAAACCGGGCGTGCCGTTCCAGTAGTTTTCATTTTTTACCAGATCCAGTTTTTCACCGGTGCTCAGAGCGGTGGCAATATAGGGGCCGGTGCCGATGACCATGCCGTCCTCGGTGATCCCGGCCTCCAGATCAATTATGCAGCCATAAGGGTCGCTGAGATAATTGAGTAGCGTGGGGCGGGGCTCGGTGGTGGTGATCGTCACCGTTTGACCGTCCGCCGTGATGTTGTCGATCATCAGGTCGCCGCGGGCGCGGTCGTGCACTTCCACGAGGTGGTCCAAGCAGGCCTTTACCGCTTCGCCGTCCATGGGCCGCCCGTTGGAAAATGTTACATCATCCCGCAACGTAATCCGCCACGTCCATGCATCCACCAGCGCATAATCTGTGGCCAGCCAGGGTTCGATCTCCATTTCGTCCGAATAACGGAACAGGGTTTCCCCGATGCCGTAGCGGATGCAGGCCCAACCGGAATATGCGTTATGCGGGTTTACATCCGGTTCTTCGTTTTCTGCATTAAAGGTTGTATCGCCCAATACAAACGTGGTTTCGGCGGCCCTTTCAGTGGAAGACGGCGCATGGGAAGAGCATCCGGTCAAAAGAAGCCAGGCCATACAGACGGCCATGGCCAGAGCCGCAATGGTTTTTGTTTGCTTCACCGCTTTCGCTCCTTTTCAGATTTTTTCTATGGTCTTCGGCTGTTGCGGGGATCCAGATGGTCCCGCACCGCGTCGCCGAGCAAATTAAAAATGACTACAGCCACAAAGATCGCCAAACCGGGTCCGATGATCACCCAGGGGCACGTTTGCAGCATACTGCGCCCGCCNNCCCGCCGCTCATCATGTTGCCCAGCTCCGCTGTTGGTGGCATGGCGCCCAGCCCCAGAAAGCTCAGTCCGGCCAGTTCCATCATCATCGTACCGATATCCAGCATGGCGGTGACCAGGATAGGCCCTGCGCTGTTGGGCAGGACATGCCGGAAAATGATCTGCAACGCCGTATCGCCTGCCAGCCGGGCCGCTGCGATGTAGTCTGTGCTTTCCACAGCCAACGTCTGACTGCGGGCGATTCGGGCATATTTGGGCCAGCTGACGACCGCCAGCGCTATGACGGCATTGTGAAGGCCGCCGCCGAGCAATGCCGCGATGGCAAGGGCAAAAACCAGCCCGGGGAAGGCCAGACACACGTCGGAGACCCGCATCATCCATGCGTCTGCAAAGCCTCCGAGGTGCCCGCACAAAACGCCGATCAGGGTGCCGAACACAGCGATGACGGCCACGAGAGCCAGTGTGGAAAGGACGCTTGTCTGTAGGCCTGCCAAAATTCGGGACAGCAAATCCCGTCCCAGTCGATCTGTTCCAGCGGGATGCGCCGCGCTGGGAGGCTGCAGCACGGCGAAGCGCTGCGCGTTCGGATCATAAGGGCAGATCTGTTGTGCAAAAATCACCGCCAACATCAGCAGCGCCGCCAGACCAAGAAAAAAATACAGGCGCCATCTGACCCTGTTTTTCCGTATTTTCTGATAACGTACAGAAACGGTATCGGTCATTCCCGTATCCCTCCCAGCCGGATTCTGGGATCCAGCATCCGATAGGACAGATCCGCGATGAGATTGACGCAGACATAGATGATTGCCATCCACATTACGTAGGCCTGGATCACGGGATAGTCCCGCATGTTGATGGCGTCTACGGCGAGTTTACCCACACCGTCCCACAGGAAGATGGATTCCACAATGGCGGTGCCCCCGAGCAGGCTGCCAATGGAGAGCGTCAGCAGCGTGAGGATTGTGACCATGCAGGCACGCAGGACGCTTTTTGTCAGTATAACGGAGAACTTGACGCCCCGGGCCATCGCCCCCACCACATAATCCTTGCCGAGCTCGTCCAGCACGGTGGCCCGCACCTGCCGCAGATATTTGGCGGACATGGCGATGGACAGGGTCAGGGCGGGCAGAATCACATTTTGCAGCGTAACTTCTCTGGAAATGACCGGAAACCATCCCAGCTGGATGGCAAAGAAATACATCAGCAGCAGTGCAATAAAAAAATTCGGCATGCTGTTTCCCAGGAAACTGGCCAAACGGATCCCATAATCTGTCGCACGGTTTTGCTTTACCGCGGCCAGAATGCCCAGAGGGATGGAGACCACAATGGTCAGGAGAATGGAGACCACCGTTAAGAGCAGCGTGGCGGGAAGCTTGGAAACCAATGTGGGAAACACCTCCCGGCCGGAAATATAACTGGTGCCCATATCGCCGCGCAGCAGATTGCCGAGCCAGACAAAATACTGGGTCAGAAAGGGCTTGTCCAGCCCCAATTCCGCCCGGGCAGCATCGAGGACTTCCGGAGAAACCGCCATGCCGGTGTTTTCCATTTTCTGGAGCACGGCGTCGCTTCCGGCCAGACGCATCATCCCAAAAGAAAGGAACGTGATGATCAACAGGATGGGGATCAGCTGCAGGAGGCGTTGAAACACGTATTTTTTCATAGGGGGCGCCTCGTTTTGACGCCTTTTGCGGCGGCGACCAGAAATAGGGGCGTGGAAGCGTTGTTGATCCGTTCGTCCTCGGTCCAAACCTGTTTCCAGACCTGTGGGTCTGCGGATGCCGACATGCCAAGGCTTCTGAGCACATCGAGGTCCCATTGGGGGCGAACGCGCCGGGAAAGCGGCGCTTGGCGGGCAATATGTTCCATGGCCGCCACATCGGTTCCGGCTGTATCATCTGCAGCTCCGGTCGCCAGAACATTTTCTCGGTCCGACAGGTGCGCCGTTTCAGCTTGGGCGTCATAAAGATAGCGGTACCAGTTGGCGTCAAAATTCAGCAGGAGCCCACCGGGCTTCAACACTCTGGCCCACTGCATGTACGCCTGTTCCGGCGCCGGAAGGTTCCAGGTCAGGTTGCGGGAAACAACGACGTCAAAGCTATGGTCTGGAAAGTGCAGCTTTTCCGCGTCCATTCGATGGAAATCAATTTGCCTTGCCAGCATGCCGGCGTTGTGCTTTGCCTGTTCCAGCATGGCCTGGGTATAGTCTATGGCTGTTACCCGATAGCCAAGGTCTGCCAGAAGAATGGCAAAAAAGCCCGGTCCGGTACCCACATCCAGCACGTGGATATCTTTGCGATCCCTTCCCCCAAAGTGGTCCTGCATTCGACCGTCGAGTGCATGGCTCCATTTCGACCGTTGTCCGGTGCGCAATTCCCCCTGATTTACATCGGAATAGCCGGGAGCTCGTTTCGTCCAGTAGGCTATATTTTCACAGACATAATTCTGAAATTGTTCCATATGGGCTCCTCTCAATCTATGCAATCGCCGTAATGGCAAAACCGGGTGTCGGATCGTAAAATTCGTCGATTTCCCTGTAGATCCGCTGCCAGACGCCCGTGTCTACCGCGATGTTGTGAAAGCCTGCGCAGGACAGCAGTTCCACATCCCACCGGGGCCGCGGCTGCTGGACCGGGCGCAGCATTTCCTTCATATGCGCGTACTCTTCCATCAGGTCGCCGCCGACATCCTGGTGGGCGTGGTGAGCCGGCAGGGATACGGCCTCTTTCTCACGGCAATAGTCCGCGTCAAAATTGATCAGAACCCCGCCCGGTTTCAGAAGCTCATGCCATTGGGCGTAGGCCCGGGGCAGGTGAGGCAGCGTCCAGGTCAGCTTCCGGGTGACAATCGCGTCGAAGGACTGGGGCGGAAAATCCGGCTTTTCCGCATCCATAACAGAAAAGTCGAGCGGCATTTTCATGATTTCAGCAATCCGCTTTGCCTCCGCAATCATTGCCGGCGTCAAATCAATGCCTGTGACATGGTGCCCGCTTTCAGCCAGCAGGAAGGCGAGAAATCCCGTCCCCGTGCCGACATCCAAAATATGCAGCTTGCGGTTTGCCGGAAGATACCGGTTCAGTTCAGCGAGCCACTGCCCGTGCTTTTCACTGGCAAATTCCCGGCGCCGCAGACTGGCGAATTTCTCCACCCTGCGCGACCAGTAGCTTGCCATTTTTTCCTTAATCATATCCATATTGAGTCTGCTCCTTTGGTTTTATCGCGCACACATCAAGACGTCCGCGCTGGCTGTCCGAAAATGGCGCACAACGTATCCATCCTCGGACGAAGCGAATCCGTTCTTGGCCTGCAAACAAAAAAGTCCGCTGGTTGCACCCTTTGTGTGTGCATACAGCAGACTTCGATCTGTGTCATTTGTGCTTCAGCTTTTATCCTGTAGTTTGCCCGCCTTGTGGCGACAGGCTGCGGAGTGAAAAGTGCAGGCAATCTTCTGACCGCCATTGCCGCTGCCTGCGGACAATCTTTCAACGCCAAAGGTCGTTTTACCCTCTGGCGACTCCAATAGATAAAGTATAGCATTTTTTTTGATTTTGAGAAGCCCCCCGGGGGGATGTGTCGATTGACAAGTTCCGCCGTTGTTCGTAAAATAGGATAGAATCCCACAGACAGCAGGAGGTGACTTCCATGCCCCATTCGGGACATGTCCATTCCGATCCGGAGGTTACGGAAAATAGCCGGATACACCGCCACGAACATACGCAGACCAAAGTGGTCGTCAACCGCCTCTCTCGCGCCATCGGCCATTTGGAATCCGTCAAGCGGATGGTTGAGAACGGGCAGGACTGCGCCGAGGTGCTGATGCAGCTTTCCGCAGTCGAATCGGCGATCCATAATACCGGAAAGATCATTCTCAAGGATCATATTGAACATTGCCTGGTGGACGCTGTTGAAAACGGCGATCAGGAATCGATCGAACTTCTGAACAAAGCGATCGAGCGATTTATCCGGTAGACGGGGACACGGACGGTTGATACCCGAGGCGACGGCATTGGAAAGCAGCGGAATTCCCGGTGCATCGCGCGATCCGAACGGATAAAAAGCGACGCTGCAAGCCGCCTGAACCGGCTGCAGCGTCGCTTGTGTGGGAAAGTGCGTGGGCGCGGCTCACGGATTTTCCTTTTGTTTGAAGCGATTCAATAAAAAGATGCCCACCAGAATCAGCGCGGGGAACAGGACACAGAACAGCATGCCGCTTTTGAGGCCGAGCTGGTCGGCGGTAAACCCCGGAAAGGCGTCCTGCATGGCGGCGCTGGAGGAGACGGCTGCACTCACGGCGCCCATCAGCGCGGGACCGGCCGAGCAGCCGATATCGCCCAGAACAGCGAGCACGCCGAACATGGCGGTGCCGCCCTTCGGGTACGCTGCGGCCGTCAGGGAGAAGGTGCCCGGCCACATCAGGCTGACGGAGAAGCCGCACAGCGCGCAGGAGATGAGGGAGAGAATCGGATTTTGAAAGAGCGCGGTGCCCAGATAACACAGGATGCACAGCGCCGCGCAGAGCGTCAGCGCGCGCGAAAGGTGGATGCGTTCCCCGAACACGCCGTACAGCGTGCGGCCAATGCCCATGAACACGGCGAAAAGGCACGGACCCATCAGGTCGCCGACCACCTTTGTCACGCCGAGCGCGCGTTCGGCAAACAGTGAGCTCCACTGACACATGGCCAGTTCGCTTGCGCCGGCGCAGAGCATCAGGAGCATGGCGACGAGAAATATTTTCGAAGCAAACAGTTTTTTCAGCGGGATGCGTTCTTCTTCGGGTACGGTGGGCATCAGCGGCACCTTGAGAAAGCGGAACAGGTTGTAAAACGGAAGCATCGACCACAGCGCGGGAATCACAAACCAGAGATCCTCGCCGATCACACGCAGCAGCAGCGTTGTGATCAGCACAACGCCGACTTGGCCCCAGCAATAAAACGAGTGCAGCAGGCTCATGGCCGAGGCCTTCGCGTCGCCCGGGCAGGATTCGACAATCGGGCTGATGATCACCTCGATCAGGCCGCCGCCGACGCCGTTGATGATCGTTGCGATGACGAGGCCTACGTATGGCGCGGGAAGTATGTTCGGCAAAATGCCCATCATCATCAGGCCGAAAAAGGCCAGAAAATGCGCGAGAACGGCGGCGCGCCGGTACCCCATGCGGTCCACATAGCGCACGGCAAGCACATCCGTGACGACCTGCGTGACGAAATTGCAGAGAATCAGCGCCGAAATCAGCACATAGGAGATGCCGAAGCGGTTCTGAAAAATAACAAAGAAGAGCGGGGAAAGGTTGTTCACGATGCCCTGGGTGATGTAACCGCGATAACAGGCGAATACCGTGCTCTTAAAATGGCTTGCAGTTTTTTCCGGCATAGACAGACCATCCTTTGGTGAAATAACATCATACCCTATTATAATCGGTTCCATGCCGAATTGCTACCGCTATCTGCACAGAAAATACAACGATTTTTCGCATGGAAGGCAGAATTCTCTGTTGATTTCAGCAAAAACATATTGTACAATAAGGGTAACCGCGGGCGATTGCGCGCGGGACAGGCTGTTTATTCTCAATTTTTTATCATTCTTCTATTCAAAGGAGTGTCACACATGAAATTAGGCGTACTTACCAATGTCGTCGGCAACATGCCGTTTGAAGAGGCCCTCAAGTACTTCAAGTCCATGGGCATCCAGATGATCGAGATCGGCTGCGGCGGCTATCCGGGCAAGGATCACTGCGATCCGGAGATCCTCCTGAACGACGAGGCGAAATTCAAGGAATTCTGCGACGTCATCCAGAAGTATGACATGGAGGTCAGCGCGTTCTCCTGCCATGGCAACCCGCTTCATCCGAATAAAGAAATCGCGGCGGCGTTTGACAAGGATATGCGCAACGGCGTCCTTATGGCGGAGAAATACGGCCTGCACCAGATCAACTGCTTCTCCGGCTGCCCCGGCGACAGCGAAACTTCGCAGTATCCGAACTGGGTTACCTGCCCGTGGCCGGATGACTTCGGCAAGATCCTCGAGTACCAGTGGAAGGTGCTGGTCGACTACTGGAAGGATTTCGTCGCGTTTGCCAAGGCGCACGGCGTCAACAAGATCGCGCTGGAATTGCACCCGGGCTTCTGTGTCTACAACACACAGACCCTGATGAAGCTGCGTGAGGCTGTTGGACCTGAAATCGGTGCGAACTTTGATCCCTCTCACCTGATCTGGCAGGGCATGAACCCGGTCACCGTTATCCGCGAGATGGGCGACGCGATCTTCCATGTCCATGCGAAGGATACGCGCATCGATCCGGCCAACACGGCGAAGAACGGCGTGCTCGATACGAAGAGCTATGCCGACGAGATCAACCGTTCCTGGATCTTCCGCAGCGTGGGTTACGGCAACGACGCGCTCTACTGGAAGGATATCATCAGCGCGCTGCGCATGGTCGGCTACGATTATGCGATCAGCATCGAGCACGAAGACAGCCTCATGAGCCAGAACGAGGGTCTGCAGAAGGCTGTCGAGATGCTTAAATCCGTCATCGTGTTCGAGCCGAAAATGACCGAGACGCGTTGGATCTGAGCAGCCGGTGATTCTATAAAATCTAAACGGTTAAAAAGCTCCCGAGGGCGTTTGCCTTCGGGAGCTTTTGTTATCCCCTGTCGAAAGCGGACGAAAAATCGCATAATTGTTATATAAAAATCCAGATACAGGGAGAAGTTGTATTGTGAAAGCGGTTCCGGAAAGGGGTACAACCACAAATTGTGTAATCCGTCGTATTCTTGCACCATTTTACGGGATCAGTTTAGGAATTTTTCCAAAAAAAGTCTTTACAAATCGTGAACAGTGTGTTAAGATATAGTCACTAAGCACAAGGACCGCAAATAGAGTGCACTCTATTTGTGTATTCTGCTTTTCGCAGAATACAATGGAATCTTGTCGAAAAATTGCGCAAGATTTGCGCACTACATTTTCAAGGGGGAAAAACCAATGAGCAAGAAAATTATTGCAGCGCTTCTCGCGCTGGCAATGACTGTCGGTCTGGCAGCTTGCGGCAACGGTGATTCGGGCACGTCGGATAGTTCCACCTCGGGTGACACTTCCACTTCGACGGGCACGTCGGATACCGATGACGGCGGCGATACCGCAGAAGCAGACGGCAGCGCATGGATCGCTGCGGACGACCTCGAGGACGACGCCGCGCCGGGCGAAAATGACGACCGCGCGTTCGCGAAGTTTGACGAAGTCGTCGAAGTTCACTACGGCTATCAGATCGACCCGGTTGACACCACGCTTCCGGAAGGCGATTCCGTAGACAACAACCAGTACACAAGATATCTCGAAGAGAATTACAACATCAAGTTTGTTGCGGACTGGACGGCGGGTAACACCTCCGACTTCCAGCAGAAGGTTTCCCTGGCGATCGCTTCCGCTTCTCTGCCGGACGGCGTTATTGCTCCGACGAGAAACTACCTCGTACAGGCTGCGCGTTCTGACCTCCTCGCGGACCTCTGGACTGTGTTCAACGAGTATTCCTCGAAGCAGGTCAAGCAGATCGTTGAGACGACCGGTACTTCTCCGGAAGACTACCGCGCCATCACGAACGCGACGGTTGACGATGTGTTCTGCGCTCTGCCGAACATCACGGTGGACACGGACGGCGTTTACATCTACTTCATCCGCCAGGATTGGCTCGATGAGCTTGGCCTCGATGTGCCGAAGACTTATGACGAGCTCGAAGCAGCGGCAAAGGCTTTCATGGAAGAGGGCTACTCTCCGGATTATGCCATCGCTGGTATCGACAACGGCGGCAGAACCTATTCGAACTTCATGCAGTCCTCCAACAACGGCTACGGCTTTGACGCCCTCTATCAGGCATTTAACGCTACGCCGGGCTACTTCCTGAAGGACGAAAACGGTGAGATCTACTGGGGCACCACGACCGACGAGATGAAGGCGGCGGTCACGGAGCTGGCTGACTGGTATGCCCAGGGCCTCATCAACCCGGAAATCGGCGTTACGACGAACGGCGATAACGCGAACAACGTTAAGAACGGCACCTGCGGTATCTTCATGGGCCCGTGGTGGTCGCTCGGCTATGGCAACCCGGACTCCTTCAAGAACGATACGTCCGCTGACTGGCAGGCCTATCCGCTCTACACGAACGATGGCGAGTGGAACATCCACATGAAGGACATCGGCACGACCTACACGATGGTTTCCAAGAACGCGTCTGAGGACGTGCAGAAGGCCATCATCATTGCGAACAACGTCCTCGTCCGCGACGAGTCCACGTTCGACACCTCCGTTGCGATCGGCTGGTATCCGCTGCGCAACACGATGGCTGCGGCCGACGAGTGCGAGTATGAGTACGACGCGCTGATGAGCATCATCAAGGGCGAGACGACGCCGGATCAGTATCAGATCGGTGGCGACCTCTACACGTCCCTCTACAAGAACCTCGGCAACGACGCGGCGACGCTCTCTGAGGTTATCTCTGAAGATTACGACGGCTCCGACATTCTCCATGTCACGGATTGCGACGTTATGACGAACAACGGCCAGTTCAACCGCTTCTATGCGCTGCTGGTTGGCGACCGTCCGTATGCGACAATTGAGCCGGACAACAAGATCTATTCTGAAGTTTACTACACGCTCGATGGCATGGATGCTTACTGGACGCAGGTTTCCGACCTCGAAGACCAGACCATCCTCCAGATGATCACCGGCAAGAAGAGCATGGATGAGTGGGATCAGTTCTGCGCTGACTGGCATGCACAGGGCGGCGACCAGATCCTCCAGATCGTCGAAGACTTCCTCGCTGAGTAATTTGTAACTCCCGTAGAGTAAAATCGGAAGAGTAAGGGCGCGGGCCACCAGCCCTGCGCCCTTGCTATTTACTAAGCGAATATAGGAGGAATCTGCTTTGGAAAAAAGAAAAATGCGTAAAGGCCTGCCGACCTGGGTGCATTACTCGATCATGTGCCTGCCGGGCTATGTCTGGCTGTTCATGTTCTCACTTGTGCCGATGGTTGGTATCGTCATGGCCTTCCAGAACTATAACCCCAGCAAGGGCTGGTTTGGCTCGCAATGGGTTGGCCTTGCAAACTTTGAATACCTCTGGGTCATTCCGGACGCCAAGCGCGCGCTTTGGAATACGCTGATCATTGCTATTTCCAAGATCATTCTGAACATTATTGTGCCGATGGCCTTTGCACTGCTGCTCAACGAAGTGCAGAACATGAAGTATAAGAAGACCGTGCAGACGATCGTCTATCTGCCGCACTTCATCTCCTGGGTTCTGCTCGGCAACATCATCACCAACATGCTCGGCACGAAGGGCATCCTGAACACCGTCCTCGGTGCGTTTGGTATGGAACCGGTTATGCCGATGACAGAGCCTTCCACGTTCCAGGGCCTTCTGGTTGGCACGGACGTTTGGAAAGAGTTCGGCTACAATGCGGTTATTTATCTTGCCGCGCTCACCGGCATCGACCTGAGCCTCTATGAGGCGGCGGCCATCGACGGCGCGAGCCGCTGGCAGTCCATCTGGCACATCACGCTGCCGGGCCTTGTCCCGACCGTTGTCCTGCTGACGACGCTGGCCATGGGCAATGTCCTGAACGCCGGCTTCGACCAGGTCTTCAACATGTATAACCAGCTGGTCATGGAGACCGCGGATATCCTGGATACATACGTGTACCGTCTCGGTATCGTAAAGCTGCAGTTCTCGTTGTCTACAGCTGCTGGCCTGTTCAAATCCGTCGTCAGTTTTGTCCTGGTTGTCACATCGTACAGCTTGGCATACAAGTTTGCGGATTACACCATTTTCTAAGAGAGGAGAGATATTTTTATGGTTGAAACCAAAACCATTGGTTCCAGAGTTTTCAAAATCGTAAACTATATCATCCTCACGATTTTGGCGATCAGCTGCCTGTATCCGCTGTGGTATGAACTCTGCATGTCCCTTTCCGATAAGCTGGCGGCTGAGGGCGGCCTTGTCACCCTGTATCCGATCGGCATCAACGTCGGCTCCTACGAATTGATCATGGGCGATGGCGCGTTCTGGAATTCCTTCATGATTTCCGTCGGCCGCGTTGTGCTCGGCACCATCTGGACGATGGTGGTCATCATCATGATGGCTTACCCGCTTTCGAAGAATTCGAGAGCCTATAAGCCGAGAGGCGTCCTGATGTGGATCCTCGTGTTCTGCATGCTGTTCAACGGCGGTACGATTCCGTGGTTTATCACCGTCAAGCAGTATGGCCTGCTCGACAATTTTGCAGCGCTGATCTTTGCCGGTTCCGTTCCGGTGTTCAACGTGCTGCTGCTGATGAACTTCTTCCGCAACCTGCCCGCGGACATCGAAGAAGCCGCCCTCGTGGACGGTGCGGGTCCGTGGCGCATTCTGTGGCAGATTGTCGTTCCCTGCTCCGTGCCGGTTATCGCGACGGTCGTTCTGTTTACCTCCGTCAACTACTGGAACGAGTACTTCCAGGGCCTCGTTCTCATGAACAACGAGAGCCATTACCCGCTGCAGACGTACATCCGTCAGATTACGGTTCAGATCCCGGTCGGCGTCACGCTGACGACCGAGCAGTATCAGCAGCTCGCCCAGAACTCCAACAAGTCTCTGGAAGCGGCGAAGGTCTTCATCGCGATGATCCCGATGCTTCTCGTCTATCCGTTCCTGCAGAAATACTTTGTTTCCGGTATCACGCTTGGCGCTGTCAAGGGCTGATTCCCGGTTCAGAAAACCGCTGTGCGGCTGCCTCTTTCGGAGGCAGCCGCTTTTTTTCGTCAATTTTTTGGAAAGCGAATTCCAGCAACGTGCGCATGGCGAGAAAGAAGATGGCGGCCAGGAAGGCCTGCAGGAGTACAAGCGGAATACCGGAAAGTGTGAACGGCGCGAGCGTCGCGCGGGCCATGCCTGCGGCGAGCAAGGCAAAAGCGGCGGGCAGCACGGCGTTTTTCATCACCCGGATGCGTACACGCGCGACCTTCAGCAGCCGGCGTACGCTCATCATCGCGTTGAAAATCGAGGAGAAAAAGAGAATCGCGATGTACGCATTCATTCCGGAAAAACGCATAAATGCCAGGATCAGCAGCACGCGCAGAAGGGAGTCGGTAAAATTGTATTTCATGGAATTGAGCTGCTCGTCAAGCCCTTTGAGAAGACTGTCCACCACGATGTCGAGGTACAAAAGCGGCACGAGCGGTGCGAGAATCCGCAGATACCCGCCGGATTCCGCGCTGCTGTAGAACGCTGTGCCCCAGTCTTCGCCGAAGGCGAAAAAAACGGCGCCGCAGAACACGCCGAATTGGAGGGCAGCGCCGACGGCGCGCTCGGTAATGTGCGCCACGGCGCGGCGATGGTTTTGCTCAAATTCGCGCGCGATTTTCGGGATCAGGAGCGAGGCGAAAGAGGAAAGAAACGAAGAGGGGAAGAAAAGCATCGGCATGGCCATGCCTTGCAGCAGACCGTAAGACGCCATGGACTGCGCTTCAGTCAGGCCAAAACGCTTTAGCTCCCGTGGAATCAACAGGTTTTCACCGGTGGAGAGCAGGCTGCGGGCCGCGCTGGAAAGCGTGCAGGGCACGGCAATGTGAAACATACCGTGCAGCACGCCCTGGGCCGGCGCCGTTTCCCGCGGTGTGTTGCGGCGCAGACTGCGCCGGTAGGCTATCCAACCGGTGAGAAAGGAAACGGCTTCTCCGAAGGTGGAGGCGAGCATAGCCGCAAGACACGCGGCCTCCATGCTCTGTGGCGCGAAATACCAGAAGAGCGCCACGGCGGCAAAAATCGTCAGAATCTGCTCTACGGCGTCGCTCAGCGCGGTGGAGGTGGATTCATCTACCGCCAGAAAATACCCCTTCATGCAGGTGCAAAGCGCCATGAAGGGCAGCCCCAACGCCAAAACGCGCAGGCTGCCCGCCGCACCGGCGTGACCGAGGATGACGGCCGCGGCAAAGTCGGAGAATACAAGCAGCAGCGCTGCGATGGTGCAGCTCACGGTCAGGCAAAAGAGGAAGCATTTCGTCACGACGGAGCGCACGGTTTCACGTCGGTTTGTCGCGATGGCCGCCGTGACCATGCGTGTGACGGCCAGACTGATGCCCGAGGTGGAGAGTGTGACCGCCAGCAGGAAAATGGAGAAAATCAGCTGGTAAAGCCCCATGCCCTCCGCACCGATCTTGGTGGAGAGGTACGCCCGGTAGCCGATGTTTGTCACACGGAAGAAGATGGAAAAGCCGGTCAGCAGGATGCCCTGCAAAAGAAATTTCTGTTTTGTCATAGAGCCTCCCGCCGCGGTGCAGGTTTACCTTGCAAGTTCCCGAACCGCGTTGTATAATGGAAACAACTCAACGTATGGGAGCGTGAAAAATTTGACGGATTTCAGCCAGGTGAACGCGGATTGGACCGAGATCGCCGTGACCATTCCGGCCGAGGATACAGACAGGGCGGGAGACATCGCGCAGATGGTCGTGCCCTACGGCATTTATATTGAAGATTATTCGCATTTAGAAGAAGAGGCGATGGAAATCGCCCATATTGATCTGATTGACGAGGAATTGCTGCAAAAGGACCGCACAAAGAGCATCATCCACGTATACATCAGTCCGGAGGAGAATCCGGCGGAGGCCGTCTCTTTTTTGCGCGAACGTCTGGCGGCAGCGGCCATTCCGAACGAGATCACGTCGGCCAACTGTGCCGAAGAGGACTGGATCAACAACTGGAAAAAGTATTTTAAGCCGATCCCGGTCGGCAAGCGGCTGCTGGTCCGGCCGCTGTGGGAAGATGAATACGACGCCGGCGACCGTGCAGTGCTGCATCTGGAGCCGGGACTTGCGTTCGGCACGGGCACGCACGAGACGACGCGACTGTGCATGGAGCTTCTTGAAAAATACGTGAAGCCCGGCGACACGATGCTCGATATGGGCTGCGGCAGCGGTATTTTGTCTGTCGCGGGCCTGCTGCTCGGCGCAAAAAGTGCCGTCGGCGTGGACATCGACCCGCTGGCGGTCAAGACCGCGGTGGCAAACGCCGAGGTCAACGGCGTGGCGGATCGATTTACCGGTATCTGCGGCAACCTCGCGGAAAAGGTCAGCGGCACGTTTGACATTGTGGCGGCGAACATCGTCGCGGATGTCGTGATTCTCCTCACGCAAGACGCGCCGCGCTTTATGAAGCCCGACACCGTCTACATTCTCAGCGGCATCATTGACACGCGGGAGGACGATGTGCGCGCGTGCCTGGCGGAAAAATTTGAGCTGCTCGACCGGCGCGAGGAGAAGGGCTGGGTTGCGTTGGCGGCCAAACTGCGGTGAGGCCATGCGCGCATAGGCCGGTATGACAGCGGTTATTCTAATCGTGAAAGGTGGGGAATAAAGGTGAAATTGATTTTGCCCGAATGGGCGGACGAAGAACAGGTTGCGGCCTATCTGGCGGACTGGGGCGGCGAGACGATCATGCCCGCGGCATCGGACCCGAAGGGCCGGGACTACGCGACCTGGCTGTCCGATACAATTCGAATGCGCACGTCGCCGCCGCAGCCGCTCGTGCCGTCCACACTTCTGTTCCTGACGGACGATGCGGAAACGAAGCTTTTCGGCGCCATCGATATTCGCCACCGGCTGAACGATTACCTGCTGGCCTTTGGCGGCCATATCGGGTACGGCATTGTGCCGAGCGAGCGGAGAAAAGGGTACGCCAAGGTGCAGCTTGGCCTTGCGCTGCCGGTGGCGAAATCGCTCGGTCTGGCTCGCGTATTGATCACTTGCGACGACGGCAATGCGGGTTCCGCGCGGACAATTGAGGCGCTCGGCGGCGTGCTCGAGGATAAGCGCGCGGAAAACGGCGCGCTGACCCGCCGGTACTGGATCGACATTCCACAGAAAACGCTCGAGACGGAACGGCTGATTCTGCGCCAATGGACGCTGGACGATGCGGACGATATGTTTGCCTATGCGAAAAGCCCGCGCGTCGGTCCTTCGGCCGGCTGGAAGCCGCATGAGAGCCGCGCGGAATCGGTCGAAACGATCCGGAGTTGGCTGTGCGATCCGGCTTTTTGGGCCATTGAAGAAAAGGCGAGCGGGCGTGTGATCGGCTCCATCGGCCTGCACAGGGACGAGATGTATTCGAATCCGCAGGCACGCAAGATCGGCTATGTACTGCGCGAGGAAAGCTGGGGCATGGGGTATATGCCTGAGGCGGTGCGCCGGCTCACATCGTTTGCGTTTGAAGAGCTGTGTATGGACGTGCTTTCGATCCGACATTATGCGTTTAACGACCGCTCTCGCCGCGTCATCGAGAAGTGCGGCTACCGCTACGAGGGTACGCTGCGACGCGCGGCAGCTATTTTTGACGGCTCCATCCATGACGAGCGGATATATTCCATGCTGCGGGAGGAGTATTTTGCAGCCAGACGTGCCGTGTGATCGGCGAAAAGGGCCGCCCCCAAAGCGGTTTCCACCGGGACGCAGAAAAGGAGAAAGAGTATGACGAATCTGTATACACTCATCACAAAAATGATGGCTTATGAGGATGGCTGTGTGGAACGTGTCAACCATTTCCTCAAGGTTTTCGCGTTTGCGCAGACGATCGCCGCAGGCGAAGGGCTCGATCGCGAAACGCAGGATATTCTGGAGGCTGCGGCTGTGACGCACGACATCGGCATTCGCGTCTGCTTTGAAAAGTACGGGCAGTGCGACGGTCCAAAGCAGGAGCAGGAGGGACCGCCCATTGCGGCGGCGATGCTGCCGGCCTGCGGCTATACGCCGGCGCAGTGCGCGCGGGTGTGCTACCTCATCGGCCACCACCATACCTACACCGATGTTGACGGCGCGGATTACCAGATTTTGATTGAGGCGGATTTCCTCGTCAATATATTTGAAAACGGCCTGACGCACGAGGCGGTGACGAAGGTGCGGGATAACATCTTCAAAACCAAAACCGGGAAAAAGCTTCTGACGGATCTGTATCTGTGAGATTCCCACAATTAAATTGCAAATTAAAAGAAATATTTGACGGTAAAATAAAATGATGCTATACTGTAAACGGTTAGGCTACAGCAATGGCATCATTTTTATTATTTTAAGGAGTTGTGATTCTGAATGGCAAGAGATTTTTTGTGCACCAGGACAGATCCGGTTGTGGAAACCAAGGCGGGTAAGCTGCGCGGTTTTCGGATCGATGGTGTGTACGCGTTCCACGGCGTCAAGTATGCGGACGCCAAGCGGTTCCAGCAGCCGACGCCGGTCAAGCCCTGGACAGGCATCAAAAACGCGCTGGCTTACGGCTACGTTTGCCCCATGCTGCGGCAGGACGAGCCGAACAACGAGCTGATGGTGCCGCACCGTTATTGGCCGCTCGATGAAAACTGCCAGTACCTGAACATCTGGACCAAGGCGCTCGACCCCACGGCAAAGAAACCGGTGCTCGTGTGGCTGCATGGCGGCGGCTTTGCGGCTGGCTCCTCGATTGAGCATATTGCTTACGAGGGTGAAAACATGAGCCGTTACGGCGATGTGGTCGTCGTTTCGCTGAACCACCGCCTCAACATCCTCGGTTATCTCGACCTCTCCCCGTTTGGCGAGAAATACGCGAATTCCGGCAATGCCGGCAACGCCGATATGGTTGCGGCGTTGCAGTGGATTCACGACAACATCGCGAATTTTGGCGGCGATCCCGACAATGTCACGCTATTCGGCCAGTCTGGCGGCGGCATGAAGGTCTGGACGCTGATGCAGACGCCGGCGGCGGACGGCCTCTTCCACAAGGGCGTCGTGCAGAGCGGCTGCATTGATGGCACGCTTGATCTCTCAAAGAGCGGCGGCAAGGAAATTGTTACGGCACTGATGCGTGAGCTCGGCGTCGACAACGTAGAAGCGCTCGAAACCATCCCGTATGCGCAGTTGGCCGCGGCCTACAACAAGGTGATGCCTGCGGTTGCAAAGACCGGCGCGTATGTCGGCGGCAATCCGATGCCGAACGACTGGTATCTCGGCGATCCGTGCGTTGTCGGCTTTACGGAGCATGCGAAGACGATTCCGGTGATGGTCGGTACAGTGCTCGGCGAGTTTGCGTTTATGCCCGCGCTGACCGAAGAAGAAAAGGCCGACAAAGCGGCCATTGACAAGCGGCTGCATCGCATGTACGGCGAACATACCGAAAAGCTGCAGGAATTGTTTGCCAAGGCGTATCCGGACAAGGACCCGAGCGACCTGCTGTTCCTCGATTCGCTGTTCCGCGCGCCGTCCATCGATTTCCTGCACAAGAAGGCGCAGCATCCGGAAAGCGGCACCTATTCCTATATGTTCAGCTACACCTTCCCGTATGACGGCGGCCATATTCCGTGGCACTGCTCGGAAATCCCGTTTGTTTTCCACAACACCTGTCTGGTTGCGGCCTTCAATGAGGCGGGCGTCACCGACCGCCTTGAAAAGCAGATGTGCGACGCGTGGCTGAATTTTGCCCGTACCGGCGCGCCCTCGAGTGAGGATCTGCCCGCGTGGCCGGCCTGCACCGCGGACGACGAGGCGACGATGATTTTCGACCGCACCTGTGAAGTGCGCCACAATTACGACCACGAACTGATCGCGCTGCACAAGGTTGCTCGCCCGCCCTTCCCGTTCTTTGGCGGCGAAGATGAAGAGGAGCAGAAAATCCAGCACTGAGCCAAACAGAACATAAAAAATGGACCGGAGAGGGGAAATCCTTCTCCGGTCCTGCGCTTTTCAGCAAAGATTTTTACAGGTTTTCCTTGAGCCAGGCGATGTCCGCAGCGAGGCATGCGACGCGATCCTGCGGGTCGTTGTAGCTGGCCTCGCGCTCGACAACGTAGATGACGTCGTCGCACTGCGCATCGGCCGCCGCCTTAACGGCTTTCCAATCGACAATGCCGGTGCCCTGCGGGACATTCAGCTTGTCATGCTCTTCCTTCATCTTGAGGAATTCAGGCGGGAAAATCGGTTTGCCGTCCGCGTCTTTCTCGAACTTGAAGCGCGGGGTCGTGTCATAGCGCGACTGCGGCTTGTTGGC
The DNA here is from genome assembly GCA_002305575.1 of Ruminococcaceae bacterium UBA1417. GTDB lineage: Bacteria > Bacillota > Clostridia > Oscillospirales > Acutalibacteraceae > Hominenteromicrobium. Next base: position 25,196 of record DBPP01000011.1, read on the forward strand.
GCCAATCACGCCGCCGTTTTCCTTGATGTGGATGCTGGCGATGCGGCCCGCATGGCTGTTGATGAACGCGACCGGGTCCACGCCCGCCGCGCTGCACCAGCCGCAGTCCACCTGGAACGCGGTGACCTCCGGATCGCTGGCCTCAATCAGCCAGTCATAGAGGTATTTGCCCTCGTCTTTGTAGAACTCGTCCGTATGGTTGTGGTAGCCGATCTTGATGCCGTAGGGCTTGGCGATGCGGCCCAGGCGGTTTAGCTCCTCAGCGACCTCAATGGCTTCCGCCTTGTTGCAGAAATTCGTCATCGGGCAGATGACGAGCTTTGCGCCGATCTCGGCAAAATAGGGGAGAACGGACTCAATCTGGTCGAGACCGACGTGTGCGGAATGCACCTTGAGACCCGTTTCCGCAAGAACCTGCTTCATTTCTTCAAGCGGAACCTGCGTGAAATCCGCGGTAAATTCAGCGCCGTCAAAGCCGAGCTTGGCAATGGTGCGCAGCTTCTCCACCGGGCTGAGCGGCTCAGAAACGAGCGAATAAACCTGAACATTGATATTTTCCAATGGAATGACCACCTTTCCTGTTTGAGGCAGAGATTTTTGAAACAAACATGTCAACGGTAGAAAATGTGCGGCGACAAGAATGCCGCCGCACACCCGTTGTACAGATTTAAATTAGTCGAAGTAAACCGGCTTGCCAGTCTTGGAGGACTGATAGATCGCGTCGAGAATCTTCGTGACAACATACGCCTGATCCGCGGTGACGAACAGCTCGCCCTCGCCCTTCAGCGCCTTGACCCAGATTTCGGCTTCCTTGGACTTCGGAGCCGGACCCTGAGAGAAGCCCGGAATGTACGGAGCAATCTTATTGCCAACCCAGGAGATCGTCGGCTGCGCCGCGATAACATGGTTCAGGCGGACGCGGTTTTCCTTCGTGTCGAGACCGCCCTTTGTACCGGCGAGCATCGTGTACGCCTGGTTGTTTGCGCCGTAGTCTTCCGACATGTTGATGGCCCACGCAGCGCGCAGGTTGATGACAGCGCCATTCTTCATCTTGATGTGACCGACAGCGGAATCTTCCACGTCATAGGTCTCGTTGTTCCAGCTGTCGAACTCGCCTCTGTGATTGACCTGGCCCTGATGCTCCGGATCGAGCAGTCTGCCGAGCTTCTCGAAAGAGGTGCCGACAACATAATCGACGTCATAGTTGTTCATGAGGAACAGCGTGAGGTCAAGCGCATGGGTGCCGATATCGATCAGCGGACCGCCGCCCTGCTTGGACTTGTCCGTGAAAACGCCCCACGTCGGAACGCCGCGGCGGCGCAGATAAGTAGCCTCTGCATAGTAAATGTCGCCCAGCCAGCCGTCGTCGACAACCTTCTTCGCGACCTGGTTCTCCGCGAAGTGGCGGTACTGATAGCCGATGGTCAGCATCTTACCGGTTCTGTCTCTCGCCTCGAGCATCTTCTTCGCGTCCGCCTCGGTCGCAGCCATCGGCTTCTCGCAGAGCACGTGCTTGCCGGCCTCAAGCGCGGCAATCGTGATCTCGCAGTGCGCGATGTTCGGGGTCAGAACATGAACGGCATCGATCGTCGGGTCAGCCAGAAGCTCTTTGTAATCGGTGTAGACCTTCGCGTCCGGCGTGCCGTATTGCTTCGCGGCTTTTTCGGCTCTCTCCAGGATGAGGTCGCAGAAAGCGCACATATCGACGCCTTCCTGCTGCGCCATGCCCGGGAAATGCTTGCTATTGGCGATACCGCCGCAGCCGATAAAGCCGATCTTTAAGTTTGCCATTGGAATTCTCCTCCTAATTCTTGAACGGATTCCTCAAAGGGCAGAAATCCGCCATAATTTGTTTTTACACCTACATTTTAGCCTATTCGGTTGGAAATGTAAAGACCTTTTCTGTAAAAAATTCTGATGTTTCTGCGCGCCGGAAATGCCGGACAAAACGAAGCGGATCCCGCGTCTTTTTCGCGGAATCCGCTGGTTTTTTGCCTTTCTCAACGGCCGGGACCGTCGCTGGAAAGCGCCGGAAAACAGGCGCGCCAGCAAGGAGAAAATCAGTACTGCTTGCCCCAGAATACCATGTGCTTGGCCGGCTTGCCGCAGCACACGCAGGTATCCGCCAGGTGCTCTTCGTGGAACGGGATGCAACGGGATTTTACGCCGCCCGTCAGATCCTTCAGTTTATCCTCGCATTCGCTGTCGCCGCACCACATGGCCTTGATAAAGCCCGGCTTGTTTTCAGCAATGTCGACGAACTCGTCGAGCGTTGTCGCCGTGTAGGTCTTTTCTTCGAGGTTCTTGAGCGCGCGCGCATACAGGCCGTTGTGCACGGCTTCAAGCGCCTTTTCAATCTCCGCTTCGAGGTTGTCCAGCGGAACGAAAATTTTCTCGCGCGTGTCGCGGCGCACAAGCACGCACTGGTTCTGCTCGATGTCCTTCGGGCCAATTTCAAGGCGCAGCGGGACGCCCTGCATCTCATACTGGCTGAACTTCCAGCCCGGGGAATTGTCCGTATCGTCGAGCTTGACGCGGAACTTGCCGCGGAGCGCCTCGAAGAGCGCGTTTGCCTTGTCGAGCACGCCGGGCTTATGCTGCGCGATCGGGATGATTACGAGCTGGATCGGGGCGATCTTCGGCGGCAGAACGAGGCCGTTGTTGTCGCCGTGTACCATGATGATGGCGCCGATCATGCGCGTGGAGACGCCCCACGAGGTCTGGTGCGGATGCTGCAGCGTGTTGTCGCGGCCGGTGAACGTGATGTCAAAGTTCTTTGCCCAGCCGTCGCCGAAGTAGTGGCTTGTGCCGCCCTGCAGCGCGACGCCGTTGTGCATCATCGGCTCGATCGTATACGTCGCGACCGCGCCGGCAAACTTCTCTTTCTCGGTCTTCTGGCCGGTTACAGCCGGAATGGCGAGCACATTCTTATAGAACTCCTCGTAGATGTGCAGCATGTTGAGCGTCTCTTCCATGGCCTCCTCGGCGGTTTCATGCATCGTGTGGCCTTCCTGCCACAGGAATTCAGAGGAGCGCAGGAACGGGCGCGTCGTCTTTTCCCAGCGCACGACGGAACACCACTGGTTGTAGAGCTTCGGCAGGTCGCGGTAGGATTTGATGATCTTCTGGTAATGCTCGCAGAAGAGAATTTCACTCGTGGGGCGCACGCAGAGGCGCTCGGCCAGCTTTTCGCTGCCGCCCTCGGTGACCCAGGCCACCTCCGGCGCGAAGCCCTTCACGTGATCCTTTTCCTTTTGCAGGAGGGATTCCGGAATGAAAAGCGGCATATAGACGTTCTGGTGGCCGGTGGCCTTGAAGCGGTTGTCCAGCTCGCGCTGGATATTTTCCCAGATCGCGTAGCCGTACGGCTCGATGATCATGCAGCCCTTGACGCTCGAATAGTCCATGAGCTCGGCTTTTTTCACAATGTCGGTGTACCATTTGGAAAAGTCAACGTCCATCGAGGTGATGTCGTCTACCATTTTTTTCTGATTTGCCAAAGAAACCATCCTTTCAAATACTTCCACAATTCGCTGTGCTTATTATAGCGAATGCGGGGCGGAAAAGCAAGGGAAATCCGCCGGTTTCATCCAAAGCCCACACGGGGGCAAAAACGCGAAAGGCGGACAGCCTGCGCTGCCCGCCCGGGGTTATGCTGAAAGCATCACTGATGGTCTTCAATGAACTGTACGATAGCGCCGACAGTCTTGAGGTTCTCGACTTCACTGTCCGGAACTTCGATTTTGAACTCGTCTTCGATGCACATGATCAGATCGATGACGGCGAGGGAATCCGCATCCAGATCATCGACAAGGTTGGAATCCTCGTTGATAATTGCAGGGTCTACGCTGAGCTGATCCGCAAGAATTTCGATGACTTTCTCCAGAACCATTTCATTTTCCTCCTATATCGTATAGTCTAAGCACCGCCCACCTGCCGTATGGACAAAACGCCGCAGGCGTGATACAATCGGGATGTACTTTAACTACATTGTATTGATGCACGGTTTGTTTGTCAATATGCAATTGCAAATTTTTTCCGTGCCGGAAAGGAAGATCCGCAGATGGAACTTACCCGGTTTGCCGTGATCGGACATCCGATCGGGCATACGATGTCCCCGTTCATTCACGCGCGCCTTTTCGCGCTTTCCGGCCTTTCGCCGGCGTACACGGTGATGGATGTACCGGATCTCGAAGCGCAGCTTCCGGCGCTGCGCGCACTGTCCGGTTTCAACATCACGATTCCGCATAAAAGCGCGATTCTGCCGTTGCTCGACGATGTGGACGAAAAGGCCGCGCTGTTCGGTTCGGTGAATACGGTGAAAAACGAGGGCGGGCGCATGACGGGCTATACGACCGACGGCGTGGGCTGCAAAAAGGCGCTTGCGCGGTATGGGCTGGATTTTTCGGGCCGTCTGCTGATTTTGGGACGTGGCGGCGCGGCGCGCGCCGTGGCCTTTGAGGCGGCGCTTTCCACACCGGCGCCGCGCATCGACTTTGCCTGCCGCGCGGAATCGATGGATAAGGCCGAAAAGCTGACGGACGAGCTTTCCGCACTTTGCGGGCGGCTGGGAAAACCCGGCGATTTCCGCGTTTTGAGCTATACCGCGCTCGCGTGCGGCGGCGACCGGTACGACCTCGTGCTCAACACCACGAGCGTCGGCATGTATCCGAACGCCGGAAAAAGTGTTGTGGACGAAGCGGTGCTCGCCCGTTGCGGCGCGGCGTTCGATGCTGTGTATAATCCCGGGCGAACGGAATTTCTGCGCCGCGCGCAAGCGCTCGGGCTGCCTGCGGTCGGCGGCATGGGGATGCTGGTCTGCCAGGCGGTGGCGGCGCACGAAATCTGGTATGGCGCGCGGTTTGAAGACGAAGACATCGAGCGGCTCATTCGAGACGCGGAAGCGGAGACGGCGCGGCTTTTCCGCGCGTGAGACAAGCCTCAAAACAGCCGCGCGGCGGCGGGGGAAAGGAAGATGCAAGTGGGAACGGATAAGCAGGCCCGGCACGGCAACATTGTGCTTTCAGGGTTTATGGGCTGTGGCAAATCGACGGTCGGGCGCCGGCTCGCCGCCGCGCTCAACATGCAGTTTGTCGATATGGACCGATATATTGAGGAACAGACGGGCCTGAAGGTCCGGGAAATTTTTGAGCGGTATGGTGAGGCGCACTTTCGCGCGCTCGAGACCGAAACGGTGCGGACGCTTTCCGCGGGAACCGATTATGTGGTCGCGACGGGTGGCGGCACACTGATGCGTCCGGAAAATGTGGCGGCCTTTCACGCGGGCGGTGGGACGATCTATTTCCTCGACGTCCCGCTCGCCGCGTTGCAGGAGCGATTGAAAAACGACAAGCGCCGCCCTCTTTTGCAGGTGCCGGACCGGCGGGCGGTGATCGAGCAGCTGCTCGCGGAGCGGCGGCCGCAGTATCTCGCGAGCGCGGACGTCGTGGTGGACGCCGGCGTGCCGACGGTTGTCGTGGTGCGGCGCATCTGCGCGCTGCGCGGCGTCGAACTGCCGAAACGACAGGCGCAGCCCCGGGGAGAAGGCAAAACGAAGCGTCGACGCCGCCGCAGAAAGCGTCCTGCGCAGCCGCAAGAAAACTCTTGACAAATCAGGCGGCAGGGGGTAAACTTTTAACATCCACTTTTTCCGCGCCGCGTGCGGGGCGGAAAGGCTGTAAAGGATGGCCACAGTTATGCGTTCCGCTTTATACACAAGACGATTTACAAAGTATAGCAGCACACGATTTTACAGCGTGTGCTTTTCGTCGTATGTGTATATCCCGGGTGACGCTTGTCCGGCTGTGCGTGCGGGTTTCGTGCGCTGACCGGATATTCTGCAATTATTCAGCAAGATGCCAGAGCGGAGCCGTCAGGGGCTCCGCTTTTTTTGTGGGCCGCGCGCCTGTGTTCGGAGTCCCGGGCGCGCGGCCGCGGCGAAGAAAGGAAAGGGAAACCCGTATGATCATCGTATTAAAATCTGACCGCAGCGAGGAACAGGTACACAAGTTTATCGATATGCTCACCGAGCGGTATGACGTGACCGTCAACACCTGGGTCGGCACACATTCCACCGTGCTCGGCCTCATCGGCGACACAGCCGCCGTGGACGGCGAGTATATTGCCGCGCAGGACATCGTCGAGAGCGTCAAGCGCGTGCAGGAGCCGTACAAGAAGGCCAACCGCAAGTTCCACCCGGACAACACGGTCATTGAGCTGCCAACGGGGCAGAAAATCGGTGACGGTACGCTCACGCTGATCGCCGGTCCGTGCTCCGTAGAGAGCGAAGAGCAGATTTGCGAGGTGGCCGCGCGCGTCAAAGCGTCGGGCGCTTCGTTCCTGCGCGGCGGCGCGTTCAAGCCGCGCACGTCGCCCTACGCCTTTCAGGGGCTCAAGGCGGAGGGCCTCGAGCTTCTGAAGGAGGCGCGCCGCGAAACCGGTCTGCCGATCGTCACCGAGATCATGAGCACGAGCCACCTCGACCTGTTCGAGGACGTCGACGTGATCCAGGTCGGCGCGCGCAACATGCAGAACTTCGAGCTTTTGAAGGCGCTCGGCCATACGGATAAGCCGATTCTGCTCAAGCGCGGCCTTGCCAATACGATTGAGGAGCTCCTGATGAGCGCCGAGTACATCATGGCCGGCGGCAACGAGCGCGTCATCCTGTGCGAGCGCGGCATCCGCACGTATGAGACCTTCACGCGCAATACGCTCGACATTTCCGCGGTGCCGATTCTCAAAAAGCTTTCGCACCTGCCCGTCGTCGTGGATCCGAGCCACGCCAGCGGCATCAACTGGCTGGTCGAGCCGCTGGCCGTAGCCGCCGCGGCTGTGGGCGCGGACGGCCTGATCATCGAAGTGCACAACGACCCGACCCGCGCGCTCTGTGACGGCGCGCAGTCGCTGACGCCCGACCAGTTCGACGCGCTGGCGAAGAAGGTGCGCGCCGTTTCGGAAACCGTCAAGTCGCTTTAAGCGGACGGGAAAAGCCCGCCGCACCGGCGGAGTTTACAGCAGGAGTTTACCATGCAGATCGCAATCATCGGGCTCGGCCTGATTGGCGGGTCCATCGCAAAAGCGCTCAAGGCCAACACCACGCACACGGTGGTCGGCTTTGACCGCGACGAAAATGTTCTTTTGGACGCGCTTTTCCTCGGCGCCATCGACCGCATCGGCAGTACGACCGCGCTGCGCGAGGCCGACGTCGTGTACGTGTGTCTGTATCCGGAGGACGCCGTCGCGTTCGTCCGAGAAAATGCAGAGCGCTTTAAGCCCCGCTGCATCGTGACGGATGTGTGCGGCATTAAGGGCGGCGTGTGCGGCCGGCTTGCGGCGCTCGCCGCGGAAAACGGCTTTGTCTATGTGGGCGGTCATCCGATGGCCGGCAAGGAGCGCAGTGGCTTTGAGGCGAGCGAGGCCGGGCTGTTCTACAACGCCTCGTACATCTTTGTGCCGGGCGACGCGCCGCAGGACGCCGTGAAGACACTCGCGGAACTGGCCGGAGCGATGGGCTTCGGCACGATTCAATACTGTACGCAGCAGAAGCACGACCGCATGATCGCTTACACTTCGCAGGTGCCGCACGTGCTGGCCTGCGCGTATGTGATGAGCCCGCGCTGCGACGAGCACAACGGGTTTTCGGCGGGCAGCTACCGGGATGTTTCCCGCGTGGCCAAAATCAATGCGGAACTCTGGGCCGACCTGTTCCTCTCCAACCGCGAGGAGCTGACGGACGAGCTTTCGGAGCTGATCCGCAACATTGAAAGCATCCGGACGGCCGTCGAAGACGGCGATCGGGAAAAAATTTTGGCGCTTCTTTCGGCAGCGCGCGAAAAGAAGGAGAAATTCGGATAATGGTCATTACGATTTCCACGGATAAACCGTACGACGTCGTTGTGGAGAACGGCGCGCTCGACCGCACCGGCACGCTTTTGCAGCCGCTGTTCAAGGCGGGCAGCAAGGCGATGATCATCAGCGAGACGAACGTGTTCCCCCTTTATGGTGAACGGTTGACGCAGTCGCTGCAAGCGGCGGGCTATTCGGTTTCAAGCTTTGTCTTTGAGGCCGGCGAGCCGAACAAGCAGCTTTCCACCGTCATGCAGATGTACGAGGCGCTTTCGGAAAACGGCTTTACGCGCTCCGATTTCATCGTGACGCTCGGTGGCGGCGTCGCGGGCGATATGGGCGGCTTTGCCGCGGCGACGTTCCTGCGCGGCATTGATTTTGTGCAGGTGCCCACCTCCCTGCTCGCGCAGGTGGATGCGAGCGTCGGTGGCAAAACCGGCGTCGATCTGCCCTTTGGGAAGAATCTGGTTGGCGCGTTTCACCAGCCGCGCCTCGTCGTTTCGGACCCGGATACGTTGCACACACTGCCCGAATACTATTTTACAGACGGTATGGGCGAGGTGATCAAATACGGCTGTATCATGGATGCGGCGCTGTTTGACAAGCTCGAGCAGGGCGAGATCATCGACCGCATGGAAGCCGCGATCGCCCATTGCGTGGCGTGCAAGAAGGTGCTTGTCGAAGAGGATACGACCGACAAGGGGCGCCGGATGATTTTGAATTTCGGCCACACCTTCGGGCACGCGCTGGAGAAGCTCACGAATTTTTCGGGACTTTCGCACGGACGCGCCGTCTCGATCGGCATGGCGATGGCCGCTGAAGTCGGCGAAAGCCTCGGCGTGACGGAGATGGGCACGGCGGCGCGCATGCGCCGTGTGCTCGAAAGCTACGGGCTCCCGGTGCAGAGCGACTTTGACTTCGGGGATGTCGTGGAGGCGACGGCGCTCGACAAAAAGAGCTTCGGCAAGACGCTGAACCTCATTCTGTTGAAAAGTATTGGCGACTGCGTGATTCACCCGATCGACCGCAGCTACCTCGTGCTCCGCTACAAGATTGCCGCCGAGCAAAACCGGCGCAGGAAGTGACCGGCGCGGGAAAAATCAGGAGAAAAGACGCCCCTGTCCGCAGGGACGCAGGAGGATATTATGGCTGACGTGACATACCGCGCTGCCCGCATTGCCGGCAGCGTGCAGATCCCGCCGAGCAAGAGCGCTGCGCACCGCGCGCTGCTCTGCGCAGCGCTTTGCACGGCACCGTGTACCGTTTCGCCGGTCGACACGAGCGCCGACATGTACGCGACGCTTTCGGGTATCCGTGCGCTTGGCGTATCGGTGGCGTTTACGGACGGGGTTGTGCGTACAGCGCCGGGCGTCCGGCCGGCACGCGCCGTCGTGGACTGCAACGAATCCGGTTCCACGCTGCGCTTTCTGATTCCGGTTTTCGCAGCGCTCGGCATTGAAGCTGCGTTCATCGGGCGCGGACGGTTGCCGGAGCGTCCGATCGGGGTCTATACGGATCTTTTGCCGCGCCATGGCGTGCAGGTGGAGACGGCGGGCGGCCTGCCGCTCAAAATGCAGGGGCGGCTGCGCAGCGGCGAGTACCGTGTGCCGGGCAACATCAGTTCGCAATTCATCACAGGGCTGTTGTTTGCGCTGCCACTTCTGCACGGCGATTCCACCATTGTGCTGACAACGCCGCTCGAATCGAAGGGGTACATCGATCTGACCATCGAGGCCCTCGGATCGTTCGGCATCGATGTGCAGGAGACGGAGGACGGCTGGCTGGTGCCCGGCGGGCAGACGTACAGCGCGCCGTCGCATACGGTTGAGGGCGATTGGTCGCAGGCGGCGTTCTTCCTTTCGGCGGCTGCCGTTTCGGGCGGGCCGGTCACGTTGCGCGGTCTGAATCCCACTTCTGTACAGGGAGACCGCGAATGCATCGGCCTTTGGCGCCGCTTCGGGCTTCAGATCACCGAGGAAGACGGGGTGTATACGGCGGAAAACCCGCGCGCTGGAGAGCCGTTCCGCGGGCTGCGTGGTATCCGCATCGATGCGCGGCAGATCCCCGATATGGTGCCGGCGCTTGCCGTGACTGCCGCGTTTGCCAGAGGGGAAACGGTGATCTACAACGCCGCTCGGCTGCGCATTAAGGAGAGCGACCGTCTTGCGGCGATGGAGGCCGCGTTGTCGGCCATTGGCGCGGACGTGCGCGGCACGGCGGACGGGCTTGTGATTTGCGGCAAACCGCATCTTTTGGGCGGCCGGGCCGCCGGTTACAACGACCACCGCGTCGTGATGGCGCTGGCTGCGGCGGGCTGCGACTGTCCCGTCACTGTCACGGACGCGGAGAGCATTCAGAAATCCTATCCCGGCTTTTTCCGGGATTTCAGAGCGATAGGGGGAAACGCCGATGTCGTCAACTTGGGGCAATAACATTCGGCTGTCCATTTTCGGCGGCAGTCATACGGGAGCCATCGGCGTTGTGCTCGATAACCTCCCGCCAAAGGAGAAAATCGACTTGGATGCCGTGCGCGTGCAGATGGCGCGCCGCGCGCCGGGCCGGGACAAGACCGCGACAACGCGGCTCGAAGCGGATGCGCCGCAGATCCTCTCCGGCTTTTTGGACGGGGTGACAACGGGCGCACCGCTTGCGGCGATCATCGAAAACACGAACACGCGCTCGAAGGACTATTCGGATCTGAAAATCCACCCGCGGCCCGGCCACGCCGACTACACGGCGGCCATCCGGTATCAGGGTGCGAACGACATTCGCGGCGGCGGCCACTTTTCCGGCCGGCTTACGGCATGTCTCGTCTTTGCGGGCGCCGTCTGCCGCCAGATCCTCGCACGGCGCGGCGTCACGATCGGCGCGCACGCATATGCGGTCGGCGGTGTAGCCGACACGCCGTTCGATCCGGTTTCGGTTTCGGCGGCGGAGCTCAACGCGCTCAACACCCGCTTTTTCGCGGTGCGGGACGCGGCGGCCGAGGCAAAGATGCGCGCCGAGATCGAGCGTGCGCGCCTGGCGGCGGACAGTGTCGGCGGCGTGATTGAATGCGCGGCGGTCGGCGTGCCGGCGGGCGTTGGCAGCCCGATGTTCGGCGGCATTGAAAACGTGTTTGCCTCCATCCTCTACGGTATTCCGGCCGTTAAAGGCGTGGAATTCGGCGCGGGCTTCGGCGTTGCCGCCATGCGGGGCAGCGAAAACAACGACCCGTTCTATTATGACGCGGACGGCACGGTGCGCACGCGCACAAACCATGCGGGCGGCATTTTGGGCGGCATCACGACCGGCATGCCGATTGTGTTCCGCATCGCAATGAAGCCGACGCCATCCATCGGCGTCGAGCAGCAGACCGTCGATCTCGAGGCGAAGCGGGACGCGCCACTCACGATCCACGGCCGGCACGATCCGTGCATCGTCCCGCGGGCGATTCCGGTGGCGGAGGCCTGCGCTGCGATCGCGTTGATGGATCTGCTGCGCTGAACTGCTGCTGTAAACCGCAGGAAAAGGAAGGGATGAGCCATGGAAAACAAAACCTTTGACGAGCTGCTTCTGCCGGTTCGGCAGGACATCGACCGCATCGATAAGCAGCTTTTGCAGCTTTTTATCGAGCGCATGGAATGTGCGGAGCGCGTGGCGGAAATCAAGCGTCAGGCGGGTATCCCGGTTCTGAATGCCGCGCGGGAGCAGGTGATTCTGGACCGCGTGCGGCAGGAGGCCGGGGCATATGGCGACAGCGCCGTGGCGCTGTACAGCTCCATTATGGCAATCAGCCGCGCCCGCCAGCATACGATGCTCGAGAGCGGCGGGGCACTGCGCGCGCTTGAGCAGAATTCGCCGCGGCACAGGCTTCAGAACCCGCGCATCATCTGTCAGGGCGTGCCGGGGGCCTATTCGCACGGCGCGGCAAAGCGTCTGTTTCCGGATGCCGTACCGGCGTTCCTGCCCGGTTTTTGCGACGTCTTTGAGGCGGTGCGGGACGGAAAAGGCGATTACGGCGTGGTGCCGGTGGAAAATTCGGACGCCGGCAGCGTCTCCGAGGTGTACGACCTCATCATGCGGCACCGCATGTACATCGTCGGCGCAGCGGATATCCCGATCCGGCACTGTCTGTGCCGCGCGACGGGCACCGGGCCCGTGCGCCGCGTGATTTCCAAGCAGGAGGCGCTCGCGCAGTGCAGCGCGTACCTCGAGCGCAGCGGCATTGCGGGCGAGGCTTTTTCGAATACCGCAGCCGCCGCAAAATATGTGGCGGAAAACCGGCCGGAAGGGCTCGGCGCCATTTGCTCGGCGGAGGCCGCCGCGGCTTACGGACTTGAAACGGTTGCCGCGGATATCCAGAATACCGACAACAACTGCACACGCTTCGTCGTGATTGCGCGTGAAGCCGTGCTGCCCGATGACGCGGACAAAATCAGCCTGTGCTTTTCGCTGCCGCACACGACCGGCTCGCTGTACCGGACGCTGGAGCGGTTTGCGCTCAACGGGCTGAACCTGACGAAAATTGAATCGCGCCCGATTCCCGGGCGGAATTTTGAATACGACTTTTACCTGGATTTTACGGGGAACATCCACGACGCGCCAACACGCGCGCTGATCTGCGCGCTTTCGGATGAAATGCCGCGCTTTTCGTTCCTCGGCAACTACCGGGAAAGCTGATGCTCTGCATAGGGAGGTAAAAAATGGCTGTTGCTTTTAAAAAGGTGGAAACACCGGAGGAAATGGAAACCATCGCACAGATCGCGGAACCGATCTGGCACGCGACATACGACACGCTCACGAGCCGGGCGGCCACAGATTATATGATTGAACAGTTTCAATCTGTTCCGGCCATCCGCCGCCAGCTCGCGCAGGAGGGGTATGTGTATTACCTGATGCTGCTCGAGGGCGAGGCGGCCGGTTTTATCGGACTTGTGCCGCATAAGGAGGGGAAAATGTTCCTCAGCAAGCTGTATGTGGCCGAGCGGTATCGCGGCATGGGGCTGCCCCGGGCGGCGTTCGATTTCATCGCCGAACTCTGCACGCTCGAGGGGCTGGACAAGATCTACCTCACGGTCAACAAGCGCAACCGGCACGCCATCGACGTGTACAAGCACTTCGGGTTCTACGAGATCGACGCGGTTGTTACGGACATCGGCTGCGGCTACGTGATGGACGACTACATTCTCCAGAAGGATGTGTGCGGTCCGAAAACAGAAGACTAAAGGAAAGCGGCGCTCCGGTACGGGGGCCGCACCCTGTTTTACATGGCGTGGTATTTTGGCAACGGACGGGGTGCGGCACAGGGGAAGGAGCGCCGCTTTTTTTGTTGACCCCACCGGCAAAAAACTGCGAGTTTATGGAAATTCCGACCAGCTTCCGCTTTGCTTTTTAGAAAACCTGTGGTATACTAATTGTGTTTGAACCGTACGAATGGACCGACCGACAATACCGCACAGAAAGGCGAGTGGTCAGACGACATGGGCACAAAAAGAGAGAGAAGAGAAGTTTACATATTGGGGCACCGCAACCCCGACACCGATTCCATCTGCTCGGCGATTGCCTACGCGGACGTGAAGAACCGCGAAAACGACGGCAACCGCTACATTGCCGCGCGCGCTGGACAGCTCAGTCCTGAAACAAGCTATGTGCTGCACCGCTTTGGAATGCGTCAGCCGACGTATGTGAACAACATCGGCACGCGCGTGCGCGACATGGATATTCACAAGATCCCCGGCATCTCCGATGATATTTCGATGAAAAAAGCGTGGAACATGATGACGGATCTCAATGTCGTCACACTGCCGATCCTTGACGCGAACAACGTGCTCGACGGCATCATCACGATCAATGACATTGCGACCTCCTACATGGAAAACCAGGACAGCACGATCATCGCGCAGGCGAAGACGCCGTACCGGAACATTCTGGAAACGCTCGAGGGTGAACTGGTCGTCGGGGACCCGAAGGCCATATTCGAAAAGGGCAACGTATTGATTTCGGCTGCGGATCCCGATGTTATGGAGGATTATATTAAGCAGGACGATATGGTGATCACCGGCAACCGGTATGAATCGCAGCTTTCGGCGATCGAGTCGGGCGCGGGTTGCATTGTGATCTGCCTGGGCGCGCCCGTTTCGCGCAGCATCCGCAAGCTTGCCCAAAACAACGGCTGCACGGTGATTGTTACGCCGCTCGACACGTATACCGTCGCGCGGCGCATCAACCAATGCATGCCGGTGCGCGCCTTCATGCGCCGCGAGGGGCTTGTGAAGTTCATGCCCGGCGATTATACCGATTCGATCAAGGACAGCATGCAGAACACGCGCATCCGCGATTTTCCGGTTGTCGATAAATTCGGCCGGTACATCGGCATGATTTCGCGCCGGAACCTTCTCGCTGTGCGCAAGCGCGCCGTAATCCTTGTCGACCACAACGAACGCGGCCAGGCGGTGGACAACATCGAGGATGCGGAGATTCTCGAGATCATCGACCACCACCGCATTGGCTCGCTGGAGACGATGGCGCCCGTCTATTTCCGCAACGAGCCGGTCGGCTGCACCGCGACGATCATTTACCAGATCTATCGCGAGAAGGGCTTCGATATCCCGCCGCACATAGCGGGGCTTTTGTGCAGCGCCATTCTTTCCGACACGCTGGTTTTCCGCTCGCCGACCTGTACGATGATGGATCGTATGGCGGCCGACGTGCTCAGTGCCATTGCGGGCATTGACTGCCAGGCGTTCGGCATCGAGATGTTTACGGCCGGCAGCAACCTCAAGGACAAAACGCCGGAGGAAATTTTCTACCAGGATTACAAGAAGTTCGAATTTGGCGACGTCACGTTCGGCGTGGGCCAGATCAACAGCATGAGCGGCGGCGAGCTCGACGAGATCGAAAAGAAGCTGCGCCCGTATCTCGAAAAGTCCTGCCGCGAACACGGCCTCTCGATGATGTACTTTATGCTGACGAATATCATTGAGGAATCGACGCGCCTGATGTGCTACGGCGAGGCGGCCGAGCAACTTGTGCAGGAGGCGTTTGGGCGTACGCCGCAGGCCGGCACGGTTTGGCTCAAGGGGATTGTCTCGCGCAAGAAGCAGCTGATTCCTGCGTTCATCGACGCGATCAACAAAGAAAATAATTGATGCAAAATGCAAAACGAATCCAGCGCCGCAGCGTTTGTGCGGCGCTGGATTTTCGGAGAGGGGTTTTGGCATGAAACAGAACGCGGCCGCGCGGCTGCTGCAATATACGGGCGTGCCGCCGCTTGGCGTTTCCTTCCTCGCGGTGCTTTCGCTGGCGTGGCCCGCGATTGTCGAGCAGATCATGATCACGATGGTGCAGTATGTGGACACCGCGATGGTCGGCTCGCTTGGCTCGGGGGCGACAGCCGCCGTCGGCCTTACAGCCAGCACAACATGGATGTTCAACGGTTTTCTCAATGCGGCGGCGGTCGGCTTTTCGGTGCAGGTGGCTCAGCACATCGGCGCGGGACGCGGGCGGGAGGCACAGAGCGTCGCCTGGCAGGCGCTGAAATTTGTCGCGCTGTTCGGCGTGCTGCTGGCTGCTGCAGCGGTAGCGCTTGCGTTTCCGCTGCCGGCGCTGCTCGGCGCAGATGAAGCGATCCGCGCCGATGCGACGACATATTTCTGCATTGTCGGCGCCGCGCTGCCCTTCAATTTTTGCTCGGTAATGCTCAGCTCTATTTTGCGCTGTGCCGGCGATATGCGCACGCCGATGGTGCTGAACCTGCTGATCAACGTCATCAACATCATCCTGAATTTCCTCTTCATCTATCCGACACGCCCAGCCGTGCTGTTTGGTGTGCCGGTTACTCTGCCCGGCGCAGGGCTTGGCGTGGCGGGCGCGGCCATCGGCTCCGCCTGCTCCATGCTGATCGTGAGCCTGCTGTACCTTCTCGTGCTGTTCCGCGGCCGACGCGGGGTGCTCCATCTTTCTTTGCGGGAGCGGTACCGTTTCGAACGGATCTGCCTGCGCACGGCGTTCCGTCTGGGGCTGCCCGTCGCGCTGGAGCGCACGCTGATGAGCACGGCCAGCATTGTGATCACCGGCATCATCAGCGGGATCGGCACAGCGGCGGTTGCCGCCAATCATCTGGCGGTTACGGCGGAATCGGTCAGCTACATGCCCGCTTTCGGCGTGGCTTCCGCGGGGACAACGCTGGTGGGACAGGCACTCGGCGCAAAACGAAAGGATCTTGCACTGCGGTTCAGCCGCATTACGACGTACCTCGGCATCCTGATCATGACGCTGGCCGGTGCGGGCCTGTTCTTCTTCGCGCCGCAGTTGATCTCAATTTTCTCGAGCGATCCCGAGGTGATGGCGCTCGGCGCACAGGTGCTGCGCATCGTCGCGTTTGCGGAGCCGTTGTTTGCGGCGTCCATTGTGGTGACCGGCGTGCTGCGCGGCGCTGGAGACGCCAAGGCGCCGTTTATCATCAGCCTCATCACGATGTGGGGTGTGCGCATCACGCTGTCGCTGCTGCTTGCTGAGCCGTTTGGTCTGATCGGCGTTTGGGTTGCCATGGCGGTGGAGCTCGTTGTGCGCGGCGCCATTTTCCTGTGGCGGCTGTATTCAAACCGTTGGATGGATATTCAGTTGTTTTCAGAGAAAAAAATTTAAAAAAATTTAAAATAGGACTGGATTTTTCCAAAAGAGTATGCTATAATAGTCAGCGTCGAGTTTGATCGGCAGAAAAAGTCCGCGCTTTGCGGACGATATGGGCCCGTAGCTCAGCTGGGAGAGCGCACGGTTCGCATCCGTGAGGTTCGAGGGTTCGATCCCCTTCGGGTCCACCATATAAGAACGCTAATATTGATACGGTACGTGTCAACATTAGCGTTCTTATTTTATGCCCGAAAAGCTTGTGATTGCGGGATTTTTAGGTTTTTTACAGGTATTTAAGCCAAGCACTGCTTCGGCAGACCCTGGTCGATTTTCTGAAAGCTGCTTGTTTTGACATACCCTCGCTTACGATTTGTCCTCTGCTGTGTTCACTTTTTGGGTGTGTTCATTTTTGCCGCTGGGTGTGTTCACCTGCGTTGACGAAAGGTGCAGAAGGTAAAAAAAGAGGTCAAGCCTTACAGCTCAACCTCAATCTCGGTGCCGTTTTTGAACTCGAATACCATCCTGCCGTCATGGAAAACCGTAGCCTTTTCCAGCAGTCCCACCCATAGCCTCTCGTTCCACTCTTCGAGGACGAGGGGCTGTTCCTTTATGGACTGGATGAAAAGCCGAAGTTCACGGTCGCGGTCTTGTTTTCGTGTCCGCTCGGTGGAAAGCTCGTCCACTCGTTTGGTGGCTTTTTCGTACCGCTTTACCAGCGCGTCATACTTTTTTGTGTAGTCCGCTTGGGGCTGTGCCGACGCTGCATTCTCTTTCACGCAGGCTTTGACAAGCTCGGCAACAACGGTGATTTCCTCTGTCAGTCTGTCGATTTCGGCATCCAGCATCGTGCAGTCGGAAAGCGCCGTCCGCATCAACTCGCAATCGCTGACAACGCTGTCCCTGTTTTCCATGAGGCGGTTGTAGGCAATTAAGAATTTCTGCTGTATGGTTTCGGTGTCCAGATGAGGGGTGGCACACTTTTTATCGCCCTTGAACTTGCTGTTGCAGCGCCATATCACCTTGCGGTAGGCGTCGGTGGAATGCCATACCTTCTGCCCAAAGAAACCGCCGCAGTCCCCACAGACCAGCTTGGATGAAAACACGCTGTTGCCGCTGTAGGCTCTGCCGAGCGCCTTTCGGCGGGCAATTTCCGCTTGCACCATCTCCCATTCGGTGGGGTTAATGATGGCTTCGTGGCTGTGCTCCACATAGTACTGCGGCACTTCCCCCTCGTTGGTTTTCATCTTTTTCATCAGAAAGTCGACGGTAAATCGCTTCTGCAGCAGCGCATCGCCTTTGTACTTTTCGTTTGAAAGCATACTGTTTACCGTGGTTTGGCTCCATTTCTGCTTGCCGGATGGCGTTGGAATACCCTGCGCGTCAAGGAAGCGACAAATCCCTGCGGGTGTTTTCCCCTCAAGGAAAAGTTTGTATATCAGCCGAACAATGGCTGCTTCTTCTTCGTTCACAACCGGGATGCCGTCCTTGCCCTTTTCATAGCCGAGGAATTGCTTGTATGGCATACTGACCTTTCCGTCTGCAAAACGCTTCCGCTGTCCCCATGTGACATTTTCCGAAATGCTCCGGCTTTCTTCCTGTGCCAGCGATGACATTATCGTGATGAGCAATTCGCCCTTGCTGTCAAAGGTGAATATGTTTTCCTTTTCAAAATAAATTTCAGTGCCGTGCTCTTTGAGCTTTCGGACAGTCGTGAGGCTGTCGACGGTGTTTCGGGCAAACCGGCTGACGGACTTTGTGACGATAAGGTCAATTTTACCGTCCAAAGCATCCTGCACCATCTGCTTGAAGCCGTCACGGTGTTTGGTGTTCGTAGCAGAGATGCCCTCGTCGGTGTAAACCTTGACGAACTCCCAGTCATCACGAGCCTGTATGAACTTGGTGTAGTAATCGATTTGCGCTTCATAGCTGGTGAACTGCTCATCGCTGTCCGTAGAAACACGGGCATATCCGGCTGTTCGCCGTTTGGCAATGGACGCTGTCGGCAGTGCTGTGAACTTGTTTTTTGTTGCGGGTATTGTCGTTACTCTTGGCATTGCGTTTTCCTCCTTTGGCTGCGTGTCCTTTCTGCGGCGGCTTGGCGCATCTCCGGCGTCCAGCTTTCCCGTCGTGAACGGTCTGCCCATGTGCGCTCAGCAACGGAACCGTCCTTAAAAATGAAGCGCAGGTGATTACCCTCCGGTACCTCAATGCGTTCAATTACCGCGTCAAAAATTGCAGGACTGTAATCACCCGTACCGAGCACCTCGGCGCATACGGCTTTCAGTGTAGCTTCGGGTATCTTTTTTCCGTGACAGACTGCCTTACCCGATGACAGAAAAGTTGAGCAGTTCCACCCAATTGTGCCACTGCTTGGGGTTCGCTTATAGTTTTTGCCACAGAAGGGGCACAGGATTTTGCCGGTAAACTCGCTTTTCTGTGGGCGTGGTCTGTCCTTGTTGGTTTCGCGCAGCTTCAACAATATCGACTGTGCCGCATCGAAGGTGTCCTTGTCGATGATGGCAGGATGCGTTTCCTCCGCGTAAAACATAGGAAGTTCACCGGTGTTCCTACACAGCTTTTTCTCCAGATGATTGTTGCGGTACCGCTTCTGAAGCATGGCGTTTCCTGTGTATTTCTCGTTGCCAACGGTTTCTCGAATACGCTGTGCACACCATTTACCGCCGAGCGAACAGGAAATGCCTCTGGCGTTCAAATCTCTGCTGATAGCGCCGAAACTCTCTCCGTCTATGACACGGGCGAATATCTCACGGACAACCGGTGCTGTTTCCTCATCAATTTCGATGCCGTCCTTTGAAATTCGGTATCCAAACAGGAAGCGCCAGTTGAGCAGCTCACCGCTTTCAAAGCCTTTGCGGATGCGCCATTTCTGGTTTTCACTTGCGGACAGGCTTTCCTCCTGCGCGTAGGACGCGAGGATTGTAAGCATCAGCTCACCCTCGGCGCTTATCGTGTGAATGTTCTGCTCCTCAAAAAAAATGTCCACCTCCAACGCTTTCAGTTCACGGACGGTTTCGAGCAGTGTCACCGTGTTCCGAGCAAAGCGGGAGATGGACTTTGTCAGTATCATATTCACCTTACCGGCGCGGGAGTCCGAGAGCAGTTTCTGAAAACCGTCTCGGCTTTCTTTCGTGCCGGTCAGAGCTTCATCTGAGTAAACACCCGCATACATCCAGCCCTCGTGTCCCTGAATCATTTTGCTGTAGTAGCTCACCTGTGAAGAAAGAGAGTGAAGCATCGCGTCCTTGCCTGTGGAGACACGGGCGTAGGCGGCCACCTTTTTCTGCACCGCCAGCCTCGGCTTTTGCGGCACTTTGTTTACTGTTCTTGGCATTTTGTCACCTCCTTGTAGTGTGACATATTACCTCTGGTGCCGCCACATAGCAAGTCATTCTCGCGGAATAAACTACACGAACATAAGCCGTATTTTTCAGCCATCATTGTATCAATTATGGCGTACTCTTCGGTGGAAATCATCCCTTTTGAAAGCATCAACACCGCCTGTGCCATCGCCGATTTATAGCCGAGAACCCCGGCGAAGAAGTCCTCATTCATCACAGCCACGACCTTTACCAAAACGAGCGGCGATATAGCATTCGTGGGAACAATACTTTCTCGCTTTGCTACCGAAGCTCACGAATGTCCGACCACAATTCGCGCATTGCAGATGATATTGGGTTTTACGTTTTCCGTTGTTGGCATACCACCAAGCCGCGCGGCATCTATCCGAGCAGAACTGTTTGGTTTTACGTTTATTCTGAATTTCGATTTTCACACCGCACTGCTTGCAAACGGTAATGCCGCTATCTGTGATGCTCCGACGCCTGCGACAAAATGTTTTGATCGTGTTTATAGAAATTGAAAGATCTTCAGCGATTCGCGCGTAGCTGTGCCCCGATCCTCGCATAGCAATGATTTTTGCTTTTTGGTCGTTCGTCATATGCCGCCCTCCGTTCCGAGGACTCTGTCCTCAAAACTCGCTGGACATCGGGAGGCCGCTTTGACGAAAAAAGCAAAAAAAATAATGCCCACCAGAGGAAAAATCTCCGATGGGCATTAACTGTAGGTCAACAACTTGACCGCTGGTATATGGACTTCCGCACTGCAGCGGGGGTATTCTTTATTCGCTGTACTTGACAAACGCATCCGTGAAGCCTGCGGCTTTGACCTTGGCAAGAAAGGCATCCGCATTCGCCTTGACGGAGAACGCACCAAGTTGGACACGGTAATACTTCTTCGGCGTGGTCGGCGTTACGGGAGCATCTATCGCCAACCCTGCCTTAACCGCTGCACGGAAGGTGTCCATGCTCTTACCGTGCTTCGGAAACCAGTGCATGACGTCGCCGTGATTGGACGCGATGCCGAGCGCGTGACCCTCGCTGTGGCAGATGATGTCTTTCTCTGTGAGGTTATACTGCTTGCAGAGATACACGCAAAGCTCCACGGCTTCGGCGTAGACTTTGTTGAAATACGCGGCGTCGGTCAGCCCGTCCTCGCAGATTTCAAAGCCGATGTAGCCGAGATAATTTGCATTTCCCTTGGAGCCGGAGCCGCTGTGCCAGCCGACCATGTTCCACGGCAGCGTCTGATAGGTGGCAATGGAGCCATCCTTCAGCTTACCAATAAAAGCGTGGACGCACACCTGCCTGTCCATGTGCTGATTCCAGTGATTCCCGTACTGGTTGACGCCGAGCAGTCCATCGTCGGGTCCTACATAGCGTTTCAGATTGGGATTGTTCGCACCGGTCGAATGTACCATGATGCCCTTCGGCGTCATGGTTTTGCCCGCCTTGTAGCAGTCGTTGTTCGTAAGTAGAAGTTTGTGCAGATTCATTTATTTGTCCTCCTTCTCGCTGCGGTCGTGGAGCTGTTCCAGTACCGCTTTCAGCTTTGCCGGAACGGGCAGTCCCAGATGTCCGGCATTCTCCAGTAGGCTCACTCCTTCGTTGGACAGGTAGAAAAAGATGACAGCCGTGCGAAGCACACCGGCCTGTCCGAGCACCTGTACATCGATGATGTTGCCCACACCCACGAGAATAAAAATGAGCACCTTTTTGCAGATGCCCTTGAAGCCGACCTCGCTGTAGAGCTTCTTGTCCACAATCGCGCACATGACGCCGGTGATGTAGTCAATGACCACAAAGGCGATCAGCGCGTAAAGGAAACCGTCCGCGCCGCCGAGAAACCAGCCGATGCCGCCTCCGATGGCGGCAAATACAATTTGAATCCAGTTCCAGATTTCTTTCATGATGCTATTCCTCCGTTTAATAGATTTCTACGCCGTTTGTGTTCGGTGTTTCGGATGCTTTGCCAATCAGGTCTGACAAGCGGGACTTGGCCTTTCTACCGCCGCTGTCAACCGTGAAAGAGGTGTAGAAGCCGCTCTTGCCGAAGCTGTGCGTGACATCGGTCACAGTGCCGATAACCTCCTCGCCGCCGTCAGAAGCCTCAATATGCACCTCGTCGCCGAGCGTGAGCTGCGGGGTAAATATACCGGCGAAGCTCTCCAGCCGCCCGGAGATGGCGATGGATTCGGCAAGCTCCTGCGCCATAGCGGTAAGCTCCGAAAGCGATGCGCCATCGGCGGCTTCAACGTAGAGCGTCCTGTGCGCGGGCTGTACCCACCACTTTCCGAAGGGCACGTCGGCATATACTTTGTTCGCAGGCTCCTTGCAGGTTACGCAAACACGGCTTGCGGCGTCAGAATCGTCATATTCAATGCTGTAGCTCCAGCAGGTCTTGTCGCGCTCAAAGGAAAAAACACCCGGCTGGTCAAAACGCGGGTCGGTCGCCGCCGCTACGCCAACAGCGCCGTTCTGCGTCTCGTCGAGCTTCCAATCCGGCAAAAGAGAGATGACGCGCTTCAAGCCGTCCAGCAGCGTCACATCAGAGTCAAAGCGCAAGCGCCACGCCTTCCCGCTGTCGCCAACGAAGTAGTCCTCGACACCGGCAAGCTCCATGATGGCGGTCATATTGTCGATGAGTGCGCCTGCCTCAAAGGTGGTGTTTTCATCAAAGGTCTGCTCCTTGAGCAGCTTGCCTATGGCGTTTCTCGCAGATACCGAGACCTTCTCGTCCGGGTAGGATACAGAAGCGCGGTCGATGTAGAAGATACCGAGTGTGACCTCCTCGGCACTGCCAAGCGTAAAATACAGCTCCATTTTCGTACCCGGCGTAACGAGTGCGCGAAATCGGTTGAGCAGTTCGCCGCGTATATTGAGCAGCGTACAGGATAGCTGCGAAACCTCGCTGCCGATGCTGAAGCCCGCCGAGCCGTTGATAAAGGCTTTTGAAATATCCGTAGGCATCATGAACATGACGAAACGGTGGTCGCCCTCGGCGCTCCAAAAGCCATAGCCGCCGTAATGTGCCACGCGCTTGAGGCTTGGCAGTGAAACCGCATCGTCCGGCGAAGCACGTCCTTTGCTCTTAAAGACAAGGTCTGCATACAGCCCCAACACAGGGTTAGCAATCAAGCCGGACACCGTCTGCTCCGGAGTCAGATAGAAAATCCGCAGGAGATTGTCTTTCGAGTGAATCGCCTGCGGATAAAGTCCAGCGCCAATATTCATGGTGTACTCAAAGGTAAGCGTCATGCGATTACCCCCTTTGCAGTTGAATCGAACAGGTAAAACGCAGCAGATTGTTCGCGGTCTTGAACGGATACTCGATGGCGTAGCTCGCCTCAATCGTCTCTCCGGCGGCGGGCGGATTTGTGAGCTTCAAACCGGGCACCGTCTTTCCAAGGAAGAAGGTGCAGCGATAGGATAGCCCGTCTCGCTCGGAAGCAGAGTTGTAGTTGCTGTAAATCGAATACGACCAAGTATAGTTTGGAATGTATACGCGCCAATACTGCGCTGAAACGGCAGTCCACGACCACACCTGTGATTCTCTGGTATATGCCACTGCAGTCCAGTTAACGTTATCCGCCGAATACTCGATCACCAGATTGTCTATCTGAGACGACGGCACAGTAATAGGATTGATTTTCAGCCGGTTGCACTCCTTCGCCGAGAGGAAGTCGATCCATATCGGCTTTTCCGCAGTGATAGAGCAGGAGGTTGGGTATTCCTTAACGCCACCGCAGTTCCACCATGCCAGAGGGTCATAATAGGTATAGGTGCTTGTGGGCGGGGTCAATTCCTTCAAATTGCCGAACTGTACGTTGTCGTCCTTTGTCGTAAGTGCTGCCGTATGATAGTTTTCGTACCAGTCGCCGCAGTTGCTCTCGCAGTCGACGGTGAAATCCGTCCCAGCCGTCAGCTCCACATCGTTTACGAACACACGCGGAGTACCAGCCTGTATCAATGGACACTTAATATTGAACTCGGTCGTTTCGCCATCGCCCTCGCCAATGACCAGATGCTCTACCGGGTAAGGTGGGAACACCTCGTGATTGGGAAAAGTGAAAGCTCCGAAGCCAGCGATGCCGAGTTGCTTCACAATACGGTTGTTGCATTCCGCGTCGAGGAAGGTCGTGACCGGCAAATCAAGCTGCAGGGTGGTCATACTGCCGGTTCCACTGAGGGAATAGGACTTAGCGCTTGTATATTTGGTCGTCAGCTGTGACGAGTATTCCAGAGGATACCTGCCAAAGCGCACAGTGCTGTCATAACCGCCTGTGAGCAACCAACGAACAAGATAGTTATTTTCGGCGATCGGGTAAATCGCGTCCGTACCGAAGCCGGAGGGCGTATAGGTGGCATAGAAGGTCGCAGTGATGTACACCACATCAACATCGGTTTTTGCAATGGCGATCTGGTTGCCCTCGGAATCCTGCAGCATTGCATGGGTCATCAGGTAATAATAGCTCGACCAGGTACCGCTGTAATAACCTTCTAAGCCGACCTCCGTTATATTACTGCCGTTGCATTCAGTGGCTTCCAGCTTGATCTGCTTTGTAGTATGAGAAGTCGGATATTCATATACCGTTTCCAATGTGGTGACGCTTTTTCGCGTCAGATGCGTAAAAAGAGCCGTGTCGGTGATTGCCGGAGTGCCCGTACCTGTTCCGAGCGCAATATACCGAAGCAGATCGGCGCTCACTCCAAGCGGAGAGCCGGTCAACCTTGAGCTAAAGTAGTAATTGACGATAACGTTGTAGGCATACGCCTTTTGCTTGAGCTCACCGGTCGCGGCATCTACGACTTCAATTTCAAATTTGTTGTGCAGAAGCACTTTCTCTTTTGCCTGCATATATGAAAACCTCATATTAAATCGGCAAGGTGGATACCGGTTTTAGTTCCATGCTTGCCGATGATATCGTAATGGCAGCCGTGCTCGGTTCGTCGAACAGGCTCGTAAACACCGCGTCGTCAATCCACATTCTTGCATTCAGCGTAGAAACCGTAATGGTATCATGAGCGTAAGCATCGTGACGAATAGTTTCTGCCGAGGCGACATAGGTCAATGCCGGTAGAAACCAGCGCTGCTCATGGTGCTTGTAATACCACAGCCGCCGGTGCGTTGGAATCGTAACCGTGACCTCCAGCGTCCTTCGGATATCCGCGCTCGTGTATAAAACGAAGGCCTGCAGCGCGGCGTCGTAGTCGCAAGACGCCACGGTAACGCCACTCACTGACAGCTTGCAGCCCTCCAGAAAGGAAGCGTCCGGAGTTCCATAAACGGGGCGGCTCACAAACACCTTGAAGCCATAGCAGGCGAAGCCCTCGTCGCGATTCAGCTTTTCTATTCCAGTGACTTCAAGCTCACCGCTGTCCGCCGTATCAATGATTCCGTAGGGCAAGAGCGCTGCAATTCCCGCCGTTTCCCTTGTGCTTCCGTATTTTCGTGTAATATCCGGCAGCGACATCCTCGCATTTGCCGTGTTGATATGCATGGACTCCGGCCTTACGCTCATTCCGGCGTAGTTGCGGTGTGTCAGCGTCAGCAGCATATTGCCGCTGTTCTGCGTAAGAAAACCGACGCGGAAATCGTTGGTGCGGATAACCGAAAGCGTTGTATTGCCTGTGCCGAGCGTCGTCACCTCGTGCTCCGTCTCCCAGATATATGAGCCGTCCGACTGGCAGCAGAGGGCGCGGTAATACACACGTCCTTCACGGATATAGCCGATGATAAGCCCTTGGTCAAGGTCGATATCCACGCTCGATTGCCAGCCCTTGCAGGCGGATATCTGCGACACGCCCGCTGCCAGAAGTGCCCGCGTAGAATCGTCTCGCCAATACTGCACATAGAGATTCCCGTCGCGGACAAAGAAGATATATGGGAACTCGTCGGTTTCGAGATAGTACCATTCCTGTGCGGCATTCATCTTCCATGTGCCGCCAAATTCCAGAGCCACATCGGAGGCCGCGCCGAACACAAATTGCCGCTCCCATTTGAAGTCGAAACCCGCTGGGAACTTGCGCATATACATGGTGGCTATGCCGTCATCCAGACAGAGCGCGTAAGCAAGAGAGAGGTCTTTATCTCCAGACATCTGCCGAACGGCGACATCTCCAAGCGCCGGAGCAATGTCCTCGTGAATGGGCTCCGACAGCAAAGAATTGACCGAGGTCTGCGTCGCCACGACGCGGAGCTTTGCCATACTGTCGGTACTTTCCACCTTGAACTGATTTTTCAGCTTTTCCTTGAGTGCGGCGGGGATACTTCTCATGGTTCGCTCACCTCGCTTACAGCGGCAAGGGTGGCTTCAACCTTGTACCAG
>DBPP01000011.1:51361-59273 GCA_002305575.1 Ruminococcaceae bacterium UBA1417
AACACTATCCTCCGCGCTCATCAGCAGGGCTTTTCCGGCTTCGTCAACATAGAGCGTCAGCTCGTAATGCACGGTCGGAGCGCCAAAGCGGGTGAGGTATTCCGTCCCATCCAGCGCCGTCTGCACCGTGCGAATGATCTCCTGCGTCTTTCGGAACGACACGAAGCGCGTGATGAGCGTATTCGTGTCAGCGTTTTTCAAATAACTCATACACGCACCTCCTGTCTGAGCTGATTGATAATGAGGTCTACGACCGACGCCATCTCGCCCTCGGAATTGATACCCTCCACACGGATAACACCGGTGTGCTCCACGGTTTTCTTTACATCGACGACGCTGTCGTCTGCAACCTTGCCGAGGTCGGTGTCCACATTTAGTTTGAAATCGGTAGGCAGAGCGGTTTCCATATCTCCCGTGAGATCTTTCATCGCGCCGTCGATGTCCTTCGCCATATCGGTTACGGCGCTTACCGCATCCTTGCCGTTGCTGTCGATAGACCCGGCAAGGCCCTCGACCATCATTTTGCCGACCCAGCCCATCTCCTTGGAGGGAGAAGCTATACCGAAGAAGTCACAGATACCGTCCCATATGGAGGAAATCCAGCCGGACACCTTATCCCACAGCCACGAGGCAAGCGACTGGATACCTTGCCACAAGCCGGATACGATGTTCGCGCCGATTTCAAAGACAGCGCCGACCGCAGAGCCGAGGCCTTCGACAATAGCCGCGATGATTTGCGGCAGTGCTGCTACAAGTTGCGGGATTGCCTTTACCAGACCCACCGCAAGCTGAACGATAAGCTCGATGCCCATTTCGATAATAGCGGGCAGGTTGTCTGTGATGAAGTTGATAATGGTGGTGATGATTTCGGGCAGAGCCGCTACCAGCTCCGGCAGCGCATTCAAAAGTCCCTGCGCCAAGCCCTTTATGATTTCAAACGCGGCTTCGAGGATTTTATCCATGTTGTCGAGCAGCGTCTGTACAATGAGAATTACCGCTTCTACGATGGACGGGATAAGCTCTGGCAGAGCGTCCGCGATACCCGTCGCCAGCGTGACAATCATATTGATAGCCGCTTCAACGATAGCGGGCAGGTTGTCGATGATGCCCTGCACCAGCGTCATTACAAGAGATACGGCGCTTTCAGTAATGGCGGGCAGCGCCTCCACAAGCCCCTCCACAAGGGTAAGAATGATGGAGGAAGCGCAGTCCACCAGCGTGGGCAAGTTTTCTACAATCGCGTTGCCAATCGCCATGACAATATCCATGCCGACCTGCACGATCTTCGGCAAGTGTTCCATGATCATATCTGCCAGTCCACCGACCGTGTTGCCGATGACCTCGCTTATCTTTCCAAAATCGTCTCCGGCTTCGACCAGCCCAGAGGTGAATTCGCCCAGCAACGCGGTACCATCGTCCGCAAGGTCTTGAAGCTGCGGTAGCAGGACGGTACCCATAACGCGCTTTGCCGCTTCGGAGCCTTGCTTGAGTCGCTGAACGGAGTCGTCGAAAGCGCCCAGCTTGGCGATGGTTTCTTCCGAAAGCACCGCGCCCATGCGCTTTGCTTCATCGGTGAGTGCCGCGATTCCCTCGGAGCCTTGCGCAATCAAGGGATTTAGGTCTTGGGCGCTCTTGCCGAATAGCTGCATGGCAAGGGCGTCGCGCTCGGTTTCGTTCGATATACCGCCAAGCGCGTCAATGCACTCCCAATACACATCTTCACTGTCGCGCAGATTGCCATTGGCGTCGGTAACCGACACACCGAGCTGCGCGTAAGCGTCGGCATATTTTGCGGAGCCGTCTGCGGCGCTTGCCATCGACTTGACGTTTTTTGCCATCGAGCCGGTGAGCGTATCAAGGGAAACATCCACAAGATCGGCGGCATAGGAATAGGCTTGCAGGCTTTCAACACTCATACCTGTGACCGTAGACTGCGTGAGCATATCGTCGGCGTAGGCGGCTGCTTCCACCGTCATATCCACGAGCGCCTTGCCAGCCGCGACCGCAGCCGTGCCGATAGCGGCAAGAGCAACACCCATTGCCGTTCCGACGCCTTTCAGAACCGTGCCGAGCTTGCTGAATTTGCCGCCGGATTTTTCAGCCTGATCGCCGGTCTGGTCGAGCTCGTCGCCCAGCTTATCCGTCTGCTTGGCTGTTTCTGCGGCTTCATCGCCCATGCCGTCGATGGCCTTTTCGTTCTGCGAAAGCTCGCGTTCCATGCCGTTCAGCTCGGCCTCGGCATTGTTGAGCGCAACGACCCATTGCTGGGTGCGGCGGTCATTCTCACCGAAGGAGTCGGAGGCGTTTTCCAGCGCCTTGCGCAGGGTTTCAATCTTTTCTTTTTGCGCGTCGATTTGCTTGGTCAGCACCTCATTTTTAGAGGTAAGGGACTCGACGCTTTTTTCATTGGAGTCAAACTGAGAGGTGGCGAGCTTCATCTCCGAGCCGAGCACCTTGAACTGCGAATTGATGTCGGCAAGCGCCTTTTTGAACTCCTTTTCGCCCTCTACGCCGATTTTTAGTCCGAAATTATCTGCCATAGCTCACCACCTCCTTAAATCCCGCCGGGGATGATTTCATCAATGTAATACTCGCGTTTTGGCTTTGCCAGCCCGTGGTATTGCTTGTAACACTCCCACTGGTCGAGCAGATGACCGATAGGCATGAGCCACACCTCCGGCTCCGCCCGACCGAGGAGAGAAACGCCGTAAAAAATCAGTCGGGCAAACAATTCTTCATCGCTTACCCGACCTGTGAGTTTTTTGAATTCGGCTCACTTTCCACCTCTCGCTTGGTGCCCTTATACATGGCGTCCATAATGGCGTTCTTATAGGCAGCCAACTCAAAAGGCGAAGTCAGAAGCTCGACCGATTCCTCGGTGAGCAGTTCCTTCTTCGCCTTCGGATTCTGCAGGTTATATACCAGCACGGACTGATTCGCCAGCAGCGTGATGAGCCATACGATTTCGTCAAGCGCCAGCTCGAAGTTTTCGGATTTCATCAGCTTATCGCCGAGATTGGAGAGCCCGCCGTAGCGTTTGGCGATTTCCTTTGTCGCCTTGGTGGTGAGGAGCATCTCATACTCGTTGCCGCCTATCATGATAAGCGCGCTTCTTTCGTCAGCCATTATGCGTTACCTCCTGTGAAAGTTGGCTCATACACCTGCGTGTACCAGCCGGTGATAACGGTAGCCGGAACATCCGCGTCGCCCTCGGTAGCCTCCGCTTTCCACGGGTGCTTGCCGTTCTGATCGAGCTTGTTGCGGCGCAGTACGGTGCCTTCGATGGTAGGCGTAGAGAAGGTAATGCTGTCGCCCTTTGTGGCGAGATTTGTCGCGGGAATACCGAACTTCACACGATACAGCCAGAAGTAGCGGTATTTTCCGTTGGACTTTTTGGCGCGGAAGCCGATAGCCACAGGATCGCCGCCGTCCTCGGATGCCGCAATCACGACACCATTGTCGTCAATCTTCGCGCCGGTCAGATCCTCGGCGGTGGTTTTTCCGATGTCGTCGATGCCGAGGGAAAGCGTGCCGGATTTGAACTCCTTCACGACCTCGGCGGGACCGTCGTCGGCGTAAAGCGTCGCCTCGGCGAGCTCAATGGAAAGGTCTGCCTGCATCGCTTTGGCGAGAGAAACGGGAGCGGCATAGGTTTCATCGCCGTTTGCGCCCTCTGTGATTTTCGAGTAATAAAGTCTGTCAAGACCAATTGTTGCCATAGAAATCAATCCTCCAATTCATAGTCTTTCGCCACGTCAATGGCGTAATGGTGGTAGCCGGTATCGTCCTCGTGACCGAGATAGCGGCGGTCGGTTATCGTGATATCCGCATCCAAAAGGTCGCGGACAAGCGTGTTTTTCGTGCGCAGATAGTTGCCCTTGTCANNTAGAGGGACACTCGCACCTCCTGCATTTCATGATGCGGGCGATTGTCCGCAAACAGTTCGAAGGTATCCGACATGGGTGTGAACACGCAGTAACGGTCGGGCGCGGACGCATTGAACACGCCTGTTTCCAGCGGGATATGCAGCTCACCTATGATTTCCGTCAAAAGCGTGAGCAGAAAGTCCTCGTCGGACGGGTCTTTAGTGTATTGCGCGGTAACAGTCATGTCCTCCAGCACACGCTCGGTGGACGCGCTCCAGCCGGTGAAGGTGTAGCCCTGCCGTACCGGGTCAGGAGGCGGGCTGACCGCGCTTCCGCTGTCAACGGTTTCTTCCTTCAGCAGCGTTCCGTCCCAATCCTGATAGCGGACTGAATATTGTAATATTCCTTCTTCGGCGGTCATTTCGATTTCACCCAAGCCCACATAGGTATTGCTTTCCTTGTAGCTGTCCTCGCAGACAACACAAAGCGCGTCTGTAATCACAGGCTCGGCAAAATCGAAGGTCAGCGTCGAAAAGGACGCCGCCTCAAATGTGCCGCTGGCAATGAGCCGGGTTCTGCTCTTGTCTGAGTAAACCGACACATTCTTTGTCACATAGCCATGACCGGAATACTTGTTGTATAGCGTCAGCCGGGATATTTTGAGCGTGACCGGCAGCTCCCACAGCCACCATGCGGGATAGGCGTCCTTCGCCGCCTCCCATGAGGTGGTTTCACCCTCTTTTATGCCGTCTGAGGCTTTCCATGGATAGGCGCTCGACGCGGTGTTTTCGGAGCTTGCGGAAACTAAGCCGTAGCCGTTGTCGGCCGAAAGAACGGGCTGCGCCCACGGAATCCAGCGATAGGAACTCATATGCCGCCCACCTCGCTCTCCAGCTTTGCCTTCATCGCCTCGATGCAGGCGTTTTTGCTGGCTGACTTCGCAGGTTTCAGAAAGGGCTTCGCCGGTTGACCGTGCTTGCCGTATTCCAGAACACCAGCGATCATGGCATTGCTTTTTCCGTCAGAGCGCGGCTCAGAGAAGCCAACCTTCACATTGAAATCACCGTTCTTATCCTGACGAGCCGCCGAAACGCCCAATGCGCCGACAAGCTCGCCGGTGGAGCGGCTTTCTTCCTTCGTGCCGCTGCCGATGACCGATTGCAGGTTGGATTTGACCTTTGCCTCCACGACTTCACCGCCCGCCTGTAACACCCGGGGCAAGATTTCATCTGTCCGCTCCGCCAGCCGTGAAACCTTTATAAGAAAATCCTCCGGCAGCTTATATGTTGCTTTAGCCACTGGGCTTCACCTCCTTCGCCAGCACCTCGATATACATTCCGCGCCCTTTGACATCTTCCACGGAGGTGATCTCAAAACGACCATCGCCGTTGACTATTACCATCGCGGTCGTAACGGTAACGCCGGGGATACAGCGAAAGCGGAACAGATCGGTGGCTTCGGAGAACTGAGCGCGATTTGCCCATTTCTCGTTGCCGTGCCGACCTTCCCGATACGCTCTGACAGAAGCAAGAATAACGTCGGTTTCTGTCGAAAAGCCCTCGCTGTCTCGCACCGTCTGTTTCTCCACGAGGTCAATGAAGGTGTTCATTTTGCCAAAGCTCATACTCACCCCTTCCAATCCCGGTCAAGCCGCAGCAGCAGATTGACCGTATTCCACACCTGCTGACCGGCCTGCACATTGTCCGAGAAGAAGCCGCCCGTGCTGCCGTCCCGCGATTCGTAGAAGTGGGACGACAGCATGATAACGGCCTGCTCGGTGGTGGCGGGCATGGGGTCGGTGTCGTACTTGTTTTCTGCTAAGTGCTGATAGCTCTCGGCATATCTGGTGGCGGCGGTGATGTATAGCTGCAGGAGTTCATCGTCCGCATTATGCTCCAGAATGAGGTTTGCTTTGACTTTTTCAAGCAGTGTCATACATCATCGCCGCCTTTCTGCTTACGCACCCATCTGCATGAGCTGGATGCCTTCCGGCAGAATGACCTTGCCATCCACACGCTCGGTGGCGAGGAAGCCGACCTGACCGTTTCCGGCGTACAGCTCGTTCAAACGCTGGACGGTGCGACCCATGCGGTCTGCGATCCAGTAGTTGGAGAAATCACCGAACGCGATGGGCAGAGCACCCGCTGCCACAGCCGGAGCGTAGGGAGAGGTGTAAAGCGGATAGCCAAGCAGACGATCCGGCTGACCCGCCTGTACGCTGGGCTGCCAGAGGTAAGCGCCGTTAGAATCCTTCAGCTTGCGGAGCGCGGAAACCGTCACATCACGCATGAGAAACACAGCGTTTTTACGATAAGCAGACTGCAGCGCATAGATGAGGTCGATGAGGTTGTCCACGGTAATTGCGGTGGGGCTGCCAGCCGTGACGCCCACAGTGCCGCCGGATGCCGTGAAAATACCCGTAGGCTGACCACTGCCAGAGCCGATACAGAACGCTTCCTCCTCGGCAACACCGAAGGCACGAGAGAACTCGTTTGCGATGTAGCTTTCGAGATCGAACATGGAATCCTGAAGCAGCTCGATACTGACCTTTGCAAGGTCGGTCAATTTGAACGCGTCGATGGTTTTCTGCGCGAAGGTCGGATTGCTCTCGGTGTAAGCGGCGTTTTCAGGAGTCCACTGCGCGATGGAGTGGGTCGCCGCAATAGGAATTTTGCGTTCGGCAGAGGTCGTGATTACCTTTGCAATTTTGCGGACAATGTTTGCTTCCTCCAAACCGGTCACGATTTGAGTCTCGAATTCTTCCGGTACAAGGAAGCCGCCGTCCGCGTCAACGCCCTCGCTCATCACGTTGTGCAGCAGGGTCTTACCGCGAAGGGCGCGACCGAAATCTTCCTTGTATTCGGCGGTCGCTCTGGTGCGGGTGGGTTTTGCGCTGCCATCGGTGGGCTTGCCAGTGAGCGGAGTGCTGGTGGGCTGCGCCATAGCAGCGTCACGCGCCACGCGGTCTTCCTCAAGGGCGATCTGACGCGCCATCGCGTCCACATCCGCCACCATTTTTTCATAGGTGGCATTGTCTTCAGCGGAAAGAACATTTCCGTCCGCTCTCGCATCGAGGAACGCCTTTGCCGCGTCCCATGCCTTTGCGCGCTTTTCACGCATTTCAAGTACCTTTTTCATAATAAAATACCTCCGTCAAATGTATTTACGGGCTTGCAGCTTCTGCATAGCCTCGGTGATGGAAACGCCAGAAGGCGCCTCCTGCTTCTTTTGCTCCGCCTTGGGAGCGGCTTTGTGTGTGAGCTTGTTCATGAGCGAATTGGTGACAGCCCTGCGGCTGAAAGCAAAAACGACATCTTCGGAGTGGTCGCGTTTCGCGTCCTCCAAGATACCGTCCGCAAAGCCGAGCTCCACGGCTTTATTGGCGTTCATATAGGTTTCTCCGTCCATGAGATGCGAGATTTTCGCCCGCGACTGCCCGGTCTTGATTTCATAGGCGTTGATGATGCTTTCCTTGACCTCGTCCAGCATGGCGATGGCTTTCTGCATTTCCTCGGTATCGCCAATTGCGACGGTCAGCGGATTGTGAATCATCATGAGGCTGGTCGGTGCCATCAGCACCTGCGTTCCCGCCATTGCGATGACCGATGCCGCCGAAGCCGCAATGCCGTCAATCTTGATGGTTACGTCGTGCGGGTAATCCATGAGCATAGCGTAAATCTGAGAAGCCGCCACGCAGTCGCCGCCGGGAGAGTTGATCCAAACGACGATGTCGCCGTCTCCGGAAACAAGCTCATCCTTGAACATTCGCGGTGTGATTTCATCATCCCACCAGCTTTCGTCCGCAATAGTGCCATCGAGGAACAGGGTACGGACGCCCGTTTCCTCGTTTTCGTCCCAGTTCCAGAAGTGCGTCTTATCACGCGCCTTTGCGGGACGACCTTTTGTTTTGTCCATCCGATTTTTCCTCCGTTTCGGTTGTAGTAGGCGTTACCGCCGTATTTGCGAATGCCCCAGCATCCTCCAGCTTGGTCATCGCGCCGTTGATAAGATAAAGGTCGCCACCGAGGTCGGCAGGGATTCGGTCG
>DBPP01000039.1:0-22300 GCA_002305575.1 Ruminococcaceae bacterium UBA1417
AGACCGCAAGTTGCGATCGATGAGAAGGAATTTCGAGCCGTGTGCGCACGCTGGCGCGCCGGAGAGCTTACAGCAACGCAGGCACAGCAGCGTCTGCATGTGACCGCCAGAACCTTTTACCGTCGGGTAAAAAAGCTCGGAGTGTAGAAATTCCTTTGCGCGTTCAATCTCAATGCCGAAAAGTTGCTTTGAAAAAGTGAATCTACATAAAGAATCGAGAAATATCGTGCAGAGGTGAGAAAACAGAAAATTAGTGATGGATTTTGCGGATGGACAAAGTAGACACCTTGGATGGACAAGACAGTCACCTTGGAGTCCAAACAATCGGAACCGCGTTTTGGTTTGTCGAGAATAAGTTTTTTGATTTTGCCAAGCATATAGGTGTGTTGACAAACCAAAATGGATGTAGTACAATGTACTACAAAGGAGGATGGTTATATGGCGTTTTCTATTCGATTGACGGAGGAAGAAAAAGCACTTGCCGAGAGTTATGCAAAGCTTCATTCTTTGTCTTTGGCAGAGGCGTTTAAGCGGGCGCTGTTTGAGCGCATCGAAGATGAGTACGATATTGTGATAGCAAACGAAGCGTATGATGAATACGAAAAGAGCGGAAAGAAAAGTAGACCCATTTCCGAGTTGTGGAAGGAATTGGACTTATGAAATACTGCGTAGCAACAACGGAACGGTTCGACAGAGATTTCAAAAAGCTCGATAAGTATACGCAACGCATGATAAAAGCATGGATTGAAAAGAATCTGGTTGATAGCACAGATCCCCGGCAGCACGGGAAAGGCTTAACAGCGAACCGCAGTGGCCAGTGGAGATACAGGATTGGGGATTATCGCCTTATCTGCCAGATCAACGACAATGAACTTGTAATCTTAGCATTATCTGTTGGTCATAGGCGTTCGGTGTATGACGATCGATGAAAAGAAAGCCTGAGACTCAAATAGCGGTTGGGTTTGAATAAATGACGTATAAGCTATATAGGGGTGATTTCTGTGACACAATATGAAAAAGCAGTATTACTTTGGAGACAAAAAAAGGTTAAGACAGATGCCGAGCTGGCAGAAGCATTGAACGGTCACAGCATCGCGTTTGCTTATCACTCTGGAAAAATTGAAAATGATATGGTCACGTATCATGATACCAGAGAGATATTTGAGCATGATGGGGTGACTTCTTATACCGGAGATCTTCGGACACTTTTTGAGATTCGAAATGCCAAAGAAGCCAGCGAATTATTTCTTACAGCTTTTGGAGAAAAGCGCCCGCTGGATTCTGAACTGATTTTAGCATTTCAGAAGAAACTGACGCAGAACACATACGATACCCGGAGGTATCAGCTTGGCGAGCGGCCAGGCACGTATAAGTTGCACGATTATGTTACAGGAAGAGAGGAAGTTGGCGCAGCTCCAGAGGATGTTCAAGAAGAAATGGATGAACTGCTGGAAGAATTGGTGGACATAGAAGATCGTGATGCACTGACTGTTGCTGCGTATTTTCATGTGAAATTTGAAAATATCCATCCCTTTGCGGATGGAAATGGCAGAACCGGTCGCCTTGCTATGAATTATTTTTTGGTGATGCACAATCATCCGCCAATTATTATTCATGAGGAAGATCGACGGGCATATTACAATGCGCTGGAAGCATGGGACAGGTTTCAAAATTTAGCGGTGATGAAGAGTTTTTTGTGTGCCCAGACAGAAAAAACTTGGGAAAAGCAGATCACTCGGGCGGAGAAGCGTCGGGAAAGAAACGCACCGGAACTATAGGCGAAATTTGGAACTAAGTTCCGTTTGAGAGCAGGTAATCTAAAACCGGAACTCAGTTCCGGTTACAAAGTGACATACAATGAACCCCTGAGCCGAAGCGCTGCTTCAGCTCAGGGGTCTTTTTGCATCTGCATAGAATTTCTTATAATCCAAGCCAAAAACCTTTGGCGCTGGAAAAGAGACGAAGTCAGGAGAGTTAAGATGTCATTTCAGCGCCGAGGTTGCAAAAACCAAAATGGAGGCGCGTTAAAATGTCAAACAAGAAAAGCACACAAACAATTGGACAGTGGCTAGATACGTGGTTTTCTGTGTATGCGGTACCGGAATACGAGAAAAACACGGTTGCGCTCTATGAGGATGCGCGGCGTCGGTTTAACGTCAATTGTCCGGGGATGGAATCTATTTTGCTGGAGGATCTTTTGCCGGTACAATTTCAGGCTGCGATGAATCAGCTTGCAGATCAGTACTCAAAGTCTACCATTCGCCATATTAAGTCTCTGTACCATATGGCTTACGAAAAGGCCATTGATAATCGGCTGTGTGACGTAAATCCAATTGATAAAACGGTTTTACCGAAAAATGCTTCCGAAAAGCTTGTAACAGCTTTATCCAGAGAGGAGCAGGAAGCTTTTGAACGGGCGGCGCATCAACTGCCGATCAGAGATGAATTTATACTGCGAACTTATTTACTGACGGGCTTGCGTCCTGGAGAGCTTCGATTCCTTCGTTGGGAAGATTGGGATCAATCCAGAAAAATACTTAAAATCAACAAGAGCAAAACCAAGGCTGGTGTACGGGAAGTACCGGTTATCCCCGAAGTGGCGGTTATTCTCATTCATCTTCACGCGTGGAGAAAGGGGGCGAGTGAGAGGGAATACATATTTGGCGGAGAGAAGCCACTTGATAAGTATCACTTGCGGCATATTTGTAAGCGTGTCGCGACCATAGCAAATATCCGGCACGTAACACCGCACATGCTTCGGCATACATTTGCGACGCGTATGATCGATCACGGTGCTGAAATCAAAAGTCTTTCGGTTATTTTGGGACATACAAAACCGGAGTTTACACTTAGAAGATATATAACTCCCGACCAAGGACAGCTCTACGATCAAATGATGCTGCTGTCCAATGCAAACGCGAAAAGAAACGACACATAGAGGAAATGATAAGAAAAAAGCCCGAATTCTGAAAAGAATTCGGGCAGAAGTGTCGTGCCAAAGGGGAAAAACGATTGAGAACAACTCTGGAAAAATCGAGAGTAAATTCACGTCCAAACCTTGACATACGACAAAAAGAGGAGTACCATATACCTATGGATTCCTCTCGCGGATCCTACTGGCCTCGCCTGAATCTAGCAAATTCAGTTTGGCCTGCCTCTTGCGATATATCGAGTATCACAGAAGCATTTGGGACTCTCTTAGATTTTATAAATCCAGATGTCCTCATCAATAATGATAGCACATCTGTTTTTGGAGCGCAAGGCTTTTGTCGATTTTTGTAATTCGCAAGACCTTGCCTTTTTTCATGCCCTGAATTTCGGACAGCCGAAAAGAAGGGCTACAAACTGAACCTCGAAAACTGAATACCGCATACCCAGAGGACTGCCAACTGAGGCGGTCATAATACAAGGTGATAGACCGTGCATCTCTCGCGCAGCGCACCTTGCTATACGCGTCCCAACGCTGTAACGGTGTAAGAACAATCCTTACTTTGTGGGTCGTAGGAAGGATCTCTGCACTACCTGCTGGAGACAGGTAAGGTATGATGTTAGTCTCGAGTTGTTGCCGACGGTCGTTTGTGGCCGTCTGAAAATACAACAAATCAATGATAACAGTCCATACACTGTTATCATTGACCAATGTCCTCAAATTACTTGAGCATATTGGTCAATGATAACGGGAACACCCATTACCATTGATTTTTTGGTGGGCGCTAACGGACTTGAACCGCTGACCCCCTGCACGTCAAGCAGGTGCTCTAGCCAGCTGAGCTAAGCGCCCAAATTTCTGCTGCTTGAGTATTATATACCATCGCGTCCTAAAATGCAATACCTTTTTTGAAAAAAATTTATTTTTTTGGATTTTCTTACAAAACTCATAAGAATGCCATTTTTCTATTGTCTATTCAAATTGGTTGCCGTATAATGTAACCTGTAAACATAATATGAACGATACGAACGAAAAAAGCCCAGCTTTTGAAAAAGGAGATTGAAGCGGGGAGCCAATGGAACGAAACTGTAAAGGAGTCCGTGACGAAGATGAGAACGCTATCGTACATCAATTTCATCATTTCCATTCTCTTTCTGGCGTGTTACGCGTATCAGGCGGTTTATCTTGCCTGCGCATTGTGCCGCCGGCCAAAGGTGTTCACGGCCAAAAAGAATCACCGCTACGGCGTGTTGATTGCAGCCCGCAACGAAGAGGCCGTGATCGCGCAGCTCATAGAAAGCGTGCGTGCCCAGACATACCCCGCGGCGCTCATCGACATTTTTGTCGTTGCGGATAACTGCACGGATCAAACGGCTGCGGCGGCGCGAGCAGCAGGCGCGGTGGTTTTTGAACGTCAGGATCGATATGCCGTCGGCAAGGGATACGCGCTGCGCTTTTTGCTCAACGAGATCTATGAGCATTACGGGGAAGATGCGTTCGAAGGTTTCTTTGTGTTCGATGCGGACAATATTCTTGACGAACACTTCATCGAAGAGATGAACAAGGTGTTTGATTCGGGCTATGAAGTGGTGACCAGCTACCGCAACTCCAAGAATTTCGGCGACAATTGGATCAGCGCGGGCTACTCCCTGTTTTTCCTGCGCGAAGCCACGCAACTCAACCGTCCGCGCATGATGCTCGGTACAAGCAGCTGCGTTTCCGGTACCGGATTCCTGGTCAGCAACCGCATCCTCCGCCAGAACGGCGGTTGGAAACATTTTCTGCTGACGGAGGATTTCGAGTTTACGGTGGATTGCATTCTGAAAAATACAATGGTTGCCTATTGTGAAAATGCGGTGATTTACGACGAGCAGCCAACCAAGCTCGGCCAGTCGCTTATGCAGCGCGCGCGTTGGATCAAGGGCTATCTTCAGGTTTTCAACCGTTACGGCAAGAAGATGTTCAAAAAAATGATTGTGGACGGCAGCTTCGCCTGCTTCGATATGATCATGAACAACATTCCCTGCCTGGTGTTGACCTGCGCAACACTTATTTTCAATGCCATCATGGCAGTTGCGGGTATCGTAACGCGCACGCCGGATATGGATATCTGCATTCTTTTCGTTGTTACGGGGCTTGTCAGCTCCTCACTGACACTTTGGTTCATCAGTGGTGTGACCTGCATTACACAGCGCAAACACATCCATGCGCCGACGCGCAAGAAGGTTTTGGGCGTTTTGTTGTTCCCACTGTTCGTGTTTACCTATGCGATTTCCATGCTTTACGCGGTGTTTACCAACATTGAGTGGAAACCGATTCAGCATACGGTGGCGCTCAGTGCGGAGGAAATTCGTAACCTGCGGAAAAAATAGCACAAAATTGCCAGCAAAAGCCGCAGCCTTTTTTTAAAATCTATATTTGATTCTATACGGTGTCTGTGATAAAATATAAGCGGATTATTTTGTCACAGGCGCCGTTTTTTTGCGGGGAAGGCAACAGGGGGAAGGTGCCCTCCTCGGCTTCGGGACCTGTGCGGTTTATGGCCACAGGATCGCGATTTTGATTCGCAAAGCCTGCCAAAATTCAAAAAGGAAGGAATTTACTATGGTCACACGCGTATTTGTGGAAAAGAGAAAGGGATTCGATGTGGAGGCGCGCCACATGATGGCCGATCTTCGGCACAATCTCGGCCTGAAAGCGATTGAGGATGTGCGCATTTTGAACCGCTATGACGTTTCCGGGCTTTCCGGCGAGGAGTTTGAGGCGGCAGCCCGCACCATTCTTTCCGAACCGAATGTCGACAATGTCTACGACGAGCACTACACCGTCGACGCGTCGTACAAGGTTTTTGCCACGGAATACCTGCCCGGCCAGTACGATCAGCGTGCGGATTCCGCATCGCAGTGCGTGCAGCTGCTGACACAGGGCGAGCGCCCGCAGGTGGCGTATGCGAAGGTTATCGCTGTCAAAGGCGATCTTTCCGAAGAGGAGATGGACCGGATCAAGGCGTATATCGTCAACCCGGTGGAATCCCGCCTCGCTTCGATGGAAAAGCCGGAAAGCCTCGATATGAAGATTGAGTATCCGGCGGATGTAAAGCGTGTGACGGGGATGATCACGTGGACGGAGGAGGAATTGCGCGCTTACTACGGCACGATGGGATTTGCGATGACATTTGAAGACCTTGCGTTCTGCCGCGATTATTTCCGCGACGAGGAGCATCGTGATCCGACTGTGACGGAGCTGCGCGTGATCGATACATACTGGAGTGATCACTGCCGGCACACCACATTCCTGACCCGTCTCAACCACATTGAGATCGAAAAGGGAAAGCTCAGTGGCGCGATCGAAAAGGCGCTCGGCGAATATTTTGCGGCCCGCGAGGAGCTGTATGTCGGCAAGAATAAGCCGGTTTCCCTGATGGATATGGCGACAATCGGCGCGAAGTACCTCAAAAAGCACGGCATGGTCGATAACCTCGACGAAAGCGATGAGATCAACGCCTGCTCGATCGAAGTGCCGGTCGAAATCGACGGCAAAACCGAGCAGTGGCTCGTACAATTTAAAAATGAAACCCACAACCACCCGACGGAGATTGAACCGTTCGGCGGCGCGGCAACGTGCCTTGGCGGCGCGATCCGCGACCCGCTTTCGGGCAGAGCTTACGTTTACCAGGCGATGCGCGTGACCGGCAGCGGCGACCCGACGGTGGCGTTTAAGGATACGCTCAAGGGCAAGCTGCCGACCAGAAAGATCACGACGGGCGCGGCGGC
The DNA here is from genome assembly GCA_002305575.1 of Ruminococcaceae bacterium UBA1417. Taxonomy (GTDB): domain Bacteria; phylum Bacillota; class Clostridia; order Oscillospirales; family Acutalibacteraceae; genus Hominenteromicrobium. The sequence continues at coordinate 6,703 of DBPP01000039.1, forward strand.
CGGCTATTCGTCCTACGGCAACCAGATCGGTCTTGCGACCGGCCAGGTCACAGAGCTGTATGATCCGGGCTATGTGGCCAAGCGCATGGAGATCGGCGCGGTCATCGGCGCATCCCCCAAGGCGAACGTCGTGCGTATGGAGCCGAAACCGGGCGACATCATCGTGCTGCTCGGCGGCGCGACCGGCCGTGACGGCTGCGGCGGTGCGACCGGTTCTTCCAAGGCGCACACGCTCGAGTCTATCGAGGTTTGCGGCGCGGAGGTGCAGAAGGGCAACCCGCCGACCGAGCGCAAGATCCAGCGCCTGTTCCGCAATCCGGTGGTGTCTACGCTGATCAAACGCTGCAACGACTTTGGCGCCGGCGGCGTCTGCGTTGCCATCGGCGAATTGGCGCCGGGCCTTGAGATCGACCTCAACAAGGTCCCGAAGAAATACGAAGGCCTTGACGGTACCGAGCTCGCGATTTCCGAATCGCAGGAGCGCATGGCCGTCGTACTCGACCCGAAGGACGTCGATGCGTTCCGCGCGGCCGCGCAGGAAGAAAATCTGGACGCGCAGGTCGTGGCGGTTGTGACCGCAGAACCGAGACTGAAGATGGAGTGGCGCGGCGACCGCGTCGTCGATCTCAGCCGCGCATTCCTCGATACGAACGGTGTCACACAGAATGCGGACGCGTTTATCGCCGCGCCTGACGAAACGAAAAACTACCGCGACACCGTGCCGGCCTGCCTTGCTGGCAAGCCGCTCGACGAAGCGTTTCAGGACAACCTTGCCCGCCTCGAGGTCTGCGGCCAAAAGGGCCTTGCGGAGCGTTTCGACGCTTCCATCGGCGCCGGCACAGTGCTGATGCCGTTTGCTGGCAAATACCAGCTGACGCCGGAGGACGCGATGGTTGCGAAGATTCCGCTGCTTTCGGGCGAGACCGATGATGCAACCGCGATGGCGTACGGCTATATACCGGGGATTGCGCGTTTCTCGCCGTTCCACGGTGCAGCATACGCCGTGGTGGAGAGCCTCTCGAAGCTCGTCGCCGTCGGCGCGGACCCCATGCAGGCACGCCTGACTTTCCAGGAGTACTTTGAGCGCCTGCACGATAAGCCGGAACGCTGGGGTAAGCCCGCTGCGGCGCTGCTCGGCGCACTGACCGCACAGCTGAACCTCGGCCTGCCGTCGATTGGCGGCAAGGACAGCATGTCCGGCTCGTTCGAAGATCTCGACGTTCCGCCGACGCTTGTCAGCTTTGCCGTCACGATGACGACAGCGAGCGGCACGATTTCGGGCGCGTTCCAGCATGCAGGCAACAGCGCGGTGCTCCTGCCGATTCCGGAGGATGAGGAAACCGGCCTGCCGAATTGGGAGGCACTCAAGGCATTCTACGGCGATGTCCTCGCAATGATCGAGGACGGCGCGATCGTCGCGGCCCATGTCGTTAAGGAAGGCGGCGCAGCGGCAGCTGTGGCGAAGATGGCATTCGGCAACAAGATGGGCTTTGTGTTCAACGCGGAAGCGGAAGATGCAGCGTTGCTCTTTGCACCGAAAGCTGGCGCACTCGTCGTGGAGGTCGAGCAGGCAGCGCTCAAGGACGTGACGGAAAATCTCCACGCCGTTGTGCTCGGCGTGATCAACGAGTCCGGCCGCATTGAGATCAACGGCAAGGCGCTCGAAGTGGACGACCTCGTTGAGACATGGAACGGCAAGCTTGAGAAAATCTTTGCGAATAAGGCGGAGACCGTCCCCGTAGAATATGACGTGCCGCTCAAGAACGAGAAATACACCGGTTCTCCGGTCATCAAGACCGCGAAGCCGAAGGTGTTTATTCCGGTGTTCCCGGGCACCAACTGCGAGATCGATACGAAACGCGCTTTTGAAAAGGCCGGTGCAGAGACGGAAATTCTCGTCGTGCAGAATCTTACCGCGAAGGACATCGAATACACGATCGACCGCATGGAAAAGGCGATCCGCTCGTCGCAGATTATCATGATTCCGGGTGGCTTCTCCGGCGGCGACGAGCCGGAGGGCTCCGGCAAGTTTATCGCGACGACGTTCCGTAACCCGAAGATCGCGCAGGCGGTCACTGACTTGCTCGATACGCGCGACGGCCTTGTGCTTGGCATCTGCAACGGTTTCCAGGCACTCATCAAGCTCGGTCTTGTCACCTACGGCAAGATTGTCGATCTCAAGGACAACGACCCGACGCTGACGTTCAACACGCTCGGCCGCCATGTCTCCCGCATGGTTTATACGCGCGTGACGAATACGAAGTCGCCTTGGCTGTCCGGCGTCCAAGCCGGCGACGTGTTTGCCATCCCGGTTTCGCACGGCGAGGGCCGCTTTGTGGCGGACGACGAAGCGCTGAAGCGTCTGATCGAGAACGGCCAGATCGCGACGCAGTATACGACGCCGTGTGGGCGTGTCAGCGGTGATATCACGTGGAACCCGAATGGCTCGGTGTGCGGCATTGAGGGCATTACCAGCCCGGACGGCCGTGTCTTCGGCAAAATGGGCCACAGCGAGCGTAAGGGCGAAAACCTTTACTTTAATGTGCCGGGCGAGAAGGATCAGCAGATCTTTGAGAGCGGCGTGCGCTATTTCAAATAATTTGAACGGCAATTCTGGCTTTNNAAGCCTTGCCAATAAGGACATGACTTATGGATATTATGCAGAAGAGAACGTGGGCGGAGATTGACCTCGACGCAGTAGCGCACAATCTTCGCGAGATCCGCGGGCGTATCGGTGAAAACACGATGCTGTGCTGTGTCATCAAGGCCGACGCATATGGCCATGGGGCGGTGCGTCTTGCGCGCGAATATGAAGCGCTCGGCGCGGATTGGCTCGCCGTTTCCAACATTGAAGAGGCGCTGCAGCTCCGCTGCGCCGGCGTTTCCCTGCCGATGCTCGTGCTCGGCTACACACCGCCCGATGCGGCGCCGTTGCTCGCAGAAAACAACATCTCGCAGTGTGCGTACTCCACCGCGTATTGTGAGGCACTTTCGAAGAGCGCGGTGGAAAGCGGTGTTTCGGTCAAGATCCACGTCAAGGTGGACACAGGCATGAGCCGGCTTGGCTTCTATTTTCAGGATACGAAACGCGATGCGGCGGCGGTGGAGGAGATCGCCGCGGCCTGCCGGTTGCCGGGCCTTGTGCCGGAGGGAATTTTCACGCACTTTGCCGTTGCAGACAGCGGCGAAGCGGGCGGAGAATTTACAAAGCGCCAGCTCCATTGCTTCCAAACACTGATTCAGGCGCTGGCTGACCGAGGCGTTACTTTCCAGATTTGCCATTGCGCCAACAGCGGCGCAACGCTCGATTACCCCGAAAGCCATATGGATATGGTGCGTGCCGGTGTGATCCTTTACGGCCTCGAACCGTCTGAGGATGTGCAGAACCACGGCGATTTCTGGCCGGTTTTGAGTTTGCGTTCCGTCATCTCGCATGTCAAGGAGATCGAGCCCGGCTCCGACGTCAGCTATGGACGAACGTACACGGCAAAGTCGCGTATTCGCGTGGCCACGATCCCGGTCGGCTATGCGGACGGTTATTCGCGGCATCTCTCGGGGCGTGGCTCGATTTTGGTGCACGGTGTACGCTGCCCGATTTTGGGCAAGGTCTGCATGGATCAGTGCATGATCGATGTGACGGATGTGCCGCAGGCGCAGGTTGGCGACGTCGTAACCATGATCGGCCGGGACGGCGATGCGGAAATTCCCGTCGGGGAGTTGGCTGCGTTGCTGGATACCATCCACTACGAGGTTGTCTGCGGCATTTCCAAGCGTGTGACTCGCGTCTATACGAAAAGTGGGCGTGAGGACAGCGTGTTTGACTGCATCCTCGATCTGTGATGCGGCAGGAAAGGCGATGATACCATGGATGAAACGGTGAGCCTGCGCGTGGCTGCGCCGTCAGATGCGGCGGCGCTGCGTGCGATCTATGCACCGTATGTGACGAATACGGCGGTCACGTTTGAATATGAGGTTCCAACAGAAGCCGAATTTGCGGCGCGTATCCGCCGCACACTGGAGATGTATCCGTATCTCGTCGCCGAACGCGGCGGAGAGATCCTCGGCTACGCTTATGCGGGGCCGTTTAAGACGCGGGCGGCCTATGCCTGGAGCGTGGAAACCTCCATCTATGTGCGCGGTGATCAAAAGCGGTCCGGCGTCGGCCGAACGCTGTATGCGGGGCTGGAGGATATCCTTCGGATGCAGAATATTTTGAATCTCAATGCCTGCATTGCGGCGCCGGCGCAGCCGGATGCGTATCTTACACGCGACAGTATCGCGTTTCACACGCGTCTGGGTTACCGGCTGGTCGGTGAGTTCCGGCAGTGCGGGTACAAGTTTGGGCATTGGTACAATATGGTTTGGATGGAAAAGCATTTGGCCGAGCACCCGGCGCAAGCCGCTCCGGTCCTGCCATTTCCGCAGATCCGCGTGCAGGCGGTAGAGCGACTTGAATTGCGGGAACCAAAATAAATTTTGTGCAGCACGTGAATTCCGGTGGAAATTCGCGTGCTTTTGCGCTATAATGCAGGTATTCGGTACAATTTATGGAAAACGGAGGATTAAAAGCGATGGAAAAGCTCCTGAAGCTCAGGGATGAAATGCGGGAGGACCTGCTGCATGGTTCGATTTTCCCGTTCTGGCAGAAGTACACGATCGACGAAGAAAACGGCGGTTTCTACGGCGCTGTGACGACAGACCTGCAGGTGCAGAAGGATGCGCCGAAAAGTCTGGTGCTGAACGCCCGATTGCTGTGGACCTTTGCGGGCGCGTACCGCATTTTCGGTGACCCGGCGTATAAAGCGCTGGCGGACCGTGCGTTTGCGTATATCAAGACGCATTTCTGGGATGCTGAAAACGGTGGCGGCTTCTGGATGCTGAATGCCGACGGTTCCGTCCAGGACGACACAAAAATGACGTATGGACAGGGATTTCTGCTCTACGCGTTTTCGGAATACGTCCGCGCGACAGGCAGCGAGGAAGCGCGGGAATATGCGGACCGCGTGTACGACTATCTCGAAAGCGAATGCCGTGAGGGCTGCTATTACCTCGAAAATGCGCGGGGAACCGGCAGCGGAAACGGTGCCATCACGGAGGCCGGCAACCTTTCCATGAACACGCATATTCACATTCTCGAACCGATGACGTGCTATTTTCGCATTCGGCATGACCGCTGTGTCGAAGAAAGCCTCGTTAATCTGATTGAAGTTACGGCGCGGAAAATCTACGATGCCGAACACTGCCATTTCGTGATGTTTTTCGATGGTGCGATGAATCCGCTGCCGGGCAAGATCTCCTTCGGACATGACATCGAAGGCTCGTGGTTGCTGACGGAGGCAGCTGAGGTGCTCGAAACCTATGCGGCGGATAAGGCGCGTGCGGCGGCACTTGTGGAGGAGGCCGAGCAGGTGGCAATCCATATGGTGGACTTTACGCTTTCACGCGGCCTGGACAGCGACGGCGGCCTGTTTGATGAAGGCTATGAAGAAGGCGGTATCGCGGTGCCGAACAAGGTCTGGTGGGGACAGGCGGAAGCTGTCGTCGGTTGTGTCAATGCGTATCAGATCACCGGCCAGGAAAAGTATGTGGACACCGCCTGGCGCGTGTGGGAATACATCAAGGCGCAAATCATCAACGGACCGGCGCGCGAGTGGCTGGCGAGCGGCAAAAATTCGCCGGATGAGGAGAATTCCATGTATCTCTGCGGGCCGTGGAAGTGTCCCTATCACAATGCTCGTGCGGCATTTGAAATCTGCGAGCGTGTGCAGTAAAGGTACGCGCCGTACAAATCCAATTCATGAGGCGATAAAATAATAAAAGCAGACGTCCCAAAATCGCAAGCCGGTTTTGGGACGTCTGCTTTGCACAGGCCACCACGCAACGTTTTATGCGCGGCAGGGGGCGCATGAAACGTGTTGCTCGAGAATGTTTCTGAGCGCGGCCATCGAGCTGGTATGGCTGCGCGCAATGGGAATATTCTGCCCCTTGGTTGCACAGAGGACAGAGCGCAGCATCTTGTGGGACATCGTGCTCGTGAACAGAACAAGAAGGTCGGGGGAACCGACATTTTTCAGGCCGCTCGCCTGCTTGGGGTAAATTTTGGCCTTACAGTTGTACGCTTCGCAGAGTTCTTTATAGCGGCGGGTCATGCATTCATTTCCGCCGACAATGACGACGCTCATGGGGTGCTGCTCCTTTCAATCGGGCGTTTTCAGCCAGTTCTGGGTATTCCATGACAAACGCGTGTACCGGTCTCAACTTTTCGCAGTTAAGCCGGCGCAGTTCGTGAGAACGGGGATTCCATGCGAAATGCACAGAAAAATGGTAGAAAATGTTAGTTAGTTAAAACTAACTTAAAACCATCATAAAGGTTTTTATCGGCGTTGTCAAGACCTTCGGAAAACTTTTTTCCTCAGCCACGCTTGTCTGCTGCCGTTGTGTCGCCTTGACAGCACATGGGGAAGCGGGTATAATAACCATACCCCTTGTGGTATGGAGGCGATTCGGATGAAGCAATGTATGGATGCGGAAAATCTGCACCGCAGGTTGCGGAAAATCATCGGGCAGGTGCAGGCGATTGACCGCATGGTGGAAGAGGATGTGCCGTGCGAGGATATTCTGGCCCAGATCAACGCGGCGAAATCCGCCCTGCACAAATGCGGGCAGGTGGTGCTCGAGGGGCATATTCGTCACTGTGTCAAGGATGGTATCGAACACGGAGACGCCGACAAAACCATCGAGGACTTCACGAAGGCCGTGGAACGCTTTGCCAATATGGGATAATGGAGTTTAAAGGCAGCCGCATCGGCTGCCTTTTTGCACTTTGTGGGGCGGCGCAGGTTGTCTTTTGGCGCGGCGTCGATCATTCCGCAAAGCCTGTTTTGACGGCTGCAACGCCTGTTTTGGTGTGTGGGGAAATTATCCGAATGGCTTGACAGTTTATACCCCTATGGGTATAATGTACCCATACCCCGTTGGGTATAAGAGGGGGAGAACATTATGAGATCCTTTGTTCAAAACGCGACTCAAAAATTGGAATGGCTGCTCGAGCTTGGCGGTACGAAGCGGGATATCGCGTTTCTGTGCGTTTCCGGTGTAGCGCTTGTGTTGAGCCTTTTGCAGATTCGCCCTTTTCCATTTGACATGGCCTGGGTCGCCATTCTCTTATGCGGTGTGCCGATTGTACTGGAGGCTGTGATCGGCCTTATAACGTCGTTTGACATCAAAGCCGACGTACTGGTATCCATCGCCCTGATCGCGTCGGTGTGCATCCGCGAGGATTTTGCCGCCGGAGAAGTCGCGTTTATCATGCAGCTCGGCGCGCTCCTCGAAGACCTGACCGTTGCCAGAGCGCGGGCCGGCATCGAAAAACTTGTGCACCTCACACCGCAAACGGCGCGCCTGTTGCGAGACGGCACGGAAACCGTCGTACCGGCGCAGGCGGTGCAGGTGGGCGACTGGCTGCGCGTGCTGCCCGGCGAGACTGTCCCCGTGGATGGCGTGATCTTGTCTGGACAGACCGCGATCAATCAGGCGGTGATGACGGGTGAATCGCTGCCGGTCGATAAATCCGCCGGAGATACGGTGTCCAGTGGCACGGTCAATCAGTTTGGCGCCTTCGAAATGGAAGCGACGCGCGTCGGTGAGGACAGCTCCATCCAGCGTATGATCCAGCTTGTTCAATCGGCAGATGCTGGCAAAGCGAAAATTGTCGGCCTGGCCGATCGATGGGCCACGTGGATTGTGGTGATTGCATTGACGGCGGCTGCCTTGACCTGGGCAATCACCGGAGAAATCATTCGCGCCGTCACAATTCTGGTGGTATTTTGCCCTTGTGCGCTTGTATTGGCCACGCCCACAGCCATTATGGCGGCAATTGGCAACGCCACGAAGCACGGCTTCCTTGTGCGCGTCGGTGATGCGCTGGAGCGGTTGGCCGGGGTCAAAAAAGTGGCCTTCGACAAAACGGGTACGCTGACCTGCGGCGTGCCACAGGTGGTGGCGGCACAGGGCATAGCAAACCGGTGCGATGCGGAAACCGTCTATGCGCTGGCTGCGGCGGCAGAACAGCTTTCCGAGCATCCGCTCGGCAAGGCCGTGGTGCGCTGCTACAGGGAGAAAACCGGGCGGATGCCGGCGCCGGCGACCGATTTTCGCATGATACCCGGACGCGGGGTAGAGGCGGTTGTCGGGGGTAAAAAAGTGTTGGCCGGCAACGCGGCGCTGCTTGCTGAAAATGGGATTGCTGCGGCTACAGCACCGGAGGCGGAGGGCTATCGGCAGCAAGGCTGCACGGTGATTCTCCTCGCAGTGAACGGTGAGGCGGCAGGCTATCTGGCGCTGGTGGATACGTTGCGACCGGAGAGTGCTGCGATGCTGCGGGCGTTGCGCGGCGCTGGTGTGGAACCTGTGCTATTGACCGGTGACCACGAAAATGCCGCGCGAACCATCGCGGCACAGTTGGGGATTCATGAAGTGCACGCCGATTGCCTGCCAGAGGATAAGCTGCGCTGCATCGACGCCTGCCAGGACAGCGGTGATCCGGTCTGTATGGTTGGTGACGGTATCAATGATGCGCCGGCGCTCAAGAAAGCGATGGTGGGCATCGCGATGGGCGGCGTGGGCAGTGACATTGCTGTGGATGCAGCGGATATCGTACTCGTGGATGACGAGGTTCGGGAGCTGCCGCATTTGATTGCCCTTTCCCACCGGATGATGACGACCATCAAGATCAACCTTGTATTTTCCATGGGCCTGAACTTTCTGGCGATTTTCCTCGCCATCGCCGGTGTACTCAATCCGGTGGTCGGCGCGCTGGTGCACAACGCGGGCTCGGTGCTGGTGATCATCCATTCCGCACTCTTGCTGCAGTGGCGGAAAAAGCAGCCCGCAGATGTGATGCGCGCCAAAAAAGTTCCCGCCGATGATTGACACGGTACACGTTCTATGCTATACTATAAAAAACAAAGTTAGCCATCGCTAATCAAACGGCGATGGCTGTTTGTTGGCTTATTGGTTAGACAAAACTAACTTTCTTGAATTTTGTTTTACAGGCGCGCATCCAAGTGAAGGACGTGCGCCGGCGGGAAAGGGGCTACCGTATCATGATTCGGAAAAGGTTGATTCAATCGGTCAGCGAAAGCAAGAAGTATATCGCCGCAAATGTACTGCTGCAATGGATCGCGTTGCTGGCGAATATCGCCACGATGGCGGCGATCACCGCATGTCTCGCGGGACTGTTTGCAGGCGGCGCCAATTTGTCTTGGGCCGCGCTTGTTGCGGTGGGAGCGGTGACTGTGCGGTTTTTGTGCACGGTCGGCGCTTCACGTATGGCGTATTTGTCCTCAAAAACGGTCAAACGCGTTCTGCGTGCGCGGATTTACGAAAAACTGCTCCGGCTCGGCGCACCGTATGCAGAGCAGGTCAAAACCTCGGAGATCGTGCAGGTGGCTGTGGAAGGCGTCGACCAGCTCGAGACATATTTCGGCGCGTATCTGCCACAGTTTTTCTACGCCATGTTGGCGCCGCTGACTTTGTTCGCGGTGGTCTGTTTCATCCATGTACCGTCCGCTGTTGTGCTCTTGGTCTGTGTACCGCTGATCCCAATTGCAATCGCTGCCGTGCAGACGTGGGCCAAGAAGTTGCTTTCCAAATATTGGGGGCAGTACACAGCCCTTGGGGATACCTTCCTGGAGAACTTGCAGGGGCTGACGACACTCAAGATCTATCAGGCAGACGCGTACAAAAATGCGGAAATGAACGCTGAAGCCGAAAAATTCCGCAAAATTACGATGAAAGTGCTGACGATGCAGCTCAACTCCATCACCATCATGGATTTGATCGCATACGGCGGCGCCGCACTCGGCATGATTGTGGCGGTGACGCAGTATGCAGCCGGGCACATGTCGCTGGCGGGATGTCTGCTGATTCTCCTGCTTTCGGCGGATTTCTTTCTACCGATGCGGCAACTCGGCAGTTTTTTTCACATCGCCATGAACGGTATGGCGGCGAGCGACAAAATTTTTCACTTGCTCGATTTGCCGGAAGCCGAGCCGAAAACGGCGCCATGCCCCGCAGACTGCACGATCGTATGCAGCGGGCTGCGTTTTTCGTACACACCGGAACGCGAAATCCTGCACGGTGTCGACATGGTTTTCCCAAAAGGCAGCTTTACGGCAATTGTGGGCGAAAGCGGCTGCGGAAAATCGACTGTAGCGTCCATTCTCATGGGGCGGTGTCGGACGTATGCGGGTTCGGTTACGCTGGGTGGTACAGCACTTTGCGATATTGCTGAAAACAGTCTGTTGCAAAACCTGACCTATGTCAGCCACCAGAGCTATCTGTTCGAGGGTACAGTCCGCGAAAACCTGCGGATGGGGAACCCCGCCGCATCCGACGCGGTACTTTGGGCGGTGCTCGAACGCGTGCGGCTGGCCGGCTTTCTGCGCAGCGAGAACGGTCTTGAAACGCAGCTGCTTGAAAGAGCCGCCAATCTGTCTGGCGGCCAGCGCCAGAGACTTGCACTGGCGCGTGCACTGCTGCACAATAGCCCGGTGTACATTTTTGATGAAGCCACTTCCAACATCGATGTGGAGAGTGAAGACGACATCCTCGATGAGATTTACCGGCTGGCAGAAACAAAAACGGTGATCTTGATTGCGCACCGATTGGCCAGCGTGACTGGCGCGGATCAAATCTATGTGCTGGAAAACGGCGCCATTGCGGAAAGCGGCAGCCACACGGCGCTGCTGCGGCGGCACGGCGTATACGCGCGGCTGTGGGAGACGCAGCAGCGCCTCGAAAATTTTGGAAAGGAGGCGGTGTAACCATGCGCAGAAGTGGAATACAGGTTATGGCAAAGCTGGCCGGCCTTGTGCGGCCGTTGGGCGGCTTTATGGCTTTAGCCGTCTCGACGGGACTTCTGGGGCATTTGTGCGCGGCTTCCATCACGGTGCTGGGTGGCTACGCCATTCTGGACATCCTCGGCTATGAAGCGCCGATGACGCGCACCGCGCTGTTCGTCTGTGCCGCGGTCTTTGCTCTGCTGCGCGGTATCCTGCGCTATGCAGAGCAGGCGAGCAACCACTACATTGCATTCAAGCTGCTCGCGCTGATCCGGGACCAGGTGTTCCGGGCGCTGCGCAGACTCTGTCCGGCGAAGCTGGAAGGACGCGACAAGGGCGATTTAATCGCCGTCATTACCTCGGATATCGAATTGCTGGAGGTTTTCTATGCGCACACGATTTCGCCGGCGGCCATTGCGCTCCTGTTCTCCCTAATTCTGTGCGCGTTGATCGGCAGCTTTCATCCGGTACTCGGTGTTCTGGCATTTCTGGCGTACCTGACGGTCGGCGTGATTGTTCCCTGGGTGACGTCTAAAGCAGCCGGAGACGATGGCCTGCGGGTTCGCAGCGGGGCCGGCGCGTTGAGCGGGTTTGTGCTCGACAGCCTGCGGGGCCTGTCGGAAACGCTGCAATATGGGTGCGGCGCGGAACGGCTTGCGCAGATGAATGCCAAAACCGAGGCGTTGGCCGTCGATGAGGCGCGTATGAAGCGCATGGCGGGCCGCAATGCGGCGGCGACAAACACCGTCATTCTGCTCTTCGACCTTGCCATGCTGTTCGTCAGCACCGTGCTGTTTCAGCGCGGCAGCGTCGGACTGGACGGCGTGCTAATTCCCGTACTGGCGCTGATGAGTTCCTTTGGCCCTGTGGTCGCGCTTGCAAATCTCGGCAGCACGCTGCAAAGCACCTTTGCGGCGGGCAACCGCGTGCTGGACATTTTGGAGGAGGAACCGGCAGTACAGGAGGTTGTCGGCAAACCGCCGGTCGGGTTCACCGGTGCAGATGCCGCGCACGTGTCGTTTGCCTATGGGCAGGAGAAAATTCTGGAGGATGTTTCAGTCTCCGTGCCGCCGCGCGCGGTGGTCGGCATTGTGGGACGCAGTGGCAGCGGAAAATCTACGCTGCTCAAGCTCTTCATGCGATTCTGGCAGGTGCAAAGCGGTAGCGTTCATCTGTCTGGCACGGAGGTTTCACAGATCAACACGGACAATCTGCGCACGCTGGAGAGCTTCGTGACACAGGAAACCCATCTTTTCCACGACAGCATCCGCAACAACCTGCGCATCGCAAAGCTGGATGCCACGGACGCGGAAATCGAAGCGGCTTGCCGGAAAGCGTCGGTGCACGACTTTATTCGGAAACTGCCGCAGGGTTATGATACGCCGGTGGGCGAGCTCGGCGATACGCTTTCCGGCGGTGAACGGCAGCGGATCGGCCTGGCCCGCGCATTTCTGCATGACGCGCCGTTTCTGCTGCTCGATGAGCCGACCAGCAATCTGGACAGCTTGAACGAGGCTGTGATTTTGAAATCCCTGCGCGAGGCGCGCGCAGACAAAACGGTGGTGCTGGTTTCCCATCGCCACTCCACCATGCGCATTGCCGACGCGGTTTATTCGGTGGAGCGCGGGAGGGTAAGCTGATGGCGGACAATACGGCGCTCAAGCGGTTGCACGAAAAGCAAATGGTTGTGCAGATGATCGCTCTGTACTGCAAAAAGAAGCATAAAACACGGACGGGGCTGTGCCCGGAATGCGCCGCGCTTGCCGCTTACGCGCAGGCACGCAGCGACCGGTGCCCGTTTATGGAGTCCAAAACCTTCTGCTCCAATTGCCGGGTACACTGCTATAAACCGCAGATGCGTGAGCAGATCCGCGCAGTCATGCGTTTTGCAGGGCCGCGTATGATTTTTCATCATCCGGTCGCGGCAATTCGGCATGCAATCGAGATAAAAAGAGAAAAGAAACGATTGGAGGAACAGCATGAAAGTTAAAAAAATTCTGTTTGTCGCGCTGGGCTGTATCGGCCTAGCGCTCGGCGCGCTGGGCGCGGTGCTTCCGCTTTTACCCGCTTTTCCGTTTTTACTGCTGGCCGCCTACTCCTTTGCCCGAAGCTCAGAGCGGCTGCACCGGTGGTTTACTTCCACCAAGCTGTATAAGGATAATCTGGAAAGCTATATCCAGGGCCGGGGAATGACGCGCCGCACGAAAATCCGCATCATGGTCACGGTCACCGTGCTGATGTCGGTGGGCTTTATCCTGATGCATCAGGTGCCTGTTGGCCGCGCCGTTTTGGCAGCTGTCTGGCTGTTTCATATTTTTTATTTTGCGCGCGGGGTTAAAACGATTGAAGAACCCACAAAGTAAACGGCTTTACACGCATCTTACACGGATTTGCCGCTTTCTGCGTTGCGTATGTGTGCTGTGCGGCGTATAATGGAACCAGAAAGCGATACACAGGGATTGCGGTGCAGCACCGGTTCGCGCCTGTCGGTTTGACGGCGGCAGTGGAAGCGTGAAGGCAGCGCCGCGCGGCCGGAAAATGCCGGCCCAACCTACAGATACGCGCCTCTTCGGCAGGTACAGCCTGTCGGTGGGGCGCTTCGCTTTTAAAAAAATTTTCAAAAAGGTCTCGACAAGCAGGCCTCTACCGTGTATACTGGTAGATGTTCGCAGTGCATAAACGGCTGAAAATACACAATATATTGTATAATCGGATAATTATGCAAAAAGGGTAAATTTTGGAAAAAAGGTTTGGAACAGGAGGAAATTTTCGTGAAGATTATCAAGCGCAACGGCTCAGAAGTCGTTTTTGATATCACTAAGATCATCGCCGCAGTCTCGAAGGCCAACAATGCGGATGCGCAGAGCCGGGAACTGACAGGCCAGCAAATCCGTGCGATTGCCGCCGCTGTGGAGCGCAATTGCGAGGAAATGGGACGTGCGCCGTCCGTCGAGGAAATTCAGGATATGGTGGAGAACCAGATTATGGGCCAGAATGCGTTCGAGGTGGCAAAGCGCTACATCCGTTACCGCTATACCCGCTCGCTCGCACGCCGCGCCAATACGACCGATAATCAGATTCTCAGCCTCATTGAGTGCAACAATGAGGAAGCCAAGCAGGAAAATGCCAATAAAAATCCGACGGTCAACAGCGTGCAGCGCGATTACATGGCCGGCGAAGTTTCGAAGGATATCACGCGCCGTATTCTGCTGCCACAGGAGATTGTCGAAGCGCACGAGCAGGGCATCATCCACTTCCACGACAGCGATTATTTCGCGCAGCATATGCACAATTGTGATCTTGTAAATCTCGAGGATATGCTTCAGAACGGCACGGTGATTACCGGTACGCTGATTGAAAAGCCGCACAGCTTCTCCACGGCCTGTAACATTGCGACGCAGATTGTCGCACAGGTGGCGAGCAACCAGTATGGCGGGCAGAGCATCAGCCTCGCGCACCTCGCGCCGTTTGTGCAGATCTCCCGCGAGAAAATTCGCAATGAGGTGGAGCTGGAGCTGCAGGAGCTGGGTGTGACAGCTTCTGAAGAAAAGGTGTCGCACATCGTTGAACGCCGTCTGCGCGCGGAGATCGAACGCGGTGTGCAGACGATCCAGTATCAGGTTGTGACGCTGATGACGACGAATGGCCAAGCGCCGTTCATCACGGTGTTTATGTATTTGAATGAGGCAAAGAACGAGCGTGAAAAGCGCGACCTCGCGATGATCATTGAAGAGGTGCTGCTCCAGCGCTACGAGGGCGTCAAAAACGAAAAGGGCGTGTGGGTCACGCCGGCGTTCCCGAAGCTGATTTATGTGTTGCAGGAGGACAACGTCGCGCCCGGCACCGAATATTATTATCTGACCGAGCTGGCAGCCAAGTGTACCGCTAAGCGTATGGTACCGGACTACATCTCAGAAAAGAAGATGAAGGAGCTCAAGGAAGGCAACTGCTTCCCAGTGATGGGTTGCCGCAGCGCGCTGAGCCCGTGGAAGGACGAAAACGGCAATTACAAATTCTACGGCCGCTTCAATCAGGGGGTCGTCACGCTGAACCTGGTCGATATCGCGTTGAGCTCCGGCGGGGACATCGATGCCTTCTGGAAGATCTTCGATGAGCGTCTGGACCTGTGCTACCGCGCGCTGATGTGCCGCCACAACCGCCTCNNGCCGATCCTCTGGCAGTATGGCGCGATTGCCCGTCTCAAAAAGGGCGAACCGATTGATAAGCTGTTGTACGGCGGTTACTCGACGATCTCGCTCGGCTACGCAGGCCTTTGCGAATGTGTTCGCTACATGACGGGTAAGTCCCACACGGACCCGAGCGCCACGCCGTTTGCCATGGCCGTGATGGAGCATATGAACGCGGCGTGCGACCGCTGGAAAGCAGAGACGACGATTGGCTTCGGCATCTACGGAACGCCGCTCGAAAGTACGACGTATAAGTTTGCAAAGTGCCTGCAAAAGCGGTTCGGCATCATCCCGGGCGTTACGGATAAGCCGTACATCACGAACAGCTATCACGTACACGTCACGGAGCAGATTGACGCGTTTTCAAAGCTGGCGTTTGAAGCGCAGTTTCAGGCGCTTTCAACAGGCGGCGCGATCAGCTACGTCGAAGTGCCCAATATGCAGCAGAATCTCGAAGCGGTGCTGCAGATTATCCGCTACATTTACGACAACATCATGTATGCCGAGCTGAATACGAAAAGCGATTACTGCCAGGTTTGCGGCTACGACGGCGAGATCCAGATCGTC
>DBPP01000039.1:22317-48119 GCA_002305575.1 Ruminococcaceae bacterium UBA1417
CCTGCGGATATATCGGTACACAGTTCTGGAATCAGGGCCGCACGGCGGAGATCAAGGAACGCGTTTTGCACCTGTAATGGTTCGGAGGGGTTCATGTACTACGGGGAAATCAAAAAAACCGATATTGCAAATGGCATCGGTGTGCGCGTTTCGCTGTTTGTTTCCGGTTGTACGCGGCACTGCAAGAATTGCTTCAATGCGGAGACGTGGAGCTTCACCTATGGTCGGCCCTTTACAGCTGAAACCGAGCAAATATTGCTGGACGCGCTGGCGCACGGCTTCATCAACGGCCTGACGCTGCTCGGCGGTGAGCCGATGGAAATTGAGAACCAGCGCGCGCTCGTGCCGTTTCTGCGCCGCGTGCGTGCGGCGTATCCCGAAAAGGATATCTGGTGTTATACCGGCTCCACGCTGGAAACCGATATTCTCGCCGAAGGCGGGCGAAACCGGTGCGAAGTTACCGACGAATTCCTTTCGATGCTCGATGTGCTCGTGGACGGCGCGTTTATCGAGGAACTGAAGGACATTACGTTGCGCTTCCGCGGCTCATCGAACCAGAGGCTGATTGACCTGCCTGCAACGCTGCGTAGCGGCGCGGTCGTTCCGTGGACGGAACAGCCGTGAAAACAAGAGAAGGAGAAAAGGCCATGAAAAAAATAGCGAGCTTTACGGTCAACCACGACAAGCTGCAAAAGGGCATGTATGTGTCCCGCATTGACGGCGACGTCGTGACCTATGACATCCGGATGAAAATCCCAAACGCCGGCGATTATCTTTCGAACGGCGCGCTCCACACGTTTGAGCATCTGTTTGCGACGTATGCGCGCAACAGCGCGCTTTCGGACGCGGTCATCTATGTTGGCCCGATGGGCTGCCGCACCGGCTTTTACTTTTTGCTGCGCGACAGCGTGCGGCGTGAAGACGCCATCCGACTTGTACAGGAATCCTTCGCATTTATTGCTTCCTTTGAGGGCGAGATTCCCGGCAGTCGCCGCGAGGAGTGCGGCAATTACCGCGAGCATGACTTGTCCGGCGCCAAAGCCGTAGCCGCGGATATGTGCCGTGTGTTGGAGCATTGGACACCGGAAAAGATGAAATATGAGGCGTGAATGATGCAAAACAGCAGGTTGAAAAACCTGCTGTTTTTTTGTCCAAAAGGCCTTGACAAATACCCGCCTGGGGTATATACTGATAATACCCCCAAGGGGTATAAACGGAAAGGAAGGCGAACGTATGGAACATGCCTGCTGTCATAAAACGAAAGAGCGCTCCGAAGAGGAGTACAAGAGCCTGATCAATCGGTTGAATCGTATTGAAGGGCAGATCCGCGGTATTCGCGGCATGGTGGAGAAGAGCGCGTACTGTCCCGATATTCTCGTGCAGGTGGCCGCGGCGAACGCCGCCCTCAACGCTTTCACAAAGGAACTGCTTGCGAATCACATCAAAACCTGCGTGGCGAACGACATCCGTGCGGGGCATGACGAGACCATTGATGAATTGGTCTGCACGCTGCAAAAGCTGATGAAGTAAATGATGTGTCACAATGCCAGAAGGTGTTTGCTATGCAATATGATTTTCATATCAGGGTGACGGGGATTCTTATCGAAAATGGAAAAATACTTCTTGTGCAACAGCATCTGAGCGAGAACAGAAGGTGGTCTTTACCGGGCGGACGGTTGGAACAAGGGGAGACGCTGGAACAGGGTGTTGTCCGCGAACTTAAAGAAGAGACAGGTCTAAATGTGTCTGTTGCTCGACTTGTATATGTATGTGATATGAAGCATACGGGGCATACGGCGATTCATGTCACTTTCTTGTTGAACAAAGAAAGTGGTGAACTAGTGCTCCCGAGTAACGAGAAAGATGAAAATCCAATTTACGACGTAAAATTTGTTTCCATTGATGAATTGCCCCATTACGGTTTTTCTGCGCGCTTTACAGAGTTGGCCGAGAAACATTTTCCCAATAAGGGCAATTATGTAGGAGACAAAGAAAATATAGGTTTAGGGCTTTAAAAATGGGAAAGGAGAAGCGATACAGTTATGGAACAATATAATGTTACCGGGATGAGCTGCGCGGCATGCAGCGCCCGGGTTGAAAAGGCCGTTTCCAAAGTGCCGGGCGTTACAGCCTGCTCGGTGAGCCTGCTCACAAATTCCATGGGTGTCGAGGGCTCGGCATCGGCGGAAGCGATTGTCAAGGCTGTGGAAGACGCCGGCTACGGCGCGTCCAAAAAAGGCGCGGAAACAGCGGCGCCCGCCGCATCGGCTGCTGGCGCGGCGGAAGAAGCGCTTATGGACCGTGAAACGCCGCTATTAAAACGGCGGCTGTTCGCGTCGATCGGTTTTCTGATCGTCCTGATGTATGTCTCGATGGGGCATATGATGTGGGGGTGGCCGCTACCTGCCGCGCTCGCTGAGAACCACATCGCGGTAGGGCTGGTGCAGCTCCTGCTGACGGCTATTGTGATGGTGATCAACCAGAAGTTTTTTATCAGCGGCTTTAAGGGCCTCCTGCACGGCGCGCCCAATATGGACACGCTTGTGGCGCTCGGTTCCGGTGCGTCTTTTGTGTACAGTACCTATGCGCTGTTTGCGATGACGGCCGCGCAGCTGCACGGCGATGCCGCGGGCGTCATGGCCTATATGCACGAGTTTTACTTTGAATCTGCCGCCATGATTTTGACGCTGATTACGGTCGGCAAAATGCTTGAGGCGCGCTCGAAGGGCCGCACGACCGATGCGCTCAAGGGCCTGATGCGGCTCGCGCCGAAGACGGCTGTGCTGCTGCGCGGCGGCGAGGAGGTTACGGTGCCGATCGCCGAGGTTCGAAAGGGCGATGTGTTTGTCGTTCGACCCGGAGAGAGCATTCCGGTGGACGGCATGGTGCTGGAGGGCTCGAGCGCGGTCAATGAATCGGCGCTGACGGGAGAGAGCATCCCGGTGGACAAAGCTGTTGGCGATGCTGTCTCAGCAGCCACGATGAACCAGTCCGGGTTCCTCCGGTGCGAGGCGACGCGCGTCGGTGAGGATACGACACTTTCGCAGATCATCCGCATGGTCAGCGATGCGGCAGCGACGAAGGCGCCGATTGCAAAGGTCGCCGACAAAGTCTCCGGCGTATTTGTTCCGGTTGTCATCGCGATCGCTGTCGTCACGACGGTTGTATGGATGCTTGTCGGACAGACATTTGGCTACGCGTTGGCGCGCGGAATTTCCGTGCTCGTCATCAGCTGCCCGTGCGCGCTTGGCCTTGCGACGCCGGTCGCGATCATGGTCGGCAGCGGCGTTGGCGCAAAGAACGGGATTCTCTTTAAGACGGCCGTTTCACTCGAGGAGACGGGTAAGGTACAGATTGTGGCGCTCGACAAGACCGGCACCATCACAAGCGGCGAGCCGCGTGTGACAGATATTTTGCCTGCCGAGGGCGTGACGGAGACGGCGCTTCTGACCATGGCGGCTGCTCTCGAAAAGAAGAGCGAGCACCCGCTGGCGCGTGCGATTTTGCAGCGCGCCGAGGCGGATGGTCTTGCGGCGGACGAAGTGCAGGATTTTGAGGCCAAGCCCGGCAACGGCCTTGTGGCGACGCTTGCCGGCGAGGCACTTGCCGGTGGTAACCTGCAATTTATTGCCGCACAGGCCGCAGTGCCGGCATCGATGCGTGCTGCGGCGGAGCAGCTGGCGGAGGCCGGCAAAACGCCGCTGTTCTTCAGCCGGGCTGGCCGCCTGACCGGGATCATCGCAGTCGCGGACGTCATAAAACCGGACAGCCCGGCAGCGGTACGCGAACTGCAAAACATGGGGATCCGCGTCGTGATGCTGACGGGCGACAACGCCCGCACGGCCAAGGCCATTGGCCGCGAGGCCGGCGTTGACGAAGTGATTGCCGGCGTGCTGCCGGAGGGCAAGGAAAGCGTGATCCGGGAGCTGAAAACGCAGGGGAAGGTCATGATGGTCGGCGACGGCATCAACGACGCCCCGGCGCTCATGCGGGCGGACATCGGCGCGGCAATCGGCGCCGGTACCGATATTGCGATCGACGCGGCGGACGTTGTGCTGATGAAAAGCCGGCTTTCCGATGTGCCCGCCGCTATCCGGCTGAGCCGCGCAACGCTGCGGAACATCCACGAAAATCTGTTCTGGGCGTTCATCTACAATGTCAATGGTATTCCGCTGGCCGCCGGCATCTGGATTCCGATTTTCGGTTGGCAGCTGAACCCGATGTTCGGCGCGGCCGCGATGAGTCTTTCGAGTTTCTGCGTCGTTACAAACGCGCTTCGCCTGAATTTTTTCAATATCCGCAGCACGAAGCGCGATCATAAAATCAGGGCCGTTGAGGTCCATGTAAAGGAGACAAACACCATGGAAAAAACAATGAAAATTGAAGGTATGATGTGCGCGCACTGTGAGGCGCGCGTGAAGAAGTGCCTGGAGGCGCTGCCCCAGGTGGACGCAGCTGTCGTCAGCCACGAAAAGGGCACGGCTGTTCTCACACTGAACGCCGCGGTTGCCGACGAGGTTTTGAAAAAGGCCGTCGAGGACGAGGGCTATACGGTCGTTGGCTGAGTGAAAACCGGTTGACACCGGCCGGTTTCGTGGTAAAATAATACAAACGGCGGTTTTCCCCAACGCGGACTGCGCGTTGGGGAAATTGTCTTGTTCAGACGTTTTACAAACTGTTCATATGGCATTCCTTTTTCGGTAAGAATACCTGCTTATAATAACAGTATCTGAATTCTTACAAAAATCTTACGATATTGAAAAATAGGATGGGAGTTATGCATTATGGCAAGAGAGCGCTATCTGCTGGACGAAACAGAGGACACCATACACCAGAATCAAATCACGCCGACAACGGGTAAGGAAAAGCGGCAGAACTGGTGGTTTTATCATAAGACGCATGTTTTGGTCGGTGCGTTCGCTCTCGTTTTTCTGGCAACCATCGTTTGGTCGTTCGTTTCCAAGGAAAATCCGGATTATACCGTGGCCATCATGACGGAATACGTTCTGCCGACGGAGCTTCTCGAGGATTTGGAGGATCACATTGAGCTGTATGCGGAAGACCGCAATGGCGACGGCAAGGTGATTGTATCGCTGCAATCCTACCAGTTTACGACGGATGGAACTTCGGATTACGATGCGGCGCTGCTGCAATCTTCCTTTGTAAAATTTGCGGCCGATGCCAGCAACGCAGACAGTATGCTTTTCTTCTATGACGATGCGAGCTACGCGTATCTCGACAACAACGATATGGACGGCTTTTTCGGCCCGGTGGATGATTCCGGCGAAGAATATTGCCTCTTTTCGGATCTGAAGGGGTTCGATGATTTTGAACTCAACCATTATGCCGAGAACGGTGATCTGGGTACGGTAATGAACGTGCTCGGCAATCTGAAAGTTGCGGTTCGTTCGCAGGACGGTACGGCCTTTTCTAAGGAAGAAAAAATCGAATACCGGCAGGACTGTATCGAACTGTTCGAACGATTGAAAAGCGGAGAAAAGCCTGAAACAGCGGCGGAATAAGGCGTTAGACGGGCGGTGCGCAGCGGATATGCGCACCGCCCGCTTTTTTCTTTGACACCGCCGCGTATTGGCGATATAATAGGACCATATTATGAGTGGGGCGGGCGTGCGGCAGCGTCGGTCCCGGTGCTGCCATGTGCGGGCAGACGGATTTTGAGGGAAAGGAAGATCTCTGCAGTGCAGAGGTGCGGTGACGAATGGTATGAATACGGAAGGCGTATCAATTTTTGATTCTACGCTGCGGGATGGTGCGCAAGGCAAGGGCATTTCCTTTTCGGTGGAGGATAAACTGCAAATTGCCCGGATTTTGGATCGCCTCGGCGTGCGCTACATAGAAGCCGGAAATCCAGGCTCCAATCCGAAGGACCTGGCCTTCTTTGAGCGTGCGTCGCGCATGGAGTTCCGGCATGCCAGGCTGGTCTCTTTTGGCAGCACCTGCCGCAAAGGCTGTGCCCCGGAAACAGACAGAAACCTGCTGGCGATTCTGCAGAGTGGTACGGAGATGTGTGCGGTTTTCGGCAAGTGCTGGCGCTTTCATGTCGACCATGTTCTGGAGACGACGGAAGAGGAAAATCTGCGCATGATTCGCGAAAGTGTACGCTTCCTTGTGGCGCACGGACGCCGCGTGATCTTTGATGCCGAGCACTTTTTCGACGGCTTCCTGGACGATCGTGCTTTTGCGATGCGGGCGGTGCAGGCGGCCGTGGAGGGCGGCGCCGAAACCGTTTGCCTGTGCGATACCAACGGCGGGGTGTTTCCGGATGACGCGCGCCACATTGTCCAGTATGCCGTAGCGCACCTTCCCGTTCCGGTGGCCGTGCATTTCCACGACGATTGTGGCATGGCGGTTGCAAACAGCGTTCAATCTGTGTCCGCCGGTGCAAAGCAGGTGCAGGGTACGCTGCTCGGTTTCGGTGAGCGCTGCGGCAACGCGAATCTGGCGACCATCATAGCCAACCTGCAAATCAAACGCGGCATCCCGTGTATCCCGCAGGAAAACATTGCGCTTTTGACGCGCTATGCCCATGAACTGGCGTCGGTCGCCAATGTGGAGGTACCATCCGGCGCGCCGTATATCGGCAGCCATGCGTTTGCCCACAAGGCGGGGATGCATGCGGACGGGGTCATCAAGGCGTCGCGCTCGTTTGAGCATGTGGATCCGTTTTTGGTCGGCAACAAGCGGCGCTTTCCAACCTCTGAGATCAGCGGACGCGCCGTGGTGTTTGCGCGCGTCAAGCAGATTTTGCCGGAGCTTGCGCTGCATTCTGAGGAAACCGAGCGCATTCTGGGGGAAATTAAACGCCTCGAAATGGACGGCTACCAGTTTGAGGGTGCCGACGCGAGCTTTGAACTGCTCGTACGCCGGCTGATGGGTTTGTATACGCCGTACTTCAAATTGGATTACTACAAAATTTATTCCGGCGCGGGTGTCGGCGAGGAAGCCGGCGCGAGCGCTATTGTCAAGGTGCGCGTGGGCGAGGAGATTCAACTTATGGCCGGCGAGGGAAACGGCCCGGTCAATGCGCTCGACATTGCACTGCGCAAGGCGCTCGGCCTGTTTTATCCGGTGCTCAACCGCGTCAAGTTGACCGACTATAAGGTGCGCGTGTTGGACGGTGGGAGCGCAACGGCCTCCCGCGTGCGCGTGCTGATCACCTCGACGGACGGCGTGAGTGCGTTCACGACGGTCGGTGTTTCCGGCGACGTTGTGGATGCGAGCTTTCAGGCGCTGCAGGATTCCGTCGAATACCTGCTTTTGAAAACCGGCGCGTGTCCGCACAGTCCGGACTGCGCATCCGAATAGAGCGGCGTGCGTCGGCCTGTTGGCCTCATGCGCGGTGCTTTCAGATTTAAGAAGGAGAGAACGATGAAACTGAAACAATTGCTGACTTCGATTTCGTATACAGCCGAGCAGGTGCCGGATCTGGACATCACCGACCTGGTGTACGATTCCAGAAAAGCGGTGCCGGGTTGCGCGTTTGTCTGCCTGCGCGGCGCGAGTGTGGACGGCCACCGCTACGCTGCCATGGCCGTGGAAAAGGGCGCGGTGGCAATCATTGCGGAGGAACCGGTGGCCGTGCATGTGCCGGTGATCCTGACGGAAAACACACGGCTTGCGCTCGCCCTGTTGAGCGCCGAGTTTTTCGGGCACCCGGCGAATGACCTGACCGTGATCGGCATTACAGGCACAAAGGGGAAGACGACGACCGCCTTTATGTTGCGGTCGATTCTGGAGGCCGCGGGCCGCAAAACCGGTGTGATCGGCACGATCGGCGTGTTGTATGGCGACCGGCTGATTCAGACAGACAATACCACGCCTGAAAGCTATATGGTGCAAAAGTATTTGCGCGAGATGGCGGATGCCGGTTGCGAAGCGTGTGTGATGGAGGTTTCGTCTATCGGCCTCAAGGATTACCGTGTTGCAGGCTTTACCTTTGCGCTCGGCCTGTTCACAAATTTCTCGGAAGATCATATCGGCGGCGTGGAGCACAAAGACATGGCGGAATATATGGCGTGCAAAAGCATGCTCTTCCGTATGTGCCGTACCGGCGTCATCAACATTGACGATCCGAACTGGGAGGGGATTGTGCGCGGGCACACTTGCACGCTTGTCACCTATGGTTACGGCGAAACGGCCGACTTCGTTGCGCACGGCGCTGAGCTGGTGACGACGCCGAATTTTCTCGGCGTGCGGTTTTCGGTTTCGGGAAAGCGCAGTTTTACGGCCGATGTCGCGATTCCCGGCCGGTTTAATGTATACAACGCCTTGTGCGCCGTAGCGGCAGCCAGCCAGCTGGGCGTTTCGGATGCGGCGATGCAGGCCGGTTTGCGTACGGTGAAGGTAAAGGGACGTATGGAGCCGGTTGCCATGCCCGGTGATTTTACGCTTCTCATCGATTATGCGCACAATGCGGTCAGTATGGAAAGCATGTTGAAAACGCTGCGTGCATACCATCCGCGGCGGCTCATCTGCATGTTCGGTGCGGGCGGCAACCGCCCGAAGGTGCGCCGGTTCGAGATGGGGGAAGCGAGTGGAAAGCTTGCCGACCTTTCGGTGATTACGGCCGACAATTCCCGGTTTGAAAACGTTTGCGATATCATCGAGGACATCAAAACCGGCATGCGCAAGACGGATGGCGAATACATCACGATTCCGGATCGCCGGGAGGCAATCCGCTGGTGTATCGAGCACGCGCAGCCCGGTGATATTGTTGTGCTGGCGGGTAAGGGACACGAGGATTATCAGGAGATTCAAGGCGTGAAGCATCCGTTTGACGAGCGTGTCGTCATCCGGGAGATCCTCGCCGATTTGAAAGCAGAGGCGGGCGACGCGGAGTAATCCGTGCAGCTTTGCCGGTTCCGAAAGGACAGGGTGATGGAAATGCATATGACGGTTGCGGAGATTGCCGCGCTTTGTGGCGGCCGGCTTTCGGGCGACGGCAGCGCGGTGGTGACTGCCTTCTACACGGATAGCCGTGAAACTGAGCCAGGAAAAATGTTTGTCCCGATTCGCGGGGAAAAGACGGATGCGCACCGTTTTATTCCGCAGGTTTTTGCGGCGGGGGCGGCGGCGACATTTTCCGAAACGCTGCTTGAAGATCCGGCGGGTCCTGTCGTCTATGTGCAGGATTCCCGCGCAGCGCTGCAAAAGGTTGCAGAACACTATCGGGAGCGCTTTGCGATCCCGGTGATCGGCATCACGGGCAGTGTGGGCAAGACGACGACGAAGGAAATGGTGGCGCTTGCCGTTTCGGCTGGGCTGCGGACGATGAAAACAGCCGGCAACGCGAACAGCCAGATCGGGCTGCCGATGACTGTGCTGCGCATGGCGCCGGAGGATGAGGCCGCTGTCGTCGAAATGGGTGTCAGCATGCCGGGAGAGATGGCGCGCATTGCGCGCGTCGCAAAGCCGACGATCGCGGTGATGACCAATATCGGCGTGTCACACATCGAATTTATGAAGACGCGGGAAAACATCCTCGCGGAGAAATTTCAGATTGCCGATTACCTGCCCGCAGGCGGCGCTGTATTCGTCAACGGCGACGACGATTTGCTCGGTGCGCTGAAAAGTACGCCGGAAAAGAAGATTGTGCGGTTCGGCCTCGGTGAAAATTGTGACTGGCGTGCGGTCGATCTGGATGCAGACGCGTATGGCACGCGCTTTACCTGTGTGCACGACGGCCGAAAAATACCCGTATATGTGCCGGTGGCTGGGGAGCACAATGTGCGCAACGCCTTGGCTGCCCTTGCTGTGGCGGATGCTGTCGGTGTGCCGGAGGAAAAGGCTGTGCGTGCGATCGCGCAGTATACGCCACCGGCCATGCGCCAGCAGATTCGCGCAGTGGGCGGGATTACGTTGATCGATGACACATATAATGCCAGCCCCGATTCGATGCGCGCCGCGCTGAAAATTCTTGCAGACCTCAAAGCGGCCGGAAAAAAATACGCTGTACTGGCCGATATGTTGGAACTTGGCGACTACGCAGAGCAAGGGCACCGCGAAACCGGCGCGTTTGCCGCGCAGTGCGGTGTGGACTGTGTGGTCGGCGTCGGTCCGCTCGCCAAGTTTATTGTCGAGGGTTTCGGACCAGCCGGCATATGGTTTGCAACGAATGCGCAGGCCGTTGCGTTTTTGAAAGCAAGGCTGCACGATGGCGACGCCGTGCTCTGCAAGGGGTCGCGCAGCATGCACACGGATGAAATCATCCGCGCACTTTCCGGGGCGTGATTGGCATGGATGGACGAATGAAACAGGAGAGCGGTATGTGCGATTTAGAAGAAATTAACCGACGACTTCAGGAAGCCCAGGCGCAGATGGCGCAGAAGAACCAATTGGAGGCGCGGCGGCGCAGTCTGCAAAAGCAGCTTGCACCGCTGGAAGAAAAAGAGCGTGCGCTGCGCAGCCGCCTCTATGCTGAACAGGCCGATGTCGACCGGCTGGAAGGGCGGAGCCTCGCCAATCTGTTCTATGCGGTCACAGGTCAGATGGATGAAAAGCGAAAAGTGGAGGCGCGCGAAGCGTACGAAGCGGCGGTTCGTCATGATGCGGCTGTTCAGGAACTTGAGAGTGTGCAGGAAGACCTGCGCCGAACGGCGTCTGAGCTGCATGCGGTGTCGGGTTGTGAACGCCGTTATGCGGATGCGCTCGAACAGAAAAAGCAGCTGCTCTGCGCACAGGGCGGATCGGATGCAGAGCGGATCGGCCAACTCGAGGACGCGCTTGTAGATTGCGCAACGGCGCAGCGCGAGCTGGAGGAGGCCATACGAGCCGGACGCCAGGCGCAAAGCATTGTGCAGTCGATTCTGCAGAATCTGGACAGTGCGCAAAATTGGGGAACGTGGGACCTTGTCGGCGGCGGACTGGTTTCGGATATCGTCAAGCACAACCGGCTCGACAGCGCGCAGTCTCAGATCGAACAGCTGCAAGTGCAGCTGCGACGCTTTCAGACGGAGTTGGTGGACGTCAAGGTTTTCGCCGATATGCAGATGCGCACCGAGGGATTCCTGCGGTTTGCCGACTTCTTTTTCGATGATCTCGTTTCGGCGTGGATGGTGCTCGACCGTGTAGGCCGGTCGAAGGCACAGGTTGAGCAGGTGGAGCATCAAATCGCCGAAGCGCTGCATCGATTGCAGGCGATACTGGATGAGGCCGGGCGCACGGCGCTGCGGCTTGAGGGAGAATTGGATACAATTTTGCTTGCGTAACGTGAGTAGAGAAAATCTTTTGGGAGGAAAAAATGATTACAAGACTTTTGCGTCCGGAAGAAAGCTGGCGCTGGAACCAGGTGATGGCAGCGGCCTTCGAGTGGGGATACAATCTCGAGAAGGAGCAGGCGGAAGCCACGCGTGAGAAGACGGAGGAGGAAAAGCTGGAGCAGGCGCGCAACCGTTGTTTCGGCGCACTTTCCGATGATGATGCGATTTTATACGGTTGTGTCAACAGCCGGGCATACGATTGCCGCTTCGACGGCGGCGTGTACAAACTCGGCGGTGTGGGCGGCGTTTCGACGTTGCCGCCGTACCGGAGAAAGGGCGCAATTCGCGCGTGTATCACGGCGTCTTTGCGCGATATGTATGCGAACGGGTTTGCGTTTTCCTATCTTTTCCCGTTCAGCACGCAGTATTACCGGAAGTTTGGCTTTGAAACCGGCGCTGCGGCGCGTCAGTGGACGCTGCCGCTTTCGGCGCTCAGCCCAAAAGACGTTGGCGGCACGATCGAGCAGATTTTCCCGGGCGGCGATTTTTCTCCACTTTTGGAGGTCTACAACGCCTGCTTCGCGGATTGCAACCTCTCCGTCGTGCGCGACCGGTACGACACGGGTCTGGAAAAAGACAACCTCATGGAGCAGCTGCGCTACGTGTACGTGTGGCGCAATGCGGACGGGCAGGCGCGCGGCCTGATGATCGCGCATAAAAAGCAGGTCGATGGCCATACGGTGCTCGATTGCAACCACACGTTCGGCACACAGAATGAAAATGGTTTTCTGTTCTGCGATGCCGAGGCGCTCATGGCGCTGCTGTTTTTCGCAAAGTCCGCTTTTTCATCGGATTACGAGCAGATCAGTTTCACGACACGCCGGGAAATCGACCTGGCTTCGCTCGTTGGCGAAAATAACAGTGCGGCGTGTCGGCTGTTCTGGAACGGGATGCTGCGCGTCGTGGATGTGCGCCGCGTACTCGAAAACTGCCGCTGCAGGGGGAAGGGCAGTCTTCGGATTGCCGTGGAGGATCCGATTCTGCCCCAAAACTGCGGGACTTGGGCACTGACTTTTGCACCGGGAAAATCAAATCTCGTGGAAAAGTCAGCTGAGGCGCCCGACGTTTCGATGACGATCAACGCGTTTTCGGCGCTGATCTGCGGCGCGCGCGATACGCTGGATCTGGCGTGGATGCCGGAAGTTTCGGTACACAACGGGGCGGCGCCGTTTGAGGCGGTGTTTTATGCAAAGCCTTGCTTTATGATGGATCTTTTTTAATTTCAAGCTCAAACGGCCGGTTCAAAACCGGCCGTTTTTCTGCCCGGCGGCCTATTCCGCCTGTAGATGGATGAGGTGCGCGATGCCGGGGATGCTTTCACCCTGCTGCGAAGAAGTGGTGGACATCAGCGCGCCGGTTGCCATGAACAGAATGTTTTTGAGTGTCCCGTGCTCCATGCGGTTCAGAATATGGCCGCACAAAACGCTGGCGGAGCAGCCGCATCCGGAGCCGCCCGCATGTACGTCCTGCATTTCGCGGTCATAGAGCATAAGGCCGCAGTCCTCGTGGTTTTTTATTTGCACGCCGTTTTCCAACAGCAGCTTTTTCATCAGCGTAGAGCCCACCGCGCCGAGATCACCGGTGTAAATGTGGTCGTAGTCCGCCGGAGAGGTTGCCGTGTCCGTCAGAAAATCGAGCAGCGTTTGGGCCGCGGCCGGGGCCATGGCGGCGCCCATGTTGGCCACGTCGGTTACGCCGAAATCCTTGATGCGCCCGATGGTGACATGCCGCACGCGTACGCCACGCCCGTAGCCGAGCACGGCGCTGCCGGAAGCCGTTGCCGTCCATTGCGCGGTCGGCGTGCGCTGACAGCCGTATTCCAAAGGCGTTCGAAATTGTCGCTCCGCTGTGCAGAAATGCGAAGAGGTTACGGCGCAGGCATAGTTGGCGGCGCCGCTTTCCACGGCCATCGAAGCCATTGCGAGCGTCTGCGCCATGGTGGAGCAGGCACCGTACTGTCCGAGAAATGGAATATCCATTTCCCGCAGGCCGAAAGTGCTTGAAATACATTGGTTGAGAAGGTCGCCAGCGAAAATCATGCTGATGTTTTTCTTTTCCAGCCCGGCCTTCCGGATGGCAAGCGTCGCAGCTTCCGTTTGCAGCATGCTTTCCGCTTTTTCCCAGCTTTCTTGCGCGAGGTAGGCGTCGAGAAATGTCTGGTCGAAATCGCGGGCAAGCGGGCCTTCGGCCTCTTTTTTGCCGCCGACGGCCGCGTGACCGAGAATTGCCGGGCAGCGTTCAAAGAGAATTGTATATTGGCCGAGTCTTTTCATGCAAACCATCCTTTCTGGACACCTGTTTCAAATGCCAAACAGGCTGAGTACGTATATGGTGAGACCGTAAAACATGGAGGCGGAGAGCCCAAAAACAAGCACCGGACCGGACACAACAAACATTTTGGAACCAAGACCGGTGATGAAGCCCTCGCTTTTAAATTCCAGCGCGGGGGAAACCATAGAATTGGCGAATCCCGTGATGGGTACAAGTGTGCCGGCGCCAGCATATTTCGCGATATTGTCGTATACGCCGAAGGCGGTCAGAAGCGCCGAAAGAAAGATCAGGGAAATGGAGACGAAGGTGCGGGCGTCCTGCAGTGTCAAGCCGAGCAACATGAAAAGATTGGCGAGGCCCTGCCCGAGTGCGCAGATGGAGCCGCCAAATAAAAAAGCGAAGAGACAGTCTTTCCATACAGGCGAGTGGGGGGAAGCGCGCCGCACCATGACGTCGTATTCCTGCGCGGTTTTTGTTTTCATTTTGGATGTCCTTTCCGCAGGACAGCGAGACCTGCTGTTTTGTCTTTTCCTAGTGTGGCCGAAAGTTTTGCATCCATGCGAAAACCTGTGCATTCAATTTTCCCCAAATATAAAAGGAGCAGAAAACCGGTTTGGCTTTCTGCTCCATCTTTGTAAAAACTTTTTTGCAATGGCGTGCATTTTTGATTTCGCGGCAATCAGCTTTCGAAATGCGATGCCACCGTCTTCAAGTGCTCGATAATCGGCAGATGCTGCGGACAGACACCCTCGCACTGGCCACACGCAATGCAGTCGCTGGCCTTGCCGAAATCGTGCGTGAGGTGTTCATAGTACTCGCCCTGCGGTGTCCAGCCCTTGCCCTTGATTTCCTGCATATCGGCGTTATAGAGCGAAAAATACTTCGGAATCGCAATGTGCATGGGGCAGCCATCGACGCAATAGGCACATCCGGTGCAGGGAATCGCAATGTTCGCGTTGATCAGCTTTACAGCTTTCTGGATAACGGACAGCTCGTCCGTGTTGAGGGGCTGGAAATCCTGCATATAGCCGGTGTTGTCGAGCAGCTGCTCCATGGTGCTCATGCCGGAAAGCACAATCTGCACGTTCGGCAGGCTTGCCGCAAAGCGGATAGCCCAGGACGGGACGGACATTTCCGGAGAGAAGGCCTTGAACATCTCCGCAACAGAATCCGGCACCGCGGCAAGCGTACCGCCCTTGACCGGCTCCATCACAAAGACAGGCACGCCGTGCTTTTCCGCAACTTCATAGCATTTGCGGGACTGTACGCCGATGCTTTCCCAGTCGAGGTAATTGATCTGCAGCTGTACAAATTCGAATTCCGGGTGCGCGGTCAGAACCTGATCCAGTAACTCAGCGCCATCATGGAAGGAGAAACCGATGTGTTTCACAAGGCCCTGCGCCTTTTTCTCCTGAATCCAAGAGAAGCAATCGAGCTTGTTGTAGACCTCCAGGCTGTGCACATTGATGTCGTGCAGGAGGTAATAATCAAAGAACTCAACGCCGGTTTTTTCACGCTGCTCGTTGAAGATGCGGTCGCGGTCTTCTAGTGTCTTGATAAAGCCGGAATGCAGCTTGGTTGCCAGCGTAAAGCTGTCGCGCGGGTGGCGCGCCACAAGCGCTTCCTTCGCTGCACGTTCGCTCTGGAAGGCGCAGTACATCCAAGCGGTATCAAAATAGGTGAAACCACGCTCGAGGAAGGTGTCCACCATTTTTTTGGTCTGCTCCATGTCGATTTTGCCCGGATCGTTCGGATCCAGAGACGGCAGACGCATCAGGCCGAAGCCGAGTTTTTTCTGTGCCATCGTTCACATTCACTCCTTGTCTGAAATCCATCGCGCCTATTGTAGCATGTTGGCGCAGAAAAAGCAAATGGAGAATTTGCATGTCCCGGTATGCCCTGCGGGCATCGAAGTGGCGCGCGGGCTATCTCGAACCGGCGTTTCCCTTGGTTTTCAGCCGCAGTTCATATTTTTGCACGGCGTTGTCCAGCGCCTGCGCGGCATCCACGCCCAGTTCGCAGCAAAGTGCCAGTAGGGAGAAGAGGCAGTCTCCAAGTTCGCCCTCGGTTTCTGCCGTGCGGGCGTACGGCTTTTTGCCGTAATCCATGCCGCGGAGAATTTCTTTTGCAACCTCGCCCGTTTCGCTGGCAAGATCCAGGCATCGGGCCGCTGCGCCACAGTACATATTGTTTGCCGTTAAAAAAGTCCGCACGCTTTCCTGCATGATCACCGCTCCGTTTCTCAATAAATTTTATAATAAAAAGAAGGGGCAGGAACCCTGCCCCTTCCGTACAGACTGAGAAATCAGATCTCAGCAAAGTACTTGATTGTTCTGACCATCTGGCTCGTGTAGGAGTTCTCGTTGTCGTACCAAGAAACAACCTGAACCTCATAGAGGTCGTCCGCGATCTTCGCAACCATCGTCTGCGTTGCGTCGAACAGGGAGCCGTACTTCATGCCGATAACATCAGAAGAAACGATCGGATCTTCGTTGTAGCCGAAACTCTGGGAAGCCGCCGCCTTCATAGCCGCGTTGATGCCTTCCTTCGTGATGTCCGTGCCCTTGACAACAGCGGTGAGGATCGTCGTGGAGCCGGTCGGAACCGGAACACGCTGAGCGGAGCCGATGAGCTTGCCGTTGAGCTCCGGAATAACCAGGCCGATCGCCTTCGCAGCGCCCGTGGAGTTCGGAACGATGTTCGCAGCGCCAGCGCGTGCACGGCGGAGGTCACCCTTTCTGTGCGGGCCGTCGAGAATCATCTGATCGCCGGTGTAAGCATGAATCGTGCTCATAATGCCGCTCTGAATCGGAGCGTAATCGTTGAGCGCCTTCGCCATCGGGGCGAGGCAGTTCGTGGTGCAGCTCGCTGCGGAAATGATGGTATCCTCAGCGGTGAGCGTCTTCTCGTTGACACTGTAAACGATCGTCGGGAGATCGTTGCCTGCCGGAGCAGAAATAACAACCTTCTTCGCGCCGGCGTCAATGTGCGCCTGCGACTTTGCCTTCGAGGTGTAGAAGCCCGTGCACTCGAGAACGACGTCTACGCCGATTTCGCCCCACGGAAGATCCTTCGCATCCTTTTCCGCATAGATCTTCAGCGTCTTGCCGTCGACCGTAATGGTGTTTGCCTCGTCATCCGCCTCAACGGTGTGCAGGCCTTCGCCGATCTTGCCGCAGTAGCCGCCCTGTGCGGTGTCGTACTTCAGAAGATGTGCGAGCATGGAGGGCTTCGTAAGATCGTTGATCGCAACAACCTCGTAACCCTCGGCGCCGAACATCTGTCTGAACGCCAGACGGCCAATGCGGCCAAAACCATTGATTGCAACTTTAACTGCCATGATTGTTATACCTCCTGAAATTTGTAGATGCAACATCTGCTTATCTTATTTTATAGCATTTCCGGGAATAATACAAGGCTTTTTTGGCAGAATCACAAACTTTTTCCTCAAAAACATTTTCATTTTCCGGAATTGTCCCGGAAAACAGCCTTTTTTTCATGGGCAGGCGTATGTTCCAGGGCGGCGGGTGCAAAATGCTCCCCGCGCAGGGTAAACAGCAGCGTCAGAATGTGCAGGCAGACGCCAAGAATGGCAAGCTGGATTACATACGGCATCTCGGTAGCGTAGCCCCGCCCGGCCAGAATCAGGACCGTATTGGAGGCGATATAGGTAATCCAGATGAGTGCGGCGGGCAAGCCGAAAACAAAAGCGGTTCTGATGGTTTTCAGGGTGCCCACACCGGAAAGCAGTTTGCCTTCTGCGAGCAGGAAAAAGAGCAGCGCCGCACCGCCGCCAACCGTATAGAGATTTTCCACCGTTGTGGCGGAGGCCGAATACTGCATGAATACCAGCAGCATGTAGCACAATCCCCACAAAACGCCGGTCACCCAGAGGACGCCGGCCTTTCCGGGAAAGACATTGCCGCGCATCCAGAGGATCGAGGCGGCTATAGCAGCCAGACCAAATAGTGCGGTGAAAACAGCCAGTGGAAGGTGGGCGCTCACCTGTTCAGGCAGCATGAAATAGGCGCCGCCAAAGGTGCGGTAGGCACGTGCATCCCAAAACAGAGCCACGGCGCACAGAAGCAGAAAGATACCGGCCAAAAGCGAGGAAAGGCCTGCCGCCCAGTTCCGCTCCCGGCGCATCGTGCCGCAGAGCCGGCGATCCAAAAGGCAGAGCAGCGCGGCGCACAGTGCGCTGAGTACAGTGGCGCCGCTGTACAGTAGCGTCAGGGTGCCGCTGTCCGTCACAAAACCGGTTTGATCATCAAAAAAGAAAAGCATCTGGATACAGCGCAGCACGGTGCCCAGCAAAACACCGGCGCCCGCAACCCAGAATGCGCATTTGGTCTTCATTCCAATTGTTCTCCAATCCGGGGCTTATCCGCCCAAAGTCGTTTTCTTATTGAGTGTATTATAGCATATTCGGCCCGGCATGAAAACACCCGGGGAAAAATTTTTTACAGTCGGTAACGGGGGTTGACTTTGTTGGAAAAGGAAACTATAATATATACCGGAGCCAACAATTAAGCGCATGATTGTTTGCTGCACGCTGATGTTGCGCTTCCAAAACATTTTGTAAAGAAAGGATGCGGTTTGAATGCCGAAAGAGAGAATCGGCCGGGCGCTACATGCGCTGAACACCACCATGCACCGATTCATCGACACGTATTCCCATAAAAAGGAAAACGATCTGCTGACCGGCGCCAATACCTGGGTGATTCACTTCATCGCCGAACACGACGACACGCCCGTCTATCTGCGCGATGTAGAACGGCACTTCGGTGTGACGCGTTCCACGGCCTCGAAGGTGGTTGACCTGCTTGTGCGCAAGGGATTTGTGGAACGCCACATCGGCGAAACGGATTCGCGCCTGCGGCGCCTGACGCTGACCAGGCAGGCGGAGGATCTGCTGCAAACCATCAATGAAGACCACGAGATCCTGGAAAGCGTACTGGTGCGCGGCTTTACGGCCAACGAAGTCCGCACGCTGCTCGCGTATCTGCAGCGGATGCAGGATAACATTGACGCCGCTTCGGCTGAGCGGCAGAAAGCATGGAAGGAGGGGCACTCTTGATTCGTAAACTGATGCGGAGTATTCGCGAACAGAAAAAGAACTCGATTCTGGCTATGGTTACGATCAGCGGTGAGGTTGTCTTTGAGGTGATTATCCCAATTTTGATGGCCAATCTGATCGACTACGGTATCGATGCCGGCGATATGCAGTATATCGTTAAAATGGGGGTTGTCCTGTTGCTCTCGGCGGCCGGCCAGCTGCTTTGCGGCATCATTTCAGGCAAATTTGCGGCGGAAGCCTCGAGCGGCTTTGCACGCAATCTGCGCCACGATATGTTCTACAAGGTGCAGACATTTTCCTTTTCCAACATCGACAAGTTCTCGACGGCCAGCATCGTTACGCGTCTGACGACGGACGTGACGAATCTGCAAAATACATACCAGATGATCATCCGCATGGCCGTGCGCAGCCCGCTGATGATGATTTTCTCGCTGATCGCGGCGTTTTCCATTGACGCGCAGCTTTCGGTGATCTTTCTCGTCATCATTCCGATTCTGGGCTTTGGCCTGTACTTCATCATGTCGAAGACGCACCCGATTTTCGAGCGTGTTTTCCGCACATATGACCGGCTCAACAGCGTGGTGCAGGAAAATTTGCATGGCATTCGCGTTGTGAAATCCTTTGTTCGCGAGGATCACGAGGAAAAGAAGTTCAATACGATTTCCGAGCGCATTTACAAGGATTTCAAAAAGGCCGAGCAGCAGCTTGCCTGGAACGCCCCGCTGATGCAGATGTGCATGTATGCGGCAGTGATTCTGATTTCCTGGTTTGGCGCGCGGACCGTTGTGGCCTGCGGCGGCGACGCGGCGCTCGGCCTTTCCACCGGTGAGTTGCTGAGCCTGATTTCTTACGCCACGCAGATTCTCATGAGCCTGATGGGGCTTTCCATGATCTTCGTTATGATTGCCATTTCCCGCGCTTCCGGCGAACGCGCCGTGGAGCTGCTGGATGAAACGCCGGACATCACGACGCCGGAAAATGCGGTGACACAGGTGCCGGACGGCAGCATCGTATTTGAAAACGTGCAGTTCAGCTACCACCGCAACAACGGCAAGCCGGTGCTGAGCAACGTGAATTTGACCATTCCGGCCGGCGCGACAGTCGGTATCCTCGGCGGCACAGGTTCGTCCAAATCGAGCCTTGTGCAGCTCATTCCCCGCCTGTACGATGTACAGCAGGGTGCGGTGAAAGTCGGCGGCATCGATGTGCGCCGCTACGATCTCGATACGCTGCGCGGCGCGGTTGCGATGGTTCTGCAGAAAAATGTTCTGTTTTCCGGTACCATCAAGGAAAACCTGCGCTGGGGCAACGAGCATGCTACCGACGAAGAGCTCGTCTATGCCTGCAAACTCGCGCAGGCGGACGACTTTATCCGTGCTTTCCCGCAGGGGTATGATACCTACATCGAGCAGGGCGGTACGAATGTATCCGGCGGCCAGAAGCAGCGGCTCTGCATTGCGCGTGCGCTGCTCAAACACCCCAAGATCCTGATTCTCGACGATTCGACCAGCGCCGTCGATACGCGTACCGACGCGCTGATCCGCGATGCATTTGCCAAGGAAATTCCGGAAACCACAAAAATCATCATCGCGCAGCGCATCGCCTCCGTGCAGGATGCAGACATCATCCTTGTGCTCGACGATGGCAAGATCATGGATTGCGGCACGCATGACACGCTGCTCAAGTCCAGCCCGATCTACCGCGAGGTCTATGAATCTCAGACGAAAGGAGACGACGACAATGCCCCCACGTCCTAACGGTCCGCGGCTTTCTATGAAAGAGAGCCTGCAGCAGCTCGATAAGAAAACCTTTAAGCGTCTGCTTTCCTATATGAAAGCCTATCGCCTGCATCTGATCCTCGTGCTTTTCTGCATCGGTGTGAGTGCCTTTGCAAGCGTCATGTCGTCGCTGTTTTTGCAGCGCCTGATCGATGATTACATCGCGCCGCTTCTGCTGGAATCCGCGCCGGTTTTCACCGGACTTTTCTTCGCGCTTTGCCAGATGGCGGTCATCTACATCATTGGCGCGATGGCCTCCCTCTTTTATAACCGCATCATGGCGATTGTTTCCCAGGGTACGCTCAAGACCATCCGCGACGAGATGTTCGCCCATATGCAGACGTTGCCCATCAAGT
The DNA here is from genome assembly GCA_002305575.1 of Ruminococcaceae bacterium UBA1417. Lineage (GTDB taxonomy): Bacteria > Bacillota > Clostridia > Oscillospirales > Acutalibacteraceae > Hominenteromicrobium. Next base: position 43,079 of record DBPP01000039.1, read on the forward strand.
ATTTCGACACGCACACGCACGGCGATGTGATGAGCCACTATACAAACGATACCGATACGCTGCGGCAGATGATCTCGCAGAGTATCCCGCAGACCATTTCTTCGCTCTTTTCGGTGGTCGCCGTCTTTTTCTCGATGCTTTCCCTGAGCGTCTGGCTTACGCTATTTGTGATCGTTTTCCTCGTTCTGATGTTCAAGGTGATCGGCAAGGTCACGGCCAAGAGCGGCCGCTACTTTGTCCGTCAGCAGCAATCGCTTGGCGTTGTGAACGGCTACGTGGAGGAAATGATCAACGGCCAGAAGGTTATCAAGGTTTTCTGCCACGAGGATAAAACCAAGGAGGCCTTCGACGAAAGAAACAACGACCTGTTCGGCAATGCGTCGGAAGCGAATAAATTTGCCAATATCCTCGGGCCGATCATGAATGCGCTGGGCTACAGCCTGTACGTTTTGATCGCCGTACTCGGCGGCTTGATGGCGCTGTATGAGATGCCGAACCTTTCCCTGACCGGCATGGGCGTGATGACGCTCGGCGCAATCGCTTCCTTCCTCCAGCTTTCCAGAAGTTTTGTCATGCCGATCAGCCAGGTGACGCAGCAGATTTCCTCCATCATCATGGCTATGGCCGGTGCGTCTCGTATTTTTGCGCTGCTCGATGAAGAAAGCGAACAGGATGAAGGTTACGTCACACTGGTCAATGCCGAAAAACACGGCGATACGCTCGTCGAAAGCGAAAAACACACGGGCCTATGGGCCTGGAAACATCCGCACAGCGACGGTACGGTGACGTATACGGCACTTGAAGGCCGCGTGGAACTCGATGAGGTGGACTTCGGGTATGTGCCGGATAAAATCGTGTTGCACGACGTTTCGCTCTACGCGAAGCCGGGCCAGAAGATTGCCTTCGTCGGTGCGACCGGTGCGGGCAAGACGACGATCACAAACCTGATCAACCGGTTCTACGATATTGCGGATGGTAAGATCCGCTATGACGGCATCAACATCAACAAGATCAAGAAACCGGATCTGCGGCGTTCGCTCGGTATGGTTCTGCAGGATGTCAACCTATTCACCGGCACCGTCATGGAAAATATCCGCTATGGTAAGCTGGATGCCACCGACGAGGAGTGTATTGCGGCGGCGAAACTCGCCAATGCGGACGGCTTCATCCGGATGTTGCCCAAAGGCTATGATACGGTGCTTTCCGGCGACGGCAGCGGCCTTTCGCAGGGCCAGCGCCAGCTGATCTCGATTGCGCGCGCAGCGGTAGCCGATCCGCCCGTTATGATTCTCGACGAGGCAACCTCCTCCATCGATACGCGCACGGAGTCTATTGTGCAGAGCGGTATGGACGCGCTGATGCATGGCCGGACGGTATTTGTGATTGCACACCGCCTTTCCACAGTCAAGAATTCCGACGTCATCATGGTGCTGGATCACGGCCATATCATTGAGCGTGGCAGCCATCAGGATTTGATCGCGCAGAAGGGCACGTATTACCGCCTGTACACCGGCGCGTTTGAACTGGAATAAATTCCTGTGTGCGCACTCTTGATTTTCCCGTGCATGCGTGTTAAAATCGAACTGTAAATTGTGTTCGTTTTCCCATGAAAGGAGGAAAAAATAAATGACTCAGCTTATGGAACCCGGCTATGAAATCTGCCACTGCAAGAAGGTAACCTTCGGCGACGTGGAAGACGCGCTGCATCAGCTCCCGCACTTCGACGATGTCCTGCAGGCTTTTGATGATGTGCAGAAGATTACCCATTGCTCAACGGGTTGCGGTAAATGTCACGATAAAATTCTCGATGCGATCTCCGCGATCATGATGCACTGAGACAGGAGAACGCCCGGAACGGAAAACGCCGTTCCGGGTGTTTTTTTATCTGTGACGGTCTGAAACGGCGAACCGCGCGCGTGTTGTACCGTTTGCAGTAAATTTCATCTCATTTCATGGACACGGCACTGAAAAAGCAGATTTTATGCGGCTTTTTTGGAAGCCCTTTCGACCGTTCCCCACAGATTTCACTTGCAAATTGCACAAAAATCCTGTATGCTATAAGCAACGAAGCAGGCAGGGCGCCAGGCAATGCTTCGTTTTGAAAAAGAAAAGGAGGTTATGCCATGGAGATTCTCCTCTGGGTTGCCGTCATCATTGCTGCGGTTGCGGTGGAGGCGGCGAGCGCCCAGCTCGTTTCCATCTGGTTTGCCGGTGGCGGCATTGCCGGGCTCGTCGCTTACATATGCGGCGCGCCGCTTTGGCTGCAGGTGATCCTTGCGGCGGTGGTTACACTGATCCTTCTGCTGGCGACGCGCCCGTTTGTGCAGCGCTTCCTGCAGAGCAAGGAGACGCATACGAACGCGGATCGTGTGGTGGGACGCGCTGCGGTTGTGACCGAGCCGATCGACAATGTGCTTGCCCGCGGTCGGGTCACGGTGCTTGGCAACGACTGGACGGCACGTAGTCTGGATGGCGGTCCGATCCCGGTCGGCACACAGGTACGTGTCGAACGCATTGAGGGCGTGAAGCTGATTGTAACGCCCATGCAGTAAGGTGTTTCGATTTAAAAAAGAGAAAGGGTGTAGATTTATGGATGGAATTCTGGAACTTGGCGCAGGTGTCGTGGGTGTCGTATTGCTTCTAATCGTAGTGATCGCGCTGCTTATTTCCTGCATCAAGATTGTGCCGCAGGCGCACGCCTATGTTGTGGAGCGTTTGGGCGCGTACCACGCCACGTGGGGAACGGGCATGCACTTCAAGGTCCCGTTTATCGACCGCATTGCCAAAAAGGTTTCGCTCAAGGAGCAAGTCATTGATTTCCCGCCGCAGCCGGTGATCACGAAGGATAACGTTACGATGCAGATCGATACGGTTGTTTACTTCCAGATTACCGATTCCAAGCTGTATGCGTACGGCGTGGAGCATCCGATTGCCGCGATTGAAAACCTGTCCGCAACGACGCTGCGCAATATCATCGGTGAGATGGAACTGGACCACACACTGACCTCCCGCGACATCATCAATTCGAAGATTCGCGTGATTCTCGATGAGGCAACCGACGCGTGGGGCATTAAGGTCAACCGTGTGGAGCTGAAGAACATCATTCCGCCGAAGGAAATTCAGGATTCGATGGAGAAGCAGATGAAGGCGGAGCGTGAGAAACGTGCCGTTATTCTCGCTGCGGAAGGTGAGAAACAGTCCGCCATCACCAGGGCGGAAGGCGAAAAAGAATCTGCCATCCTCCGTGCAGACGCTGTCCGTGAGGAACGCATCCGCACCGCTCAGGGCGAAGCGGAAGCCATCACTGCGGTAGCCCAGGCCCAGGCGAGGGCGATCGAACTGATCAACAGTTCCAATCCCTCCGAGCAGTATCTGAAGATCCGTTCCATGGAGGCGGCAGAAAAAATGGCGGACGGTCAGTCCACCAAGATCGTCATTCCCTCCAATCTGCAGGATGTCACCAGTCTGGTGACCGCTGTCCGCGATACGACAAAATAATCTCTGTAAACAGGAAGTGCAGGTATTGCCCGATCAGGCAGCACCTGCACTTTTAAATACTTTGTTCCAGTTTCAGCAGCGCTTCTTTTCGCCAGAGGCCTCCGGCGTATCCGGTCATGTTGCTGTTCGTCCCGAGTATGCGGTGGCAGGGAACGATGATCGATATGGGATTTCGGGATACTGCGCCACCCACAGCCTGAGCCGACATTCTGCCGCACTCGTGTGCGGAAGCGTAAGTGGTTGCGATCTCACCGTAGGTCGCGGTGTTGCCGTAGGGGACAGTGAGCAGGATCTGCCATATTTCTTTCTGAAATTCTGTGCCTTCCATTCTAAGCGGCGGTGTAAAGCCGGGATCATTTCCGCTGAAATACAGATCCAGCCATCTCTTCGTCTCCTGAAGAACAGGAGGACATCCTTTATGACCGGATAGGCTGGACGGTCGGTGCTTCTGTCCTTCGAACCAGAGACCTGTGAGGTTTTCTCCGTCCGATGTTATAGTGATCCTCCCAAGCGGGGAATCGAAAAAGTGCACGTAATCCATTTTCTTTCTCTCCTTCGGTATCCTCATTATAGCAAAGGGGAAAAACTCCCCATAGTGTTGTATATTGTTGCAGTCATAATGCTGTGAGCATAACCGCTCCTGACTCCACTGTCAGGCGAGAAGACTTGCGTTTTGCGTTATGGTACTTTTCTGCGTGCTGCTGTATCATTCAGATGTGATCAGAAATACCACTCTTTACGGAGGAAACTACATATGGAACTGGGAAAGAAAATTAAACAGCTGCGTTTTAAGGCCGGCCTGACACAGGAGCAACTGGCCGAGAAACTGAATATCGGTGCACAGTCTGTGTCCAAGTGGGAAAACGCGTTATCTCACAATTAAAGAAACATATATAAACTCACGCTTTACTCTACTTCATTGGATTCAAATATCAATCACCTCAGTATAATACGTATTACGGTAATCAAGAGGAGTCATTGATGTCCATTTTTTAAAAACTTCAATAAAGTTTGACTGAGATTTGAAACCAAGATAAAGCGAAATCAAAGATATTGGATGCGTAGTTTGAGATAAAATAACAGATGCAATTTTGATTTTCTCTTTTTGGATGTAATCGTTTAATCCAATGCCTTCTTCTGCTTTAAATATTTTGGAAAGATAATTTGGCGAAAGTTCAACATGTTTTGCAATTTCTTTAACTGATATTTTATTATAAATGTTTTTTGCAACGTACATCTTGCATCGTTCAATTTTGTAAGAACTTGTCTGTCTTCTGGAATCGCTGACAAGTTTAGCAAACAAAATTTCAGCATCCTGGTATAACTGATAGAGCTCTTCTATTGTGCTTAGACTTTCCACTTTCTGCAATAACACGTCTGATAAGTCTAAAGCTTCATCAGGGGGAGTGCCTCCTTCAATTGCGGCTCTGGAGAATAAAGCGATAGCTCCAACAACGTCATATTCAAAAGCACGTTTTGGATCTTTTGCGGTGATTCCCAAATTGTTCTTTATGTCTTCGTATTTTGGAGGATCAACTTCTAA